>NZ_MVYP01000004.1:0-125374 GCF_003638305.1 Helicobacter pylori | reverse complement strand
GGGGGTTTCTTAAGGGGGTTAAGGGGGTATTATCGCAAAATACCCCCTATCCCCTTAAGAGAATGAGTTTTATCAAAAAATAGAATTCTAAAAATTTTAGTTGTCAGTGTTTGGTTAAATAAAGCCTTTATTGATTATAAGGGCGTTTCAAAAACCCTAAATAAAGCGCTAAAGAGCAACACGACCAAGCAATCCCTAATAAAAACCCTCCTAAAACATCGCTAGGGTAATGCACCCCCAAATAAACCCTATCATACGACATTAAAACAATCCAAAAAAGTAAAATGATAGCGCCGATAGTTTTGGTGCGATTGTTTGCGTTAGAATAGCATAACAACAACGCCAAAGAGCCGTAAAAAAGCGCTGAAGCTAAAGCATGCCCGCTAGGGAAACTAAAGCCATGCGCAAAAACCAATTCGCCATTGGTTACAGGCCGTGGGCGCGCCACTAAAAGCTTAAGGGATTTTAAGGTGAATTCACCCAATAAGATGCTAAAGAAAAACCACACCCCCAAAGCGATGCGTTTTTGAAACCCAAACCACAAGCCAATGAGTAAGGCTATAGGAGTGGTGAGCTTGCTTTGCGCAAACCAGGTGCTAAAAAACACGAAAGAAAGCCACGCACTCCCTTGAATGGGGGCAGGGTTGCGGATCAAATCTATAAAAAACAAATCCAATTGTTGCACCCACTCTTGGTGCAAAGCCACCCCACTTATCACAATGCCAAACAAAATAAAAAAGACCACCCCAATAATCCCAAGCGTTTTAGCCGCTTTTTTCTCTCTCACGCTGATCGTTCTGTCAAATACCATTCAAACCCCTTTTAAAAATGTCTTTTGAAAAATGGGATTATAGCTTATTTGATTAAAAAATAAGTTTTATGACAAAACGATAAAATAACCAAAATCCCATTTTTTAAAAAATAACAATAAGGCTTTGATTATTGATATTTGATGAGAATAAAGCTTTTTTGTTTGTCTAAAACCCTACTATAAAAACTGCGACACTCACAGGAATTGAAAGCAATTTTATATCAAATTTCAAGCTTGGTTCTACCCTAGAGCTTGCATTATGGATTCGTAATGAAAATGACCACCCTTCATTTAAAATTAACTCTAATGTATTGAGACTTTTAGGTTTGAAATCAAAATAAATCATTCTAGTAGGTAATTTGCTTAAAGGGATAATTCTTTTAGGTTTATTTTTCACGCTGCGATTAAGAGTGTTATTAAAATGGTATGCCTCTAATTTAGTTTTTTGTTCTCTTTCTAATAAAATCGCTTTGTAAAAATCGTATTTGCCTAGCAAATACTCCACCATTTTTTGTGGGACTTTATTTTTCTCATTTTCATCAATTCTTAAAACCTCTTTTTTAAAAGCTTGTAATAATGGGGCATAAATTTCTTGTTCTTTATTAGGGAAATCCCTCCATAGCATGCTTTCTTTTTTAGCGTTTTCCAGTCTTTCAAAGAGTGGTTTTATAGTGTCTTTGTAATGTTGAGACACTCCAACACCTAGCCATTTTTTTCCAAAATCCAAATCTTTAGAAAGCCTAGAATGCTTTACGGCATCATGGTTGTGTTTAATACTTAATCCTATGCAAAATCTATCAAAATAAATTAAAATATCCCGGACATCACCTATTTCACCAAGTTTGTCTTTTTGCAATGATAGTGTGATTTCGTTTTGCGAACTCCCTATGACTTCACTTAATAATGGCTCACAATCTAATAAAAGCAATACACCTTGTTTAGCGCTTTCTAAATAACGCTCTTGTAAGGATTTTTCTAAACTTTCATAAGCTCTATAACATGCATTAAAACCATTTTGTTTATCCACTATAACCTTTTTAAAAACGCTTAATTTTTGCTCTAAAGCTGAAAACCATGCGTATTCATACGCCCTACCTTGATTATTGCTCTTATCGCTCAATATAACACCTTATAAATACTTACAGCAATTTCTTTAGCTAAACTCACAGGCACAGCATTACCTATCATTTTATAAGCGTCGTTAAGATTTTCATAAACGAAATAAAAATCATCATCAAAACCTTGAATCCTCGCGCACTCTCGCACGCTCAAACGGCGGTATAAATGTTGGTAATTTTCTATAAATCTGCAATCATTTTTACCAAATTTAGCCATTTTAGGTGCTTGTGGGTGTAGTTGGCATTGCCTTCCTGATGCTTGTATCGTAAAGGCTTGTTCGTCCCAATTTTTTACACGATTCCTGCTCATAAAGATCGGCGAATAAGAACCAATAAAATATTCATGATTATTAATAGCCTTAGGGTTATGTTTGTTTTTGGCTAAAGCGCACACCACGCTATCTTTTAGATCCCAAATAACATCTTTTAAAGTGAGTTTTTTTAAATGCGTTGAACCTTTAGGAAAAGTGTAATTGATTTTTAAATCTTTCCTAAAACCAATATAAAAAACCCTAAGCCTTTCTTGCGCGACTCCATAATCTTTAGCATTCACTAAATGCGTATTGACTTCATAACCGCACTCTTTAAAAGCGTTAAGGATATTTTTTACACTCGTTTCGTGGCGTTGAGCGAGCATGCCCCTTACATTTTCAGCTAAAAAAAATTTAGGCTTAAGCTCTTTTAAAAGGCGCAAATATTCATAAAATAACTGCCCTCTAGCATCATCAATACCTTTTAAATTCCCAGCTTCTGACCAACTCTGGCATGGCGGACCGCCAATAATCCCATCAACAGAAAAGTTAATCTCACTGGTTTGCAAATTTTTAATGTCTTTTTCTAGTAGTTGTGTATTCTTATGGTTTAGTCTGTAAGTAGGTGTGATATTTTTATCATATTCATTGGCAACTACTATTTTAAACCCTGCTTTCTCAAAGCCTAAATCCAGCCCTCCAGCTCCAGCAAATAACGAAAGTAAATTCAAAAGTTATCCTTATCATTCTGTTAAATCTCAATATTTTATAATGAAAGAATCTTACAATAAAATCGGGTTATCCTAAAGAATGGGTTAGTATTATTTAAGGTTTTAGTTATCGGTATTTGATTAAAATAAAACCTTAAATTTTTAAAAACCGCCAATCAAAAAAACACAAAAAAGGGGCTTATATCATGGAAAACAAAAACACTCAAGCGAATGAATCTTCTTCATTAGAGCGCAACGAATTGCACAACACCATTTGGAAAGTGGCGAACGAATTGAGAGGCTCAGTGGATGGCTGGGATTTCAAGCAATACGTTTTAGGCATTCTTTTTTACCGCTACATTTCAGAAAACATGGCTAATCACCACAATGAATACGAGCGAAAGATTGATCCTAACTTTGATTACGCTTCATTAAGCGATGAAGAGGCTGAAATCGTAAGAGAATCAACCATTCAAGAAAAAGGCTTTTTCATCCCGCCAAGCGCTTTATTTTGTAATGTGTTAAAAAACGCGCCCCATAACGAAGATCTCAATGTAACCCTACAAAATATTTTCACCGAAATAGAAAAATCCAGCCTTGGCACTCCATCAGAAGAAAACGTCAAAGGCTTGTTTGCGGATTTAGACGTCAATAGCAACAAATTAGGGAGCTCTCATTCAAAAAGGGTGGAAAAATTGACTAAAATCCTCCAAGCCATAGGAGGCATGCAATTAGGCGATTACCAACAAAGCGGGATCGATGTTTTTGGCGACGCTTATGAATATTTAATGGCCATGTATGCGAGCAATGCCGGCAAAAGCGGAGGGGAATTTTTCACCCCCCAAGAAGTGAGCGAACTGCTCGCTAAAATCACCTTGCACAACCAAGAGAGCGTCAATAAAGTTTATGACCCATGCTGTGGGAGCGGAAGCTTACTCTTACAATTTTCTAAAGTGCTAGGCGATAAAAACATCTCAAAAGGGTATTTTGGGCAAGAAATTAATTTGACCACTTACAACCTCTGCCGTATCAACATGTTTTTGCATGACATCAATTATTCTAAATTCCACATAGCGCTAGGGGACACGCTTTTAGACCCAAAGCATGAAGACGATGAGCCTTTTGATGCGATCGTTTCCAACCCTCCCTATTCCACTAAATGGATAGGCGATAACAACCCCCTTTTAATGAACGATGAGCGTTTTAGCAAAGCCGGTGCGCTAGCGCCCAAAAACGCCGCCGATCTCGCCTTCACCATGCACATGCTTTCTTATTTATCCAATAGTGGTGCTGCTGCGATCGTGGAATTTCCCGGGGTGCTTTATAGAGGCGGTGCCGAAAAGAAAATCAGAGAGTATTTAGTGAAAGAAAATTTCATTGACTGCGTGATCGCTTTACCGGAAAACCTCTTTTTTGGAACGAATATCGCCACTTGCATTTTAGTGCTTAAGAAAAACAAAAAAGACGACACCACGCTTTTTATTGATGCGAGTAAGGAATTTGTCAAAGAGGGCAAGAAAAACAAGCTCAAAGCGCATAACCGAGAAAAGATTTTGCAAACTTATATTGAAAGGAAAGCCATCAAGCATTTTTGTGCTCTAGCTAATATTGAGAAAATCCAAGAAAACGATTACAACCTATCCGTGAACCGCTACGTGGAGCAAGAAGACACGAAAGAAATCATTGACATTAAGGCGCTTAATATTGAGATTGCTCAAATCGTAAAAAAACAGAGCGCTTTAAGAAACCGCCTTGATCTTATTATTAAAGAGCTAGAAGCTTAAGGGGGCCAAATGCATAAAATAGAGCGATTACTCCACACTCTAGCGCCTAAGGGGGTGGGGTTTAGGAAGTTGGGGGATATTGGGGAATATATAAGAGGCGTTACTTATAAAAAAAATCAAGAAATCAATAACCTAGAATGTGGAATTAAAGTATTGCGAGCAAATAACATAACGCTATCAAATCATTTAAATTTTGAAGACATTAAGGTTATCAATAAAAATGTAAAAATTAGAAAAGAGCAATACCTTAAAAAAAACGATATTTTGATTTGTGCTGGGAGTGGAAGTAGCGAACATATAGGAAAAGTGGCTTTTATTAATACGGATTTTGATTATGTTTTTGGTGGCTTTATGGGAGTGATTAGAATTCGTGAGGTAAATAGTCGCTTTGTGTATCATATTTTTACAAGTAATATTTTTAAACAATATTTAGAAAAATCTTTGAATACAACAACAATAAATAACTTGAATGCAAACATATTACAAAATTTTTTAATCCCCATCCCACCCCTAGAGATCCAGCAAGAGATCGTTACGATTTTGGACGCTTTCACAGAATTAAACACAGAATTAAACACAGAATTAAACGCGCGAAAAAAGCAATACCAGTATTACCAAAACATGCTTTTAGACTTTAACGACATTAACCAAAGCCATAAAGACGCCAAAGAAAGATTAGCGCAAAAACCCTACCCCAAACGCCTAAAAACCTTACTCCACACTCTAGCGCCTAAGGGGGTGGAGTTTAGGAAGTTGGGGGAGGTAATCAATATTCTTAAAGGAAAACAACTTAATAAAGAACTTCTTTTGGATTATGGAAAATATCCTGTTATGAATGGTGGAATTTATGCTTCTGGGTATTGGAATGAATATAATACAGATTATCCAAAGATTATTATAAGTCAGGGCGGTGCTTCTGCCGGTTATGTAAATTACATGACTTCAAAATTTTGGGCGGGCGCTCATTGTTATACGATTGAATTGAATTTAGAAAAACTCAATTATAAATTTCTATATTATTTTTTAAAAAATTCTCAAACCATTCTTATGAAATCTCAATTTGGTGCCGGTATCCCCGCACTCAATAAAGCAGATATTGAAGCTTTAACCATCCCCATCCCACCCCTAGAGATCCAACAAGAGATTGTTAAGATTTTGGATCAATTTTCACTTTTAACCACCGATTTATTAGCCGGTATCCCCGCTGAAATCAAAGCCCGAAAAAAACAATACGAATATTACCGAGAAAAACTACTGACCTTCAAACCCCTAACCCCACTAAATAACAAAGAGCTTGCGGTAGCAAGTGATATTTTCTAAAAAAGCGGTCTTTTAGGGGGATCTTAAGGGGGGTTGTAGGGGGAGAATTATTTCAAAATACCCCCCTATCCCCTTATAAAATGAATTTGAAATATTTTTCTTATAAAATGAATTTGAAATATTTTTTAAAAGGAATAACATGAATTACGAAACCATCGCAGAAAGCAATGAAAGCACGGTAGTAGCGGAATTTCATAGCGATAGTGAAAGGAAAAGCGCTTATGAGAGCGAAGCAGAGCTAGAAAGGGCGTTTATCGTGCTTTTAGAAAAACAAGGCTATGAATTTAAAAAAATCCACAACGAAAAGGAATTAAAAGACAATTTAAAAGAGCAGTTAGAAAAGCTTAACGATCATTATTTCACGCCCAAAGAATGGGACACTCTTTATTCTCAATTTATCGCTAATAAAAACGAGGATTATAAGGCTAAAACAAGAAAGATCCAAGAAGATCCGATTTTTAATTTAACCCTTGAGAACGGGAAAACCAAAAACATTAAAATCATTGATAAGAAAAATATCCATAGAAACGCCTTGCAAGTGATCCACCAATACAGCAATAAAGGGGGGAAATATGAGAACCGCTATGATGTGAGTGTCCTTGTGAATGGCTTGCCTTTAGTGCATGTGGAATTGAAAAAAAGAGGCGTGGCGATCAGAGAGGCGTTCAATCAGATCAAGCGCTATAAAAGGGATAGTTTTAGCGCTGAAGACGGGCTTTTTGAGTTCGTGCAGATTTTTGTCATCAGTAACGGCACGAGTAGTAAATACTATTCAAACACCACCAGAATAGCCCAAATGGAAAAAAACAACAAAGCCGATACTTTTGAATTCACGAATTATTGGGCGGATAGCAAGAATAATAATATTGAGGATTTAATGGATTTTGCCAAGTCGTTTTTTGCGAAGCGCAGCCTTTTGAATATTTTAACGCGCTATTGCGTTTTCACAAGTGAAGAGGTTTTATTGGTGATGCGGCCTTATCAAATCGTGGCGGCCGAAAGGATTTTGGAAAAAATCAAAGCCGCGCATGATAGTAAAACTTATAAGAAAAGCCAAAGCGCAGGCTATATCTGGCACACGACAGGGAGCGGTAAAACCTTAACGAGCTTTAAAAGCGCGGCTTTAGCTAAAGAATTAGAAGGCGTTTCAAAGGTTTTGTTTGTGGTGGACAGGAAGGATTTGGACTATCAAACCATGAAAGAATACGATAAATTCCAAAAAGATTGCGCTAATTCCAACACAAGCACCAAGATTCTAAAAGAACAGCTTGAAAACCCTAGCGCTAAAATCATTATCACCACGATCCAAAAATTAGACAAATTCGTTAAAGCCCACCTTAAAGGGCATGCGATTTTTAATGAAGAAGTGGTGATGATTTTTGATGAATGCCACAGGAGTCAGTTAGGCTCCATGCATCAAGCGATCACTAAAGCGTTTAAAAAATACCACCTTTTTGGCTTCACTGGCACGCCCATTTTTGCAGCTAATTGCGATAAAAACAACCCTTTAGGCACGACAGAGCAAAAGTTTGGGAAATGCCTCCACCAATACACCATTATTGATGCGATCAGGGATAAAAATGTTTTGCCCTTTAGGGTGGAATACCACAACACCATTAAAGCTAAAGAGGGTATTAAGGATAAAGAGGTTAGAGCGGTTGATGAAAAAAATGCGCTTTTAGATAGTAGGAGGATCAAAGAAACTACTAAATGCATTTTAGAGCGTTTCAATCAAGCCACTAAAAATAAAAAATTCAATTCCATTCTGGCATGCTCTAGCATAGAAGCGCTGAAAAAATACTACCAAGCCTTTAAAGAAGAAAAACACGACCTTAAAATCGCTACCATTTTCAGTTATAGCGCTAATGAAGAAATTGAAGCGCTAGAAGACGAAAACAATGAAAGCACTGCCGGGCTAGACAAAAGCTCAAGGGATTTTTTAGAGGGCGCGATTGCGGATTATAACGGGATGTTTAAAACTTCTTTTGACACTTCGGATCAAAAATTCCAAAGTTATTATAAGGATCTTTCTCAAAAAATGAAAGAGCGTAAAATCGATCTTTTAATGGTGGTTAATATGTTTTTGACCGGGTTTGACGCTACAAGGCTTAACACCCTTTGGGTGGATAAAAACTTGAAATACCATGGGCTAATTCAGGCTTTTTCACGCGCAAACCGCATTTTAGATAGCGTTAAAACGCATGGGAATATCGTGTGTTTTAGGGATTTGGAGCAGGATTTGAATGACGCGCTCATGCTTTTTGGCAATAAGGACGCTCAATCTGTTGCGCTATTAAGGAAATATGAAGATTATTTGAAAGGCTACACAGATAATAATAAAGAATACGAGGGCTATGAGGGTTTGATTGGAAGGCTTTTAACGGAGTTTCCCCTAAAAGAGCCAATCATTTCAGAAAGCCAGAAAAAGGATTTCATTAAGCTTTTTGGCAAGATTTTGAAATTAGAAAATATTTTAAACAGCTTTGAAAATTTCAAAAAAGACGATTACATCAATCCAAGGGATTTTCAAGACTATCAAAGCAAATACCTTGATTTTTACGATGCAATGAGGCCAGAAAAAGGGAAGGATAAAGAAGAGATTAATGATGATTTGATTTTTGAAATTGAACTCATCAAGCAAGTGGAAGTCAATATTGACTATATTTTAAACTTGATTGAAGAGTTCGCTAAAGAGCATGGGGTGGAAATCCAAGGCGTTAAAACCAAAATAGAGCCGATCCTTAACTCCAGCATAGAATTAAGGAATAAAAAAGATTTGATCATGGGTTTCATTGACAAATACAACAAAGATGAAGAAGTCCATGCGTATTTTCAAAACTATATCCACCAAAAAAGAGAAGAGGAATTCCAAGATATCATAGAAAAAAACCGCTTGAATGAAGAAAAAGCCTATTCGTTCATGCAGCATGCCTTTAGTGGGGGTGAAATCAATTTCAGCGGGACAAAATTCCCTGAAATCATTGAAGAAAAACCCTCCAGGTTTGACAAAAATTCGCGCTATCAAGAGGTGAAAGAAAAAGTCGCTGCAAGCCTTTCTCGCTTTTTCCACCGCTTTTGTGATCTCACTAGCGCTATATTTAAGAAAAATGGGGTTAAAAAAGATGAGGTTAATGAAAAATAGTTCATGAACGCTTTTGTATTAAATTTCAAAAACAGCGCCGTTTAATGGATTTTTTGTAAAATAAAAGAAATTTTAAGGAGGCTTGTTATGTTGAAAGAATTACGCCAAAAACGCCCTTTAGTGCATAATATCACCAATTATGTGGCGGCGCAATTTGTGGCTAATGGTTTGTTAGCCTTAGGGGCATCGCCTTTAATGAGCGATGCGATTGCTGAAATGTCCGATTTAGCAAAAATTTCTGACGCGCTCGCTATTAATATTGGCACCCTTAATGATCGCACTATTTTATGCACTAAAGAGGCTATCAAGCATTACAAGGCTTTGAACAAACCCATCGTGTTGGATCCTGTGGGGTGTTCAGCGAGCGCTTTGCGCTATGACACAAGCTTAGAGCTTTTAGAAAGCGAAGGGGTTAGCGCGCTTAGGGGCAATGCCGCCGAATTAGGCTCTTTAGTGGGTATTTCTTGCGAAAGTAAGGGGTTAGATTCCAAGCATTCCGCTACGCCTGTAGAAATTGTCAAACGAGCGGCTCAAAAATATTCTGTGATAGCGGTAATGACGGGTAAAATAGATTATGTGAGCGATGGGAAAAAAGTTTTTAGCATCAGTGGGGGGAGCGAGTATTTGGCTGTGATTACTGGGGCTGGGTGTTTGCATGCCGCAGCGTGCGCGAGTTTTTTGAGTTTGAAAAAAGACCCCTTAGATTCTATGGCGCAACTTTGCGCTTTCTATAAACAAGCCGCTTTTAGTGCACAAAAAAAAGCGTTAGAAAATAACGGCTCCAATGGTTCGTTCTTGTTTTATTTTTTAGACGCTCTAAGCTTGCCCATGAAGTTAGAAAATAGCCTTATTAAGGAAGTATTGTGAAAGTTTATCCGCAAGTTTTAAGCATTGCTGGTAGCGATAGCGGTGGGGGCGCTGGGATACAGGCCGATTTGAAAGCGTTCCAAACTTTGGGCGTGTTTGGGACAAGCGTGATCACTTGTATCACCGCGCAAAACACACAGGGCGTGCATGGGGTGTATCCGTTGAGTGTAGAGAGCGTGAAAGCGCAAATCCTAGCCATTAGAGATGATTTTTCTATCAAAGCGTTCAAAATGGGGGCGTTATGCAACGCTAAAATCATTGAATGCGTGGCTGACACTTTAGAAACTTGTGATTTTGGGTTGTGCGTTTTAGATCCGGTCATGGTGGCAAAGAATGGGGCTTTGCTTTTAGAAGAAGAGGCGATTTTAAGCTTAAAAAAACGCCTTTTACCTAAAACCAATTTACTAACCCCTAACCTCCCTGAAGTTTATGCGCTCACAGGCGTTCAAGTGCGAGACGATAAAAGCGCTTCAAAAGCGATGGGCATTTTAAGGGATTTAGGCGTTAAAAACGCTGTGATTAAAGGGGGGCATACAGAGCGTTTTCAAGGGGAGTTTAGCAACGATTGGGTATTTTTAGAAGATATTGAATTTATCTTAAACGCCAAGCGCTTTAACACCAAAAACACGCATGGTACGGGTTGTGTTCTGTCTAGCTTGATTGTGGGCTTACTCGCTCAAGGACTGGATTTAAAAAACGCTATCACAAAGGCTAAAGAGCTTTTAACTACCATCATTCAAAACCCCTTAAACATTGGGCATGGGCATGGGCCTTTGAATTTGTGGAGCATCAAAAAGCATGTTTGATGCGAATTGTTTGAAACTCATGTTTGTGGCCGGCTCGCAAGACTTCTACCACATAAAGGGCGGCAAAAACGATAGGATAAACGCGCTTTTAGAGACTTTAGAATTGGCTTTAGAATCCAAAATCACAGCGTTTCAATTCCGCCAAAAAGGCGATTTAGCCTTACAAGATCCTACTCAAATCAAACAATTAGCCCTAGAGTGTCAAAAATTATGCAAAAAATACGGCGCGCCTTTTATTGTCAATGACGAGGTGCGACTCACGCTAGAATTAAAGGCTGATGGCGTGCATGTGGGGCAAGAGGACATGGCTATAGAAGAGGTAGTAACTTTATGCCAAAAGCGCCTTTTTATCGGTTTGAGCGTCAATACTTTAGAGCAAGCCCTAAAAGCGCGCCATTTAGACGCCGTAGCCTATTTAGGGGTAGGCCCTATTTTCCCCACACCATCTAAAAAAGACGCTAGAGAAGTTGTAGGCGTCAATCTTTTAAAAAAAATACACGATAGCGGGGTGAAAAAACCCCTCATAGCGATTGGGGGCATCACGATGCATAACGCTTCAAAATTGCGCGAATATGGGGGTATCGCAGTCATTAGCGCGATCACGCAAGCCAAAGATAAAGCCTTAGCGGTTGAAAAACTTTTAAACAATGCGTGAGGGATTCTAAAATCCCACAATGAAAATTTTTCTACCCTATCGTGTCTAATAAACGCTCTTCAAAGGCAAAAAGCATGGGGGTTTTTTCGCACACGATTTCCACAAAAGAAAAGCCTAAAAGGGTGTTTTGAGCCTCTTTTAAAACCTCTTTAGTCCTTTGGAGGGTGGTTTTTAAAAAAAGCTGTTTTTCTTTTTCTTTCAAGTAAATAACGCCGCCAATTTCGCCCAAGTTAGGATACAGAGCGTAAAAATCAACGCTTTGTTTTTTGGCTTTCATCTGTAAAAAAGCTTTTTTGCGTTCGTTTTCAACCACGAAGCTTAAAACCTGCGATTGCAAGCTCAAAAGCATGTTGGCCGTATTCAAAAACTCTTGCGAATTTTTAGCATGGACTAATTTTTCGCTCAAAAACTCTTTGTATTCTTTTAAAGGGGTATTGTCTTTAGTGCTCAATATTTCTTTGATTTTCTTCATTTCAATAGCGGGCAAATCGTCTAATGCGTCTAAGATTTTTGGGGCAGGCACTAAATTTTTAAGCACAATATCGCCCAGCTGATTTTTTTGCATGGTCGCAAAATAAGGCTGATTGATTTTCAATTCCTGTTCGCTTTTGGTGGGGATAATTTTATTACCCACTTGCAAAAGAAAAAGATCTTTATCTTGTTTTTCCAAAACCTTTAAAAGAATGGGTAAAGTGGCGTTAAAATGGTGCGAGGCGTTTTTGGAATGAAGGGCGTTAAGCTGGTTTAGGGCGTTTAGGGCTTCTAACATTAAAGGGCGTTGTCTTTGATAAAATCAAGGATTTTAAAACTCGCTTCTAATTTATTCATAGAAGGGATTTTCTGGGTTTTTTTATGGCTAAAAAGCCACAATTCATTCTCTAATGAGCCAAAGGGGCGTGAATCTTTAATGAGATTCAAAGCAACCACAGAGCAATCCTTGCCGTTATCTTGAAAAGGTTTTAAAAGATTTTGAGCGTTTTTGATAGCGTTTTGTTGATCGTCTTCAGCTTTAAAGCCGATTTTAACGAATTGATTGGGATTGACAGAAGCCAGTAGATCCTTATTTTGAACGCATTCAACGTTTAGGGTTTCACCGATTTCGCTTTTTTTAAGCTTATGGTTAAAAGAAATTTTAGGCAAATAATCGCTAATGGCGGCTAAATTGAAGAGTAGGGGTTTTAAGGCATGCTTTTGCAGGTTTTTAGCGGCGTTATTTAGGGCGTTTTCATAAGAAGCGGTGTCGCTAACTAAAACGCTTGTGATTTCTTTAGGCAAAGGGGTGGGGAATCTTGATGCAATCAAAGTCACTTTCGCTCCCTTAAAATATAACGCTAGGGCTAACGCGCTCGCTTGAATCCCGCTAGAAAGATTGCTAATGACTCTAACGCTATCAATCTTTTCCACGCTCGCGCCACCCATGACTATGACTTCTCTGTTTTCAAAATAAGCGTCTTTTAAGAGCGTTTGGGTGGCTTTAAAAAGGATTTCTAAAGGCTCAGCCATTGCCCCATCGCCTTTAGTGTCGCATGCTAAAAGGGCGTTTTGCGTGTCTAAAACAATATGATTGGAATCTTTCAAGCGTTTTAAATGGCTTTGAATGATAGGGGAATGAAGCATGTTAGTGTTCATGCTGGGGGCTAGGATTTTAGGGGAAGCGCAAGCTAAAAAAGTCGTGCTGATGGTATTATCCGCTAAAGCGTGAGCGATTTTAGACAAGCTGTTAGCGCTTAAAGGGGCAAAGATGAGTAAATCAGTATTAGCAGCACATGCGATGTGGTTATGGTGCAAGGCGTTTTGGTGGTTGTAATACCATTTTTCATTATGATCATGCAAGACTTTATGGTGGCTCAAAGCTTCAAAGCTTAAGGGCTTGATGAATTTTTTTGCGGCCTTGCTCATCACCACTTGAACACTGGCCCCACTTTTAAACAACAAACGCACTAATTCTAGGGATTTATACGCCGCAATAGAGCCGCTCACGAGCAATAAAACGCGCTTGTTTTCTAATAACCTTAAGGGGTAAAACAAATCTTCTAAAAAATTCATAGTAATTTTAACAAATCATCAGGCTCTAGCCATTGGTTATTATTGTGGCTACTGTATTCAAAATCAGGGGCGACTTTTTGGCCTTTTTCGTGGAGTTTGGTGAGCGTGTAATCTTTAGGCGTTTGGAAGCTTATGGTGGGCTGAATAATAAAAAAGTCTTCAAATTCTAGGGCCAAATGGCTTTCATCTTTAGGGATCATCACTTCATGGAGTTTTTCGCCCGGGCGAATCCCTATGATTTTAGTAGGAATATTGGGGGCTAGGGCTTTAGCGAGATCAGTCATTTTCATGCTAGGGATTTTAGGCACAAAAATTTCACCCCCATGCATTCTTTTCAAGCTTTTAAGCACAAAAGAAACCCCCTCATCTAAGGTGATCCAAAATCGTGTCATGCGAGTGTCGGTAATGGGGATTTCACTCGCTTTGTTTTGGACTAATTTCTTAAAAAACGGCACCACGCTCCCACGACTCCCCACCACATTACCATAACGCACCACGCCAAATTGCGTTTGAGAAGAGCCTTTAAAATTATTCGCGCTCACAAAGAGCTTGTCGCTGCACAATTTCGTTGCGCCGTAGAGGTTAATGGGGTTAGCGGCTTTATCGGTGCTTAGGGCGATAACCTGGCTGATTGCGTTTTTTAAACATGCGTTAATCACGTTGCTCGCTCCCATGATATTGGTTTTAATGCATTCTAGGGGGTTGTATTCAGCGATAGGCACATGCTTGAGCGCGGCTGCATGGATACAAATATCCACGCCCTCTAAAGCGTAATTCAAGCGCTCTAAATCCCTGACATCGCCGATAAAAAAACGCATCCTGGGATCATTAAATTCCATGGCCATTTCGCTTTGTTTCAATTCATCTCGGCTATAAACAATGATTTTTTTAGCGTTGGTGGTGTCTAAGACCTTACGAACAAAGCGTTTGCCAAAACTCCCAGTGCCACCGGTGATTAAAATCGTTTGGTTGTCTAGCATGTTTTGATGATTTGGCATGTTTTACCAGCGATAGCCTAAAGAAGCGCTAAAGATTCTCAATTGCCCAATACTTGGGGATTGATACAAACTAGAGCGGTTGCTTTTAAAAGTGAAACTCCCCGCTACGCCCAAATCAAAACCTCTAAAATTGTATTTCGTCCCAAAAGCCACGGTATAGCCATTAGAATCTGGGATACCTATCGCATCTTGAGGGCTTGGGGCTTGGTCATAATCAATAGCACCCATCAAACGCAAGCTTTTACCCATGTAAGTTACCCCTAATCTAAAGGTGTTAGTATCCCTCCAGCCAGCCCCCATGTTCATCACGCTTTTAAAATTCGCTAAGCCTACCATTTTTTTAAGCGTTTCAGAGTCTAGTGAAGCCACTGTTCCGCTCAAGCCCTTGTAGGTAGCGTTCGCAAAATCAGGGGTTACTAAAAATTTATTCCCTTGACTCCAAAAAGTGCGCTCAAACACCCCCTCTATTCTTAAATGGTCTTTAAAAAATTGGTGGGCGTAGGCTAGGCTTAGGGTTTGGGGGAGTGAAACATTGATATTCAAGCTGCCTTTAGTCAAAACGCTCCCTAAAGAAGGGCCAAGCTCTGTGATAGCCACTAAACCGCCTTTCATGTTAAAGGTAACTGAAGAATTATACACCACAGAAAACATGCCATGATCAAACACACGCAAACTCGAACCCACTCTATAGCCCCCCGATACGCCTTGTCCGTTAGATTTTTGCACGACTTGAGTCGTGCCGTAAAGATTCGCGCTCGCTTTGATTAAACCGCTATAACCCATGATTTTTTTCAAGCCGTTATAAAACTCTTGACAGCTTTGATCGCTCATATCCCCACCGGCTTTTTGGCAATTAAGCGCTGGTTGGTAGCCAATATTGCCTAATAAAGTCATCATGTTACTTGGCACTTGATCGGCAAAAACATTGTTGGGTAAATTTAAAATTTGCTCCGCGCTCAAAACCGAAGCACCCTCTAAAGGCACATAAACGGTGTTATTAAAGCTCCCGGTCGCATAAAGCCCTCTTAAGCCCACGCCCACAGAAAAGCGCTTATTAACAGTATAGCTCATGCTAGGGGCAAGCTCTACCATCATGATAAACACATCATGCAAAAATTCCCCCCCCTTACCATTCCATTTCATGCCTAGTCCGCTAGGAGCGGTGAAACTCCCCCCAAAAGTGAAGCCGTTATGCGTGCGCGTTTTATAAAAGAATTTGGGTAAAACAAAATTAGTCGTGCCCGTCCAGCCATTCACGATTTGAGAATCAGGATTTGAAGCGAGGGTTACGACTTTTTGATTGGTTAGATTCATAAGCCCTTGAACACGATTGATTGCTTGTGATAAGCCATTGGTAGCGGCCGTATTGCCAAGCGCTTTAAGGATATTGCCAAGCCCTATAGTGTTGATGATACCTAAAATATTTTGTTGGCTTTTATCAATTTCTAAACTCGTAACCGAATACAAGCCTTGATTAGTCGTAGGGACTTTAAAGCTAAAGGCCGGGATATTGATCACGGTGGTGGTCATTTCAAATTCGCTTCTGTTTTCACCCCAATCGTTAGTAAAGCCCATGTTAGCCGGGTTGTAAAAGGAAGCGTCAGCACCCCTAGCCCCAGCGACATACGCCGAGCCTAAAGCCGTGCCATTTAGGCTTTGTTCTTGGATCTTAAAGCCATTGGCATAAGAAAGCAAAGGCAGGCTCAGAGCGATTAAATGGCGTTTTTTGAGCTTTTTAAAATAATAAAGTGGGGAAAAGTTTTTCATTGAAGCTCGCTATCAGCGTTTTCATTATCTTCTAAATCTTGTAAAGAAGGCTCATAGGGCTCAATCCTAATAGCAATTTTTTGCGTCAAATTCTGGAAAGAAATCAGGCCATTTTTTCTTTCATAAAGGATAATTTCCCCGCTTTTTTGAAACCTTTGGATCACGTATTCAGGGGTTAGGTGGCGTTTTCCTAAGCCTTTAAAAATATCCCTCCCTAAAACAATGTCATCAAACAAATCCCCATAGCTCACCTTACCAAACAAATCCCTTGCAGCAATCCATTTAGCCGAACATTTTTGGCTAAAACAAATGTTCCGTTTAGTCATATAAATATCACCCACTCTTTGGCTGAGCTTATAAAGGGTTACTTCAATATTATGGTCTTTATCGGTTTTAATCGTGCCGTAATCATAAAAGCGAAAAACCGGCGTGTTAATATAAATGAGCCTGAATTGGCGCAAGGCATTCAAAGTCTCTTCTCTTTTTTTATTGGCTTCTTCTTGTCTGATTTGCTCCCTAGTTTTGGGGGTTTGCTTAGAAAAAGGGTGCTTGGAGCAAGAGACAAAAAAAAGCGTCATGAAAAATAATAAAAAAGCACTTCTAAAATACCGCATGATTAAGAGTAAGAGGGTTTATCCTCTCGCTCCGCTCAAAATACGATACCAAATCCTGCCGTCTAATTTAAGCTCCATGCTCACTTGACACAAGCCGTCTTTATAGATGGTCTCAGTGATTTCAGCGTTACGAATGAGAGCATTGACTCTGGTTTTAATCACGGAATTTTGTAAAACCATGTCTTTGACGGTGTCTTGAGCGTTCACCCTAATACCATACATTTTTTCACCCAATTGGCGGTAGCCATCAACGATAGCCGCCCGCTTGGCCAAAGCTAGGGCTTGAGAGGGCGAAATGGTGGATTCTGGAGCCACGCCCATGCCCACCGCGTTCAATTCAATGACATTATTAGGCGTGAGAATAGGGGTGTTAGGGATAGCGTTAGTGGGATTAGAGCTAATAATGGGCTGATCGTTATTCTCAAGGCGAGGGCTTGGGAGAGGCTGAATGCTCTTTCTGGGGGTGAAATTGGTTGGAGGATAAATGGGGGCTTGCAAGCCATTAGCTGAAGGGGGGATTAACTGAGCGTTAGTGTTACGCTTTTTAAAGAGACTGCAACCGCTTATCAAAAGAGCGACAACAAGCAATGAATTGATACCAAAAAAGGCAGTGTGCAAACGCATGGGCATTTTCCTTAAAATGAGTTCATCAAGTCTATTATATCATTTTTGAATGGATTTGTCATGTGGATATTCTCACTAAGCTTATAAGGTTAGTGGGTTTTAATTTAAGATCTAGGGGATTATGATCTATTTTTGGCTCTCCTAAATTTTTAATAGGGATCACTCAATTTTTTAAAAAAGGGGATTTTAATGGCTTTGTTTTATTGTTTTAAGGTTTTATTTTTTATGATAAAACCCATTTTTAAGTTTGATTTTTAAACCCATTTTCTTAATAGGATAGGGGGCATTTTGAAAAATCCTCCCCTACAACCCACAACTAAAAAACCCTTAAAGAGCGCTTTTTTAAGAGGTTATGGCTTGATTTGTGAAAGATCTTTTTAATTGTAAAAAATGCTTTGAATATTTTTTAAATAAGATGAGAAATAAAATATTTTTTTGAGTGCTTTTTAAGGATAAGGTTAAATTTTTAATTTCTTTTAACTACCTTTTTCACAAACAACACAAACAACAACTATTTTAAATCCCTATGATAGTAAAAATAGTGCGAGTGGTGTCCTTGGCGGGATTCGAACCCACGACCTTACGATTAGGAATCATACGCTCTATCCAGCTGAGCTACAAGGACATTTTATAAAAAAGCAAGAAACTTATAATCTATGATAAGCCCCTTGCCGAGTGGGATCAGGCTTACTTGCCTTCTTCAACTTTTTGTTTAAGGATTTTGCCGGGTTTGAATTTAGGTACTCGTTTGTCTTCGGTTTTATAAGTTTTATCGCTTCCTGGAACTTTACCTTCTTTACCTTTTTGCTCTGCGGTTTCAAATTTGCCAAAACCAATCAATTCCACGCTCTCACCCTTGCTTAAAGCTGTTTCTACCGCTAGAGTAAAGGCGTTGATCGCTTCTTCGGCTTCTCTTTTGCTGTTGTATTTACCCGCTTCTTTAACCAAATCAATAAATTCCGCTTTGTTCATGTGGATAACCCCTTTTCTAATAGATGCCAAAACCAAGCGATTTTAATGCTTAGCCTGACTGATTGAGCGGTAATTATAATCAAATCCTAAAGATAAATCAAGCAAAAACGCTTTTTTAAGGGGGTTTAATGCATAAAAAATTTAATTCTGTTGAGCACTCTTTTTATCTTTAGCGTTAAGGATTAAGGGCGTGCCTAAAAAATTAAATTCTTTCCTTAAAGTGTTAATTAAATAGCGTTTGTAACTGAAATGCAAGGCTTTAGGGCGATTCATGATAAGAGAGATTTGAGGGGGTTTGGTGGCAAATTGCGTGGCGTAATACACTTTCACTAATTTCCCGCCATCGCTTGGCAAGGGGTGTTTTTGGGTGGCTTGAGAAATCACGCTATTGAGCAAGCTTGTGGGAATGCGTTTGGAAAAACACTCATAGACTTCTATGATTTTATGCTTGATTTCATCTATATGGCGCGCTTTTAAGCAGCTGGTTGTGATCACAGGGGCGTATTCTAAAAAGCGGAATTTCCTTTTTAAGGTTGCCATGATCTCTTCATAGGGGGCGTAGCGGATGTCCCATTTGTTTAAAATAAGAATGATGCCTAAAGAATGTTTATCCGCTAAAGAGCTGATCTTTTCGTCCAATTCCACAAAAGGAGCGCTCACGTCTAAAACTAAAAGCGCGATGTGGGATTTTTCTAAGGCTTTTTGCGTGCGATCTAAGGCGTATTTTTCAATGCCTAAGATTTTACCCCTATGCCTGATGCCAGCGGTGTCCACAAAGCAGATTTTTTGATCGCCTATTAGAATGGTTTCATCTATGGGGTCAATGGTCGTACCAGCCACGCTAGAGACAAGACTCCTTTCTTTTTTCGTGAGCGCGTTTAAAAGCGAGCTTTTGCCCACATTCACCCTCCCAATGATGCCTACTTGAATGATCTCTTCTTCTTTAGTTGCTTCTAAAGCGTTATTAGGGGTTTCTAGGCTTTCTAAAATATCCGCATCCAGATCTTGCTCTATGATTTGGTTTAAATTCAATGCGTTCAATACCGCATCAATTAATGCGCTAATGCCCCTATTGTGCGAAACGGAGATATTAAAACTCTTTGGAATGCCAAAAGAAGAAAACGCATAAGCTCGCTCTTTTTCTTTGTCGTTATCAATCTTATTGATCACTAAAAAGCAGTTAGGGTTGATCTTAAAAACCTCTCTAAAAAGCTTGATGTCTTCATCGCTAGGGATAGACTTGCCATCCACAACATATAAAATCAAATCGCTCATTTGAGCGGCTTTTAAATTAAGGGCTTTGATTTCTTTAGACAAAAGAGCGTCTTTGGCCATGCCTCCTGTGTCTAATAGTTCCACTTCATGGCCATTCAATGCGATTTTTCGTTTGTTAATGTCTCGTGTAGTGCCTGCAAAATCTGAAGTGATAGCGATCCTTTCTCTAGCCAAGCGGTTAAATAATGAGCTTTTCCCCACATTAGGTTGGCCTAAAATCGCAATGGTTTTTAAAGTTTTATGGCTTGTATTCATCTTTTTTATCGCTTCAATTTAATCAAAATTAGATTACAATATTATAGTTATTTAAAGCTTAAATAAGGGTCTGACATTGTTTTTAGTCAAAAAAATAGGCGTGGTAATAATGATTTTAATATGCTTTTTAGCTTGCTCACAAGAGAGGTTTATTAAGTTGCAAAAAAAAGCCCAAGAGCAAGAAAATGACGGCTCTAAACGCCCCAGCTATGTGGATTCGGATTATGAAGTCTTTAGCGAAACGATTTTTTTACAAAACATGGTGTATCAGCCTATAGAGGAAAGAAGTGCTTTTTTCCAACTGACTAAAGATGAGGACAATTCTTTTAACCCTGAAACTTCTGTGATTTTGTTGAATGAGCCAAGCGATAACGATACAAAAAATCCGCCTTTATACCCAAATGAGTCTCACAACAACACTAATAATGCCAATAACGATACAAAAAACTTGTTCCTTTACAAACCTAAAAGAAAAACCAAAAATCCAAAACTCATTGAATATTCCCAACAAGATTTCTACCCCCTAAAAAACGGAGATATTATCATGAGTAAAGAAGGGGATCAATGGCTGGTAGAAATCAAATCCAAAGCCTTGAAGCGTTTTTTAAAAGATCAAAACGATAAAGATCGCCAGATCCAAACTTTCACTTTTAATGACACTAAAACGCAAATCGCGCAATTTAAGGGCAAAATTTCTTCGTATGTTTATACCACCAATGACAGCGATTTGAGTTTAAGGCCTTTTTATGAATCGTTTTTGTTAGAAAAAAAGAGCGATAATGTTTATATGATAGATAAGGCTTTAGACGCCATTGAGATTTCAAAGTGTCAAATGGTGTTAAAAAAGCATTCAACCGATAAATTAGACAGCCAGCATAAAGCCATCAGTATTGATTTGGATTTTAAAAAAGAGCGCTTTAAGAGCGATACGGAACTTTTTTTAGAATGCCAAAGTTAGGGCGTTTATTACAACAATTTAGATTTTTTTGGGTAGCATGTTAGCGTTTCAAAGGCATGGATATTGTTAAAAAGTAAGGAATGTTTATGTGGATCACCCAAGAAATCACGCCGTATTTGCGTAAAGAATACACCATAGAAGCGAAATTATTAGATGTGAGGAGCGAGCATAATATCTTAGAGATTTTTAAATCTAAGGATTTTGGTGAAATTGCGATGCTCAATTGCCAGTTGTTGTTCAAGAATTTTTTGCACATTGAAAGCGAGTTGCTCGCTCATATGGGAGGTTGCACCAAGAAAGAGCTTAAAGAAGTTTTGATTGTGGATGGGTTTGATTTGGAATTAGCCCACCAGCTTTTTAAATACGACACGCGTATAGATTTTGTGCAAGCGGATGAAAAGATTTTGGATAGCTTCATTAGTTTTTTCCCCCATTTCCATGAAGTGAAAAACAACAAGAATTTCACGCACGCTAAACAACTTTTAGATTTAGACATTAAGAAATACGATTTGATCCTTTGCTTGCAAGAGCCGGATATTCATAAAGTGGATGGTTTAAAAAGAATGCTTAAAGAAGATGGGGTGTTTATTTCGGTAGCCAAACACCCGTTATTAGAGCATGTGAGCATGCAAAACGCCCTTAAAAACATGGGCGACTTTTTTGCTGTTGCCATGCCTTTTGTAGCGCCTTTAAGGATTTTGAGCGATAAAGGTTATATTTACGCTTCTTTTAAAACCCACCCCTTAAAAGATCTAATGACGCCAAAAATAGAAGCGCTAAAAAGCGTGAAATATTATAACGAAGACATTCACAGGGCTGCATTCGCTTTGCCTAAAAATTTACAAGAAGTCTTTAAAGACAATATTAAATCTTAAAATGATCTTAAAAAACGCTATCGCTCTCACAGGGGGGATAGGCACCGGTAAAAGCACCACCATTAAAATATTGGAATCGCAAGGCTATAAAATTTTAGATGCGGATAAGATCGCCCACCAATTATTGCAAGAGCATCGGTTAAAAATCGCCCAACATTTTGGATCAGATATTTTAGAAAAAGATATTTTAAACAGAAAAAAACTTGGCGCGATCGTGTTTAAAGACTCTAATGAGTTAAAATGGCTAGAGGATTTTTTGCACCCCTTAATCCGTGAATGCATGCTTAAAAAAGCCTGTGAATTAGAGAAAAATCATCAAGCGTATTTTTTAGACATCCCTTTGTTTTTTGAAGTGGGAGGTAAAAAACGCTATCCTGTGAGTAAGGTAGTTTTAATCTATGCGCCTAGGGCTTTACAAATTGAGCGCCTTTTAGAGCGAGACAAACTCAAAGAATCTGAAATTTTGCAGCGCTTAGCTTGCCAAATGGATATAGAGCAAAAACGCGCCATGAGCGATTATGTTATAGACAACAGCTCCAGTTTGAAAGATTTAAATAAGCAGGTTGAACGCTTTTTAAAAACGCTCTTATAAGCTCGTTTTATCTCTAAGCATGTTAAACTACCATTAAATTTTTTGTAAGGCTAAACACATGATCACTTTAAAACAAGCCCTTTCTTTATCTCAAGATGAATTAGAAACCCTTAAAAACGAAATTGACGCTAAGGTTAGAGCTTCAGATTTGAACGCTTATATTAAAGCCCCTAGCCTTAATGGCGCTAGCGCTAAAGGGGTGCCGATCCTTATTAAAGACAATATCAGCGTTAAGGGGTGGGAAATCACTTGTTCTAGTAAGATTTTAGAAGGCTATGTCGCTCCTTATCATGCGAGCGTGATTGAAAACTTGCACCAAAACAGCATGGCAGGGTTTGGGCTTTCTAACATGGACGAGTTTGCGATGGGGAGCACCACAGAGTCTAGTTGCTATGGGATCACTAAAAACCCACGAGATAAAAACAGAGTGCCTGGAGGGAGTAGTGGGGGGAGCGCAGCAGCGGTAGCGGGCGGCTTAGCGGTAGCGGCTTTAGGGAGCGATACGGGCGGGTCTATCAGGCAGCCGGCGAGCTATTGCGGGTGCGTGGGGTTAAAACCCACTTATGGGAGGGTGAGCCGTTATGGTTTGATTGCGTATTGCTCTAGTTTTGATCAAATCGGGCCTATCACGCAAAATGTAGAAGACGCTTCTATTTTGTTTGACGCTATTAGTGGGTATGATAGCAAGGACTCCACGAGCATAAATCTCAAACCCACGCAAACCTTTAAAAACCTTAACAGAGACAAACGCTTTAAAATTGCTATCTTAAGGGATCACATTAAAGACGCGAGCAATGAAGTGCAACTCGCTTATGAGAATACTCTTAAAGCCTTGAAAGAAATGGGGCATGAGATTGTGGAAAAAAAGATGTTGGATTCGCATTATCAAATCTCTATCTATTATATTATCAGCATGGCTGAAGCGAGTTCGAATCTAGCCAGATTTGATGGGGTGCGTTATGGGAGGAGGGCTCAAAATATTAAAGATTTGAAAGAATTGTATCTCAAAAGTCGCAGTGAAGGTTTTGGCGATGAAGTGAAACGGCGCATCATGTTAGGGAATTTTGTCTTAAGCAGTGGGTATTATGACGCTTATTATTTGAAAGCCCAGCAAATGCGTTTGATAATTAAAGAGCAATACAACAAGATTTTTGAAGAAGTGGATTTGATTTTCACCCCTGTAGCCCCTACGACCGCCCACTTATTCAATTACCATGCAAGCCCTTTAGAAATGTATTTGAGCGATATTTACACGATTGGGGCGAATTTGAGCGGTTTGCCAGCCCTTTCCTTGCCGGTCGCTAAAGATCCTTTAGGCTTGCCCATAGGGATGCAATTCATTGCTAAGGCTTTTGATGAGCAAAGCCTTTTAGATGTTTCTTACGCTTTAGAGCAAGAATTAGATTTAAAATTAGATTAAGGATAGAAAATGAGAATTTTACAAAGGGCTTTGACTTTTGAAGACGTGTTGATGGTGCCTAGAAAATCTAGCGTTTTACCTAAAGATGTGAGCTTAAAGTCTCGCCTAACTAAAAACATTCGTTTGAATATCCCCTTTATTAGTGCGGCTATGGATACGGTTACAGAGCATAAAACCGCTATCGCTATGGCGCGTCTTGGGGGTATTGGCATCGTGCATAAAAACATGGATATTCAAACGCAAGTCAAAGAAATCACTAAGGTTAAAAAAAGCGAGAGCGGGGTGATTAATGATCCTATTTTTATCCATGCACACAGAACGCTAGCGGACGCTAAAGTCATCACGGATAATTACAAGATTTCAGGCGTGCCTGTGGTAGATGATAAGGGGTTGTTGATTGGGATTTTAACCAACAGAGATGTGCGCTTTGAAACCGATTTGAGTAAAAAAGTGGGCGATGTGATGACTAAAATGCCTTTAGTTACCGCTCATGTGGGCATTAGCTTAGATGAAGCGAGCGATTTGATGCACAAGCATAAGATTGAAAAATTGCCCATTGTGGATAAAGATAATGTTTTAAAAGGCTTGATCACGATCAAGGACATTCAAAAACGCATTGAATACCCTGAGGCCAATAAAGATGATTTTGGGAGGTTGAGAGTGGGGGCGGCTATTGGAGTGGGGCAGTTGGATAGGGCTGAAATGTTAGTTAAAGCGGGGGTAGATGCGTTGGTGTTAGACAGCGCGCATGGGCATTCAGCCAATATCTTACACACTTTAGAAGAGATTAAAAAAAGCTTGGTTGTGGATGTGATTGTGGGGAATGTGGTTACTAAAGAGGCCACAAGCGATTTGATTAGCGCGGGAGCGGACGCTGTTAAAGTGGGTATTGGGCCAGGAAGCATTTGCACCACTAGGATTGTGGCTGGAGTGGGAATGCCCCAAGTGAGCGCGATTGATAATTGCGTAGAAGTGGCGTCTAAATTTGATATTCCTGTGATTGCAGATGGAGGGATCCGCTATTCAGGCGATGTGGCTAAGGCTTTGGCTTTGGGGGCATCAAGCGTGATGATAGGATCTTTACTCGCTGGCACAGAAGAATCTCCAGGGGATTTTATGATCTATCAAGGGAGGCAATATAAAAGCTATAGGGGCATGGGCAGCATTGGGGCTATGACTAAAGGGAGCTCTGATAGGTATTTTCAAGAGGGCGTGGCGAGTGAAAAATTAGTTCCAGAAGGCATTGAAGGGCGTGTGCCTTATCGTGGTAAGGTTTCGGATATGATTTTCCAATTAGTAGGGGGCGTGCGTTCTTCTATGGGGTATCAGGGGGCGAAGAATATTTTGGAATTGTATCAAAACGCTGAATTTGTAGAAATCACTAGCGCGGGGTTAAAAGAAAGCCATGTGCATGGCGTGGATATTACTAAAGAAGCCCCTAATTATTATGGGTGAATTGTAAAAGAAAACAAGACAAATCGTTAAAAAACTCGTTAAAAAGCTTGGTTTAATGAGTTTTTAAAACTTAATTGCTACAATTAAGGAAATTTTCAATAAGGCTTAGAGAAACTTTTTCATGGAACACAGAGTATTTACTATTGCTAATTTTTTTAGCTCCAATCATGATTTTATCACTGGGTTTTTTGTCGTTTTGACAGCGGTTTTGATGTTTTTCATTTCGCTTGGCGCGTCGCGCAAAATGCAGATGGTGCCTATGGGTTTGCAGAATGTGTATGAGAGCATCATTAGCGCGATTTTGAGCGTGGCTAAGGATATTATAGGCGAAGAATTAGCCCGCAAATACTTCCCCCTAGCAGGCACGATCGCTTTGTATGTCTTTTTTTCTAACATGATAGGCATCATTCCTGGTTTTGAATCCCCTACGGCTAGCTGGAGCTTCACGCTGGTTTTAGCGCTGATTGTGTTTTTTTATTACCATTTTGAAGGCATCAGAGTGCAGGGATTTTTTAAGTATTTCGCTCATTTTGCAGGCCCTGTGAAGTGGCTCGCTCCTTTCATGTTCCCTATTGAGATCATCTCGCATTTTTCTAGGATCGTGTCTTTATCGTTTCGTTTGTTTGGGAATATCAAGGGCGATGACATGTTCTTGCTCATCATGCTTTTATTAGTGCCTTGGGCGGTTCCTGTAGCGCCTTTTATGGTTTTGTTTTTTATGGGGATTTTACAAGCTTTTGTTTTTATGATCCTCACTTATGTGTATCTGGCAGGGGCTGTTTTGACCGATGAAGGGCATTAAATAAAGCGTTCTTGTTTGGCTTTGATATGGTGTTTTAAAACTTTGTTTTATGGTAAAGTTTTTAAAAGGATAGGGGGGTGGTTTTGAAACCATGCTCCCCATATCCTTTAATGAAGCTTTTTAAAATTACCGCTTGCGTGTGTAAGCTCTTTCGTATTTTATTATCAATACCCAATTTTAATAGCTTTTATAATTTTTTAAGCAATCATTAGATAAAATCCACTATACTTCTGTTTTGGATGTGTTTGGGTTTTAGAAGTGTTACTTTTTTATAACTTTTTCATATTCTTATGGGTATGTTGTCATTTTTTTACCGGAGAATTTTATCTTGAAAAACATTTATGTAGGGAATTTGGTTTATAGCGCTACCAGTGAGCAAGTCAAGGAGCTTTTCAGTCAATTTGGCAAGGTGTTTAATGTCAAGCTGATTTATGACAGAGAAACGAAGAAACCTAAAGGTTTTGGCTTTGTAGAAATGCAAGAAGAGGGCGTTAGCGAAGCGATTGCTAAATTGGATAATACGGATTTTATGGGCAGAACGATTAGGGTAACCGAAGCCAATCCTAAAAAGTCTTAATCTTAAAGCATTAGAAAATTAGAAAATAATTTTCTAATGCGCTCCATTCTTTTAATGCGTCTTATTTAGATCGCACATAGAAGCTAAAAGGGGTTAAAACCCTTTTAAAATCCACTTAAAATTTTAATCCATTTTTAAAAGCGGTTAAAAACTAGTTTTGTTCTAATCAAATAGGGACAGCTAAAGCTTTAAAACGCTCTTTAGTATTTTTATTATTGATTATACAAACTGCCAATATTTCAAAAATTTGAAATGGAGTTCTCTCATTAGAGCGATTTTAGGGCTATAGGGTTCTTCTTTTCGCGCTATCGTAGAGATTTGCTCATCATCAGCGATCACAAAAGGTTGTAACACCAGATTTTTCACGCCATGGATAAAAGTAGCGTCCATTATCGTATCCACAGGAACAACCCATTTTTGGCTGTGTTTCAAAAAAACTTTGGCAATCTTGGGCGTGATCACATAGCCTTGCGTCCCCACCCCATGACTATAAGCTTTAATAATCCCCACACGCTCTTGTATCTCGTGGTTTTTATGGTTCAAAGGCTCACTTTTCACGCTGGCATCATACAATAAGTGCATCAAACGCGCATAGCCTAATTCTTGGATGTGTTTTTCTAAAAAATCCAAGCCCTCTTTAAAATCCTCTTTCAAGGTTATATCGTCTTCTAAAATACAGATCGCTTCATTGAGTTCTATGCATTTTTCCCACAAGGAATAATGGCTCGCATAGCACCCAAGCTCCCCCAAGCTCATAAACTTCGCATGGTATTTTAAAGCGTAATAAAACTTAGAAACCTCACTGATAGGATTTGGTTGTATCCCCATGCCTTTGATGTTTTGCGTGATGAAATAAGGGTGTAAATGCTTTTTAACTAGGGGGTGCAACCCGCCTTCAAAAGTCTTAGAATAAATCGCATCAAAAATTTGCACTTGGTGGTGGGTGGCATTGATATTATTGAGTAAAGTCGTGGTGTCTCTAAAAACCAAACCAAATTTATCGCACACTTTTTGATTTAAAGAAATGATAAAAACACGCAAAGCTTAGACTCCCATAATTTTTAATAGAGTATATCGTTTTTAGGCTCTGTTTTACAATAAAACTCTTAAGAGAATAGGGGGGTATTAAAATAGTTCTCACCCCTACAACCCCAACTAAATCCCCACAACCTCCTAAGGAGTGCTTTTTTGATCAAACAAGTTCTTTTATTATATTGATTGTAAAAAATGTTTTGAGCGTTTTTAAATTTTGTGATCAATATTTAATTAAAACAAAGCAAGAGAACGAAATGACATTGCAATTAAACAAAAAACTAAAATACATTACAAGTTTTGAAAATCCGATGAATGTTTGAAGCGAGAACTCATAGCCCTAAAATCTAGGGCTATAAGCTTGATTTAATGGTGTTCTAAATAAGAAATCACGCTTAAGGCTGCCGTAGCGCCATCGCTTGCAGCACAAACCACTTGTTTAGGGGCAAAAATGCGAATATCTCCTGCCGCAAACAAGCCTTGAACATTCGTTTTCATGGAAAAATCCACGACAATAGAGCCGTATTCATCGCATTTGCACAGCATAGAGCCGTCTTCTTGTTTTAACACAGCGTTATTCACATCATAACCCACAAAAATAAAAAACCCCGGCACGACTAATTCTCTTTTTTCGTTAGTGGCTGTGTTTTTAATGCTTAAAGAAGACACGCCAGAAGCATCGCCCTTGATTTCTTCCACCACATAAGGGGTTAAAAACTCAATCTTATCATTGTTTTTAGCATGCTCTAAAGTGATAGGTGCACACCTAAAACCATCTCTTCTGTGGATGAGATAGACTTTTTTGCAGATATTGGCTAAATAAATCGCCTCTTCTACGGCGGTATCGCCCCCACCAAGCACCGCTACTTCCTTATTTTTGTAAAAGAAGCCATCGCATGTCGCACAAGTGCTAACGCCTTTACCCCAATATTCTGACTCGCCCTTGATGCCTGTGCGTTTAGGGCTACCACCGGTAGCGATGATCACGCTCTTAGCTTCAAAAGTCTTGCCATCTTCTGCCAAAATAACAAAATGAGAGTCTTTTTTAGAAACCCTTTGAATGGCGGTCATCTCATGCTTTAAACCAAAGCGAAAGCATTGCTCTTGCCATGGTTGCATGAAATCCAACCCACTCACCACTTCCTTAACGCCCGGATAATTTTCAATCTCACTGCTGCCAGTGATTTGCCCCCCAGGCATTCCTTTCTCAAATAAAACGGCGTTTTTGACACCGCCTCTAGTGGCATAAAGCCCCGCACTCAAACCCGCAGGACCACCTCCAATAATCGCGCAATCTATCATGGCTACTAGCCTAGAAGTTTGTTCAATTGCTCTTTTAAAGCAACTTTAGTTTGCACGCCCACCAACTGATGGACCACTTCGCCATCTTTTGTGAATAAAAGCGTAGGAATGCTCCTGATACCAAATTTCGCGCTCAATTCTTCTTGCTCATCGGTATTGACTTTACAAATCTTAGCCTTACCTTCATATTCGCTAGCTAATTCATCAATCACAGGGGATAGCATCTTACAAGGACCACACCATGGCGCCCAAAAATCCACTAACGCAACCCCTTTTTTAATGGTGCTTTCAAAATTTTCTTCAGTTAATTCAATATAGTGACTCATTGGTTACTCCTAAATATATGATTTTGATTAACGAGAATTATATTAGCTTAAGAATGTTAATGAAAACGCATTGATTTTTTATAAAAATCTAAAAAGTGATATTTTCTAAAAGCTCAAATTTACCATTTTTCACAATAAGGGCGTCAATGCAAAAATCGCTATTGGGATCTTTTTGAGACAAATAACAGCGGATCGTTTTAATCATCTTTTTTAATTTGCTCGGCGTGATCGCATAAATGGGATCAAAATTTTCCCCGCTTTTGACTTCAATGAAATGCAAAACCCCTTTTTTCAAAGCGATAATATCAATTTCACCAAATTGTGAAAAAAAGTTCCTCTCCACCATTTCAAAACCCAACGATTTTAAAAATCCGCAAGCTTCTTCTTCAGCCTTTAAGCCCTTTTCTCTATGTTTGTTATTCAAAAAACGCATTCAATTTTCCAAACGAATCATTTTAGGGGTATCCAACACGCTTTGTAAATTTTCAAGCTCTTTAAGGGCGTTCAGCATAGATTTTTCGTTGGTGGTGTGCGTGGAAAATAAGATTTTAGCCTTGTTGGATTGCGGGATTTCTTTTTGCAAAACATTGTTGAGTGAAATATCATTTTGGGCTAAAATCGCGCTGATTTGAGAAAAAACCCCTTTTTCATCGCTCACTAACAAGCGCGCATAATAAGCGCATTGGATTTCTTCTTTAGGTTTTAGGGGGAGTTTTTGAGGGGTTTCAAAGCCTAGCATTAGAGAGCTTTTTTTCCTTGCGATTTCTATAATATCGCTAATGACCGCGCTTGCGGTAGGCTCTCCTCCAGCCCCAGCCCCATAATACAAAGTCTCGCCCACCTTATCCCCTATAACGCTGATAGCGTTCATCACCCCATCCACTTTAGAGAGCATGCACTCGTTTTTAATCATGCTTGGATGCACCCTTAATTCAATGCAATCTTGGTGTTTTTTAGCGATGCCTAAAAGTTTGATGCTATAACCAAACTCTTTTGCAAATTCCATGTCGTCTGGCTCTATCTTTTCAATGCCTTCAATCAAAATTTCTTCTAATTTCGCATCAATGCCATACGCTAAAGACGCTAAAATCAATAATTTGTGTGCCGCATCAATGCCCTTAATGTCAAATTCAGGGTTCAATTCCGCATAGCCTAAATGCTGCGCGTCTTTCAAAGCGTCCTTAAAGCTCGCTTGATTTTTAAACATCTGGCTTAAAATGTAATTGCTCGTGCCGTTTAAAATCCCTTTAAAAGAAAGGATATGATTAGCGCTCAAGCCGTCTTTTAAAGCCTTGATAATAGGGATACCCCCACACACGCTCGCTTCAAAGCCTATGGGGGTGTTTTTAGCGGTTTGCTCTAATTCATAGCGGTGGTACGCTAACATGGCTTTATTGGCTGTAACGAAGGCTTTTTGTTTGGCTAAAGTTTTTTTAGCTAAAAGATAAGGCGCTTCAACCCCACCCATAAGCTCCACAACAATATCAATTTCTTCATCTTCTATCAAGCTCTCTAAATCATTACTGATTTCAAAAGCATAGCCTTTGTGCTTTTTCACGTCTCGCACCACCGCTTTTTTAATCACAATTCCCACACCGGCTCTGTCTTTAATGATTTCTTGATTTTCTTGTAAGATTTTAGCGACCGCGCTCCCCACACACCCTAAACCCACAAGCCCTATATTCAATCTTTTTTTCATGTTTTTTCCTTTAGATTCGTTTTTTTAAAACGGCGTTTTTTTCCTGCTCGCTCGCTTTTTCTATCGCTTCAAAACTCCCAAAATAATCCAACAATTTTTTCACGCTGGCTTCTCCTATGCCCTTTTCTTTTAAAAGAGCGATTTGTTTCATGTTTTTAAGTTTAGTGGATCTATGGAAGTTTATCGCATACCGGTGGCTTTCATCGCGCAATTTTTGCACCCATTGCAAGCGTTTGTCGCTAGGGAGCAATTTAAAAGTGTTGCTAGGCGTATGGATAATGTCTTTAGCGCCCCCTTTAGAACGATAAGCTTTAGAATCCTTTTTTTCTTTAGAAATAGCGATCACTTCTACAAAACTCCCGCTGCTTTTTAAAATTTCTAAAGCGATGTTTAATTGCGCCCTCCCTCCATCAATCACCCACAAATTAGGCGGTGGTTCTTTAGCAAAGTCTAAAGCCCTTCTGGTGAGCAATTCGCTCATTTGAGCGTATTCGTTAGAGCCTTTTAGATGGTAGCGCCGATAAGAGTTTTTTTGAAATGCATTGTTTTCATACACGACCATTCCCCCCACGCATTGGCTGTTTGAATGGTGGCTTGTGTCAAAGATTTCCACCCTATAAGGCACGCACTCTAAATTGAAAAGCGATCGCGCTTCTTCTAAAATCCGATCTTCATTAGAGGTTTTTTCTTGGCTAAAAATCTCTTGAGCGTTTTTCATAGCGATTTCTATTAAAGCGAGCTTATCGCCCTTTTTAGGGATATTAAGAGCGATTTTTTTAGAATATTGATGAGAGATAAATTCTTGCAATTCTTTAAGCACTTCATTAGAGCAAGCGTTTAATAGAATTTGTTCAGGCATCAAAGGCAAATGCGATTGGTAATGATTGATAATGGCTTGTTTCATCGCCTCATCAGTGTCAAACCCATTGAGGGAGTGGATTTTTTCAAACGCTGAAGAAATGATTTTACCCCCACGCATGAACATTTTCACTAATACCGCCTTATTGTTCCCACCATAAAAAGCAAAAATATCCAAATCATAGAGTTTGGCCAAATCCATGCAAGTGAAAGGGGCGATTTTTTGGATTTTTGCAATCCTATCTCTATAAATTAGGGCTTCTTCAAAACGCAAGTTACTAGAAAGGCGCTCCATTTTCAATTCAAGCTCTTTGATGAGCCTGTCTTTATTTTCAATCATTTCTAAACATTCTTTAGCGATTTTTAAATACTCTTCTTTGGTGATTTTATCCTCGCATGGGGCTTTGCAACGCTCTATTTGATAAAACATGCATGCCTTTTTATCCTTGATGCAATTTTTCTTTTGAACTAACGGGAGCAATTCATACAAGCTGTCCAAAATATCCTTAGCCCCGCTCGTAAAAGGGCCAAAATATTTAACGCCAGGCTGTTTTAAAATTTTTCGTGTGATTAAAGGGATAGGGAAATCAATAGAAAAATCCATGTAAATATAAGGGTAAGTTTTATCGTCTCTTAAAAGAATGTTGTATTTAGGCTTGAGCTGCTTGATTAAAGAATTTTCCAAAATCAAAGCGTCTTGCTCGTTTTCCACTAAAATGGTTTCTAAAAAAGCGATTTGTTTGACCATCATTTGGATGCGTAAGCTTGCGCGATGATTAGGCGTGATTTCATTATTACGGACAGAAAAATAGCTTTTGATGCGCTTTTTTAAATTTTTCGCCTTACCGATATAGAGTAATTGGCGGTTTTTATCAAAATATTGATACACGCCACTGCTATTAGAAAGGTTTTTCAAACTGGACAATAAATCAGCCATTCACTTCTCAAAAAGACTGCGTTGGTAGTGGATCAAAGCGCGCGCTTTTTCAAAACATTCATGTAAACGAGCGTCTTTAATGGGGTTATGGAACAACCCTAAAGCGCTAGGGCGATAAAATCGGGCTTGTTTTTTAATGGGGGCATAAAAATTGGCTTTTTCTAAGGAATCTTTAGGCACATAACCTAAAATTTCTAACCCATTCAACCCGTCAAACCCATAAGCATGCCCTTGCGTGTTTAAAAAATGGCTGATTTCTTTAGCGAATCGCTGGTTAAATTCCTTAGAAGCCCAAAGATCTTTAAACGCAAAAAGCAATTTAGAATCTTTTATGAAGATAAAAAGCAAATTTTCTTGTAAACTTAAAGGCATAAAAACCTTAAGCTTTTTGAGTTTCAAAAGAGTTTCAAGCTTTTTATAAGACTTTTTTTGAATGAGTAAGGAGAAAATATTTTGTTCCATAAACTGATCTTAACATGCTTTTTAACGCTTGTGGCAATAACGATTCAAGCTTGCGGCTATAAAGCCCCCCCATTCAATGAAAAACCCGCTAAAAAAACTTCAAACAGCTCTAATTCTTCTATGCAAACGCCCGCTAATAACACCACGCCAGAATTTTTAAACGAGCCTTAAAATCATTGCTCTTATTTAAGGGCTTTGATTTCTAGGGTTTTTGTGGCCAACTTTTGCGCCTCTTTCTCATCATGCGTTACCATAATGAAAGTAGCGCAAGAATTTTGGTGTATTTCTTTGATGAGATCCTGTAAATTCTTACGATTGGAACTATCTAAAGCGCTAAAAGGCTCGTCTAATAAAATGAGTTCTGGCTTGTGGATAATCCCCCTAATAATGCCCACTCTTTGGGCTTGCCCCCCACTCAATTCATTAGGGAATTTATCCATAAGGCTCTCGTCTAACCCCATTTTTAACGCTAAGGCTTTGGCTTCTTTTTGAGCGGCTTGTTTGTTTATGCCTTGTAAATTAAGGCAAAAGGTCATGTTTTGTAGAGCGTTTAAATGAGAGAATAAGGAATTGCCTTGAGCGATATAGCCTATTTTTTGGCGTAAAAAAGCGTTGTTTGAAAGGGTCTCATTAAAGATTTTAACGCTCCCAAGATTAGGTTTTAAAAGCCCTAAAATCAAGCCTAAAAGCGTGCTTTTACCGCTCCCGCTCTCCCCTAAAACGCATAAAAAATCCCCTTTTTCAATGCTTAAATTAAAATCCTTAAAAATAGCGCGATTGTGGTAGTTAAAAGACACATTCTCTATTGTAACGATTTCTTTCATGCTTATAACCCTATGCTTTCTAAAAAATCTTTAGCGACTATTTGGGGGCTTTTTTTCAACACTTCCACCTGATAGTTTAAATCCTGCATTTTCTCATCGTTAATTTTTGAATCCAATTTTTCTAAGATTTCTAGTGCTTCAGGATACTTTTTTATAGTTTCTTTTCTTATAACGATACCGGCCTGATAATTAGGGAAAAACCCTTTATCGTCCTTAAGCACCTTTAAATCCAGCTCTTTGATTTGAGCGTCTGTGGTGAAGACATCTAAAGCGTTGATTTTATGGGATTCAAAACTTTTATAACGCAAATTAATATCCATTTCATGCAAACTTCTAAAATGAAAGCGATAAGCTTTGATTAAGCCCTTAAAAGCGTCCTCTCTTTCAAAAAAGTCAAACTCCGCGCCAAAATCAAAATTGGGGCTATGAAAGGCTAAATCGCTGAAAGTTTCAATCGCGTATTTTTGAGCGTCTTCTTTAGAAATCGCTAAAGAATAGGTGTTGTTAAAGCCCAAAAGCCCCACCCATAAAAGATTAAATTCCTTCTCATAACGCTTTTTAATCGTTTCAAAATCCACTTTTTGAGTCAAAGGGTTTTTGAGCGTGTTCACCCAAGCGGTGCCGGTATATTCCACATACAAATCAAAATCGCCCCTAATTAATGCCGGATGGATATTCATCGTCCCCCCACCAATACCAAACGCTCGCTTGATAGGGATATGGTGTTTTTCTAACAAAAGGCTTAAAATCTCGCCCAAAATATACTGCTCGCTGTTAGGTTTTGTCGCCACGACCAAGGGCTTTTCTTCTATGGCGTTTCTAGGAATGAGCCATAAAGCACTCGCTAGCAATAAAAAAAGAAACACCGCTAAATTAGTATAAACTCTTCTTTTTTGTTTTTGGGTGGCGTTTTGAGAAAATAGGCGTTGCAAGGCGTTTTCATGCTGGAACACACTCACAAATTGATCCGCTAAAACGCTAAAAAGAGCAATGATCAAACTACCCGCCACTAAAAGCGTGGTATTTTGCGTGTTTAGCCCTCTAAAAATCGCCTGACCTAAGCCCCCAGCCCCAATGAGCGCCCCAATCCCAGCCATCGCCACTAACATCACCACCGCAATCCTTAAGCCCACTAAAATTTGGGGGATAGCGAGCAAGAATCGCACCCTAAAAAACAACTCTTTGGGATTGCACCCTAGCCCAATAGCGGCCTTAATCACCTCTTCTCGCGCTTCTTTTAAAGCGTTATAAGTGCTATGGACAATGGGCAATAAGCCGTATAAGACCAACACTAAAAGCGCGTTTTTTAACCCCACCCCAATCAAAGGAATGAATAACGCGAATAACGCAAGCGATGGGATGGTGTAGAGGAAATTCACCACAGGGAGCAAAAACGCCCTAGCCTTTGAGTTATAAAACACAAAAACCCCGATCAAAACCCCAAACACCAGCACGAGAAGACTGGAAAGCGCAACGATGATAAAATGTTGCGCGATCAAATCTATAAAATAAATGAAGCGATCATGAAATTCTTTTATCAAATATTTTACCACGCTTATTTTTAACGCCATAGCAATTAAATGCTGCGTAATTACATCTATAGAATGGAGCAACCATTCATGCAATTCTTTGATCCATTGTTTAAAAACGCCCATGCCTAGCATTATAACCAAACTTATTTGATATAAAAAGGTTTTAAAACGCTAAAGGCATTCTTTAATGTTGGTTGTAGGTTAAAACTGAAAGGTGCGTTTGCCTAAATTAGTGCTCACTTCTATCCATAGCGGTTGGTTTTCGCATAAAATTTCATAGGCTACGCTTTGATTCCTCACTAAAGAAACGCTTTTAGGCGTGGGGTAGAGCGAGCAAGAACGCCCCTGATTGATGTCAATTTTTAAAATAACCACGCTCTCCACTACAGCGCTCACTTTCAAATAATACGACTCCCTAGCCCCTTGCCATTCTAAATAGGGCGTTTCTTGGGGGACAATCTCTAACGCTACTAAAGGGCTTTGAGCCAGTTTCAAGCGCGTTTTTTGCTCCTGCTCTTTTAGTTCTTGTTCTCTGTTGATCCCCTTATCAATCAAATCAAAAAGGTTTGAAGAAGCGTCCTTTTCTCTAGCAATAAGGCTCGCTAACAACAAAAAGATTAAAAGATAATTTTTATTCATGCGATTCATTCTTGTTGTTTGTGGGGATTGAATTCTTCATCTAAAATAGAATGGATCTTACTCAAATCGTTCGCATCGGTTGAAAAAAAGATTTCCACACGATTGTTTTTCATTCTGTTTTCTAGGGAATCATTAGGCGCGATAGGGTTGGTAGAGCCATAAGAAGAAAAAGACAATTGGTTAGGATCCACGCCGTATTGTATAAGGACTTTCATCACCCTATAAGCGCGATTGGCGGCTAATTCATAGTGGCTTTTAAAACGGGTTTTATTTAAAGGCGTATTATCCGTAAAACCTCTCACATTGATATGCACTCTTTTAGGGAGTTTTTGAATGATTTTAGCGATCCGTTCAAGATAAAGCATCATGTCTTGATTGATGGCATCTGATGTAGCGTTTTCAAATAATAAACTAGAGGGGAGCTTTAAAATAGAGCCTTGATCAATTTGCTCTAAAACACTGCCTTCGCCTTTGCGAGCGATAGTGGCTTTTGTTTCGGTATTTTGCGAAGCCGGCTTGGAGCTTTCGCTCGCCATTTGCTCTTCTTCTTTCCCTGAATCAGGGGGGATCACTACAACCGGCTGCATCGCCTCTGGCTTGGGAGCGTAATTAAAAATCTTAATAAATTCGGTTTTTAAGGCTTCCACTTTGGATTTATTGACCGCTGAAATGGCATAAAGAGCGATAAAAAGCGCGAGCAACAACGACAAAAAGTCCGCATAAGGAACCGCCCATTTTTCGCCGGCGGGGCATTCGGTGGGTTTGTTTTTCTTAGCCATGTTTATCCCTCAAATTGAGATTTTTTAGGCTCACCGGGAGCGATGTAGTTTAAGAGTTTGTTTTCTAGATCCCTTGGGTTTTCCCCATTAGCGATACCTAAAATCCCCTCTAAAAGAACGGTTTTTTCTTTGATAATGTCTTTAGATTTAGCCTTGAGCTTATGCCCAAAAGGGCCAAAAATCGCATAAGAACACATAATCCCTGTAACAGTGGCCGTAAAAGCCCCAGCGATCCCTGCTGCCATTTCAGCCGGGTTGTCTAGTTTTTGCAAGGCTAACATAAGCCCCATAACCGCCCCCACTAACCCCATAGTAGGAGCGGTCTCACCGGCAGTCTCCCAATAATGAGCGGCACCGTGGTAATACTCTTCCATTTCTTCAATGCTGATTTCTAAACTTTCCTTAACGGATTTTAAATCCTTGCCATCTATGATCATAGACAAGCCATTACGGGTGAAATCGTCTTCAATTTGCGCCACTCGCCCCTCCAAACTCAACACCCCATCTTTTCTGGCTAAAGTGGCTAATTCCACTAAATTTTTAATAGTTTCGTTTAAATTGATTTTAGGGTTTAAAAAAACAATTTTTATCTCTTTGTAAGCGGCTTTCACGTAACGAGCATGCGTGCCTGTCATGGCGGCAAAAAGCGAAGTAGGCACGATGATAATGACTGAACTCAAATGGATAATGTGCAACGGGTTGCCATCTTCTAAAATATCGCCTAACGAAATAGAAGCGACCGCCAATACCAAGCCTAGTATGGTTGATAAATCCAAAACTTACCCCTTAATCTAAATTTCATAATCTTGTAAATGCGTGATTTTATGCGTGCCACAAACCCTACATTCAGGGTTTTTGGGTGCTTGAATTTTTTTAAAATCCATCGTTTTAATATCGGCTATAAGTAAAGTATTTATAAGTAAAGTTTCAAACCCTAAAAAATATTTAAGGCATTCGCTCGCTTGGATACACCCTAAAACCCCAGGTAAGACCCCAAAAAGCCCTGAAAGTGGATTTAATCCTTTTTTAGGGGGCTTATCAAAAACACACGCTAAGCATGCACTATTAGGCAAAACGCTCATGCTTTGCCCCCTATATTTTAAAACCCCGGCATGCGAATAGGGTTTTTGGGCTAACACGCAAGCGTCATTGATCAAAAATTTAGCGTTAAAATTGTCTGTAGCGTCTATGATAAAATCATAAGGCTCTATGAGAGGAAGAGCGTTATGGGCCTTAAAGCGTTCTTCAAAGGTTTCTACTTCAATACCAGCATTGAGTTGTTTTAAGCGGGCTTTCGCGCTAGAGGCTTTAGGTTGGTTTAAAAAATCCTGTGAATGGATGATTTGGCGTTGCAAATTACTCATACCCACCACATCAAAATCCACAATGCCTATTTTTCCTATCCCAGCGGCGCACAAATACATCAAAACCGCTGATCCAAGCCCTCCGGCTCCAATGACTAAAACGCTAGATTTTAAAAGCTTCAATTGGCCTTCTTCGCCCACATCTTCTAGCATGATATGGCGCAAATAACGCTCTTTGTCTAGCCGGCTTAGCAATTAAGCCATCCTTGAAACCCAAATTTTAGAATGCTCTCTTTCGGCAAAAAAACTTGTTTTATCCCCATGCCCTGGATAAATCTCTATGTCTTTAGGGAAATCCAAACTTTGAAACCTTAACAGGGACTCTTTCATGTCTTTTTCATTAGAATAAGGGAAATCATAACGGCCAATGCTGCGATAAAAAATAAAATCCCCGCTAAAAATCACCCCTTCTATTTCTATGATAGAACAACCGGGTGTGTGTCCGGGAAAATGCCAGTATTTAATGGTAGTGTTTGCTATCTCTAAAGTCGTGCAACCCTTATTGCAAGGCACGCTAAATGTGGGGCTAAAAACCGGCATGCCTAAATGGAAAATATCATTTTCTAGCATAAAAACATCGTCTTTTGGGGCGTAAATGGGGGTGTCTTTAAGGGCTTTGGACAATTGAGCACTATCCCATACATGATCATAATGCCCATGCGTGATTAAAATCGCCTTAGGGTTTTTGGCGTTTTCTAACACCCATTCGTTGCTAGAAAATCCGGGATCAATAATAAAATCCACCCCACTAGAAAGCTTCACAATATAAGCGTTTTCTTCCACCGCCCCGCACTCTCGCCTTAAAATTTCCACACTACTAACTCCCTACTAAATTAGCTTAAAAAGTCTTTATTATTGAATATCATAGCGCAAAAATAAGGCGATTTTGACTAGAATAGCGGTCTCTTATTGTTGGTTGAGATGAGTTTGAATGAAAGGAAAATCGTGCGATCGTTTGGGAATTACATGCAAGAGTGGCTTTATGGCGAAAAAGGGTATTACAGAAAGGCGCTAATCGGTCCAAAAGGGGATTTTTACACTTCGGTGTCTTTGAGTAAGTTTTTTGGGGGCGCTATTGCGTTTTATATCATCAAGCTTTTAGAAGAAGAAAAATTATTTTTGCCTTTAAAAATTGTAGAAATTGGCTCTCATCATGGGCATTTTTTGAGCGATATAGCCAGTTTTTTAAACGCTTTGAGCGTGGGTGTAATGGAAAAATGCGAGTTTGTCAGCTGTGAGCCTTTAAAGGAGTTGCAAAAACTCCAACGAACCATTTTCAAACAAGCCACGCAATTGGATTTGACGATCTGCGATCTGAAAGATCTAGATTTCAAGGGGCATGAAAGCGCGTTTGTTGTCTCTAATGAATTGTTTGACGCGTTCGCTTGCGAGATTGTTAAAGATGACAAAATGCTTTTCATCACCCATGATCATCAGGGCGTTTGGGGCGGTATTGATGAACCCACTAAAGAACTTCTTAAAAATTTGAATTTAAAACAAGGGTGCGCGCCGTTGTTTTTAGAGGCTTTTATTAAGGGTTTGTTAGAAAAATTGAATGAGACTTCTTCTTGGGTGTTTTTGAGCTTTGATTATGGCGATGAAACAGAGAGGAAAGACATGCATTTAAGGGCTTTTAAAAACCACCAAGTGCTGGATTTTAAGGATATTTTAAACCATCTAGCTTCTTTGTATCAGCAAAGCGATTTGACTTATGATGTCAATTTTTCTTTGGTGCGCTTTTTGTTTGAAAAACACCACGCACAATTTTCATTTTTTAAATTGCAGGCTAACGCTTTGCTGGATATGGGGCTTATGGAATTGTTAGAAACATTTTCAAAGAGCGTTGGTTATGAAAGGTATTTAAAAGAAGCGGCTAAAATCAAGCCCCTAATTAGCCCTGGGGGTTTGGGGGAGCGTTTCAAAGCGTTAGAATTTGTGAAAAAAAATAAAATGTAAATTAAAAGCATTTTGACAATCTAATAATAATTAATAAAATAAAGAGTTTGCGTATTTTTAAAGGGGGAAAGGTAAGAGCGTCAGGACATTTTAATGAAAAAGTTGATTAAAATGCTAAGTTATAGTAAAGAAGGAAGGAATATAATACGCCCTTCGCTCTTACCTTAAGTGGCATTATACCAAAAAAAAAGATGTTATTTGAGCTTTATTTTTAACATTCTGTTTTTCTTTTTTATAAAATGAAACACTTTTTAAGTTTATTTATTTATTTAATATTGGTGTTTAAAAGAAAGAATCGCTATAATTTTGAAACAATTTAAGCCTATTGATGGAGTAAAGGGGTTTTTTGAAAATTTTTCTTTCTTGTAAGTCTTTGTTGAGCCAAAAGAGTTTGGAATTTTACTTGAGCGATTGCCTTTCTCCTATAGAAGTTTGCGACTTTGTTTTAAGCGATGATGAAACGCTAGAGATTAATAAGCCCCTATGCTTTATAGAAGAACGCTTAAGAAAGCCTTTCACCAAACAGAGCGTGAGAGAAGATATCAAAAATTTTTATCGCGCTTTAAAGACGAGCGAAAAACCTTGCGAAGAAATCCAATTTTCTAAAGAGCAAAAGATTCAGCAATTACTAGAAGAATACACCCAAAAATTATGCCAAATCATCAGCCAGTAAAAAAATTTAAGATTATTGGGGGGGCTTGTAAGGGATTGGGCTTGAATTTGCCTAACATTTCTAGCACGCGCCCCACCAAAGCGATCGTAAGAGAGTCGTTTTTTAACACCTTGCAAGCAGAGATTATAGGAGCGCATTTTATAGAAGTGTTTTCAGGCAGTGCTTCTATGGGTTTAGAAGCTTTGAGTAGGGGGGCTAAAAGCGCGGTGTTTTTTGAGCAAAATAAAAGCGCTTATGCCACGCTTTTAGAAAATATCGCCCTCTTTAAAAACCGCCTGAAAAAAGAAATGGAAATTCAAACTTTTTTAGATGACGCTTTCAAGCTTTTACCCGCGCTGAGTTTAAAAAATGGCGTTTTGAATATTGTTTATTTGGATCCTCCTTTTGAAACAAGCGGGTTTTTAGGGATTTATGAAAAATGTTTTCACGCTTTAGAAAGGTTATTAAAACGCTTTAATCCAAAAAATCTTTTAGTGGTTTTTGAGCATGAAAGCCTGCATGAGATGCCTAAAAATCTTGTAACTTTAGCTATAATCAAACAGAAAAAATTCGGGAAAACCACTTTAACTTATTTTCAATAGGAATAGGCATGGCAGAAGAACAAGAAAATACCGCGCAACAACCCCAAAAAAAAAGCAAAGCCCTTTTATTTGTCATTATTGGAAGCGTGTTAGTGATGCTTTTGTTGGTGGGGGTGATTATCATGTTGCTTATGGGGAATAAGGAAGAATCTAAAGAAAACGCTTCTAAAAACACCCAAGAAGTTCAAGCTAATCCTATGGCGAATAAAAATCAAGAAGCCAAAGAAGGCTCTAATATCCAACAATATTTGGTGCTTGGGCCTTTGTATGCGATTGATGCGCCTTTTGCGGTGAATTTAGTCTCTCAAAATGGCAGACGCTACCTTAAGGCTTCTATTTCGTTAGAATTGAGTAATGAAAAGCTTTTGAATGAAGTCAAGGTTAAAGACACAGCGATTAAAGACACGATTATAGAGATTCTATCGTCTAAAAGCGTGGAAGAAGTGGTTACCAACAAAGGCAAAAACAAGCTTAAAGATGAAATTAAGAGCCATTTGAATTCGTTTTTGATTGATGGCTTTATTAAAAATGTCTTTTTCACTGATTTTATCATCCAATAATTTTAAATGATTGGCATAGATATTGTCTCTATTGCTAGGATAGAAAAGGTTGTGAAACGCTTTAAAATGAAATTTTTAGAGCGTTTTTTATCGCCAAGCGAGATTGTTTTATGCAAGGATAAATTTAGCAGTATCGCCGGGTTTTTCGCGCTTAAAGAGGCTTGCTCTAAAGCCCTTCAAGTAGGCATTGGTAAGGAATTGAGCTTTTTGGATATGCGTATTTCTAAAAGCCCTAAAAACGCCCCCTTAATCACCCTTTCTAAAGAAAAGATGGACTATTTTAACATCCAAAGCTTGAGCGCGAGCATCAGCCATGACGCTGGTTTTGCGATAGCGGTTGTGATGGTTTCTTCGTCAAATAGATAAATAACGCATTCTAAAACCCCCTAACATTCTGTTTTAAAAAACACTAAAAACCTTTTTCAAATCGTTTTGATAACAAATTGTAAATTAAAAAAATCAAACTTCAAAATTTAAGTTAACTATAATAATTATTTTTGTAATATGCATCGGTTTGAATTAAATAAGAAAGGTTATCATAATGAATGGTTATTTGAGGGTAAAAACCCCGTATTTTTTAGCGTTGGGCGTTTTGACTTTTTTATCTTTTAATTCTTTTGTAGGTGCGAAAGATAAGCACCATTTTTTAAAAAAAGTTACAACTACCGAGCAAAAATTCAATCCAAGCGCCCCGCTTTCATGGCAAAGCGAAGAGGTGCGCAATTCCACAAGCTCTCGCACGGTGATTTCCAACAAAGAACTCAAAAAAACGGGTAATTTGAATATTGAAAACGCTTTGCAAAATGTGCCAGGGATTCAAATCAGAGACGCTACAGGCACAGGCGTACTGCCTAAAATTTCGGTGCGCGGTTTTGGTGGGGGCGGTAACGGGCATAGCAATACAGGCATGATTTTAGTCAATGGTATCCCCATTTATGGTGCGCCGTATTCCAATATTGAGCTGGCGATTTTCCCTGTTACTTTCCAGTCAGTGGATAGGATTGATGTGATTAAGGGGGGAACGAGCGTCCAATACGGCCCTAACACTTTTGGAGGCGTGGTGAATATCATCACCAAAGAAATCCCTAAAGAGTGGGAAAATCAAGCGGCTGAAAGGATCACTTTTTGGGGGCGCTCCTCTAATGGGAATTTTGTCGATCCCAAAGAAAAAGGCAAGCCCTTAGCCCAAACTTTAGGAAACCAAATGCTGTTTAACACTTATGGGCGAACGGCCGGGATGTTGGGTAAATATATAGGCATTAGCATGCAAGGCAATTGGATTAATGGGCAAGGTTTCAGGCAAAACAGCCCCACAAAGGTGCAAAACTACTTGTTGGATGCGATTTATAAGATTAATGCGACCAATACTTTTAAAGCTTATTACCAGTATTATCAATACAACTCTTACCATCCAGGCACTTTGAGCGCGCAAGATTACGCCTATAACCGCTTTATTAATGAGCGCCCTGACAATCAAGATGGAGGGCGGGCCAAACGCTTTGGGATCGTATATCAAAACTACTTTGGCGATCCGGATAGGAAAGTGGGGGGCGATTTTAAATTCACTTATTTCACGCATGACATGAGCAGGGATTTTGGGTTCTCCAACCAATACCAAAGCGTGTATATGAGCAGTCAAAACAAGATTTTACCCTTTAAAGGCAAGGGAGAAATTAGCGCGAAAAACCCTAATTGCGGTTTGTATTCTTATAGCGACACGAATAGCCCTTGCTGGCAGTTTTTTGACAATATCCGCCGTTTCGTGGTGAATGCTTTTGAACCAAAACTCAATCTCGTTGTCAATACTGGTAAAGTCAAACAAACTTTTAACATGGGAATGCGCTTTTTAACTGAAGATTTATACCGCCGATCCACCACCAGGAAAAACCCTAGCGTGCCTAATAATGGGAGTGGTTTTGATGCAGGAACTTCACTCAATAATTTCAACAATTATACCGCTGTGTATGCCAGCGATGAAATCAATTTCAATAACGGCATGCTAACGATCACGCCGGGCTTGAGATACACTTTTTTAAATTACGAAAAAAAAGACGCTCCCCCTTTTAAAGCAGGTCAAACAGGAAAAACCATTAAAGATCGTTATAACCAATTAAATCCGGCAGTCAATGTCGGCTATAAACCCATTAAGGATTGGTTGTTTTATTTCAACTATCAAAGGAGTTATATCCCGCCCCAATTCAGCAATATCGGTAGTTTTACAGGCACAAGCACGGATTATTTTCAAATCTTTAATGTCATGGAAGGCGGCTCAAGATATTATTTTAACAACCAAGTGAGTTTTAATGCGAATTATTTTGTGATTTTTGCGAATAATTATTTTACCGGACGCTATGGGGATAACAGAGAGCCGGTCAATGCGAGGTCGTAAGGCGTGGAGCTGGAACTCTACTACACGCCTATTAGAGGGCTTAATTTCCATGCGGCTTATACTTTCATAGACGCTAATATCACAAGCCACACGATGGTTACTAACCCTGCTAATCCTAAAGGGCCTAAAAAAGATATTTTTGGCAAAAAACTCCCTTTTGTAAGCCCGCACCAATTCATTTTAGACGCGAGTTACACTTACGCCAAAACCACGATTGGGTTGAGCTCTTTCTTTTATAGCCGCGCTTATACAGATGTGTTAAACACCGTGCCTTTCATTCAATACGCACCCACGATTAAAAATGGGGCCATTACCACCAAAACAGCGGGCATGACGCCGTGGTATTGGGTGTGGAATTTGCAAATTTCTAGCGCTTTGTGGGAACGCAAAAATCAAAGCGTTCATGCGAGCTTGCAAATCAATAACATTTTTAACATGAAATATTGGTTTAGCGGGATAGGCACTAGCCCTAACGGGAAAGAAGCTGCGCCTCCTAGAAGCATCACAGCGTATGTGAGCTATAATTTTTAAGGCTTAATCTTTATGGCTGTAATGGCTTGAGCAGTTGGGTATAAAAAACAACCCTTTGCTTTAAATGCTCCCTTAGAGCGCGGTAATTAGGGCAAAAGATTTTTACGCAACGCCAGAAATTTTTGGAATGGTTTTTGTGGATCGTGTGGGCGAGTTCATGAATGATGACATAATCAATCGCTTCTTTTTGGGCGCAAACCAATAAAAGGGCGAAACTCAAGCGGTTATGATAAGAGCAGCTCCCTAAAACTTTGGCGTTGTTTCTAATATTAAAACCGGTATAGGAAGTTTGCATTTTTTGAGCGATCAAAGGGAGTTTTCGCTCCAAATAAGTTTTTAAGATTTTTTTAAGTTCTGTTAGGGTGTAATCGTTGGCGTTTTTTGTCTCATCAAACACAAGGATTTTGTTTTGATAGGTTTCTAGGCGCGAGTGTAAAAGGGAGTATTTTTCTTGCATGGCTGAAAGGGTTTTTTTTAGCCAAGCTTCTTGTTCTTTTAAAAAAGCGTTCGCTCTAGCTTGAGAGCAAGAATTGGGCATTTTTAGAATCACTTCTAAAGAGGGCGTGATATTCAAGCTCAGGGTTTTGATTTTTTTACTTTTTTGAATGGTAATAGGAATATCATCTAGCATGATGCGTATTTTACTAAAATTTGTGCTAGAATGTAAGTCTGTTTAATATTGATTTTATTTGTATTAAGAATTAAGGCTAGCATGCGTGTTTTTATTATTCATTTAAGCCCAAAAACCTGTCAAAATTTTTCTTTAAAAGAAACTCATATAACCCCCCTTTTAGAGAGCCTTAAACTTCAAGGGATCTCTTATGAAATTTTTGATGCGATCTATTCTAAAATCTCTCCCACTCAATTACACCCCTTGATTTTAGAGCATTTGCACCCTTCTTTTATGGTTGAAGATTTATTGGCTTTTTGTAAAAATAAAAAACACCCCCCTTGCGCGTTAGAAAATTTCTTTTACGCGCTCAAGCATTGCGGGAAGAGGATGGGGTTTGGGGAGCTTGGGTGCTATGCGAGCCATTATTCCTTGTGGCAAAAATGCATAGAGTTTAATGAGGCGATCTGTATTTTAGAAGACGATATTATTATAAAAGATCGTTTTAAAGAAAGCTTGGAATTTTGCCGCCAACACATCAACGAATTAGGCTATATCCGTTTGATGCATTTAGAAGAAAATGTGGCTAAACAAAAGACTCCCGTTAAAGGGGTTTCTCAAATCTTAAATTTTAAAGATGGCATTGGCACTCAAGGGTATGTTTTAGCCCCAAAAGCCGTGCAAAAATTATTGAAATACAGCGCGAAAGAATGGGTGATGCCTATAGATTGCGTGATGGATAGGCATTATTGGCATGGGGTCAAAAACTATGTGTTAGAAGAATTTGCGATCGCATGCGATGGGATGAACGCTCAAAACTCTAACACAGAAAAACAAAGGCCCAAAAAATTACCTTTAAGTATTAGGATTGGCCGTTTTTTGCATAAAAGTGCGATTCAACAATGGAATATTTTGAAATCGTTTTTTCCTAATCATATAATCAAGTGATAATCGTTATTAAACATGCTATATTTCTTTTTTTTATAATCTAAATTAAATTTTAATTTGAATTAGACTAGGGGGAATGAGACTTTAGGGAGTTAGAATGATTTTAAAACGAGTTACTGAAGCTTTAGAAGCGTATAAAAATGGCGAAATGCTCATTGTCATGGACGATGAAGACAGAGAAAATGAGGGGGATTTGGTTTTGGCTGGGATTTTTTCTACCCCTGAGAAAATCAATTTCATGGCCACGCATGCTAGGGGGTTGATTTGCGTGTCTTTGACCAAAGATTTAGCGAAAAAATTTGAATTACCCCCTATGGTTAGCGTGAATGATTCTAACCATGAGACCGCTTTCACGGTGTCCATTGACGCTAAAGAAGCCAAAACCGGGATTTCTGCTTTTGAAAGGCATTTGACGATTGAATTATTGTGTAAAGACACCACCAAACCGAGCGATTTTGTGCGCCCGGGGCATATTTTCCCTTTGATTGCAAAAGATGGAGGCGTGTTAGCGCGCACGGGCCATACTGAAGCGAGCGTGGATTTATGCAAATTAGCTGGATTAAAACCCGTGAGCGTGATTTGTGAAATCATGAAAGAAGACGGCTCTATGGCGAGGAGAGGGGATAAATTTTTGAGCGACTTTGCCCTTAAGCACAATCTTAAAACCCTCTATGTCTCTGATTTGATTAGCTATCGTTTGGAAAATGAAAGTTTGCTGAAAATGTTTTGCCAAGAAGAGAGAGAATTTTTAAAACACCAAACGCAATGCTACACTTTTTTAGACCACCAGCAAAAAAACCATTACGCTTTTAAATTTAAAGGTGTAAAAACCCATGATTTAGCCCCTTTAGTGCGTTTCCACCCTATCAAAGAGGATTTTGATTTTTTGACGACTGATGCGTTTGAAGTGTTTTTTAAAGCGTTAGAGTATTTGAAGCGTGAAGGGGGTTATTTGATCTTTATGAACACGCATTCTAAAGAAAACAATATCGTTAAAGATTTTGGGATCGGGGCGTTAGTGTTAAAAAATTTGGGGATAAAGGATTTCAGGCTTTTAAGCTCTTGTGAAGACAGGCAGTATAAGGCTTTGAGCGGGTTTGGGCTTAAGCTTGTAGAAACGATTAGCCTTTGAGGCTTGTTGAGCTTCGTTGAATGTGTTGTAATGTTTTTAAGGTATAATAAACTCTTTTTAAGTCAAGCAATAAAGTTTGCAACCTGATGAGAGTAATAATAGAGTTTATGCTGATTTCATTAAGAACATTCCTAAAAATATTATTGAAAATATTCCTAAAAACCTTCCAAAAGATTTGGATGGTTTGCGTTATTATTTGGGGGTTGGGCTGTAGTTTTTTAAACGCTAACAGCATTCAATTAGAAGAAACGCTGAGACGAAATCCTAAAAATCTTATTTGGCAACACTTTAAAAAGAAGTTTAAAAAGAGCAATACGATCCCTTATGCCCCAAATAGCCGTTGGAAATATTTAGGCACAAGTATAGGGATTTTGGGCGTGTCGTTGGTGATAGGGATTGCGGGGTTGTATCTCATGCCAGAGAGCGTAACGAATTGGGATAGAGAAAAGTTTGGCGTCAAAAGTTGGTTTGAAAATGTCCGCATGGGGCCAAAACTAGACAATGATAGTTTTATTTTTAATGAAATTTTGCACCCTTATTTTGGGGCTATGTATTACATGCAACCGCGCATGGCTGGGTTTAGCTGGATGGCCTCAGCGTTTTTTTCTTTTATCACTTCTACGCTTTTTTGGGAATATGGCTTGGAAGCGTTTGTGGAAGTGCCTAGCTGGCAGGATTTGGTGATCACCCCTTTATTAGGCTCCATTTTAGGGGAAGGGTTTTACCAGCTCACGCGTTATATCCAACGCAATGAAGGCAAGCTTTTTGGCTCTTTATTTTTAGGGCGTTTAGCCATCGCTCTTATGGATCCTATAGGCTTTATCATTAGGGATTTAGGGCTTGGGGAAGCCTTAGGGATTTATAATAAACATGAAATCCGTTCTAGTTTAAGCCCCAATGGTTTGAATTTGACTTACAAATTTTAAGAATTTAAAATTTAAGAAAATTATAAAGAGTTTTGATAGAATACCTTTTTTTAAAAGACGCGTTTTAAAACTAATTTTAGGAGTATCCTTGAAACGATTAGAAGTTTCTAACCAAGCCAAATTACCCACTCAATTTGGGGAGTTTTATATCCAGTGTTTTAGAGAAAAGGGTTCTAATGGCTCTAAAGATCATTTAGTCATTTTCACCCCTAATTTTTCTCAAAACCCCTTAGTGCGTTTGCATTCAGAATGTTTAACGGGTGATGCTCTAGGCTCTCAAAAATGCGATTGCGGAGGGGCGTTGCAAATGGCGTTAGAAAGGATTTCTAAAGAAGGGGGGCTAGTGATTTATTTGCGCCAAGAAGGGCGTGGGATAGGGCTATTTAATAAAGTCAATGCCTACGCTTTACAAGATAAGGGCTATGATACCATTCAGGCCAATGAAATGATAGGGTTTAAAGACGATGAAAGGGATTATAGTGTTGCGGGTGAGATTTTAGAATATTACCGCATTAAAAAAATGCGCTTGCTCACGAATAACCCTAAAAAAATCGCTGCTTTAGAAAAATACGCTGAGGTAACAAGAGAGAGCTTGATCGTGTGCGCTAATGAACACAATCAAGGGTATTTGGAAGTTAAAAAGCTCAAAATGGGGCATTTATTGTGAAGACTAAAAGCACTTTTCAAAGAGATTTTAAAGAGGTTTTAAAAATATTTAAAATCATGCTTTAAAAGATTGAATATAAGGGTAAATGATGGTAGAAGTGCGATTTTTTGGACCCATAAAAGAAGAAAATTTTTTCATCAAAGCGAGCGGTTTAAAGGAATTAAGGGCGATTTTACAAGAAAAAGAGGGCTTAAAAGAGTGGTTGGGCGTTTGCGCAATAGCCCTTAATGATCGTTTAATAGACAATTTAAACACGCCTTTAAAAGATGGCGATGTGGTAAGTTTGTTGCCACCGGTTTGTGGAGGTTAGGTGTTAAAAATCATTCAAGGGGCATTAGATACGGAGAAGCTTTTGAAAGCCTACCAAGAGGAAGCTTGCGCGAAAAACTTTGGAGCGTTTTGTGTGTTTGTTGGGATTGTGAGAAAAGAGGGTAACATTCAAGGCTTGAGTTTTGATATTTATGAAGTGCTATTAAAGACTTGGTTTGAAAAATGGCACCATAAAGCCAAAGATTTGGGCGTGGTGTTAAAAATGGCGCACAGCTTGGGCGATGTTTTGATAGGACAAAGCTCATTTTTATGCGTTTTAATAGGAAAGAATAGAAAAAACGCTTTAGAACTATACCAAGATTTTATTGAAGATTTTAAGCATAACGCTCCTATTTGGAAATACGATTTGATTGATAATGAACGCATTTACGCTAAAGAAAGAAGCCACCCTTTAAAAGGGAGTGGGCTTTTAGCTTAAAAAGGAGTTAAAATGCAAACGATTCATATAGGCGTTTTGAGTGCGAGCGATAGGGCGTCAAAAGGGATTTATGAAGATTTAAGCGGGAAGGCGATACAAGAAGTGTTGAGCGAATATCTGCTCAATCCTTTAGAATTTCATTACGAAATCGTCGCTGATGAAAGGGATTTGATTGAAAAATCGCTCATTAAAATGTGCGATGAATACCAATGCGATCTAGTCGTTACTACAGGAGGCACAGGCCCTGCTTTAAGAGATATAACCCCAGAAGCCACAGAAAAAGTGTGCCAAAAAATGCTTCCTGGGTTTGGAGAGCTTATGCGAATGACTAGCTTAAAATATGTGCCTACAGCGATTCTATCGCGCCAGAGCGCTGGCATTAGGAATAAGAGTTTGATCATCAATCTTCCTGGTAAGCCAAAAAGCATTAGAGAGTGTTTAGAAGCGGTTTTTCCAGCGGTTCCTTATTGCGTGGATTTGATTTTAGGGAATTATATGCAAGTGAATGAAAAAAACATTCAAGCGTTTCGCCCCAAACAATAGGATAAAAAATGCCGCTCACTCATTTGAACGAAGAAAATCAGCCTAAAATGGTGGATATAGGGGATAAAGAAACCACTGAAAGAATCGCTCTAGCGAGCGGTCGTATCAGCATGAATAAAGAGGCTTATGACGCTATTATCAATCATGGCGTTAAAAAGGGTCCGGTGTTGCAGACTGCTATTATTGCTGGGATCATGGGGGCTAAAAAGACAAGCGAGCTCATTCCCATGTGCCATTCAATCATGCTCAATGGGGTGGATATTGATATTTTAGAAGAAAAAGAGACTTGTAGTTTTAAACTCTATGCCAGAGTCAAAACTCAAGCTAAAACGGGCGTGGAAATGGAAGCGCTAATGAGTGTGAGCATAGGGCTTTTAACCATTTATGACATGGTGAAAGCCATTGATAAGAGCATGACAATTAGCGGTGTGATGTTGGAGCATAAAAGTGGAGGCAAAAGCGGGGATTATAACGCTAAAAAATAGAAAAAGACTAATAATCTAAAGATGTTAGGGTAAAATAACATTTTGACAACAAAAGCGTGTTGGTTGCTTCGGGTTTGTTGTTATAGAAGTCTAAAATATTACAATCAAGGATAGAACGATGAAAGCAAATAATCATTTTAAAGATTTTGCATGGAAAAAATGCCTTTTAGGTGCGAGCGTGGTGGCTTTGTTAGTGGGATGCAGCCCGCATATTATTGAAACCAATGAAGTCGCTTTGAAGTTGAATTACCATCCAGCTAGCGAGAAAGTTCAAGCGTTAGATGAAAAGATTCTACTTTTAAAGCCAGCTTTCCAATACAGCGATAACATTGCTAAAGAGTATGAAAACAAATTCAAGAATCAAACCACGCTCAAGGTTGAACAGATCTTGCAAAATCAGGGCTACAAGGTTATCAATGTGGATAGCAGCGATAAAGACGATTTTTCTTTTGCGCAAAAAAAAGAAGGGTATTTGGCGGTTGCTATGAATGGCGAAATTGTTTTACGCCCCGATCCTAAAAGGACCATACAGAAAAAATCAGAACCTGGGTTATTATTCTCCACTGGTTTGGATAAAATGGAAGGGGTTTTAATCCCGGCTGGGTTTATTAAGGTTACCATACTAGAGCCTATGAGTGGGGAATCTTTGGATTCTTTTACGATGGATTTGAGCGAGTTGGACATTCAAGAAAAATTCTTAAAAACCACCCATTCAAGCCATAGCGGAGGGTTAGTTAGCACCATGGTTAAGGGAACGGATAATTCTAATGATGCGATCAAGAGCGCTTTGAACAAGATTTTTGCAAATATCATGCAAGAAATAGACAAAAAGCTCACTCAAAAGAATTTAGAATCTTATCAAAAAGACGCCAAGGAATTGAAAAACAAGAGAAACCGATAAAGACAAATAACGCATAAGATAAAGAACGCTTGAACAAACTGCTTAAAAGGGGTGTTTTAGCGTTCTTTTTGAGCGTGTGTTTAAGGGCTGATGATCTGGTTACTTACACCATCATCAAAAAAGAAGATCTAGGGTACCAGCGGTTTTTAGCTAAGAAGTGTTTAAGGGGTAAAACCCACCCCCCATGTTTTACTGAGCCTAAAAAGCCCAAAAGAAAACTTTTTAACATAGACAAAAGCTCCCATTATTACGGCACAAGCGTGGTGCAAATGTCATGGCTACAGAGCAGGGAAAAATTTGAAAACCATTCAAAATACCGAGACATTCCTTTTGCTGAAGTCAGTTTGATTTATGGCTATAAACAATTTTTTCCTAAAAAAGAGCACTATGGTTTCCGCTTCTATATTTCCTTGGATTACGCTTATGGGTTTTTTCTTAAAAATAAAGGCGCATTAGGCGATAGTTTGAGGGAGAGTTCGCAGATCCCTAAAAGCTATAGAGAAAAATTGCAAAGAAAAGAGACTTTTATTAACGCTATTTTTTATGGCGTGGGGGCTGACTTTTTACACAAACGCGCTTTCGGGACGCTGATTTTAGGGGTGAATCTCGTGGGAGAAACCTGGTTTTATGAAACAAAGATTTTTAAAAAGTGGGCTAAAGATCCTTCAAGCGTTTATCACCCTTACATGTTTCAAGTGATGTTGAATGTGGGGTATCGTTACCGCTTTTCAAGGTATAAGAATTGGGCGATAGAATTTGGCGCGCGCATCCCTTTTTTAACCAATGATTATTTTAAAACCCCTTTATACACCCTTCATTTCAAGCGCAATATTTCTGTCTATCTCACTTCAACTTATGATTTTTAGTTTTTTCAATTTTTGAAAACCAGAATTAAAACCGCTTTTTATCAACCGGAATTAAAACAAATTAAGCTATAATGATACAAAAATTTAATTTTTTAACCATTAAGGAAAGAAATGAATCTTGAAGTGAAAAAGATTGACACCGCTAACGCCCGTTTGAGCGCTAAACCTTCCATTGAAAATTTAGAAAAGCGTTATGATAAAATCGCTCAAAAAATCGCCCAAAAAGTTAAAATTGATGGCTTTAGAAGAGGTAAAGTCCCCCTTAGTTTAGTGAAAACCCGTTATCAAGCCCAAATTGAACAAGACGCTCAAGAAGAGATGATTCAAGAGGTTTTAAAAAACGCTTTTAAGGAATTAGGGATTGAAAATAAGGATCTCATCGGTAGCCCCAATCTCACTAAATTTGAAAAAAAAGACACGCATTTTGAAATAGAAGCAGATATTGGCTTAAAACCCACGATTGTTTTAGACAAGATCAAAGAGTGCGTGCCTAGCGTGGGAGTGGAAATTCCAAATGAAGAAAAAATTAATGAGCGTTTGAAACAGCTCGCTAAAGATTACGCGAAATTTGTGGATGCTGACGCTCAAAGAAAAGCACAAAACGACGATAAATTGACGATTGATTTTGAAGGCTTTATAGATAATGCGCCTTTTGAAGGGGGCAAGGCTGAGAATTTCACTTTGATTTTAGGCAATAAGCAAATGCTAGAAGATTTTGAAAAGGCTCTTTTAGGCATGCAAGCTAGCGAAGAAAAAGAATTCCCTTTGACTTTCCCTAGCGGATACCACGCAGAGCATTTGGCCGGTAAAGAAGCCCTTTTTAAAGTGAAATTACGCCAGATTCAAGCGCGTGAAGCGTTAGAAATCAATGACGAACTCGCTAAAATCGTGCTAGCTAATGAAGAGAATGCGACTTTAGAGCTTTTAAAAGAAAGGGTTGAGGGGCAGTTGTTTTTAGAAAATAAAGCCAGACTCTATAACGAAGAGCTGAAAGAAAAATTGATTGAAAATTTAGATGAAAAGATCGTTTTTGATTTGCCTAAAACGATCATAGAGCAAGAAATGGATTTGTTGTTTAGGAACGCTCTTTATTCCATGCAAGCCGAAGAAGTCAAATCCTTACAAGAAAGTCAAGAAAAAGCCAAAGAAAAGCGTGAGAGCTTTAGAAACGATGCGACAAAAAGCGTGAAAATCACTTTTATCATTGACGCTTTAGCGAAGGAAGAAAAAATTGGCGTGCATGACAATGAAGTTTTTCAAACTTTGTATTATGAAGCGATGATGACAGGGCAAAACCCAGAAAATCTCATTGAGCAATACCGCAAAAATAACATGTTAGCGGCGGTGAAAATGGCGATGATTGAAGATAGGGTGTTAGCTTATTTGTTGGATAAAAATTTGCCTAAAGAACAGCAAGAAATTTTAGAGAAAATGAGGCCTAACGCTCAAAAAACTCAAGTGGGTTGAACGGCTAAAAAGGAGAGATGATGGGATACATTCCTTATGTAATAGAGAATACCGATCGTGGGGAGCGTAGCTATGATATTTATTCGCGCCTTTTAAAGGATCGCATTGTTTTATTGAGCGGTGAAATCAATGACAGCGTGGCGTCATCTATCGTGGCCCAACTCTTGTTTTTAGAAGCCGAAGACCCTGAAAAAGACATTGGCTTGTATATCAATTCCCCCGGTGGGGTGATAACAAGCGGTCTTAGCATTTATGACACCATGAATTTTATCCGCCCTGATGTTTCCACGATTTGCATCGGTCAAGCGGCTTCTATGGGGGCGTTTTTACTAAGCTGTGGGGCTAAGGGCAAGCGCTTTTCACTGCCCCATTCAAGGATTATGATCCACCAGCCTTTAGGGGGGGCTCAAGGGCAAGCGAGCGATATTGAAATCATTTCTAACGAGATCCTTAGGCTTAAGGGTTTGATGAATTCTATTCTGGCTCAAAACTCAGGGCAGAGTTTGGAACAAATCGCTAAAGACACGGACAGGGATTTTTATATGAGCGCTAAAGAAGCTAAAGAATATGGCTTGATTGATAAAGTGTTGCAGAAAAACGTGAAGTGATTGCATGGCGTTATTAGAGATTATCCATTACCCTTCTAAAATCTTAAGAACGATTTCTAAAGAGGTCGTTTCTTTTGATTCAAAACTCCACCAACAACTAGATGACATGCATGAGACTATGATCGCTAGTGAGGGGATAGGCTTAGCCGCTATTCAAGTGGGTTTGCCTTTAAGGATGCTCATTATCAATCTCCCACGAGAAGACGGCGTGCAACACAAAGAGGATTGCCTAGAAATCATTAACCCTAAATGGATAGAAACGGGGGGGTCAATAATGTATAGAGAAGGGTGCTTGTCTGTGCCGGGATTTTATGAAGAGGTGGAGCGTTTTGAAAAGGTTAAGATAGAATACCAAAACCGCTTCGCTGAAGTGAAAGTTTTGGAAGCGAGCGAGCTTTTAGCGGTAGCCATTCAGCATGAGATAGATCACCTCAATGGCGTGTTGTTCGTGGATAAATTATCCATTTTGAAGCGTAAGAAATTTGAAAAAGAACTCAAAGAGCTGCAAAAAAAACAAAAACACAAGTAACAACCATGATCAACACGATATTTTGCGCGACCATGCAAAGGGGGGTGGCAGAAATCGTGGCTGTGGAGGCGACTTTCACAAGGGCTTTACCGGCGTTTGTGATTTCAGGCTTGGCTAATAGCTCTATCCAAGAAGCCAAGCAACGGGTCCAATCGGCTTTACAAAATAACGATTTCACTTTCCCGCCTCTAAAAATCACCATCAACCTTTCCCCCTCAGATCTGCCTAAATCCGGGAGCCATTTTGATTTGCCTATCGCTCTTTTAATCGCTTTGCAAAAACAAGAGTTGGCTTTTAAAGAGTGGTTTGCTTTTGGGGAGTTAGGGCTTGATGGCAAGATCAAACCCAACCCTAACATTTTCCCCATGCTCTTAGACATTGCCATTAAGCGCCCCCATGCTAAAGTCATTGCGCCTAAAGCGAATGAAGAGCTTTTTTCGCTTATCCCTAATTTGCAATGCTTTTTTGTGGATCATTTTAAAGAAGCGTTAGAAATCTTGCAAAACCCTGAAATCAAAGCAGACACCCACACGAAAAAACTACCCTTTAAAACGATAGAGTTGAACGATAAAGAGTATTATTTTTCAGACGCCTATGCCTTAGATTTTAAAGAAGTTAAGGGGCAAGCTGTCGCTAAAGAAGCCGCTTTGATCGCTAGCGCTGGGTTTCATAATTTGATTTTAGAGGGAAGTCCAGGGTGTGGGAAAAGCATGATCATTAATCGCATGCGTTATATTTTGCCTCCATTGAGCCTGAATGAAATCTTAGAAGCGACAAAATTACGCATTTTAAGCGAGCAAGACAGCGCCTATTACCCCTTAAGGAGCTTTAGAAATCCCCACCAAAGCGCTTCAAAATCCAGCATTTTAGGCTCAAGCTCTCTCAAAGAGCCAAAACCCGGCGAAATCGCGCTAGCGCATAACGGCATGCTTTTTTTTGATGAATTGCCTCATTTTAAAAAGGATATTTTAGAAGCCTTGAGAGAGCCTTTAGAAAACAATAAATTGGTGATCTCACGAGTGCACAGCAAGATTGAATACGACACCTCTTTTTTATTCGTAGGGGCTCAAAACCCTTGCTTGTGCGGGAATTTACTCAGCGCTACCAAAGCATGCCGTTGCCAAGATAGAGAGATCACGCAGTATAAAAACCGCTTGAGCGAGCCTTTTTTGGACAGGATTGATTTGTTCGTGCAAATGGAAGAGGGGAATTATAAAGACACGCCGTCGCATTCTTGGACTTCAAAAGAGATGCATGAATTGGTGTTATTAGCTTTCAAACAGCAAAAGTTAAGGAAACAGAGCGCTTTTAATGGTAAGCTTAACGAAGAGCAGATAGAACGATTTTGCCCTTTAAATACTGAAGCGCAAAAGTTGTTAGAGCAGGCGATTGAAAGGTTTAATCTGTCCATGCGCTCTGTTAATAAGGTCAAAAAAGTCGCTAGGACGATTGCGGATTTAAACGCTTGCGAGAATATAGAAAAATCTCACATGCTTAAAGCGCTGAGTTTTAGAAAGATTTCTTAAAAGGATTTTTATAAGGGAGAGAAAATGCAAGAATACCACATTCACAATTTGGATTGCCCTGATTGCGCGTCTAAATTAGAAAGGGATTTAAACAAATTAGACTATGTGAAAAAGGCTCAAATCAATTTCAGCACCAGTAAGCTGTTTTTGGACACGAGCGATTTTGAAAAAGTTAAGGCTTTTATTAAGCAAAACGAACCGCATTTGAGCCTGTCTTTTAAAGAGGCTACAGAAAAGCCCTTGAGTTTTACGCCACTCATCGCTACGATCGCTGTCTTTTTAGGCGCGATTTTAATCTTACACCTAAATCCTAGCCCTTTGATTGAAAAAGCGGTGTTTGTGGTGCTAGCCTTAGTGTATCTAGTGAGCGGTAAAGATGTGATTTTAGGGGCGTTTCGTGGGCTTAGAAAAGGGCAATTTTTTGATGAAAACGCTTTGATGCTCATTGCAACTATTGCGGCTTTTTGCGTGGGGGCTTATGAAGAGAGCGTCTCTATCATGGTGTTTTATTCAGCGGGCGAATTTTTGCAAAAACTCGCTATCGCTCGCTCTAAAAAATCCCTTAAGGCTTTAGTGGATGTCGCTCCTAATTTGGCTTATTTGAAAAAGGGCGATGCATTAGTGAGCGTCGTGCCTGAAGATTTAAGAATTAATGACATCGTGGTGGTGAAAGTCGGCGAAAAAGTGCCTGTGGATGGCGTGGTAGTTAAGGGCGAAAGTTTGCTAGATGAAAGGGCGTTGAGTGGGGAGTCTATGCCTGTTAATGTCAGCGAACGCTCTAAAGTTTTAGGGGGGAGCTTGAATTTAAAAGCGGTCCTTGAAATCCAAGTAGAAAAACTTTATAAAGATTCTTCTATCGCTAAAGTGGTGGATTTAGTCCAACAAGCCACGAATGAAAAGAGCGAAACCGAGAAATTTATCACTAAATTTTCACGCTACTACACCCCAAGCGTTTTATTCATTGCTTTAATGATTGCTATATTACCGCCCTTGTTTTCTATGGGGAGCTTTGATGAGTGGATTTATAGGGGGCTTGTGGCTTTAATGGTGAGCTGCCCTTGCGCGTTAGTGATTTCTGTGCCTTTAGGGTATTTTGGGGGCGTGGGAGCGGCGAGCCGAAAGGGGATTTTAATGAAAGGCGTGCATGTTTTAGAGGTGCTTACCCAAGCTAAAAGCATCGCTTTTGATAAAACCGGCACTTTGACTAAAGGCGTTTTTAAAGTAACAGATATTGTGCCACAAAACGGGCATTCTAAAGAAGAAGTTCTGCATTACGCTTCTTGTTCACAGCTCTTATCCACGCACCCTATCGCTTTATCCATTCAAAAAGCATGCGAAGAAATGTTAAAGGACGATAAGCACCAGCATGACATTAAAAATTACGAAGAATTGATCGGGATGGGGGTTAAAGCGCAATGCCATACGGATCTAATCATCGCAGGGAATGAAAAAATGCTCGATCAATTCCATATCGCGCACAGCCCTTCCAAAGAAAACGGCACGATCGTGCATGTGGCTTTTAACCAAACTTATGTGGGCTATATCGTCATTAGCGATGAGATTAAAGACGACGCCATAGAGTGCTTAAGGGATTTAAAAGCGCAAGGGATAGAAAATTTTTGCATTTTGAGCGGGGACAGGAAAAGCACGACTGAAAGCATCGCTCAAGCTCTAGGCTGTGAATACCATGCGAGCTTGTTGCCTGAAGAAAAAACGAGCGTGTTTAAAACCTTTAAAGAGCGCTATAAAGCCCCGGCGATTTTTGTAGGCGATGGCATCAATGACGCTCCGACTCTAGCGAGCGCTGATGTGGGGATTGGCATGGGGAAAGGCTCAGAGTTGAGCAAACAAAGCGCAGACATTGTGATCACTAATGACTCCTTAAGCTCTTTGGTGAAAGTTTTAGCGATCGCTAAAAAAACTAAAAGCATTATTTGGCAAAATATCTTGTTCGCTTTAGGGATTAAAGCGGTTTTTATCGTGCTAGGGCTTATGGGGGTAGCGAGCTTGTGGGAGGCGGTCTTTGGCGATGTGGGGGTTACGCTTTTAGCCTTAGCCAATTCCATGCGCGCGATGAGGGCTTAAAGCCTTTTTATCGCTAGCGTTTTAGAAGCTTAAAGGGGCAACATGCATAAAATAGAGCGATTACTCCACACTCTAGCGCCTAAGGGGGTGGAGTTTAAAACGCTTGAAGAGGTTTTTGAAATTAGAAATGGTTACACCCCATCAAAAAACAATCCTGAATTTTGGAAAAATGGGACTATCCCTTGGTTTAGAATGGAAGACCTTAGAGAAAATGGGAGGATTTTAAAAGACTCAATCCAACACATTACCCCAAAGGCTTTGAAAGGTAAGAAATTATTCCCTAAAAATTCTATTATTATTTCTACAACAGCAACGATAGGAGAGCATGCTCTTTTAATCGTTGATTCGCTAGCGAATCAACGATTCACTTTTTTAAGCAAAAAAGCGAATTGTGATCTTGCTTTAGACATGAAATTCTTTTTTTACCAATGCTTTCTTTTAGGGGAATGGTGTAAAAACAATACCAATGTTTCAGATTTTGCTTCTGTGGATATGACCGCTTTTAAAAAATATAAGTTCCCCATCCCACCCCTAGAGATCCAGCAAGAGATCGTTACGATTTTGGACGCTTTCACAGAATTAAACACAGAATTAAACACAGAATTAAACGCGCGAAAAAAGCAATACCAGTATTACCAAAACATGCTTTTAGACTTTAACGACATTAACCAAAGCCATAAAGACGCCAAAGAAAGATTAGCGCAAAAACCCTACCCCAAACGCCTAAAAACCTTACTCCACACTCTAGCGCCTAAGGGGGTGGAGTTTAGGAAGTTGGGGGAGGTAATCAATATTCTTAAAGGAAAACAACTTAATAAAGAACTTCTTTTGGATTATGGAAAATATCCTGTTATGAATGGTGGAATTTATGCTTCTGGGTATTGGAATGAATATAATACAGATTATCCAAAGATTATTATAAGTTAGGGCGGTGCTTCTGCCGGTTATGTAAATTACATGACTTCAAAATTTTGGGCGGGCGCTCATTGTTATACGATTGAATTGAATTTAGAAAAACTCAATTATAAATTTCTATATTATTTTTTAAAAAATTCTCAAACCATTCTTATGAAATCTCAATTTGGTGCCGGTATCCCCGCACTCAATAAAGCAGATATTGAAGCTTTAACCATCCCCATCCCACCCCTAGAGATCCAACAAGAGATTGTTAAGATTTTGGATCAATTTTCACTTTTAACCACCGATTTATTAGCCGGTATCCCCGCTGAAATCAAAGCCCGAAAAAAACAATACGAATATTACCGAGAAAAACTACTGACCTTCAAACCCCTAACCCCACTAAATAACAAAGAGCTTGCGGTAGCAAGTGATATTTTCTAAAAAAGCGGTCTTTTAGGGGGATCTTAAGGGGGGTTGTAGGGGGAGAATTATTTCAAAATACCCCCCTATCCCCTTATAAAATGAATTTGAAATATTTTTTAAAATGAGTTTTAAAATGACAAAGCAAAAAAAGCCCATTTTTAAAAAGTTTTAGTATCACAGAGCCAAAAATACCCATAGCGCAATGAAATAAAAAAGTTTAAAATTCTAACGCTTTTTAAAAACAAGTCCTAAAATAGGCACCAAAGCGGTTTGTAATGGCTACTTTATGGCTAGGCGTTTTTAACAAACCCTTAAAGGGTTGTTATTTGAAGAGATTTTAAAGCTTCCACACTATCTCGGTAAAAATGTGGCTTCTGTCTTGATCGGTGGCGGGTTGGCTGTCTAATTTTGGCCCGTTCCACCCCATTTTATAGCCTTGATGCATCAACACATTATAATATTCAAATTTAATGTCGGCTGAGAAATTTTTAGTGAATTTATAGCCCAAGTTGAGCGATAGGACTTGTTCATTAGCTCTAGGCCCATAAGTCAAACGCCCTAATAAGCCCCAAAGGAATTTCCTATGCACCCCACCGCCAAAGGCAAACACGGTAAAAGCGTTCGCATCCATCATGTAAGACAAAGAGTTAAGGGTGTTGGCATAAACGGTGTTCGTCCAAAAGTCAAAGCCCAAGCGGTTACCATGGTAGCCTATCATCCAGTTAGCGTTCCCAAAGGATTTATAAATCCCAAAACCAAAATTGTATTCATTCCATTCAAATTTTTGTTTGATCATCAAGCTGTGTGCGTTTTTACCGGCTGGCATGCCAAACTGGTAGGTGTCCCAAAACCTTTTAGCGTAAAAGGGATTAAGCACGGTAATATCCGTTTGAGAGCGAAACCCTAATCCGGTAAAAGTGGGGTTACTATCATAAGTGATCGTGAAGTTAGGGTCGTATTCGTTAAAGGGTGAAAAATAGACAAAAGGCTGAATGCTGAAACCCTTGTAATTCCAAATGATATAAAAGGCATGCACCCCTGGGTTTATGGTTTGCCCGTTTTTAAGAGTGTAGGTTTTAGGCGAATAGAAATTATAAAGCCACTCGTTATAGGCAAAGCCACGACCAAAAGAGCTAAACCACCAGAATTTGAAATTCCCTAAATTTAAGGTCATGTCCAAGCCTTGGTTGTAACCACTCATATAATCCGCTGGGGATTCGTACCTCCCGCCTCTAATTTGAAAAATATCCTTGTAGTTGTAGCGCAAGTAAGCGTTATAAATCACATAGTTTCTCGTGTGATCGGCATAGGTTTTTGCGCAAGTGGAAGCCGCTAAAGCTTCTTGATTAGACAACTGCGTCATTTCAGCTTGAGTCATCTTATCGTATTGGCCTTGGGTCAAATTCCCTGTAGCTAACCCGCAACTAGCCCATGGTTTTTGCCCTACAAGACCGCCCCAATAGCCCACATAGTTCCACGTCATAGCCCCATAGGGTTTTCCTGTAACTTCGTTAATAAAATCCTTAGTGCTATCATAAATCACAGCACCCCCCCAACCCCCAAGGCTCCCATCTAAATGGTGCCCGTTAGCCGTAGCGCTTTTGGGCAAGAGCTCCGTAAAATCTACTTGCATGTAGGCCATAATCGTCATAAAGGTTTCGGTAGGGTAAATCCCTTTATTAGTGTTGATAGGTTTGTTATTGAAACCGACTTTAGAGAAACTTTCAGCACCCGCTTTGATTTTAGCGATTTTACCCAAATCAAAAGCTTCACTTTGAGAAGAGAATAAAAAAAGAAGCGTTGCGATATTTCTAGCAGATGCAACTTTGTAGTTCATGTGTTTAACCTTTAGTATAAACCAAAAATTCTAAATAGAGTAAGCCAACACCGTTCAAAGAAAATTTTTTCTTGCAGATCTTAAACATCTAATCAGTCTGTTCATCTTTCATCCTTTTTTTCTACGAAGTCTGACTTACAAAGTTAATTCTTAACTAAGTCGTGCGTTAATACTAACATAATATTATGGTTTTTTTTAATTTTGAGAATAAAATTTTTCTTTGTTAGTCAAATATGGACACTCAAAGCCTTATTTCATCTCAATATTATTTAATCTTTTAATTTATTCATTCCTTAACACGCTTAAAGCGTCAATAGTAGAAGCTTTTTTAGACGGGTAATAAGAAGAAAGGGCTACGATAATCACAGAACCTATGAGAGTGAGCGTAAAATCCATTAAAGACAGATCTAAAGGCAAAGTGTTGATGCCATAGACATCTGCTGGGAGCGAGATGATAGGGAACACGCTTAAAAGATACATGCTTAAAAACGCTAAAACCACCCCAAGCACCACACCGCCCAAACCAATGATATTACCCAAATAAAAAAAGGTTTTTTGGATTTCTTTTTGACTGCTCCCCATGCTAAAAAGCAAAGCGATTTCTTTACGCCTGTTCATCACCACCATTAAAAGCGAGCTGATGATATTCAAAGACGCCATTAAAATAATGAGCATGAGCACAATGAATAACGCTCTTTTTTCTAATTCCATCGCTGAGAAAAAATTCCCGTTTTGCTGCCACCACCCTTCAATGCCTATGCCATGGTGGTTGATGGTTTTTAAAGCGTTGCGTAAAATTTCAATATCCTTCATGGGCGTTTTAGAATAGACATGCACCCCATCATAAAGCCCTAAGGGCAACCTCCTGATCGCGCTTATAGCTTGAAGGCTCGCATACATGTAACTCATGTCGTAAGATTTTAGCCCTGAATCAAAATCGCCTTTGATAGTAAAACGCTTCATGATAGGGGAGAGGGTTAGGCCTGTTGGTTCTAATTCGGTGAAAAACAGATCGGCTTTTTGATTGAGATCTAAATTCAAGCTGTATCTCAAGCTTTTCCCCACGATCAAATTAAAAGGGTTTTTAAAAAGATCGTTTGTATTGGTGTTTTTTAAAGCGTCGTTTAAAACTTCATTGATGCGCCTTTCTTTAGAAAAATCAACCCCAAACACCACGCCACCATTCATGGAATGCGCGCTTTTAATCAGGCTTTGGGTTTGCAAATAGGGGCTAAAAAGCAAATTAGGGAACTTTTTTTCTAAAGCTTGAACCACTTCTTCGCTGATCCCATAAGGGCTTGTGGTATAGAGCGTTAAGGGGTAGTTCATCACAAAAAGCTTTTTTTCAAATTCCTTACTCATGCCGTTCATGATTGCCATAGCCACAATTAAAACCATCACGCCAACCGCCACGCCAAAAAAAGCTAACAAAGCGGTGATGCTAATAAAAGGCTGGCTTTTATCAAAACGCAAATAACGCTTGATAAGGAAAAAAATTAAGGATCTATTTGGCAAATAAGCCCTTTTTAGGCCCGCTTTTAGCGCAACAATCTTTGTATTTTTTCCCGCTCCCACAAGGGCAAGGCTCGTTTCTTTTAGGGGTTTTAGAAAAAGCTTTTATGGACATATTCAAATCTTCATCTAAGGTTTCTTCATGGCGGTAAGTTACGCTCTCATGCTCTCTTTCTTCGCTGAAGTTATCCAAATAACGCTCGGCATCGCTAGAATCTTGCTCGTTTTCAAACTGGATCTTAGAAAAGGTTTTGATCGCTTCTATTTTAATGTCTTCAATGAGTTCTAAGAAAAGGTTGTAACTCTCTTTTTTGTATTCTACAAGGGGGTCTTTTTGGTTATAGCCTCTTAAATTGATACCGGTTTTGAGATTATCCATCGTATAAAGGTGCTCTCGCCATGCGTTGTCTAAAATCTGCAAATACACGATGCGTTCAATCCGGCTTCTTTGTTCGCTATCCAAAACTTTCATTTTGTTTTCATAATCGCTTTTTAATTTTTCAGCTACAAAGCTTTCAATAGGAGCGGCTTTTTTTAAATCTTCTAATTTAACATGAGCGTTAAAATCTTCTTTTAAGACGTTTTTAAGCCCTAAAAGTTCCTCTTCAGACAGGTTTTGATGGTCAAAGGCTTTGAGTTTAGAAAAGATTTGATTGAGCGCGTATTCTCTGTTTTCAGCGATTTTAGCGCTAATATCGTAATTGGCATCTAATAATTCATCTCTAAATTTATACACGCTTTTTCGTTGCTCATTAGCCACATCATCGTATTTTAACAAATGCTTACGGCTTTCAAAATGCAAGTTTTCCACTTTTTTTTGCGCGTTTTCCACCGCTCTTGTAACGAGTTTGGATTCAATGTGTTCGCCGTCTTTAAGCCCTAATTTTTCCATCACCCCCTTAATCCTATCGCTCCCAAAAATGCGTAACAGATTGTCTTCTAAACTCAAATAAAACTGACTCACCCCCGGATCGCCTTGGCGCCCGCTTCGCCCCCTTAATTGGTTGTCAATCCTACGGCTCTCATGCCTTTCAGTGCCAATGATATACAGCCCCCCAAGCTCTTTAATTTCATCGGTGAGCTTAATATCAACGCCCCTGCCTGCCATGTTAGTCGCAATCGTAACCGCCCCCTTAAGCCCGGCGTCTTTGATGATTTCAGCTTCTTTAGTGTGTTGCTTAGCGTTTAAAACGGTGTGAGGGATGCGCTCTTTTTTGAGTAAAGCGTGCAAGGTTTCACTTTTTTCAATGCTAGCCGTGCCGACTAAAACGGGCTGCCCCTTATCGTGTAATTCTTTAATTTTAAGGATCACGGCGTCAAATTTTTCTTTTTCACTCTTATAGATGAGATCGTTCAAATCTTTTCGCTTGATCGCTAGATTAGTAGGGATAGACACCACTTCTAAATTATAGATTTCTAAAAATTCTGTGGCTTCAGTTTGAGCCGTGCCTGTCATGCCTGAAAGTTTAGAAAACATCCTGAAATAATTTTGGAAAGTAATATCGGCTAAGGTTTGGCTCTCTTCTTTAATGCTCACGCCCTCTTTAGCCTCTAAAGCTTGGTGTAAGCCCTCACTAAAGCGTCTCCCCTCAGACAAGCGGCCGGTAAATTCATCTACAATCACCACTTCATTATTGGCTACAATATAATCTTTATCAATAAAAAAGAGGTAGTTCGCTTTCAAAGCCTGGTCTAAATGGTGCGATAAGGCGGCGTTTTCAATCTTGTATAAATTATCCACGCCAAAGAGGTTTTCGGCTTTTTTAATCCCCTCTTCAGTGATTAAAATCGCGCGGTTTTTTTCATCTATGGTGAAATCGGTTTCCACTTGCATGCTTTTAGCGACTTCATCAGCCTTGTTGTAATTTTCCATGCGCCTATCCACAGGCCCTGAAATGATTAAAGGGGTTCTCGCTTCATCAATTAAAATGGAATCCACCTCATCAACAATAGCGAACGCATGGGATTTTTGCACCTTATGCTCTAAAGAATATTTCATGTTATCCCTTAGATAATCAAAGCCAAATTCATTATTAGTGCCATAAACAATGTCTTTAGAATAAATTTCTAAACGCTCATCATCATCGCGTACGCTCGCGGTGATCGTGCCTACGCTATAACCTAAGAATTGATACAACGGCTCCATTTCCTTAGAATCCCTATGGGCTAGGTAATCATTGACCGTTACCACATACACGCTCTCGCCCTTTAAAGCGTTCAAAGCCACCGCTAAAGTAGCGACTAAAGTCTTACCCTCCCCGGTTTTCATTTCAGCGATTTTGCCATCGTTTAAGACCATGCCCCCAATGAGTTGCACGTCAAAATGGCGCATCTTTAAGATCCTTTTACTCGCTTCTCTGGTGATAGCAAAACTTTCTGGTAAGACTTCTAAAAGGGTTTTTTCTTGCAAATCTTTTTCTGTGGATCGCACGCGATTTTTTAATTCTTCAAAAGCGTTTTGCAGCTCAACATCGCTCATTTTTTCATAAGTAGGCTCTAAAGCATTGATAGTTAGGACTTGTTTTTTGTATTGTTTGATCCACCGATCGTTTCTGGTGCCAATGATTTTTCCAATGATTGCTTTTATCATAGTAGTAATAACCTTATTAAGAGTGCTTCAATCTCATTTATTTGATTAAAGCGTCAGTTTTTAATCCCATTTTAGCATGGATAAAATAAAAGTCTTGTAAAATAAAGGGTTTTATTAAAGATGAGAGATTGTTTTAAGGTTTGATTAATGAAAGCTTTTTTAAAGATTTTAATGGTTTTGATTTTTATAGGCGTTGCTTACGCTAAAAATCCTCCAACCCTTTCTAAAGAAGAAGAGGTTTTACAAAATTTGCAAAGTTTTAGCGCGCATTTCAAGCAGGTTTTAAAAAACGAAAAACCCTTAGTTTATTATGGGGTTTTAAAGGCTAAAGCCCCTAATTGGGCTTTATGGGTTTATGAAAAGCCTTTAAAAAAAGAAATTTACATGAACGATAAAGAAGTGGTGGTTTATGAGCCTAATTTGTTTCAAGCGACCATCACGCCCTTAAAAGACAAGACGGATTTTTTCACCATTCTCAAGCGGTTAAAAAAGCAGACTGACGGATCTTTTAAAACGACTATCAACAAGACCACTTATCGTTTGACTTTTAAAGACGGCAAGCCTTTTTCGTTGGAATTTAAAGATGAAATGAATAATCTTGTTACGATCACTTTTTCTCAAGCAGAAATTAACCCCACCATTGCTGATGAAATCTTTGTTTTTAAGCCTAAAGATGAAAACATTGATATTGTGCGCCAATGATTTTTAGCCGCTCATTAATAAAAGTTAGTTACAATAACCAAGCTTTTAAAATCATGGGGCTGACTTGGATTTCGACAGATTTCTTGTCGCACAGATAGCATGCCAAGCGCTGCTTGTAAAACAGCAACAAAAATAACTGTAAACAACGCAGATTACGCTCCAGCTTACGCTAAAGCTGCGTGAGTTAATCTCCTTTTGGAGCTGGACTGATTAGAATTTCTAGCGTTTTAATCGCTCCATAACCTTAAGCTAGACGCTTTTAAAAGGTGGTTCGCCTTTTAAACTAAGAAACAAGAACTCTTGAAACTACCTTAAGGTTTTAGAAAATTGGACCAGAGCTAGTTTTAAGGCTAAAAAGCTAATCAATTTTCTAAGCATTGTAGAAGTTTGTGTTTAGGACAAGATTTTTGGACTGGGGTTCGATTCCCCACAGCTCCACCATATTAAAAAGTATCATTTTTATAGCGTATTTAAGGAAGGTAAATGCAGAAGTTTTTCTCTCGTTTTAGAAGGTGGGCGTTGCCCTTTTATTTTGTGAGCGCTTTAGCAGCGATTGATATTGATGAAGTAACAGAAGCTCAAGCTAACAGCGTGAAATTAAGCGATCAGTTAGTGAGCCTGAGCGATAAGCTTTTAGAAAAGGCGGTGGATAGGGGGCGCAATACCGATCACTTAAAAGATCTTAGCGATTTGCATGAAAAAATCAAACATTTGCGCTTGATTTTAGAGCCTAAGCCTAAGGATAAAGAAAATAACCCTAACTTAAAAGATCATCAAGGCTCTGAAACGATTGAAATCGGCGAAGCGGTTAAAAAGGCTTTAGGCGAGCCGGTATTCCCCCAAGACGCGCTAGACGCCGCTTTGCAAATTGACAAACAGCTGGATTCCTTCAAGCAAGACAATTTGATTGATGTTAAGCCCTTAAAAGATGTTTTAGCCCAGCTAGAAGCCGAATTGAGAAAAGCCATTAATTTCCAAAAACAATGGCTCAATTCTACCAAGCCTAATTGATAGGGTTTAAAAAAAGAACTTCACGCTAACCACAAGGTTGCTCCTGTCTTGTGTGTTCGCTTTAAAGGCTTTATTAAAAGGGCTAGTGAGATCATTAACCTTATAGCCAGTGTGCATGCTCACCGCATAGTATTGTAAATTCACATCAACGCTAGCAAAAGAACCCCATTTATAACCCAAGTGCAAGTTAATGGATCTTTCGCTCGCTCTAGTGGCATAAGTGTATCTGCCTAAAATACCCCATAAAAACCCTCTATACACGCCCCCACCAAAGACATATCCGCTAACAGAGTCTGCGGTAACAGCGTTACTAAAAACCAAACCATAAATGCTGTTACTTCTTATGTCAAAAGGGATCGGGTTACCATACCAGCCAATCCTTGCGTTAGCGTTGCCAAAATTTTGGTAATAACCAAAGCCAAAGTTAAACTCGTTGTAGTCAAAGCGTTGGTGGATTAAAAGCGATGCACCCCATTCGCCAATCTTAGAGTTACGCCAATACACATCGTATAAATCTTTAGCATAAACGGGGAAAATCACATTGATAAGGGTTTGAGATCGCAACCCTAAACCCCTAAATTTCGGGTTGCTATCAATATGGATTTTAATCCCGGGCGCTTCGTAAGTTTTAGGTGAAAAATAAAAAAAGGGCGTGGCTTGAACATGTTTGCTAGAAAAATAGAGTTGCACCGCATGGATGCCATCATTAATATCTTTTCTGTCGTCTTCAGTAACAATAGGAGAATACCAATCTCGTATCCATTGCCCCGCAGCTAAAGCCCTCCCAAAAGAGCTGAACCATTTTAACGCTATTTTAGAGTTGATTTTATAATCCAGTTCAAAACCCTGTGTATAACCGCTCATAAAATCCATGTTAGAAAGGTAACGCCCTAATTTGATGTGGAATTTATCGCCATAAGAATAAAACAAATAGGAATTATACAGCACATAATTACGGGTGTGAGCGTCAGATTCTATGCGGGAGTCTTTCCAAGGAGCGTCGCCTAAATACCCCCACCAACGCCCTATGAAGAAAAAAAGCTCTGAGCCATAGACTTGATGCGTGGCTTGGTCTATGAGCGTTTTGGTAGAATCGTAAGCGAGCGCTCCTAAAATCCCCCCAACGCCTATTTTTAAGCTGTGTTTTTCAATGTTTTTAGGGAGCAGATTGGAATCCACTTGAAGCTTGATCGTGGCGGTTACAAAAGTGGCTGTAGGGAAAATCCCTTCTTTGGAATTGAGTTTGGAATGGTTAAACCCCACCTTAGAAAAAGATTCCGCTACCCCACTAAACTTATAATCAAAAGCTAATAAAGGGCTTTGATTGTAAAGAATGGAAACAAACAATAGAGGTAATTTTTGAAATTTTAACACCGAATAACCTTTGTTTAATTTTCCCTCGTATCATAATCCAATTTTATTAAAAACCTATTAAAAATGAAAGTATTCAAATAATTATCTAAATATTATTCTTTTTTTGTCCCGCTTTCATTTTTTATCGGCTCAAAAGAATACCCTAAAGCCTGATAAATTTGATTGTGGTAACGGACTTGATTGTCTTCCAAACTCTCTTGAAAAGACTTTTTAAAATGCGGATCTAGCGTGTTTAAAAACACCTCTAGCCCAATTGCACTGGAATAATTCACCCAATCATGCCTTAAATCGCTCTCCAATAAGGAAGCGTATTCTATAAGCGTTTCATCGCTATTTTGTAAGGCATTGACAATGAATAAATTCTTTCTGTCTTTAGGCTGGGTGAGTAAGAGTAAAGAGGGGTTGAAATTGATTTGTGTGGAAAGGATTTTAAAGGGCTTGTATTCTAAAAGCCCTATTTGAGAAAGAATCAGGCCGCTTTTAGTGGTAGGGGTGTTTAAAATCAAAATAGAATTTTTAAAAAACGCATCATGTTTTCTAAAATTTTTTGAAAAACTCGTGGCTTGCTTGTAAGAAATATTTTCTTGGTGTTTGACTTCAATATTTAAAGACTCCGTGATTTGCCTCAAGCGTTCGCCTATCAGGCCATCATCATCGTATTCAATCACGGGCGAATTATGACCGATAAAAGAAATGAGCATGCCTAATTGCTCTTTATAGTCAATCCCCCCAAAATACAAGCGCTCGTTTAAAGAAGGCTCGGTATGATTTGCTAATTGCGTTTTATTTACCGTAGGCACATAAGTAGGGGTATTGATAGTCGTGTTTTGGAGCAAATTTTCCACGCCCTCTTTAGTCAATAAAGCGATGATAAAAGGGAATTTTTCTTTTTCAATTTCTTTATAAGTTTGCTCTAATTTTTCAGGGCTTTCTTCATCGCTGTCAAAGACTTGGATATTGAAATCGTTGTTTCTAGTGTTCAAATACGCTAAAAGGGTGTTCATCACCGAAATGGCATAACGCCCCACGACTTTTTTAGGCAGTAAAATCGCTAATTCAATCTTAGGCTCATAGCTTTCTTTAGCTGGGGTTTGAGAAGCGATGGATACGGGGTTGAGTTTGTTTAAGATGTCCTTGTAATAAGTTTTAAGGCTCTCATCTTGGTTGTTGTTATCGTATTGAGACACAAAAGAAAAGATTTGATTTTGCAGCATCAAGTCTTTCAAACATTCCAAAGAGCAAGGCTCTGTCTTAATGATTTGTTGGTACGCTGGAGGCAAAGGGGAAAACAGATAGCTTTTAGCGTTCAAGCTTATCGCGCAAAAAGTGGAGACAATCAGCGCAAAGCGTTTGAAAAATCTTTTTCTTAAGGCGTATGGCATTTTTTAATATCTTTTAAACTGAATTTCCTAAAATTTTATTATAGAATATTTAACCCTAAAAGGAGACTGATTTTACCCCTACAAAACTTGAGAGGATTTTTCTAAAACATGCGAGAGTAAACACGCTTGGACACTCAAACTCTATAAAGTCCCCATTACATGGATACAGAGCGAGAAACAAACCCCCCCAACTTTAATTCCTTCAACCATTAAAGGATTGCATCATTGAATGGTGCATGCTTTCATGTTTTTGATTATCCCCTAGCGCCAATTATAGATATAAGGCCTTAAGCTAATGCAATAATCTCTAGTGCTTAATATATCCTTACGCATATCCCCTAATTGCCCAGACAACACTTCTTGCACTTTTCTTAAATTGTTAATCTCAGTGTTTTGCGTGCTGATGATTTTTTTTAAATCCCTTATCTCTTCAATCAAATCCGCATTACTGATCGCTTTATTGGCTTGTTCTGGATCTGCGCTTAAAAAAGCCAACGCTACACACCAACTCACAACGATTTTTTTCATCACCACTCTCCTTTTTTATCCTCTCCCAACACTCAGTCATAGCCAAAAGGGATCACCCCTTTTAATGAAAACAAAACTAGAGCCTGAAATTCTCCATTAAGTTAAAGTTCATGTAGCGATAGATCTTGTCTTTTTGGCTCTCTAGCTTTTCGCTCACTAAATTCATGTATTCTTCTTTAGTGGGGATTCTCCCTAGTAAAGCGCACGCCGCCCCAAGCTCCGCGCTGCCTAAATACACTTTAGCCCCTCTGCCCATGCGATTATCAAAATTGCGCGTGGAAGTGGAAAAGACGACCGCATTATCCCTAACCCTCGCTTGATTGCCCATGCACAAGCTACAGCCTGGGACTTCAGTCCTTGCCCCGGCAGCCCCAAAAATCGCATAATAGCCCTCATTAATCAGCTCTTGTTCGTCCATTTTACTGGGTGGCACTACCCAAAGGCGTGCTTGACTGGGAGGAGCGTTTTTAACGATTTCACCAAAGGCTCTGAAATGCCCGATATTCGTCATGCAAGAGCCAATAAACACTTCATCAATAGCGTGGGGTCTTTTGCCGGTCGTATCCGCTAAAACTTCGCTCAAAGTAGCGACATCATCAGGGTCATTAGGGCAAGCCAAAATAGGCTCCGTGATTTCTGCCACATCAATTTCAATGACAGCGGCGTATTGGGCGTTACTATCTGGCTCTAACAATACCGGCTTATCCACCCAAGCTTGCATCGCATCTCTGCGCTTTTTCAAAGTCTCTTTGTCTTCATAACCGCTCGCAATCATCTCATCAATGAGCTTGATATTGGATTTCAAGTATTCAATCATCGGTTCTTTATTCAAACGCACCACGCAAGCGGCCGCACTCCTTTCTGCGCTCGCATCGCTTAATTCAAAAGCCTGCTCCATTTTAATATCAGGCAAGCCTTCAATTTCTAAAATACGCCCATTAAAGACATTGATTTTACCCTTTTTCTCCACCGTGAGTAACCCTTTTTTAATGGCATAATAAGGGATCGCATTCACTAAATCCCTTAAGGTGATCCCAGGATTCATTTCCCCTTTAAAACGCACCAACACGGATTCTGGCATGTTCAATGGCATCGTTCCTGTAACCGCTGCAAAAGCGACTAATCCACTCCCTGCCGGGAAACTAATGCCTAAAGGGAAACGAGTGTGGCTATCCCCCCCTGTGCCCAAAGTGTCAGGCAATCCCATGCGATTCAGCCATGTATGGATCACGCCATCGCCCGGATGCAACGCCACACCGCCTCTTTGAGTGATGAAGCCAGGCAAGGTTGCATGCAAACTCACATCGCTAGGTTTTGGGTAAGCGGCGGTATGGCAAAAACTCTGCAACACAAAAGGCGCATCAAATTTCAAACTCGCTAATTCTTTAACCTCATCTCTAGTCATTGCCCCTGTGGTGTCTTGACTGCCCACGGTGGTAACCTTTGGCTCACAATAAGCGCCAGGTAAGATCCCTTTTACCCCACAAGCATGGCCTACAATTTTTTGGGCTAAAGTGTAGCCTTTAGCGTCGCTTTTAGGAGCGGATGGTTTTTTGAACGCTTCAGATTCGCCTAGCCCTAAGAATTTACGCGCCTTATTAGTCAAACCCCTACCGATGATTAAAGGGATACGCCCAAAAGCCCTAACTTCATCTAACAAAGTTTCAGGCTCTAGTTTAAAGGTGCTAACCACCTTATCGTTTAGCGTGATTTCGCCTTTATAAGGATAGATTTTAATCAAATCGCCCTCTTTTAAATCCTTAACATCAGCCACAATAGGTAACGCCCCACTATCTTCACAAGTCGCAAAGAAAATCGGAGCGATCACCCCTCCAATCACAATGCCCCCACTCCTTTTATTAGGCACAAAAGGAATGTCCTTACCAAAATGCCACATGATAGAGTTTGTCGCGCTTTTTCTAGAGCTTCCTGTGCCAACCACATCGCCCACATACGCCACAAGAACGCCTTTAGTTTTAATGGCTTCAATGCGTTGTTCGTAATTTTCAATCCGGTTTTTTAGCATGGCTTTGGCGTGTAAAGGAATATCGCTTCGCGTGAAAGCATCGCTCGCTGGGCTTAAGTCATCGGTATTGGTTTCGCCATCAATCTTAAACACGCACGCTTCAATGCATTCATTCAAAGGCTCTTTATTCAAAAACCATTCGGCGTTCGCCCAAGACTCTAGCACTTCTTTAGCCAGAGCGTTAGTTTTGCTCATTGTAGCGATTTTATCAAACGATCCATAGACTAAAAGGGTGGTTTTTAAAGCTTTCGCGCTCTCTTTAGCGATGCTTTTGTCTTGGCTTTCTAAGCCCACAATCAAAGGCTCTACATTATACCCCCCAAGCATCGTGCCTAAAAGAGTGGTCGCTTCTAAAGCGCTAATGTGCGCGCATTCTAGTTTTTTTTGAGACAATTGGGCTAAAAATTCCGCTTTGACTTTCGCCCCCTCATCAACCCCAGGGCTTACCCTGTGAATGAGTAATTCTTTAGCGAAAGAGGCGTTTGTGGGATCTTTCATCAAAATCTCAACGACGGCTTGAACTTGTTTAGCGTTTAAAGGGAGTGGCGGAATACCCTCACTTTCTCTTTCTAAAACGCTTTTTTTGTAATCTTCTAAAAAATCTTTCATCATTTCTCCTTTATTAAATAGCATTATTTGCTAATGCCCTAGTCATTTGCCCCATGATAACAAAACTCTTTTTACTTTTAGTTAAGTTGTAAGAAACTTTAGCTACCATGCGATGCAAAAAAGGATTTTAAGTGCGTTTTGGTAAAATTGATTATTTAAACATGCTCCCTTTTGATGTGTTTATCAAATCCTACCCCACCCCTTGTTATTTCAAACAATTCTTACGGCTTAAAAAAACCTACCCCTCCAAACTTAATGAGAGTTTTTTATTCAGGCGCATTGATGCGGGGTTTATTTCTTCTATTGCTGGCTATTCATTCGCTCTTTGTTCTTATTCTTTAGGCATTGTTGCTTATAAGGAGGTTTTAAGCGTGCTGGTTGTGGATGCAAAAAACGCTTTTGATAAAGAAAGTGCTTCTTCAAACGCTCTCTCTAAAGTGTTAGGGTTAAAGGGCGAAGTTTTAATCGGCAATAAAGCGCTGCAATTTTACTATTCCAACCCTAAAAAAGATTTTATAGATTTAGCCGCTCTGTGGTATGAAAAAAAACGCTTGCCGTTTGTTTTTGGGCGTTTGTGTTATTATCAAAACAAGGATTTTTACAAGCGTTTGTCTTTAGCTTTCAAACACAAAAAAACAAAAATCCCTTACTACATCCTTAAAGAAGCCGCTTTAAAAACCAACTTGAAACGCCAAGACATTCTAAACTACTTGCAAAAAATTTACTACACTTTAGGCAAAAAAGAGCAATTAGGCCTTAAAGCGTTCTATCGTGAATTGTTATTCAAACGCATCCAAAAACCCAAGCGTTTTTAGCGATTCGCTGAGAATGTAGGCTTAAAATTTAGAAAGGGTGTTTTTAAGCAAGATTAGGTTACAATCAAAAGTTTTATTAATGGATTAAGAAGGGATCATGCAAGCAAAGATAAAAAACAAGCGGGTTTTGGTGAAATTTTCTGGGGAAGCGTTAGCTGGGGACAACCAGTTTGGGATTGACATCCATGTATTAGATCACATCGCTAAAGAGATCAGAAGTTTAGTGGAAAACGATATTGAAGTGGGTATTGTGATTGGTGGAGGCAATATCATTAGGGGGGTTAGCGCGGCTCAAGGGGGGATTATCAGGCGCACCAGTGGGGATTATATGGGCATGTTAGCCACCGTGATTAATGCGGTAGCCATGCAAGAAGCTTTAGAGCATATCGGCTTAGACACAAGGGTGCAGAGCGCGATTGAAATCAAAGAAATTTGTGAAAGTTACATTTACAGAAAAGCGATTAGGCATTTAGAAAAGGGTAGGGTGGTGATTTTTGGCGCAGGCACGGGAAACCCGTTTTTCACTACGGATACGGCTGCCACTTTAAGAGCGATTGAAATCGGATCGGATCTAATCATTAAAGCGACTAAAGTGGATGGCATTTATGACAAAGACCCTAACAAATTCAAAGACGCTAAAAAATTGGACACTTTAAGCTATAACGATGCATTGATAGGGGATATTGAAGTGATGGACGATACCGCTATTTCTTTAGCTAAAGACAATAAGCTCCCCATTGTGGTGTGTAACATGTTCAAAAAAGGGAATTTGTTGCAAGTGATTAAGCACCAACAAGGCGTGTTTTCTATGGTAAAATAAGCCCTTTAAAATTGGATAGAACTCAAAATAAAAGGATTAGTTTGAAAAAAGAGAGAACAGAGAGTTTAGTCGCTCAAGCCTTAAAAAATATTGGGAACGACCGCTACATGCTAGATAATTTAGTTTTCGCTCGTGTGAAGCAATTAAACGCCGGAGCCAAAACTTTAGTGAATATGGACCCTAAACGCCATAAATTAGTGGATATTGCCATTAGAGAAATCGCTGAAGGGAAAATTGATATAGACAGGATAGATGAACGAAATTGATAAATCCGTTGATATCGGATTCTTACGGATTCTGGATGTTATCAAAAAAGTTACGACCCCAAAGGGTGGCATTGAAATCTTAAGGACTTTAATTGATTTCACGCCCAAGATTGAAAACGCCCTAAATTTAGCGACCAAGAGCCATAAGGGGCAATACAGAAAAAGCGGCGAGCCTTATATCGTCCATCCTATTTGCGTGGCGAGCGTGGTGGCGTTTTGTGGGGGCGATGAAGCGATGGTGTGCGCTGCGCTTTTGCATGATGTGGTAGAAGACACGCCTTGTGAGATTGAAACGATTGAGCGAGAATTCGGGCAAGATGTGGCTAATTTAGTGGATGCGCTCACTAAAATCACTGAAATCAGGAAAGAAGAATTAGGCGTGAGCTCTCAAGATCCCAGAATGGTGGTTTCAGCGCTCACTTTTAGAAAGATCCTAATCAGTGCGATACAAGATCCAAGAGCCTTAGTGGTAAAAATTAGCGACAGGTTGCACAACATGCTCACCTTAGACGCCTTGCCTCATGACAAGCAAGTGCGTATTTCTAAAGAAACTCTAGCGGTGTATGCCCCCATAGCGAGCCGATTGGGCATGTCTTCAATCAAAAATGAATTAGAAGACAAAAGCTTTTATTATATTTATCCAGAAGAGTATAAAAATATCAAGGAATATTTGCACAAAAACAAGCAGTCTTTACTCTTAAAACTCAACGCTTTTGCGAGCAAGTTAGAAAAAAAGCTTTTTGACAGCGGGTTTAGCCATTCGGATTTTAAACTCGTTACAAGGGTGAAGCGCCCTTATTCTATCCATCTTAAGATGCAACGGAAAGGTGCGGTCAATATTGATGAAATTTTGGACTTGTTGGCCATTAGGATTTTATTGAAAAACCCGATTGATTGCTATAAAGTTTTAGGGATCATCCATTTGAATTTCAAGCCCATTGTTTCTCGTTTTAAAGATTACATCGCTTTGCCCAAAGAAAATGGCTATAAGACGATACACACGACGATTTTTGATGAATCTTCTGTTTATGAAGTGCAGATCCGCACCTTTGATATGCACATGGGGGCGGAGTATGGTAATTCAGCCCACTGGAAGTATAAAGCCGGGGGCGTGGATCATGAAGAACATCATGAGGGCATGCGGTGGTTGCAAAATTTTAAATACCATGACAGCGATCTAAAAAACGACCCTAAGGAATTTTACGAACTCGCTAAGAACGATTTGTATCGTGAAGATATTGTCGTTTTTTCGCCCCATGGGGACACTTACACTTTACCGGTGGGCGCGATCGCTTTAGATTTCGCTTACATGGTGCATAGCGATTTGGGCGATAAAGCCACGGACGCTTATATCAATAGTAAAAAAGCCTTACTCAATCAAGAATTAAGGAGTGGGGATGTGGTTAAAATCATTAAAGGCGATAAAGTAATACCTCGTTTCATTTGGATGGATCAGCTTAAAACTTCTAAGGCTAAAAATCATTTGCGCATCCAAAGAAGAAACCGCTTGAAAGAAATTGACACTAAGAGCATGATCAATATCTTAGCGACTTTTTTTGGGCGCTCTGTTTTTGAAGATGCGGATTTGAAAGATTATAAAAACTTTGAAGAAAAATTAACAGATTGTGGGGTGGAGACCACCTTAACAGAAGCGATGAAAAGCTTTGAAAATTTAGCCAAGCTCACTGAAGAGATTGAAAATAAGGTGTTTTCTTTAAAAGAAGACGCGATTTTAGAATACCAGGAGATGAGTTTATGGACTCGAGGTTTGAGGTATTTGGGTTTTAAAACCAATGTTTTGAATTTTTTAACCCCCAACCGGCAATGGCAGTGTAAGGAATTGGAGCATTTTAGCGTTTGTTCAAGTAACGCTTTAGAAATCAAACAGGTGTTGTTGAATGATTGTTGTTATCCTAAATACGGCGATGAAATCATTGCGATTGTAACGGATTTAAAAGATCCAAAGGCGGTTGCACACCATAAATTTTGCAAAAAAGCGATAGCGGAAGTGGATGCTAAAGCGCCTATGGTTTATATAGAATGGCACAAGCGGGATCGAACGATTTATAAAATGATGTTTTATTTAGGCGAAAAAAAGTCGGTTTTAGCGGGTTTATTGACTTTTTTAAACAGGAATGAATGCAATATTGTGGGCGTGTCTTATTTGGGCTATAAAGACAAATATTCTAGCCATTGCGAAGTGAGTTTTGAAATAGCCACGGATAAGGCGGATTGGATCAGAGCCTTAATCAATCGCAAATATCAGGATAGGATTGTAGAATTATCCAGTCTGGATGACGCTTATGAGTCATAATAAGCCCTAATTAAGGAATAAACATGGAACAAAAAGTCAGTATCGCCTTAAAAGAGATCAAAAGAGGCGCTAATGAAATCATTGGATTAGAATACATTGAAAAGTTGGTTAGAAAATATTATGAAACCAATGAACGCTTTATCGTTAAAGCCGGGTTTGATCCTACCGCTCCCGATTTGCATTTAGGGCATACGGTATTGATCCAAAAATTAGCTTTATTGCAGCAATATGGGGCTAGAGTTAAGTTTTTGATTGGGGATTTTACCGCTATGATAGGCGATCCCACAGGTAAAAATGAAACGAGGAAGCCCTTAAACCGGGAGCAAGTCTTAGAAAACGCTAAAACTTATGAAGAGCAAATCTATAAAATTTTAGATCAAAAACACACCGAAGTGTGCTTTAATTCCGCTTGGTTGGATACTTTAGGTGCAAAGGGCATGATAGAATTGTGCGCGAAGTTTTCAGTCGCTAGAATGCTAGAAAGGGACGATTTTGCTAAACGCTATAAAGAAAACCGCCCCATTAGCATCGTGGAATTTTTATACCCTTTATTGCAAGGCTATGATTCAGTAGCGATGGATGCGGATATTGAGCTTGGGGGCAACGATCAAAAGTTTAATTTGTTGGTGGGGCGTTTTTTGCAACGAGCTTATGGCTTGAATAAAGAGCAGTCTGTCATCACCATGCCTTTATTAGAGGGGCTTGATGGGGTGCAAAAAATGAGTAAAAGCTTGGGGAATTATGTGGGGATCACTGAAGAGCCTAATGCGATGTTTGGGAAGATCATGAGCGTGAGCGATGATCTCATGTGGCGCTACTACATTCTTTTGAGCGCTAAGACTTTAGAAGAAATTGAAGACTTAAAACATGGTATTTTAAACCAAACCCTGCACCCTAAAGCCGTTAAAGAGGATCTCGCTAGTGAAATCGTGGCTCGTTATTACGACAATGATCAAGCATTCAAGGCTAAAGAGCAATTTTCTAAAGTGTTTAGTGCAAACCTTTTGCCTGAAATTTTATCAGAGAGCGATTTTGATGAAGGGGTGGGGATTTTAGATGTTTTAAAACAGATTGGCTTTTGCCCATCCACTTCACAAGCCAGGCGCGATATTCAAGGGGGAGGGGTAAAGATTAATCAAGAAGTGGTAAAAGATGAGAGTTATCGTTTTGTTAAAGGAAATTATGTTATACAGCTTGGTAAGAAAAGATTTATGAAATTAAATATTAACTAATATTAAGGAAAGAGCTATGGTATCAACACTCAAACCGCTAAAAATCGGTAAGCACACCATAAAATTCCCTATCTTTCAAGGGGGCATGGGTGTGGGGATTAGCTGGGATGAACTAGCTGGAAATGTTGCCAAAGAAGGGGCTTTAGGAGTGATTTCAGCCGTAGGGACTGGTTATTATAAAAACATGCGTTTTGTAGAAAGGATTGTGGCTAAAAAACCCTTTGAAGCGTTGAATTTTTACTCCAAAAAAGCGTTGAATGAGATTTTTGCAAACGCTAGGAAGATTTGTGGGAACAACCCTTTGGGGGCGAATATTTTATACGCTATCAATGACTATGGCCGTGTTTTAAGGGATTCTTGTGAAGCGGGGGCGAACATTATTATTACAGGGGCTGGTTTGCCCACTAACATGCCTGAATTCGCTAAGGATTTTAGCGATGTGGCGCTCATCCCTATCATTTCTTCAGCGAAGGCTTTAAAAATCCTTTGTAAAAGATGGAGCGATCGCTATAAAAGAATCCCGGACGCATTCATTGTAGAGGGGCCTTTGAGTGGGGGGCATCAGGGCTTTAAATACGAAGATTGTTTCAAAGAAGAATTCCAATTAGAAAACTTAGTGCCTAAAGTCGTGGAAGCTTCTAAAGAATGGGGGAATATCCCTATCATCGCTGCGGGGGGGATTTGGGATAGGAAAGATATAGACACCATGTTAAGCCTTGGAGCGAGTGGGGTGCAAATGGCGACTCGTTTTTTAGGCACGAAAGAATGCGACGCTAAAGCGTATGCCGATCTTTTGCCCACGCTCAAAAAAGAAGATATTTTACTCATCAAATCGCCTGTAGGCTATCCGGCTAGGGCTATTAATACGGGGGTGATCAAACGCATTGAAGAGGGTAACGCGCCTAAAATCGCATGCGTGAGCAATTGTGTAGCGCCTTGTAACAGGGGTGAAGAGGCTAAAAAGGTGGGCTATTGTATCGCTGATGGTTTGGGGCGCAGTTATTTAGGGAACAGAGAAGAGGGGCTTTATTTTACCGGGGCTAATGGCTATAGAGTGGATAAGATTATCAGCGTGCATGAATTGATCAAAGAGCTTACAGAGGGTTAATTTGTAGTGCTTGTGAGGTTAGGGGTTGTTGCATGTCTTTTTTGGTTGCATTTTGCTTATGCTACAACCCTTAAAATTACTAACATTGTGCCTTTTGGATCTAGCAGCGTTAAAATGGTATTCAATCAAGAAATTAAAAAATTCAAAGAAGTTCCGCTCAAAAATTTTAAGAGTTATTTGGAATTAGAAGCGATTCTAACCATTCCTAAAAAGCATTACCAATTCTCCAAGCAATCTTTTATCACGATCGCACAATTCAGCCCTAAATTAGCACGAGTGGTTATCGGCTATGCTCCTAAAATGACTTATGAAGTCAAAATCCTTAAAGACAAGCTCTATGTTTCTATCGTGGAGAAAAAGCCCTTAATCAGGCATCAAATGACGCCCAAACCACCCAAACACCATGCACTCAAACACACAACGCCAAAACCCACCCCTAAGCCCATTAAAAAAGAGGCTAAAAAGTCTAAAGAGACCAAAGAAAAAACGCCAATTAAGCATGCACATTCAAAACATGTGCACTCTCCATTGAACGAAATGAGTGCTAAAAAAGAAATTCCTAAAAAAGAAGCGGAAAATGAGAGTAAGAACCCAATTTTTATAGCAGAAAAAAATGACGCTTTCATCAAAACCAAGCGCAAAAAACACAAAAAGATCGTTTTAGACGCTGGGCATGGGGGGAAAGATTGCGGGGCGATGAGCGCGAATTTGGTGTGTGAAAAGGACATTGTTTTAGAAGTGGTGAAGTTTTTACACAAAGAGCTTAAAAAAAGAGGCTATAGCGTTTTATTGACAAGGGATAAGGATATTTATATTGATTTAGTGGCTCGCACGGAATTAGCCAATAAAAAAAGCGCGGATTTATTCATCTCAGTGCATGCCAATTCCATCCCCAAGCGCTCCACTTCTAACGCTCATGGCATAGAGACTTATTTTTTATCCACCGCAAGGAGTGAAAGGGCTAGGAAAGTGGCTGAGCAAGAAAATAAAGACGATGTGAATTTGATGGATTATTTTTCTAAAAGTTTGCTTTTAAATTCATTGAACACGCAGCGATTGATTGTCTCTAACAAACTAGCGATTGATGTGCAATACGGCATGCTCCAAAGTGTCCGCAAAAATTACCCTGATGTGGTGGATGGGGGTGTTAGGGAGGGGCCTTTTTGGGTGTTAGCCGGGGCTTTAATGCCTTCAATTTTAATAGAAATTGGTTATAATTCCCATGCGATAGAATCTAAACGCATCCAAAGCAAACCGTATCAAAAGATCTTGGCTAAGGGCATTGCTGATGGCATTGATAGTTTCTTCAGCAAGAATGATTAGGCAATGAAATGATTAGGTTGTAGATGAATTTTTATCAAAAAATATACACGCATAAAGTCGTTTTTTCTTCATTGTTTTTTTTGTTGTTTCTGTTCAATGTGGAAACTTTGTTGTTTTCGCATTTTAGCGATGATTTTTCCCAATTGTTTTTTTTATTTGAAAACCATGTTTATGATTTCATTGTCAAATTAGATTACTTAGGGCTAATAGGCGTTTCTTTGATTTATTTGCTTGTGCTTATTCTAAAGCCTTTCACTCTCACGCGCCAAAAATGCGCTTGCGTAGGGATCTTATGCCTTTCTTTCTACGCTTGGAATTTTCCTGTTAAAAATTCTTCAATAGTGCTTTATCTTTTCTATTTTGCGCTGTTAGCGACTTTATTGTGGCGTTTTTTAGGGGCTAGCATGAAGCAATCTTTCTTGCCCTCTATGGATATTTGCATCGTGTGGGTTTTTGCTTCTTCTTTACAGAGTTTTAGATTTTTAAGCGTGTCTGATTGCGTGGATTTTTCCCTTTTTACACTCGCTCTTGTTTTATTGATACTGGTTTTAATCTATCACAAACGCCTTTTTGGGCTGTATGAATACGCTAACACGCTTATTTTGATCGTGGGGCTTAGCGTGGTGGTGCTGTGTTCTAGCATGTTCATTCAAACTAAAGAATATTATGGCATGCGGTTGGGTTTTTACTTTTTAGGCTTGTTGGGGTGGCTTTTAGAATACATCCATAACACTTTAAGGCGTTTGGAGCATAAGATTTAAAGGCTTGGCTCTCATTCAATAGGGATTGTTAAAGCTTTTTGATTGATGTCTTTGATTGAGTATCCTTGATTGAGTGTCTTTTTGGGGCTTAAAAGCGGTTTTACAAAAATCTTAAAGAGGTTTGATGATCTTTTGTTTTTGGCGTTCTTGCTCTAATTTAGCCACTTGAGCGAAGACAATCGCTACCGCTTCAAACAATTCTTCTGGTATGGTAGCGTTTAATTTCACATCTCTATAAAGCTCTCTAGCGAGCGTTTTATTTTCTATAATTTCTATATCATGCTCTCTAGCGATTCCCTTAATCCTAATGGCTAAATAATCCGTGCCTTTAGCCACCACCACAGGCACAGGGTGTTCTTCATCAAATTTGAGAGCGACGGCATAATGGGTAGGGTTAGTTACCACAACATTAGCTTTAGGGATTTCTTGCATCATTTTATTTGTGGCGTTTTTTACCATCATCTGGCGGATTTTGGCTTTGATTTCTGGGTTTCCTTCTTGCTGTTTGTATTCGTCCTTAACTTCTTGTTTAGTCATTTTTAAAGAGTTAGTGTATTGGCGGCGCTTGATCACTAAATCCACAAAAGCCAAGACAAAAAATAAAAACAAAAGCGAAGAAATGAGTAATAACGCCTTGCTTTTAAACCACAACAACTGGCCTTGTAAATTCAAAAGAGCCGCATGGTTTAATTCCCCTAAAAATAAGGAAAAGATGAAAAACCCCAGAAAAAAAGCTAAAAAAACTTTTAAAGTGATCAAACTCCCATCAAGGAGCTTTTTTAAAGAAAAAAGGTTTTTGACGCCATTGATAGGGTTGATTTTAGAAAATTTAGGCTCAATGACTTTAGGGGCAAAGAGCCAACCAAATTGCAAGACATTGGATAAAAACGCCACCACCATTAAAATGATTAAAAGGGGTAAAAGCAATAAAAAAGTGTCTTTAGCCAGCTGGTTAAACAGCTCTTGAACGCTTTCTTTACTAAAATCTAGGGAAAAATCTTTCAATACATGGCGATACATTTCGCTAAAGCCATCCACCCACCATATAAAAAAAATAAAAATACTCATCAGCCCAGCCAATAACCCTAAAACCCCCACCACTTCCATGCTCTTAGGCACATTGCCTTCTTCTCTGGCTTTTTGGATTTTTTTCGCGCTAGGGAGTTCGGTTTTTTCTTCTTCAGCCATTTGATCCCTCTTTTAAAATTTGAACGGCTAATTCATAGTCTTTTAGGGTGTTGAGGTTTAAAAACTCTTCTTCTTTATCAAAATGGATAGCGGTTGAAGAGGCATTTTTCACAAGATCGCTCAAGCGATAATTTTGCGTTTTAAGAGCGTAATTAAGGGCGTTAAGGGTGCTTTTGTGCCACAAAGAAATCAAATAATGCTCTTTTGTAGGGCTTTTAGCATAGACTACGCTAAAGTTTTTAATTTCACAAAGAACCTTGATGCTTTCAAAGGACACTAAAGGCGCATCTATGGCGATAAAAAAAATATAAGGGGTTTGCAGCGTTAAAAAAGCGTTATGAATGCCAAAAAGGGGTGAGAAAAGACCGCTCTCTCTTTCTAAAAGATAGGGAGCGTTTAACTCGTAAGATTTTTTCGCGCTGATAATGACTTGTTTGAAAAGTTTTAAAAGGCGCGAGTATTGGTATTCTAAAAGGCTAGAATACGATTTTAAAGGCATGAGAGCCTTATTGATTTGAACGCCATTAATGATGAAACGAGAGCTTTTGCCTCCAGCTAATAAAACGCAAGGAATGTTATCAATGATAGGGTTTTTCAAAAGATCTATCCATTTTGATGTTGTTAAGTCATTGTTTTATTATGTTACACTAAAAGCTTAAATAAAGGGCATAAGGGATAAAGGGAGTGTTAGTAGATAATTTTAATAGGGTTATTGATTATATTAGAGTTTCTGTAACCAAACAATGTAATTTCAGGTGTCAGTATTGCATGCCTGCTACGCCATTAAATTTTTTTGATGATGAAGAATTATTGCCTTTGGATAATGTTTTAGAATTTCTTAAAATCGCCATTGATGAGGGCGTTAAAAAAATTAGAATCACGGGTGGGGAGCCATTGTTACGCAAGGGTTTAGACGAGTTTATCGCTAAGCTACACGCTTACAATAAGGAAGTGGCGTTAGTTTTAAGCACTAATGGTTTTTTACTCAAAAAAATGGTTAAGGATTTAAAAAATGCCGGGTTATCACGGGTGAATGTTTCATTAGATTCTTTAAAAAGCGATAGGGTTTTAAAAATCTCTCAAAAAGACGCTCTTAAAAACACGCTAGAAGGGATTGAAGAGTCCTTGAAGGTGGGTTTAAAACTCAAATTAAACACGGTTGTGATGAAAGGCGTTAATGATGATGAAATCTTAGAGCTTTTAGAATACGCAAAAAACAGAAGCATACAAATCCGCTACATTGAATTTATGGAAAATACGCATGCTAAGGATTTGGTTAAAGGCTTGAAAGAGGAAGAAATTTTAGATTTGATCGCTCAAAAATATAAGATTATGGGCATGGAAAAACCTAAAAAAGGGTCTTCTAAAATCTACACGCTAGAAAATGGCTATCAATTTGGCATTATCGCTCCGCATAGCGATGATTTTTGCCAATCTTGCAATCGTATCCGCTTGGCTTCTGATGGCAAGATTTGCCCATGTTTATACTATCAAGACGCCATAGACGCTAAAGAAGCGATCATAAATAAAGATACAAAAATGATGAAAAGGCTTTTAAAGCAATCTATCATCAATAAACCAGAAAAAAACATGTGGAATGATAAAAACAGCAAAACTCCCACAAGGGCGTTTTACTACACAGGGGGGTAGGGGAAAATATTTATTATTTTAAATCTTTTTATAAAAATAAGGCGGTTTGTTTAGGATTTTTGGTTATAGTGGCTAGATCAAACAACAAGGAGGTCTTTATGGAAAAATTCCTAGCGTTTTTTATTCCCGGCTTTTTTAGTTTCCGGTCTTTCTGGGGGGGGGGGTTACTTATGAGCTTACCCTAAACCTTTTAAAATCCCCAAAATCTCTCGCTTTTTTTAAATCTCACCTATTAACACCGCTAAAGAGAGGGTAATTCATGTTAGAAAACATGCAAGATATTCCGTTACAAAGCTCTCATGAAGCAGGGATGCATGCTTTAGAGCTTGAATTCTTGAATTTTCTTGTTTCATTAAAGAGTATCTATGAATGTCAAAAAAAAAAGAAAAGACTACAAAGAAGCGTTCAAGTGCACCATTAAGACTACTTTAAAGAATGGGGTGCATAGTTATGGTATTGCATTTGGGGGCTCGTTGTTAGGGGATATGATACAAAATAACCCTAACAAATTCATCCAAAGCGTTGGTAATAGTTCAGTGCCTACGATGATTGTAGGGGGTAGTGTGGTAAATTGCAAGGTTTTAATTGATTATTTTCGTGGAAAGCGTAGAGAGATTGATAGGGTGGAGTGTTTGGAGAAACTTGGGAGAGAAAACATTACTTTTTTAAGCGGTATAGCTATGGGGAGCATTGGTCAATTAGCGATCCCCATTCCTGTGGTTGGGGCGTTGATTGGGGGCTTTGTGGGTGCAGCGTTGAGCGAAACTTGTTTTAACGCTTTTCTAAAGGCTCGTGAAGAGGCTAAATTGGCACGCCAAAGGCGTATTGAGATTGAAAAAGAATGCCGTGAGATCATCAAGCTGCTAGAGGCGTATCAAAATCAATTTAAGGAGGTGTTTAAGCAATATTTTCATGGGAATGTAAAATTCTTTAATGAGAATTTTAATAATCTTGAGAGGGCGCTTTATGCAGGCGATGCGGATTTGGCCATAGGAGTCAATGATAATATTCAAGAAAGACTAGGTCAAAAGCCCTTGTTTAATAATACCCAAGAATTTTGGGAATTAATTACCAGTAATAAAGACATAAGAATGTAAAGGAGAAAACATGGAAAAAAATGATAGATATGAAATTGTAACCAATGTGATAGAGTCATTGGAAAATGGTGGTTCTTTCAATCAAAGAGATCGTGAGAAATTCATGCAAGCCGCTAGAACGCTTGGGATTGAAGACAGCGTTATTGAATAAATGATTGATATTTATCAAACGCTTCATTTTGCTTATCTCCATGAAGATCTGATTGGTGCAAGCGATTTGCCAAGAGAACAAAAGAAAGCCGTGTTATCTGAGCTTCAAAAAAGCATTGATGAAAATCTAAAAGCTTTAGAAAATATCAAAAATAACATTTAAGGAGAAAACATGCCATTACCATTCATTTTAGGAGGATTAGCCCTAGCGGCAGCAGGATATGGGTTTAAAAAAAGTATTGATACTGCTGATGAAATTAATATAGTTATCAAAAAAGCCAACGATTTAAAAGAGGAAGCAAAAAGAAAAGTTGATAATGTGCAGTCTAGTCGCAATCAAGCTTTAGTGAGATTGGGTAAGAAAAAACTCCATGTCCAAAGTTATAGCATGTCAAGTTTTGTGAAAGAGTTCAATCAATTGAAAGGTCGTGAGTTTGTCGTCAAAGTTGCCGACATGCAAGATCTCTCAAATGCACAAAATTTATTTAGCCAACTTAATACCAATGGTATGACTGATGAGAGTATTATAGAGAAAATGCTTATAGGCTATGGTAGCTTAGGGGCTTCTAGTTTTACTGCTGGTGCTGTGTTGGGTGGAGGGCTCGCTGCGAGTGGTCTTGCAGGTATGGCAGTGCTTGGAGGGCTTGTTGCCGGGCCTACACTCGCTATTTTTGGGGCTATTAGCACTGATGAAATGGAAAAAAAGCGAGACGATGCCAAGGCTTATTACTCTCAAGTTGAAGTAGCTGTCAAAAAAGCGGATGTGGTGATTGATGATCTTAGATCCGTTGAGAAAATGGCAGATCTTTTCACCAGGCAGATCACAAAGTTTGACGCACTGTTTTTCTCGCTTTCTCAAGAGGCCATCGCCACGATGAAAAAGCATCACTACGATACCTCTCGTTACAATCAAAAAGAAAAAGATCAACTCAGCGTTACCGTTTCAACCCTTATGACTTTGAGCACTTTTTTGAAAGTGCCTATCATGGACGAACACCAAAAGCTCACTGAAAAAGCAAAAAACGCACTCATTCTCATGCGAGATCAGACGGATAGCTTAGAAAATGGGAATTATAGCTTGCGTGGTATCAGATTTAGGCAAGCACGGCTTGAAGATCTAAAAGACGATAAGACTTCTTAGGACTATAGAGCTTTAAAAGAGGAAAAAAGGGCGTGAAATAGAGGGTATAAAGAAGCGAACATGGAAGAATCAAAAAAGCAAGCAACTCCTAATCGTTTCCCTTGCACCTCTTGTGGGCTTTGCTGTAAAAATATCGCTGGGATTATTGAGCTTATTGGGTTTGATGTTGGCAATGGGGTGTGCAAGTTTTTGGATTTGGAAACGAATCTGTGCAAGATTTATGAATCACACCCGTTAATTTGCAGGGTTGATGAAGCGCACAAAAAGCTTTATTCTTATATCCCGCTGAAGGAATTTTATGCCAAAAATGCAGAGATTTGTAACGCCTTGCAAGAAGCAAACCATATGGATATAAGTTTTAGGGTTATTCTTGCGAAATAACATAGTTTTTAGAAATTTAGCTAACGATCGCTATGGCTCGCAAAAATGTCTGATTACAGTCAAAAAGAATGAGTTGGGTTATATTTTAAAATTAGTTAAAAATGAGAGAATAAAGCTAAATTAACCATTTTACCCCCCCAATTTTGAGCCAAAAATTAAGCGAATTACCCCTTATGAAAATGCTAAAAAGCGTTTTTTATAATCTAATAAAAGAGCTTGAAAAAAACAAGCGGTAGATTTTAAAAAAGCGGTCTTTTGGGGTTAGTGGGGTTAGGGGTTTTTAGTTTATTGTTCCACAAACACCGCATCAACCAAGTCTTCTATGAAGCGTTCTTCATCAAAAGTGATCAAATCGTCTTCTTTTTCGCCCATTCCTAAATAAAGAATGGGTAATTTCAACTCATACAGCACGCTTAAAATCGCCCCGCCTTTAGAAGTGCCATCAAGCTTAGTCATGATCACGCCGTCTAACGCCAGAGTCTCATGGAAAATCTTCGCTTGCGTTAGCCCAGAACTCCCTTGCGTGCCGTCTAAAATAAGGAATTTATAAAAGGGGGCGTCTTTTAAAACTTTAGAGCAGGTGCGCGCGATTTTAGAAAGCTCGTTTTTGAGATTGGTTTGGTTGTGCAACCTCCCGGCGGTGTCTATAAAAACTTCATCTATATTTTTAGCGATCGCGCTTTCTATGGTGTTATAAGCTAGAGAGCTTGGATCGCTCCCTTCTTTAGCGCTAATGACTTGAACGTTAAGCTTTTCGCCCCATAATTGGAGCTGTTTGACTGCGGCCGCTCTAAAGGTATCGCCGGCTCCAAGAAGCGTTTTTTTATGCTGTTTTAAAGAGAGTTTGGCTAATTTAGCGATCGTTGTGGTTTTACCCGCCCCATTAACCCCCACGATGAGATGCACTAAGGGTTTTGTGGTGATAGTTTTTAGGCGGGTTTTATCATAATAGCTTTCCCCACGCACAAAACGCAACAAAGCGACTTCTAATTGCTTGGGCGTAACTAAATCGCCTAAATGCTTTAACAAGCTCTCTATCAAATCGTATTGGATGTCAAAGCCAATCAAAATTTCTTCTAATTCCTCTTTAGGGATATTTTCACGCTTTTTTTCTTTCTCTTCGCCCTTAATCTTATTGACAATTTTTTTGAAAAAATTAAACATAATTTTTAATCCTTTAGGTTAGAAATATCAAATTGGAGCATTTCTATTGGCACGATCCCCTGATACATTTTGATCAATTGGTGCTTGTGGTATAAGAGCATGTTAAAAGAATGGTTTAAAGCGTCATACTTTAAATGATCAAAAAGAGCGGTATCTTTAGGGTTTAAAATCATCAAATCAGCTTGAGAATGCACGCTAAAATCTTTGATTGCATCGCTTGAATAGGGTTGATTGAGTAAAATAAGCACCCTCAAACGATCTTTAAAAGTTTTTTTTAAGATGTTAAAGGTGGGGGCGTAATCTTTTAAAAAATCATCTAAAGCGCTTAAAATTAATAGGGTAGGGGCGTTAGAATCCGGGCTGATGTTTAGGGAATCTAAATCGCCCATAATCGTGTATTCTTGGTTATTCAAATCCATAGCGGTGTAGGTTTTAGGGCTATCTTGTTGGGTGGTATTGTTTTGAGAATCTTGAGGTTTTTGGGAATTTTTACAAGCGCTAAAACCCAACAAAACGATAAAAACCAGCACGATAAAACGCAAAAAATAAGCCTTAATTCTCATTATAAACACATCCTTAAGAATAATAAAATGGTAACTAATAACCTAAAATTATACTATAATGTAAGTCTAAAATTTAAGGATTATAACCATTAAAACGATTTTTAGAGATTTTTGTAAAGAACGCTTGAAAAGGGCTAAACCAACCAAAGATAAAGCAGTCAGGGATAAATTGGCTTGCAAGCTTTTGTTTTGGAAACTCAAAGATTATCAAAATATTTTATTGTATAGCCCGTTAGGGCATGAGCTTGACATTAGGCCTTTGATTTTGAAGTTAAGACAAAAAAATAAGCGCGTGTGGTTGCCTAAAAGCATCAAAAAAGGCGCTAATTCTTCCAAAGAGGTTTTCAGTATCGCGCCCTTTAGGTTGCCCTTAAGGCGTTTGGGGTGGTTTGATGAGCCGAGTTTATCGCGCTGTTATAAGCGAGAATTAGATTGCATTGTCGTGCCGATTTTAGGAATGGATACAAGCTTTAGGCGCGTGGGTTTTGGGCTAGGCATGTATGATAGGAGTTTGTCCCAATTATTCAAAAAGCAACTAAAACGCCCCTTAATCGTGTTTGTGAGTAGGGAATTAGCGATCGCTAATGGTATTCTTACAGACGCCTATGACATTGAAGCAAATCTTTACATGAATGCTCGTATCGTTATGAAGAATGATAAAAGGAAACATTATGAGCAGCGGGTTAATTTACATTTCATTAGAAGTCTTGGTAGCGTGTTTGATTACCGCTCTAACCATGTATTATGTGATGAAAAAGATCTATTACGCTAGAGGGCAAGCCGTTTTAAAAAGCGCTTCAGCTAAAGCCAAATTGATGGAGTTTCAAGCGAAATCTTTTGTGGAAGCTGAAGAGATGCGCATGAAAAGCCAAGAATGCAAATTGCAACAGCAATATGAAAACAAAAATTTGCAACTCCAAACCCATTTTGACAAAAAAGAAGCGCATTTGAAGCATTTAGAAGCGCAGCACAAAGAATTTGTAAGAGATGAAAAACGCTATTTAGAAAAGGAAAAAAAAGAGCTTGAAAAAGAACGCCAAATTTTAGAACAAGAAAAAGAAAATTTTAAAAAACAGCGCGCTATTTACAAAGAAGCTCAAGCCAAAGCGCTAGACGCGATGCTCAATTACATGGCTTACACTAAAGATGAAATTAAAAACATGATTTTAGAGCAATTAGAAGAAGAATTAGAAGCCCAAAAAAGTGCGTTAATCAGGCGTTATGAAAAAGAAGCCAAAGAAGAGGGCAAGAAAAAATCGTATGCCATTTTAGCGGAAGCGACAGCCCGTTTTGCGGGTAATTACGCGACAGAGAATTTAACAACTCGTATCGCTTTGCCTTGCTCAGATTATATCGGTCGTGTGATAGGCAAAGACGGGAAAAACATTGAAGCGTTTAAAAAGATTAGTGGGGTGGATATAGAATTTAGCGAAGATAGTAGCGAATTGTGCTTGTCCAGTTTCAATCTTTATCGGCGTGAAGTGGCGAGCGAGACGATTAAAATTTTAATAGAAGACGGCCGTATCCAGCCTAATAGGATTGAAGAGGTTTATCACAGAGTCGCACGCAACATGGAAAAAGAACTGCTTTCTGAAGGGGAGAGCGTGGTGTTAGAATTAGAGCTTGGGGTTATGGAAGATGAGCTTAAAATTTTAATAGGCAAAATGCGTTACCGCTCCAGTTTTGGGCAAAACGCTTTACAGCATTCTAAAGAAGTCGCTCTTTTAGCCGGCTTGATTGCAGAACAGCTTGGGGGGGATAAAAAGCTCGCCAGAAGAGCCGGTATTTTGCATGATATTGGTAAAGCGCTCACCCAAGAGCTTGGGAGAGACCATGTGAATTTAGGCGTTGAGGTGTGCAAGCGCCATAAAGAAGACCCGGTTGTGATCAATGCGATTTATGCCCACCATGGGCATGAAGAGATTTTGAGCGTGGAGTGCGCGAGCGTGTGCGCGGCTGATGCGCTTTCAGCAGGGCGTCCTGGGGCTAGAAGAAAGAGCGATGAAGAATACGCTAAACGCATGCAAGCTTTAGAAGAGATCGCGCTAGAATTTGATGGGGTGGAAAAGGCGTATGCGATGGAGAGTGGGCGAGAATTAAGAGTGATTGTCAAATCCAACCAAGTTAGGGACAATCAAGTGCCTATTATTGCCAGAAAGATCGCTAAAAAGATAGAAGAGAGCGCTCAGTATGTGGGCGAAGTGGGCGTGCAAGTGGTGCGAGAAAATCGTTTCAAAACGACCGCTACGCTCAAGCAATGATTAAGCCTTTTTCCCGCACCTTTTCCATATGCCTTTAGAAAAAACTTTATAATAGATGAATGAGCGCAAAAAAGTTTCTGATGCGATCACTACAAAAATAAATTCCACTTTAAAATGATGAATTAAAAGCAAGTAAATGGGCATGATCCTTAACCCCCATAAGCTTAGGGTGTTAATGTATAGTGAGACTTTAGAAATGCCAGCCCCTCTAAAAACTCCATCTAGCACAAAATACCCGATTAAGGGGGCTTGAGAGAGGCCCACAGCGATCAAATAAGATCGCGCCACTTCCAAGACTTCTTCATCTTGAGAAAAAAGGCTCGCGAATTCTTTAGCGAATAAGACTAAAACAATCCCTAAAACCCCCATTAAACCCATAGAGATTTTTAAAATCAAATGCGCGTATTCTGTGGCGATTTTTGGCTTGTTCGCCCCTAAATTTTGCCCTGTTAAAACCATCGCTGCGATCATAAACCCAAATCCGGGCATGAACGAAAAGGTTTCAACCCTAATGCCTATTTGCATGCCCGCTAACACTTTATCCCCATAGCTCGCTACAAATTTGGATAAGAGGATTAAAGAAAACAAGCTCAATAAGCGCTCAAACCCGGCCGGCCAACCCACTCTAAACATGGTTTTTAAAAAAGAAAAATGAAAGGTTATTTTGAATTTTAAAGGGATTTTTTTGATTTGTATCCAAAGACTAAGCGCGAGTAATTCCCAATAAGAGACAACCACATTCGCTAAAGCAGAGCCTACAATCCCCATTTCTTTAAAACCAAAATCCCCAAAAATCAAGGCTTGATTCAAAAAAATGCATGCGATGACCATGATGATTTTAACAATAAAGGGGGTTAGGGTGTCTGAAAAGCTAGCGAGCGCTGAAACTAAAACATTTTTTAAAAAAATACTCGGTAGCGCGATAACTAAGACTTCTAAATAATCTTGCGTCAATTGGCGTGAAGGATCTTGTAATTGCATCCAATTTAAAAAAGGCTCAATCAAAAAATAAGAAACAAACAGCACGCCCAAACAAATCACAAACGCCCCTATAAAAATACTGGAAAAAGCGTGATTGATTTGAGTAAAATCCCTAGCCCCCACGAGCCTAGACAGAATGGCGTTAGTGCCGGTGTATAAAATCGTATTGATGCCATAAAAAAGCATCAAAAATTGCAAGCCCACCCCTAAAGCCACGATGTGATGGTGCGAAATCTTGCCCATAAAAAAAACCGAGAGCGCGACCACCAGCACATCTAAAAAAGCATTGATTCCAGAGGGTAAGGCTAAAGAAAAGATTTTCTTAACTTGATAGATTAGCCTAATAGTAACGCTCCAAGAACTCCAAAAACAATCAAAGGGAGGTTATAGACTAAAAAAGTCGGCACGCATGTGTCATAGATATGATTGTGTTGGTTGTCTGCGTTAAGCCCGCAAGTAGGCCCCATGGTACTATCGCTAGCCGGTGAGCCTGCATCGCCTAAGGCTGCGGCTATGCCGATGAGTAAAATCGTAGATTCTATGCTGAATCCTAATTTCGCGCATAAAGGGACATAAAACACAGCGATGATAGGAATCGTGCCAAAAGAAGTCCCTATCCCCATAGTGACAAAAAGCCCTACAACAAGCATTAAAAAAGCCCCTAAAAGCTTCCCTTGGACTACGCTTGTGATCGCATTCACTAAGCCCTCTATCGCATGCACTTTTTGCAACACTTCCCCAAACCCGCTAGCCACTAACATCACAAAAGCGATAAACGCCATCATTTTCACGCTATCATCCATTAAAGAGTCTGTTTCTTTAAACTTAATGCCACGGCCTAGTAAGATAATCGCTAACGCTAAAAAGGCGGCTAAAGGCATAGAATCGGTGGCTAATTGGATCACAAACGCCACGATAATCCCTATAAAAGTCAAATAGTCATGGTAGTTTAATTGAAGCGAAGCGTAATCTTCTATATTAAAAGATTTTTCTTTGTAGCGCCTGGGTTTTTTGTATAGCGTTAATACCGCTAAAAATAGCCCAACAACCATCGCTAACCCCGCTATCCACATCACTCCTGTGATTTGCGCTATGGTGGTGCTAATGCCATTAGCTTTTAATTGCTCTAAAATGGTGGTTTGAAAAATCAAGCCAAACCCTACAGGAAGCACCAAGTAGGGGGCTTGCAAGCCAAATGTTAAAGCGCAAGCGACCGCTCTTCTATCCAATTCTAGCCGGTTCATTAAATGCAAAAGAGGGGGGATTAAAATAGGGATAAAAGCGATATGCACCGGCACTAAATTTTGCGAAAAGCATGCGATGAAAGCGATCAAAAAGCAAAAAGTGGATCGCTTGTAATCCATTAAGCCTATCAGCTTACTCAAAGCGACTTTAATGAGGTTGCTTTTAGCGATCGCTACCGCCAAAGCCCCTAAAAGGATGTAGCTTAAAGCGATGTTTAAATTGCCTTTCATGCCGTCTATCATCACATTAAAACTCTCCGTGATCCCAAGCCCTCCCATAAGTCCTGCTATGAGAGTCGCGCTAATCATAGAAAGCATGACATTGAGCCTTAAAAGGCTAAGAATGCACATGCAAATGATAGCCACAAAGGCAGGATTGCTCCATACAGAGCTATTTTCTAGCATTTTTGCTCCTTGTTAAAATGAAAATACCGCACAAAAATGATAGAATTTTTGCGCTTGTTTAGCGCAAAAAATTACACCTACCATGTTTAATCCTTTCTAACCTTAAATTTTAAATTGATTGACTGATTAAATATAGCGTTTCAACAAATCGTTATAAAAATCAATGCGTCTGTCTCTTAAAAACGGCCACATTCGGCGCACTTCTTCGGTGCGTTCTAAATCAATTTCTGCATACAAAATTTCTTCTTTATCGCTCGCTTTAGCCAAAAATTCGCCTAAAGCCCCCACCACAAAACTAGAGCCAAAAAAAGTGATACCCCCCTTAATCGCCCCACTAGGATCTAATTCTACGCCCACTCTGTTAGTCGCAATCAAAGGCAAGCCATTAGCGATCGCATGCCCTCTTTGGATGGTCTCCCATGCGTTTTGCTGGCGCTTTTTTTCTTCGTTAGAATCTTCTTCTAAAAACCCTATTGCGCTAGGATAGATTAAAATTTCTGCCCCTTTTAAAGCCATGATCCTTGCTGCTTCAGGATACCACTGATCCCAGCACACCATAAGCCCTAATTTCCCCACGCTTGTAACAATAGGCTCAAAGCCCAAATCCCCCGGCGTGAAATAAAATTTCTCATAAAACCCCGGATCATCAGGAATGTGCATTTTGCGATACACTCCAGCGATTGAGCCATCTTTTTCAAACACAACCGCGCTGTTGTGATACAACCCTTTAGCGCGCTTTTCAAATAAAGAAGCGATAAGCACCACTTGAAATTTTTGAGCTAAAGCGCTAAAAAAAGCCTTATCTTCTTCAAAATACTCGCCTAAATCAAAAAATTTAGGGTTTTCGCTCTGGCAAAAATAACTATAAGGGTTCAATTCTTGCAACACCACTAAATTGGTTTTAGGGTGTTTTTTTAGCGCTTGTTCAAGCAGGTTGGCTGTATGCTCTATAGTCTTTTTTCTAGAGCCGCAATAAGCATGCTGGAGAACGCCTGCATAAATCATTTTTCACTCTTCTTCATAATCAGAGTTATAGTCTTCATAATCGTCATCATCATAGACATTCTTATAATCATTATACTCTTCATCTTCTTCTTCAAAGCCCTCTAATTCTTCTTCTTCAAAATCTTCCAATTCGTCTTCGTAATCTTTCATTCCACTTCCTTTCATTAGTAATATTTTATTTGATAATGTCTTGCACGACTTCACTCGCTATTTGCAAACCAAAACTCGCCGTAACCGCATTAAAACTCCCAAGCTCTATGCAATGCGGGACTTCAGGGCTAAAAACCACTTTAAAATCCCCCTTAAAACGGCGCTTTTTTAAAAAATCCCTAAATTTACGCCCGAATTTATCGCCATAGCTTTCCCACACGCTCCCCACTTGGATGTGTTTAGGGTTCAAGCGTTTCGCACTCCCCATAGAGCTGATAAACTTCCCATAAGCGAAATTTTGACACTTTATCGCTAAGCTTGTTTTAATGGGCAAATCGTCCATGCAATCTAAAATGTAATCATAATCTCTAAAATTAAATGAATTTAAAAACGCTTCATCTACATGCAAATTCAAAGCTTGAATGCCCTTATAGAGATCTTGCAACACCAACACTTTAGATTCTCCTATCCTTTCTGATCCAATCTGGCGGTTTTGATTGGTAACATCAAACACATCTTTATCAATGATAGTGATTTGCCCTATCCCCACACGATACAAAGCGTCTAGCGCAAAGCCCCCAACGCCCCCCACGCCACAGATTAAAACCCTTTGTCGGCGGATTTTTTCAAAATCGTTTTTAAACAACCACCTTATGCGCGTGAATCTATCTATGGGTTCAGACAACCTTTAGCCTTCAATAAAAATAGTGCTTTTATTGTATCGTAGTTTAAAAAATCTAAGACAAAAATTTTTGAATCTTCTTAGCCTTATGCATTTGTAATTGCAGTTCTTCTTTTTCTTTTTCTAATAGTTCAATGCTTTGGGCTATCATTTCCTTAAGGCTTAAAAGCGCATCTAAATCCAAGCTTTTTATTTGCTCTAAAGAAAGGCGCTCTATCAATGAAAAGGCGAGTTTGGAATCCTTTTTAACAAGAGCGATTTTAAAGGAATCTAATAACACATCAGGCGAGTTCATCTGAATGGATTTCCCTCCAAGCTTCTAACAACCCTCTAGCCACATTCAACACCAAATCAATCTTACTCGCATCATTTTCCACATTGGCTTGCGTTAAAACTTTGATTTGATGGGTGTATAAGCCTGTAAGATACACGGCGACTTCCCCCCCTTTTTCATAGTCCAAAATATTCAACAATTCCGTGAAAATATCCGTAACCCTATTAATATAATAAATCTTTTTTTCAATGTCTTCATTCTCAATACAGCGTTTGGCTTGCGAAGAAAATCTTAAAATCCCTTCATAAAGCATTTCAATGAGTTTTGCCGGGGATTCCACACTCACTCGGTTATGCTGGTAGGCTTGATAAGCGTTAGCGTATTGCATGGGTTTAATCCTTTATCCTTTAAAATTGATGACTCTCTGTTTTTTTTAATTCTTTTTAGCCGCTGCTTGATCGATCATCATTTGCACGGAATTGAATTTTTGATTGGCTTTAGAGATTTGACTATCATAAGCCGCAAAGCGCTCCGCCATGATGTTGTAGCGGGTTTTTAAAAGCTCTTGAGCGTTTTCTTTGTCTTTGGTCAGGCTTTTAGCGTCTCTGTCTAGGGAATCTTCATAAATCTTTAATTTAGCGTTCCCTCCGTCTATGAGATTGGCGATGACTTGATTGAATTTAGAAAAAATGCCCTCTTGGTGGATTTCTCTGCCCCCCATATCCTTGCTATCGCTCCCATAGAAAAAATCTTGAGTCGCTTTAGGATTGGAATTTAAGGCGCTACTCAATTTAGCCTCATCTAAACTCATCACGCCCTTATCGTCCAAACTAAGTCCGTATTTCATCAAGCTTTCTACCCCATTATCCGTATGTACGCTATAAGAAAACACATTGTTAAGAGAAGATCGAATCGCGCGAATATCGCCCACGCCGTTAAAAATCCCAGCGATTTTAGTGTCAGCGTCATAGCGCGTGTCTTCATCTAGTTTAGGGATAAGCTCATTATAGGCTTTGACAAATTCTTTAAGGCTGTCTATAATGGTTTGATTGTCTCTGCTCACGCTGATAATGGCAGGCTTATTAGGCTCTGTGGTTTGCTCTAAAGTGATATTAACCCCGCTGATCACATCATTGACCTCATTAGTGGGGCGTGTGATGCTCACCCCATTATAAGTGAATTCTGAATCGCTCGCTTTTTGTAAATTCTTAGACATAAAAAGCGTGTCTTGTGAAGCTTCATAAGATTGCACCATGCCAGCGTTCAAACCCAAATCCTTCAAACTGGCCTTGCCTAAAGCGTCCTCGCCCTTAATGGTGAGCATTCCGGTTTTAGAATTGATCACAAGCTTGCCTTCGGCGTTTTTAAACGCACTCAAGCCTTCTTTGGAATTGATCGCTTGAATGATAGCGTCTGTGTTTTCTTCGCTGGTGTTGCTCTCTTTGGTTAAGGCTTTTAAATCCAGTTTTTGACCATTCAAGCTAATTACCCCTTCTAATTTACCCTCTTTTATCGTGCGAGAGCTTTTTAACAAATCGCTTTCTTGGGTGGCGGTTTGCAAAAACCCAAGCTCTTTAGCCTTGTTCCCTTTAATTTCAATGTTTCCCCCACGCCTGTCATTAATGATTAAAGATTCCCCCCCATGAAGAGTGTCTATGGAAATATCCCCATTAGCGATCAAATCTTTAAAATTAGGGTCATTTTCTAAAGCCTGCTCCATCGCTTTTTGGATTGCGGTGTTTTTTTGTTTGATAGAAGCGCTTTCAGGGAGCTCTAGCATGATAGGGACCTCATGCATGTTCCCATCAGCCCCCTTTAAATTCAAACTCACTTCACTCTTTCCGCTTCCATCAACCCCCAAAGAAAGGGCGTTTTTGTTAGTGAGCGTGGATTGGAGGTGTGAGCCAAAATAGATGCGGTTGTCTTCGCCGGTGTTTTTGGTATTCACCATTAATTGGTAGGGGTCATTCCCTCCTGTTTTCATCACAATGCCCATCACTTCGCCGTTGGTAGCGTCCGTGATGCTTTGAGCCACATCGCCTAAAGTCATTCCTGCTTTAATATCAACGGCGTAGTCTTTGTTTTGCGTGTAAAATTTGAGCGTGGTATCCACTTGGCTAAAAATATCATCTCTTGAAGAAAATTTCGCCCCTAATTCGTTAATATCGCCTTGCGCTAAATTTTGCACATCCACTTTAATGTCTTGAATAGGCACGCCAGCCCCCACGCTCGCACTCAACGCATCGCCTGTAACATTGCTTTTTCGGCTGATATAAGTGGAATAATCTGAAAGCGTTTTAACCGGACCTTTTAGAGCTGAAAGGAGCGTTTTAATTTCTACAAGGGCTTTTTGTTTTTCAACATTTTGCTCCATTTTCTTGTCTAAGGGGGCGATTAAAGCTTTTTCATCAGCGTCCTTAAGCTTGTCAATCACATCGTAATTCAAAACCTTACTGCCAAGCCCTAATGAGCTTAATGAACCTATTGCCATGTTTTACCTCTAATGTTTAGCCTCTCTTATCAAAGATAATGCCTATCACATCGCGCATTCTTTGCATAAGCTCCACGGCTTCTTTAGAGGGTATTTCTCTTATCACCTTATCCCCATTAGCGTCTTTGACTGAAACCACTAACCCTTTGATCGTATCGTTATAACTAAAATTAATATCCGTGCCAATGCGTTTCATTTCTTCATTCAGACGCTCGCTCAATAATTCTAGCTTGGGTTTGTATTGATCAGGGTCTATCGTTGTCTTAGATTCATCAACAGTGTTTATAGTGTTTGCGCGACTGATCTCTTTTGTGGGGGTTGTTTGAACGCTTGTGTGAGATGTGGGAATCCCAATCCCTTGAACTTCATTGACCATAAAAACCTCCAAATTTTTCCATGCCTACAAGTATAATGATTTCTTTGTTTGCATAAGCTCTTTAGCCAATATCGGCAATAAAAATGATTTGTTTAATTGCGCGCGATGAGTTCTAAGGGGTTGATGTGTTTTTCTTTCATGGTTACTTCAAAGCCCAAGCGCTGCTCAATGCGCCCTAAAACATAGCCTTTTTGGATCCGCATGCCGCTTTTAATGGTGGGGGCGATTTTATCCAATTGAGAATAAATCGTGCGGATGCCGTTTTTATGCTCAATGATAACGACTTTTTTAAGCATGTTGATTTCTTTAGCGAACACGATTTTCCCGTCTAAAACATTACGCACCAAAGCGTTCGGGGTTTTTGACACTAGCGTGATAGACTCGCTAAAAATTTTTAAATTATAAACCGGATCAATATAGGGACCAAATTTTTGCACCACTTCATAATCATTCAAGGGAGCGATCGTTTTTGGCCCGTTATAGCTCGTGGTGTTGATGTTTTGATAAGAGCTAGCCACTTGTTTGACTTCTAAGGCTTGAGAAGATTTTTTCAAACTGACTTTTTCTTCATTTTCTCTATTTTGTTTGATGATATTCAAGCGTTTTAAAAGGGCGTTTAAATTCTGGCGCTCTTTTTCTAAAAGGGTTAGCCGTTGGTTATAGATCGCATAGTCTTTTTGCATGCTCAAAATGAGCTTATTTTGTTCGGTTTGCAAGGATTTTAAGGTTGCTTCACGATTTTTTTGCTCATCTATGACAGAGGAGATTTTTTGAATGCTGTTTTTGACTTTTAAAGCTTGCGTATTGAGATCTTTTTCTTCTTGGCTCAATTGCGACATTTTAGACAGGGTGCTTTGGTGCAAGTTTTCAAACGCTACTTGTAAAATCACATCATTAGAAGAGGCTAAATTCTGCCCCTTTAGGGCTTGTGAGAAAAGAAAATCCTCTAAAAGCGTATCAAACACCCTCTTTTGTAAAAATGATCGTTGTTTTTGCAAATAATCTAAAGACTTGCGGTAGTTGGTTAGGACTTTTTCTTGTGCCAAACTTTCGTTACGATTTTTTTCAAGACTCTTTTTTAAGGCAACCATTTGGCGCTCAATTTCCGCTTTTTGAAGCTCTTTAGAGCGGATCGCTTCGCCCAAAGAACTCAAACGGCTGTTTAGTTGGTTTTTTTCTTCATGGGTTTTTTTCAAAAGGGTTTCTTTGTGTTGGATATCTTTAGCAATATCGCTCACTTTTTGCGTGTTAGCCAATAGTAAGGTGGCTAATAAAAATATTCCTAATTTATACACGTCTAGTCCTCCAAGCTACAAGTAAAACAGAAACAAATGAGACCACAAGGCTAAAAAGCAGTCCCCATAAAAAATGGTTTAAAACAAACGCACCTCCTATAATACCCAAAGTATCCATCGTTTTTTCAAAACCTTTTTGCGAAGTGATATAAAGCATGAGCATGGGGGCTAAAAAACTAGCGATTAGAGAATCCATTAAAGCTATTTTATACAAAAACCCGTTTTTAAAAGACACCGAAGCCCCTAATAAATCCATAATCTCCAACCTCTCATGGTATTGATAGATCCAGATGCGGACTTGCTTAAACATCAATAAAACCGATAAAACAAAGACCACTAACGCAAAGATATAGACCGCTGCTTTAATAAAACTCAAGAGATCATACACTTGCATGTAAGTTTTGGCAAAGACTTCAACTTTTTGAACGCCAGGGATTTTGAGCAATTTTTCTTTAATGTTTTCTAAACGCTCTTGAGTGGGGAATGTGGAAAGTTGTAAAGAATAAAAAAAGGGTAAATTTTTTTTTAATTCCTTAAGCCCGTCTGTGCCTAAAGTTTTTTGAAGAGGTTCTAAAGAATAATTAGGATCAATTTCTTTTAACGCTATAATTTCGCTAAAATTTTGACGCAACAATTCCAAGCTTAATTTTTGCGTGCTGGCTAACACGACTGAATAATCTTCAATCAATTTTTTTTCTTTCTGTTCGATCGCTTGATTGATAAATAACACACACTCCAAGCTAAACAATAACGCTACTAGGGGAATGATAAAGGCTAAATGCTTTTTAAGAGTATTCATAAACTTCCCCATCTTCTATGTAAAATTTCCGGTGATAAGCGCTAAAATTTTTAGGGAATTTGTGCGTAACCACCACGATCGTAGCGTTTAATTGCGTGTTCATGCCCCTTAACAGACTCCAGATTTTATCGCTAGAATAATCGTCTAAATTCCCCGTAGGTTCATCGGCTAAAATGAGTTCAGGGCAGTTCGCCATAGCCCTAGCCATAGCCACTCGCTGTTGTTCGCCCCCACTGAGCTCTTTAGGGTAGCGGTTAGCCTTATGGCGTAAATCAATATGCCCTAAAAGTTTTTCTAGCTGCAAGTGGCATTCTTCTTTTTTAACGCCACAAATCACCATAGGCAGTTTGATGTTTTGCTCAATCGTGTAATCTTGGATCAATTTATAATCTTGGAAAACCACGCCAATATTTTTACGCAAATCTAAAATCGTTGATTTTGAAGCGTTATTCATGTTGATATTACAAACTTCTAATTTACCGCTAAAAAGTTTTAAATCCCCATAGAACGAACGCAAAAGCGTGCTTTTACCGCTCCCGCTAGGCCCTGAAATGAACACAAAATCCTTCCGTTTGATGCGCAAATTAGCATGCTTGATGACCGGTTCGTTTTGCTGGTATTGTAAGCATAGATTATTCGCTGCGATGATCACACTCATCCAATTCCTTTTGGCTTAGGATATTTTGAAGTAAAAGATGCGCTTTGTGGTTGTTTAAGGTTTTTAAGGGGCTTTTATTGAGGTAAAAAATCTGATTTTCTGCCAATAAAACAAATAAACGCACAGGCCAATCAAAATCCCCCATACTCAATTCCACTAAAAAATCCCCCTTATTCTCATAAATATTACAAACATGCACAAAATACCCCTCTTGGATGATTTTTGGGGTTTTTAAAATCGTTCCAACGCTCTTTTTACTCATTGTTATTGTATCAAAAGAAAAATCAAATGCATGGTTATCAAAAGGGGTTTCATCCAATTCTAAAGAATAAATTCTTAAATCATAAATATCTTTTTTGAGTTTATTCCAACGCGCTTCATACTTGCTGATAACCGGGATTTGAGCGTTTTTTTTGATTTCTACCTCGCATTGAAAGTTTTTTAGGGCTAATTTTAGGCTGTCTTCAAAATAAAGGCCATCATCGGTTCGTAATTCCAAAAACCCTCTAGGCTTTAAAACCCTTAAAGCTTCGTTTAAAAACTTTTCGCTTAGCACCCGGCGGTGTTTTTTCTCATTCCATGGCACAGGGAAATGCACAAAAATTTTCTCGCACCTGTGATTTGGCATGCTTTCTAAAACCAAACGGCCATCGCCTTGTAAGATATGCAGATTCTTTAGATCCAACAATTCAATTTGCTTTAACGCTTGCGCGATAGAGGGGGTGTGAATCTCTATCCCTAAGCATGTTTTAGTGGGGTTTTTTTTGGCTAATTCTATCAAATGCCTCCCGCTCCCAAAACCAATTTCTATTAAAATAGGGGCTTGATTGTTTTGGATAAAATCTTCAAAAGCCTCTAAATCAAGGGCTTTTTTTTGGCTCGCATGTTTAGAATTTTCTTGCAAATTATGCGAAATGACTTCAAAAGATTGCGAATAAATCCTTAAAGCTTGTTTTAAAATCTCTCGTTTTAAAGGCGTGGCTTTTTCGCTTTTGATCAAAAAATCACCCGCTCGCCGGATTTTTTGCAATAAAAAAATGCGATCCTTGAAACTCGCATACACACAGCTTTTAGTGGGGTGTTTTAAGCTTAAAAATTCCTTATGAAAACAAAAATTCCCCCTTATTAAGGGGTATTCTAAAGGCTTGGAGTCTAGCTTGGCTAAAAAATGGGGCATTAAAACCCTTTTAGCGCTCTAAAAACAAACGCACTTCTTTGCTTGGGTGCGACTCTAAACCATCTTTATCCACGCTCACCACTTGATAGCGGTAAGCCACGCCCACTTTCATGTCCTTATCCACGAATTGGTTTTTGGTGATATTCCCAAAGCGCAAAGGGGTTTTAGAATTGGCTTCAAAACGATACACCGCATAAGTGGCTATTTTAGCGCTTGGGTTATTTTCCCATTGGATGAAAGCTGAAGAGTCTTGAATAGTCCCTTTAGTGATGATAGGGGCTTCGGGTCTGTCAGCGGTCTCACCCATGGCAGGCTCTTTGGGTAATGCCCCTTCAAGATGCGTTTTATCAAGGGCGACGACTTTGTAATAGCGCATGAGGTTGTCTTTTTCTATCTTATCCACATAGGAAGTGTTAGTGGTTTGAGCGATGAATTTGTATTTATCGTTGCGGTTATTGGAAGCGTAAATGCGATAAGCTATCACATCTTCTTCTGGGGATTTATCCCAACTCAATTCAATGTGTCGTGTGAGGTTTTGGCTCACTCTAATATTAGTGATTTCTTTGGGTAAGTCTTTGGTTTTCCCCTCCACTATGACGCTAGGCCTGGATTTATCCCCCATGAAATTTTCAGCGACGACTTGGTAGCGGTATTTTTGCCCATCTTCTAAATCTTTATCAAAAAACTCCACAAACAAGCGGTTTTTTACAGCCCCTACATTTAAAAATTTGCCGTCTTTATTCTGCCTTTGAATGATGTATTTAGAAACGCTGGGATTTGGGTGCGGGCTCCAAAAGACTTTCACGCTTTTAGGGTATTCAAGGCTTGCGAACACGCTTTCTACGGGATTGATAAAAGAGGTTTTTACTAAAATGGGGTCTGAAAGGTTAGAGATTTTATCGCCCTTGTAAGTAGCGAGTTGGTAAGTGTAAGAACTCTCTGTTTCTAGCCCCTCATCATAATAGTGGGTCGCATAAGGGTTTTTAATCGTGGCGATTCTTTTAAGTTTGGAGTCTTTTTTCAAACGATACAAAATAAACCCATCAATGTCATAAGTATCAGCGATTTTAGGCCATTCAAAGCCCACTGAACTCACATCGTTAATCGTTTTAATGGAATGGACTACCGGAAGCTTAGTGTCTATATTTTCTTGATTATTAAGGGCTGAAAAAGTATGATTCCTGGTAGAAGAACACCCTATAAAAACCGCTAATACCACACTACTTTGCAATAAAAGCGTGAAGTATTTTTTCTTCATCCAAGACCTCATCTAAATTCTCCTTGTCAAAAACTTTTTTAAGGTATTCTAACATATCCTTTAATAGGGGAACTTTAAAGCGCAGTTTTTGCTCGCTTCTGGGGTGTTTGAACTCTATCAAATAGGCATGCAGCATGATTCTTATTTCTTCTTTAGGAAGCACTTCATTAAGCCCGTAAAGATTATCGCCGATGATGTGTCTGTTCAAATATTCTAAATGCGCTCTGATCTGGTGTGTGCGCCCAGTGAATAGTTTAGCCCCTATCAAATCCATGCCATTTTGAGAAGTCAGCAAGCTAGTAAATTCGCTTTTAGAATAGCGGCTTTTTTCTTTTTTAGCCGCTTTGAGCGCTATCATTTTTAAGCGGTTATTGGGGTTTCTTGTCAAATAGCATTCCACGCTCATTTTTTCTTCTTTTAAGGGCATTGAAAGCAAGGCGATATAATAGCGCCCCATCATTTTAGTTTTGAGTTGCTCGCTCAAATGAACATGGGTAAAATTGTTTTTAGCGATGACAATCCCTCCGCTCGTGTCCTTATCCAAACGATGCACAATCCCGTAGCGCTCTTTTGAGCCAAGATTGGAAAGCTCGTAATTTTGAGATTTTAACCAATCCACTAAAGTAGGCTCTTTCACGCTTGGGGCTTTATGGACGACTAGATTAGGGGGCTTGTTCAACACCAACAAATCTTCATCTTCAAAAATGACTTCTATTTCTAAATCAAGCTCTTTTTTTAAGGGTTTGGGCGCGATTTTGGGCGTTAAAAGCGTGATTTCATCGCCCTCTTTTAAAGCTAGCCCCCCTTTTTTGACCTCCTTTTTTTGACAAAACACTAGCCCTTCTTTAATCAAATTCAATACTTGGTTTTTAGAAATTTGCAATTCTTTGGCTAAAAATTCATCAATGCGTTTGTAATGGGTAGGGGCGATGAAAACTTTTTGCATTCAAACTCTTTTTTGCATTTTTAAAAACCATTATTCTACTCAAAACCTTAAAAAAATCCTATTTCATTATTTTAATACGCTATAATCGGTGAACCAGCATTTTGTGGCTCAAATCATTTTAAAAAAAGGGGTTCTAATGGAACATAACGGGCATGATAAACTGAACGGCGTTTTGCGTGGCTTTTTAGGCGACTCATTCACGCTTGATGGGAAAGAGGGAGGATTGAACATGAGCAAGATGCTTGAACACATCAAAAAGGAAAAACCAAAGATGAATGTTTTGCTCATGGGGGGTACTGGGGTGGGTAAAAGCTCGCTCATTAACGCTCTCTTTGGTAAAGAAATCGCTAAAGCAGGCGTAGGAAAGCCAATCACTCAGCATCTTGAAAAATACATTGATGAACAAAAGGGCTTGATTTTGTGGGACACTAAAGGCATTGAAGATAAAGATTACCACGACACCATGCAAAGCATTAAAAAAGAAATGGAAGATTCTTTTAAAACGCTTAGCAAAAAAGAAGCCATTGATGTGGCGTATTTGTGCGTTAAAGAAACTTCTAGTAGGGTTCAAGAGAGAGAGAGCTATTAAGCTTCGCTAAAGATTGGAATATCCCAACGATTGTCGTTTTCACACACACTCAAGCCGAAGCCGGCGATGCGTTTGTCCAAGAAACTAAAGAGATCATAGACGAAGAATGGGGGTTTAAAGGTTTTGTCAAAGCTTATGTGAGAGTCAATTCCGTTGCCTTTTCATTTAGGGGGTTGAAAGTTCCTGTTGAAGGTTTAGAAGAATTGGTAGATGAAACGAAAAAATGCCTTTCAGACGCTATCAAAAATAAGAAAAGGCATTTCTTGAGTATTCAAAAAGCTAATATCCAAAAAAGAAAACAAGCTATGATAGCTAAAAGTAAAAAAATTATTCATGTTGCATCAGGAGCTGCAGGAACGGCTGGGCTTATCCCCATACCCTTTAGCGATGCGTTCGCTATCGCGCCCATTCAAGCGGGGATGATCTATAAAATGAATGACGCTTTTGGAATGGATTTGGATAAATCTGTGGGTGCGAGTTTGGTCGCAGGATTGTTAAGCGTAACCGCTGTCGCGCAAGTGGGGAGAACGCTCGTTAATGGTTTCCTTAAATTCATTCCTGTTGTGGGGAGTGTTGCAGGGGCGCAACCGCTGCTGTTATCACAGAAGGTATTGGGTTTGCGTATTTAAAAGTGCTAGAAAAGTGCTTTAATGATGAGACGGGTGAAGTCAATTTGCCTGGTGAAGTTGGCATGATCACTTCTCTCTTTAAGGAGAATTATCTCAACTTGGATACAATCAAAAAATTAACACAATAAGATTAGGGGTTATGAAAAACGCATGGCATCAGACAAAAGGATTTGGATGCATTTTGATCTTTTGCCTTTTGTGTTTATCATCCCCTTGTTGGTGGTTTCTTTTGTATTGATTTTTGAGAGCAGCGCGGTTTTGAGCTTGAAGCAAGGGGTTTATTATGCGATAGGGTTTCTTCTCTTTTGGATCGTGTTTTTTATCCCTTTCAGGAAGCTCGATCGGTGGCTTTTTGTGTTTTATTGGGCATGCGTGATTTTATTAGCGTTAGTGGATTTTATGGGGTCTAGCAAGCTTGGGGCGCAGCGATGGCTAGTCATTCCTTTCACTTCTATCACTTTACAGCCCAGCGAACCTGTGAAAATCGCTATCCTTTTATTGTTGGCGCATTTGATTAAAATCAACCCGCCTCCTTTTAAGGGCTATGATTGGGGCATGTTTTTAAAGCTTAGTTTTTACATTTGCTTACCGGCGGCATTGATTTTGAAACAGCCTGATTTAGGCACAGCCCTTATTGTGCTGATCATGGGTTTTGGGATTTTATTGATCGTGGGCTTAAGGACTAGGGTGTGGCTCTCTCTTTTAATCGCTTTAATAGTGGCTTCGCCTATCGCTTATCATTTTTTGCACGATTACCAAAAAAAGCGCATCGCAGACTTCCTTTCTGAAAAGCCTAATTACCATGTCATGCAATCCATTATCGCCATAGGATCGGGCGGGTTTTTAGGCAAATCTAAAGAAGCCTGCACCCAAACCAAATTCAAATTCTTGCCTATCGCAACGAGCGATTTTATCTTCGCCTACTTCGTGGAGCGTTTCGGGTTTTTAGGGGCTATGTTGCTTTTTGCGATTTATATAGGCTTGAGTTTGCATTTATTTTTTTATCTGTTTGAGAGCAACAGCGATTGGTTTTTAAAGATTGTAGCCCTTGGGATTTCTATTTTAATCTTTGTTTATTCCAGCGTGAATATCGCCATGACTTTAGGGTTAGCCCCTGTGGTGGGGATTCCCTTACCCTTATTCAGCTATGGGGGGAGCAGTTTTATCACTTTTATGATCCTGTTTGCAATCCTAGAAAACCTGCTTGCTTTTCGCTATATTTTTGGATACAATAGCAAACCATCTTTTGGGAATTTTGGATTCTTAGCTCAGCTGGTCAGAGCGCTCGGCTCATAACCGATTGGTCGTAGGTTCAAGTCCTACAGAATCCACCACTCCCGCTTTTCTTTTTTAAGTGAAAAGCGATTGGACGCTTTCGTTATGATAAATCCTTCTGATCACTTCTGCAAATAAGGGTGCTACGCTTAAAGTGGTGATTTTATCGCATTTTTGAACTAAAGGGATAGAGTTAGTTACCACCACTTCATCTAACGCGCTTTCTTTAATGCGCTTGATCGCATTCCCGCTCAAAACCGCATGCGTGCCTAACGCCATGACAGAAGTTGCCCCTTGTTCTTTTAAAGCCAAAGCGGCCTTACAGATCGTGCCTGCGGTATCAATCATATCATCCACTAAAATCACATCGCACTCCTTGGCTGAGCCGATAATATTCATCACTTCGCTTTCATTAGCTTTTTCACGGCGCTTATCCACGATGATCAAATCCAACCCCATTTGATTAGCGAAATACCTGGCTCTTGTAACCCCACCCACATCAGGGCTAGCGATCACAGGGTTTTTTAACGCTTTAGAGCGGATATAGTCTCTAAAAACGATAGATCCGTATAAATTATCCACCGGCACATCAAAAAAGCCTTGGATTTGCCCGGCATGCAAATCCATCGTAATGATCCTTTCAATCCCCACTTCTTCCATTAAATTAGCGACCATTTTAGCCGTAATAGGCACTCTTGGAGCCGCTTTTCTGTCCTGTCTAGCATAGCCAAAATACGGCAACACCGCTGTGATAGAATTGGCCGAACTGCGCCTTAAAGCATCTACCATGACTAACAATTCCATTAAATTGTCATTGACAGGCACGCAAGTGGGCTGGATGATAAAAATATCCTTACCGCGCACCGATTCGCTGATTTGGATATTGATTTCGCCATCGCTGAATTTCCCGATCACCGCTTTGGATAAGGGAACGCCTAAATGCCTTGACACTTCTTTGCCAAATGCAGGGTGAGCGCTCCCTGAAAAAATCTTAAAACCACGCATCTTTGTCTTAAAACCACGAGCCTTCATCGCTGACACTCCCTAAAATGAATTAAAAATAATTGTAACACACCCAAATTAAAAGCGTTTGTTTTCAATGAAGCTCCTTTTCTAATAAGTTTTTTAACGCAAGATAGGTTTCATTAAGATCCATCCCGCACACCCTGGTTTGAGCGATAACGCTCATAAAATTGCTATCGCCTAAAAACCTAGGCACTAAATGCATGTGCAAATGCTCAGGGATTCCTGCTCCGGCGTTTCTGTGCAAATTCAAACCTAAATTAATCCCTTGAGCGCCATAAGTATACAACGCTTTTAACACTTTAGGTGCTAAAGCATTCATGTTCAGCCAAATGTTAAGATCTAAAAGTTCAACGCTCGCTTGATGCGCATGAGGAACGATCAACAAATGCCCCGGGTTATAAGGGTAGGCGTTCATCACCACAAAGAGATCGCTATTTCTATAAAGCACTCTGTTTTCTGGATCTTTTGTAGGGTTTTGAGAAATTTCACAAAAGACACAACTCTTATTTTTCTCTTTCAAATAACTTTCGCGCCAAGGAGCGTATAAATGTTGCATGTTCATTTCCTAAATGTAATTAGGGGCGTCATTAGCGAATAAAATCAAATCGCCTTGAATCGTGGTGGCTTGTAAGATATTTTCCAATTGCGCCTTATCCTTGAGTAAGATTTTTTTGGGGGTTTTTAATTTGGAAGCAATCGTTTTGGAATTCAACTCCCCTGTGATGATAGCGACATCAAAAACCCCGTCTATTTTTTGCGCTAAAACCTCATTACTTTCTGTATTGCTTTCCACTAATCCCGGTGTTACAATGACCTTACGCCCCTCATGCAAGCTCGCTAAACGAATGCCCTCTAACATGCCCTTTAAATTCCCGTTAAAGCTATCGTCTATGATGATTTTTTGATTCACTTCCAACAGTTGCAAACGATGGGCAATAGGGTTGAGTTCTAAAACAAGCCGTTTGATCCTTTCTGTCTCTAATCCTAAATGCTTAGCGATTAAAATGGCTGAAGCGATATTATAAGCGCTAAACTCCCCTAGAACCTTTGTTTCAAATCTTTCCCAAACGCTATCTAAAAGCATTTCAAAAGAAGTGCCTTTTAAAGTGGATTGGATGTTTTTAACCAGGCTAGAAACATCTATTAAAGGGCTATCTTTAGGGGCATAGGGTTTGATTTTTTCCACAGAGTAACAAAAGGCTTTTTCTAAGCGCTTGGAATCCAATAATTCCGCTTTAGTCTCGCAAATATTTTCTAAAGTTTTAAAATATTCTAAATGCTGTTCGCCCACTTCTGCGATCACGGCAAGGTGCGGTTCAATAAGGCGGGTGATTTCTTTAATATCGCCCTTGTTCCTTGCCCCGGCTTCAGCAATATAGATTTCACTCCTATCGTCTAAATTCTGGTTAATATCGTTCGCAAGCCCTAAAAGGGTATTGACGCTTTTGGGGCTTGCATGCGCGTTGAATGTGGTTTGTAAGATTTGAAGCAAGAAATTTTTGGTGCTAGTTTTCCCAAAGCTTCCGGTAATGGCGATGACTTTTAAATGTTTTAAAGAGGCGATTTTGTCTTTAGCGGTTTGCAAATACTGCTTGGATAGGACTTTTTCAAAGATTAAAGAAGCGCTTAAAACGAATATAAATAAACACCAATAGCCAAGCGCGAGTGAAATCCCATTCAAAGGGACTAATTCTGTGTTTAAGATTTCATGCAAGATTAAAAAGAGTAACAAGAAGATAAAAAAGCGCTTTACCCTTGGCGTGAAAACTAAAGGCTTGTCGTTGCGTTTGGCCCAGATAATGAGTATGGGCATTTGAATCACGCCGCAAAAGAAATCAAAAACAAACGGCATTTTGAAAGCATACGATAGGATAAACACCCCTAAAGGCAATAAAAAATAAATCCCATGCCAACGCATTTTGTGGTGCTTGGTTAAGATCCTAAACACGCTGTAATGATACCATTGCAATAAAGTCATTATATAATAGCCAAGCCCTATTATAAAGAGCCAACGAAACGCTAAATTCAGCCAACTAAGACTTTGCATGATAATGATTCTCCACTAGTTTTTCAATCTCTTTTGCTTGGTTTAAAAAAAAGAAATGATCCCCTTCTAAAACGAATAATTCGCTCTTTTTCAATAAGGTTTGCATTTTTTGAGCGGAGCTTAAGGGGGTTGCTTTATCATCTTTACCCCAAAATAATAAAACTTCCTTCTCGCATCGTTTGAAATGATCGCTAAAGTCTTCGCTAACCACTTTTTTAAAGGTTTCATACATCACTTGATTAAGCCCCATAGCGTCCTTACTCCTCAAAAACCCTAAATTCAAGCCTAATTTTTTAAAGATTTTAGCTAAAAGGATTTTACAACGCACTTTTAAGGGTTTTGGTTCTAAGATCCCCGCACTGCTCAATAAAACCATCCGTTCGTTTTCACACAAGATCGCTACTTTCCCTCCAAAGCTATGCCCAAAAACGACATGCGCTTTTTTACCCACGCTTTTTAAGAATAAATTGATGATATTAGCATAATCTTTAGTTTCTAAGACTTTTTCATCGTTAGGGCTTTGATTGAAGCCGGGCAAATCCACATACAAATGGTTATAATTTAAAAAACAGCTTTGAAACGCTTGTTGCATGATTTCTTTAGAACTCCCCCAGCCATGCAAAAACAAGGCGTTTAAGGGGCTATGGTTATCTATAAAAGTGTAGGAAATGTCAAAAACGCTATCCAAATAAGCGATACTGCGTTTGGCCATTCATTTATTCTTTTGGATTTGCAACAAATAAGAGTTTTTAACTTGGATTTTAGGGGTTTTGGGTAACGATTGCGCTAAATTTTCTAGTGTTGTATTAAAATCATCAAACAAATAATTCGCCAAACTGCCAGGAATGGGGTTGATCTCATTAAGATACACTTCATTTTCTATGACAAAAAAATCGCATCGGATGATCGCGCCATCAAACAAATCGTTATAGAGTTTTTTAAAATTTTCTTTTAATTGTTCTTCTAGGGCGTTAGAAAGATTCGCTTTAGGGGCTTTAGTGCGTGAAAAATCCAAATATTTTTGTTTGAAATCTAAAAATTCCTGTTTGTTAGGCTCTTCCACATAGGAAAAATAAAAATCCTTTTTGATCTTGCAACCGGCTAAATTGTATTCTTTCACGCCCTGAATGAAAGGCTCTATTAAGACTTCTTTAGAATATTCAAACGCGCCGTCTAAAGCGTAAATCAATTCTTTTTTTTCTTTCACAACATTCACCCCTAAAGAGCTCCCGGCGTTACTGGGCTTGATGATGAAAGGGAAATTAAACCCAATCAAATCCAAGGCGTTAGCGCGGTTTTTTTCATTCAAAAGAACATAATCTAAAGTCTTCACCCCTAAATCTTTAGCATAAAGCTTGGTTAAATATTTGTTATAACTCAGCACGCTCGCTTCAATCCTAGGGCCTATGAAAGCGATACGATAAAATTCTAACAAGCTCGCTAATTTCCCGTCTTCGCCATCTCCCCCATGCACAAGATTGATTACTAGTGGCAATTCTATTATCTTAGCGCCTAAAAACGAGTTCTTAAGCAAGCCCTTTTGCGTGAGGATTAGGGGAGGTAATTTTTTTTCTTTGATTTGAGCGAAGTATTTTGAATGCATGTTGGATTCTTCAATCAAGTAAAAATGATGGTTTTCATCTAAAAAAATAAAATATTTAATCCTATCTTTTAACACTCCTTTAAGCGCGATCGCGCTCACAATGCTGATTTCATGCTCAAAACTCGCCCCACCAAATAAAACGCAAAACTCCACGATCAAACTCCCTGAAAACGATTGCAATAAAGTCTATCTATTTTACCTAAAAAAAGGCTTTTGAATTTTCTTAAAATTAAAGTTTAATGTTGAAAAATCCCAAAATACTGATGACTAATAACGCGCTCAAGCCGGCTAAAACGCCCGCTAAAGCGTCATCAGCCACCACCCCTAAACCCCCTTTAACTTCTTTGTCTATCTTGCCAATGAGTGAGGGCTTAGTAATATCATAGATCCTAAAAAAGATAAAACTTAAAACCACACCCGCTAACGATAAGCCGCTAATCGCCATCGCAAGCCACATGCCCACTAATTCGTCTATCACAATGTAAGAGCTGTCATGCCTCTTAGTCTCTTCTTCTTCCTTATCTATTTGAGCGATAGCGATAAGTCCAACAAAAACCGCCCCTAAAAACAAAGTGTTAGCCGAAAAAATTAAAATAGGTAAGCCTAATAACAACGCTACTAAACTCCCTATCGTTCCAGGAGCTTTTTTAGAATACCCGCTAAAAAAAAGGGTTAGAAAACACGCACGCCAACCAAATTTATTCAATTATTGCCTTAAATTCTTTTTAAATCATGGTATTTTAGCATTTTATTTGCATTAAAAAGCGATTTTCTTAAACAATAAGGCTTAATTTTAAGCGCGTTTTAGTATGATAACTTTTAAATTCTCTCAAAAATTAAAGGTTAATTTTAATGTTGCTTTTCACTCCAGGCCCTGTAGCCATTAATGAAGAGATGCGCTCAAGCTTTTCTCAGCAAATGCCCCACCACCGCACCAAAGATTTTGAAAAGATTTTCCAAAGCGTGCGAGAAAATTTAAAAAAAATGACAGGTTTAGAAGAAGTTTTGCTTTTAAGCAGTAGCGGGACAGGGGCTATGGAAGCGAGTGTGATTTCCTTATGTCAAAAAGAGTTGCTTTTTGTTAATGCGGGTAAGTTTGGCGAAAGGTTTGGCAAGATCGCTAAAGCCCATTTTATCAAAGCCCATGAATTAGTCTATGAATGGGACACACCGGCTCAAGTGGATGAAATATTAAACGCGCTTAAAGCCAACCCTAATATTGATGCGTTTTGCATTCAAGCATGCGAGTCTAGTGGGGGGTTAAGACACCCTGTAGAAAAAATCGCTCAAGCGATCAAAGAAACTAACCCGAATGTTTTTGTGATAGTAGATGCGATCACCGCTTTAGGGGTTGAGCCTTTAGAAATAACGCATGTTGATGCGCTCATTGGAGGGAGTCAAAAAGCGTTCATGCTGCCTCCTGCGATGAGCCTAGTCGCATTGAGCCAAAAGGCAATTGAATGCATAGAAGAACGCAATGTGGGGTTTTATTTCAATTTGAAGAGCGAATTAAAAAACCAAAGGAATAACACCACAAGCTACACCGCTCCTATTTTACACACTTTAGGGCTGCAACGCTATTTTGAATTGGTGCAAAATTTAGGGGGCTTTGAAGCGCTCTATCAAGAGACTAAAAGAGTCGCTTTAGCCACTCAAAAAGCCGTTTTAGCGCTCGGTTTGAAGATTTTCCCTAAAAGCTCGAGCTTGAGCATGACAACGATTGTTAGCGAGCATGCCAAAGAATTGCGAAATCTTTTAAAAGAAAAATACCAGGTGCAATTTGCGGGCGGTCAAGAGCCTTATAAAGACGCACTCATTCGCATCAACCACATGGGGATCATTCCTGTTTATAAAAGCGCTTACGCCTTAAACGCCCTAGAATTAGCCCTAAACGATTTGGATTTAAGGGAATTTGACGGCGCGGCGAACGCAACTTTTTTGAAGCAATATTACGAAATTTAAGGATCACAATGCATTATTCTTATGAAACCTTTTTGAAAGACAGCCTGGAATTAGTAAAACAAGTGGAGTGCCTTTGCGGAGTTCCAGAAGCCCTTGTGTGCGTGATGCGAGGGGGCATGACTTTGACGCATTTTTTGAGTTTGCACTGGGATTTAAGGGAAGTTTATGGCATCAATGCGATTTCTTATGACACCACCCACCGACAAAACGCCCTAAAAATTGAAAATATCCCCACGATCAAAGATCATTTAAAAACCATTTTAGTGGTAGATGAAATCGTAGATAGTGGTAATTCTTTGGAAGCGGTGCTTAAAGTGTTGCAAGACAAACACCCTGATAAAAAATTTTATAGCGCGAGTTTGTTCCAAAAAACAAGCGCGAAATACAAAGCTGATGCGTTTTTGAAAGACGCTCCTGAATGGATTGATTTCTTTTGGGAAGTGGATTTGAAAAACTTAAAAAGCCATTAACATGCAAGTTAAAGAAAACAAACAACTCTGCCTGATTTCATTAGGTTGCTCTAAAAACTTGGTGGATTCAGAGGTGATGTTAGGCAAGCTTTATAACTACACGCTCACTAATGACGCTAAAAAAGCCGATGTGATCCTTATCAACACTTGTGGGTTTATTGAAAGCGCCAAACAAGAGAGTATCCAAACCATTCTCAACGCCGCTAAAGACAAAAAAGAGGGGGCGATTTTGATTGCGAGCGGGTGCTTGAGCGAGCGCTATAAAGATGAAATCAAAGAGTTGATCCCTGAAGTGGATATTTTTACCGGCGTGGGGGATTATGACAAAATTGATATTTTGATCGCTAAAAAACAAAACCAATTCAGCGAGCAAGTGTTTTTAAGCGAGCATTATAACGTGCGCATCATCACGGGATCAAGCGTGCATGCTTATGTTAAAATTTCTGAGGGTTGTAACCAAAAATGCTCTTTTTGCGCTATCCCTAGCTTTAAGGGGAAATTGCAAAGTAGGGAATTAGACTCCATTTTAAAAGAAGTGGAGGATCTAGCCCTTAAAGGCTATAAAGATATGACTTTTATCGCTCAAGACTCTAGCTCATTTTTATACGATAAGGGGCAAAAAGACGGCTTGATCCAGCTCATTAAGGCGATTGACAAGCAGCAAGCCTTAAAGAGCGCGCGTATTTTATACCTCTACCCCTCTAGCACCACTTTAGATCTGATTGGTGCAATTGAAGACTCGCCTGTTTTTCAAAATTATTTTGACATGCCCATCCAGCACATCAGCGACTCCATGCTTAAAAAAATGCGGCGCAACTCCAGCCAAGCGCACCATTTAAAGCTTTTAAACGCCATGAAGCAGGTTAAAGAAAGCTTTATAAGAAGCACGATCATTGTAGGGCATCCGGAAGAAAATGAGGGCGAATTTGAAGAATTGAGCGCGTTTTTAGACGAGTTCCGGTTTGACAGATTGAATATTTTTGCTTTCAGCGCGGAAGAAAACACGCATGCCTATTCTTTAGAAAAAGTGCCTAAAAAAATCATTAACGCCCGCATTAAAGCCTTGAATAAAATCGCTTTAAAACACCAAAACCATTCTTTTAAGGCTTTGTTGAATAAGCCCATTAAGGCGTTAGTGGAACATAAAGAGGGCGTGTATTTTTACAAAGCTAGGGATCTCAGGTGGGTGCCTGAAGTGGATGGGGAAATTTTAATCAATGACAGTGCCTTAACCACCCCTTTACAACCCGGGTATTACACGATTATGCCTAGCACCTTTAAAGACAATATCTTACTCGCTAAGGTTTTAAGCCCTTTTTAAAAGTTAGCCATAAGGCGAAATTTTAATCAATGACAGTGCCTTAACCACCCCTTTACAACCCGGGTATTACACGATTATGCCTAGCACCTTTAAAGACAATATCTTACTCGCTAAGGTTTTAAGCCCTTTTTAAAAGCTAGCCATAAGGCTAAAAGCGCGTCTAGAGCGTGGCTAGAGAGTAGGGGTTTGCGTTTTTTTTTTTTTTGTTAAAATGCGCAAGAAAAATCCGCTTGAGGCATGCAAAAATGAAAAACATTTATCTTGGCGTGAAAAAGAGCATTAAAGATCTTCAAAATATCTTCAAAAACGCTGATGACAAAGATGAAAAACTGAAGCAATTCAACCAAGAAGCGTTGGAGGTGTTTCAAAAATTAGAGCGTGAAAGTTTAAAAGAGCTTGAAAGTTTAAAAAATAATGAAGAGTGGGAAAATTTTACCATTGCTTTTTATGGGGAAACCGGTGCGGGGAAATCAACCCTTATTGTAATGTTTGAGGATGTTTTTTAAAGAACAAAGTAAAGTGGATCAACAAGAACGATTCAGGCAACTCTATTCAAATGATGTGAAAAATGATAGAGACAGCGGGCATGCTCTTTTGGAGCTAGAAAAATTCCAAGATGGAGCGATCATAGGCGATGGGAGGAGCGATTTCACTTTAAAAACACGATCTTATTCTTTCCAATACAACCATCAAAACTTTACTTTGCTGGATGTGCCAGGGATAGAAGGCAATGAAAAAAAAGTGATCGATCAGATTTCTAACGCAACGCAAAAAGCCCATGCTATTTTTTATGTTACCAAAACGCCTAATCCTCCGCAAAAAGGAGAAGAAGGGAAAAGGGGAACGATTGAAAAAATCCAAAGACAACTCGGTTCGCAAACAGAGGTATGGACGATTTTCAACAAACCGATTAACAACCCAAGAGCTTTCAAAGATGGGCTTATTGATGAAAACGAAAAAGAAAGCTTAAAAATTTTAAATAAAAAGATGAAAAATATTTTAGGCAAACACTACAAGGGCTATAAAGCAGTGAGCGCCCAAATGGCTTTTTATGGCCTTGCGCAAGCTTTGATCCCAGGGACTGATTTTGATAAAAAGAAACAAAAATTTTTAAAAGATTTTAAAGCAGGAGAATTATTGTATCAATCCCATTTCAAACCATTAGCAAAATTTATAGCCGAAGAGCTTCTTGAAAATTCGCGTGCCAAAATCATTCAATCAAACTGCAATAAAGCCTTAAAAGTGGTAGAACAATTACAAAATACGATAAAAACCACGATTGAAAAACGGATCGATCCAATGATTAAAGAAGCACAAGAACACCTACAAGAAGCTCGCTTTAATTTGGATCGTTCTACAGAAAAATTTATATTAAATTTAACCAATTCAGCGTTCTGCAAAATCGATCAATTCAAATCTGACTTGAGAGAAAAAATGTATGCGCATATTAACAAAAATATTGAAGATAATGAATGTGAAAGAATTTTTAAAAATGAACTCATTCAAGGAATTGAAATATTGTGTGGAAACATAAAACGGCGGTTTAAAGAATGTGAGGAACGATTTGATGGAGAGATAAAAGAAGATATTGAACGATTTAAAGAAAGGGTTAAAGATTCTTTAAAAATGTTGGAACGCATCAGTATTGATAGTGGTAATTTTGATTTTAATACTGATTTTAATATTGATAACGGCATTGATGGATTCGCATTATGGGCTTCAATAGGAGGTTTGGTTTTGCTTGGAATAGTTAATATTTGGAATCCTATAGGTTGGGTTGAACTAGGTATAGCGGGTCTTGTAGCATTAGTGGGGGCAGTTAAAACAATGTGGAATGTTTTTAATCCAGATTATAAAAAATCCCAACAAAAAAAAGAAGTGGATAAGAATTTACATCAAATTTGTGAAAAAATTGCAGAGGATGTGAAAAGCCGACTTGAAAGTTATAAAAAAGGCGCATTGGGAATGATTGAAGAACTCAACGCCGGTTTTAACAAACTTGTTGATCATTACGAACGCATGAAAAGACAATTGGAAGAAGCCCATGAAAAATTAGGATACATCTCTCATAACATCAAAACAAGGAATGTGCAATGAATGAAACGCTAGAACAATTTAAAAGAAATCAAAAGAGGAATCAAGAAATTCTTAAAAAATTACTTGATTTTGTCCATACTGGGGAAGAATACGGAATCAAGGTTGAAGAGTCTCTCAAAGACAAAATCCATAATGCGATTAAAAATGTTGCCGGTCAAAAACTTAAAGTGGCTTTAGTGGGAGGTTTTTCTTGCGGGAAAACATCCATAGCGGCAGCTTGGATCGAGCGGTTGGATAAAGAGAGCATGAAGATAGACCACAAAGAATCCAGCGATGAAGTTAAAATCTATAACATAGATGATGAAATTGAGCTGGTTGACACCCCGGGATTGTTCGGGTTTAAAGTAAAAGAACACGATAGCGGCAAAATAGAACGCTATAAAGATATTACGAAAAAATATATCAGCGAAGCCCACCTCATTTTATACGCGCTCAACCCGTCAAACCCTATCAAAGAAAGCCATAAGGACGATTTGAACTGGTTGTTCAGGACGCTCAATCTTTTATCCAGGACAATATTTATAAAAGATTTAAAATCAAAAAAGAAAACGTTCAAAACCGACTGAATGATCTCATTTCTTTAAGCGAAAAAGAAAAAGAGGGTTTGATTATTGTCGCTGTTGCGGCAAACCCTTATGATTTGGGGGTGGAACACTAGCTAAAGCATAAAGAAGAATTCCAAAAGCTCTCACACATCAAAGCCTTGCAAGACGCGACTCAAAAAAAGATTAAAGAAAATGGCGGGAAATTAACCATCATAGAAGAAGCCAAAAAAAGCGTCATTCAAGATGTGGTCTATAGGCAAATGCCGCTTGCAAAAAAAGAGCAACAAGAGATTAATAGAGAAATGGAATATTTGAATAAAACGCTTGAAAAAAGGCGGAAGGAAATTCAAGATTTAAATAAAGAAATTTCTCAAGTCCGCATTCATTTAAGAGAATTTATGATAAGGTATTTTAGCGATCTCAGCCGTCAAATTTCTGGCACCAGCCTAGAAACCTTTAATGATTTTGTTACAAGAGAAATAGGCGATGGATATATCAATATGGAAACAAGAGTCAAAAATGAATTTGAAAGACAAACGCAAGGGATTTCAAATGAAATTGCTAAAATTGGGACGACTTTTAATGCCGATATGAGTTCTTTTGAAAAACATGCCGGGACATTTGGAAGGATTGGAATCAAACTTTTAGAACAAAGCGGTTTTATCAATGCAACTAACATTAAACTGGCTAGAGACGCGCTAGTGGCTGCGGGAAAATTTGTGGGCATAGATTTGGCTTTAAAATTCAAACCTTGGGGTGCTGTCAAATTGGCAAGTAATTTGAACAAAGCTTTACCGCTTATCGGTCTTGCTTTTGAAGCATGGGATTCTTATAACAAATATCAAAAACAACAAGAATTTGAGAAAGCTAAAGAAAAAATGAAATCTAATTTTGACGGACAAAAACAAGAAATCTTGGATCTCATCAACGATGAAACCAGATTCAAACAAACATGTTTCCCAATGGCGTTGAAACTAGAAGAATGCATTCAAGAATGCGAAGAGAATGTTAAAAAAACGCAAGAGTGCGCTCAAGGACTTGAAAAGTGGATTCAAACTGGCGAAGATTTTATCAAGGGCGAAGATTTCATAGATGTTGAGCCTGAATAGGAATGAACTGAAATTGTGTTAAAATTTCAAAAACGCATCAAAAAGGCTTTTTGGCTGAGCTTGAAACGGACTAATCCAACAAGCGGTATTTTAAATCTTTTAATAAGGAAAGGCGATGTTTTCTAAAATTTGTGCATCTTTTAAGCTTGCCAACGCATTCAAAGGCTTTATATGCAAACGCATTTCAAGCCCTGGGCAAAGCACTCGCATTACCAAGATGGTTTTGGGTATCAAAGACGCTTTCAATGACGATAAAGATCCATTGAATAACGCTTGTGAAGCTTTGGATTTGGTAGTGAAGTTTAAAAAAGAGCACCCGCAAGATTTTAACGAATTGTTTGAAATTTTAAAAGATCTCATCCAAGAATACGAGCAAAATCCTGACGAGATCAAGCAAAACCTCAAAGAAATCCTAAAATAAGCTCAAGGCATGAACCACCTTTTAATCCTTTATAACCCTTACTATCAAAAAGATGTGATCCAACAACATTTAAGCGTTTTACAGGAAAAATCCCAAGTGGGCTTTGGTAAAATCCGATCAAAGCTCAACGATCAAGAAAAGCACGACTCTTTAGAAGAAATTTACAAAGCCACCAATGAAAAAAATTTTTTGCAGCTTTTTTTGACCGATTACGCTAATTTATTTGCCGCTAAGGTGATAAAGGTTTCTAAAGAGATTGATGAGAGTTTGATCCCTAGCTATTATAAAGAAAAAAATTTGGAAGTGGAAGACTTTTTTATTATCAGCGATTTAAGGGAATTAGTCAGGGAAGATTTTAGCCTTTTAAGGGATCAATTTTTAGCCAACTTCATCGCGCCAAATAACCACACTTACGCCATTTATGGGAATAATTATGTCTATCCTTTGCCGGTAAAGTTAAAAGAAGAGCGTTCTTATTTTTTAGGCGATGAAAAGCATTATCTGAGCGTGTATAAAAGCAAAGAATATTTAATCATGCAAGAAAATTTCATGCGTTTTGTTTTTGGCAAAAGGCTTTTTTACCTCTTACACCCTGATAGCATCAATAACATCATTCATGCCGAATTAGAGCTTTTACAAAGCGAAAACGATCTTTTGAATGATTTTACCAGCATCATCGTCAAATACTCCAAAACCTTAGAATACGAAATTTATCTTTTTGCTAAAAAAGTTCTTTTAAAGGCTTGCAAAAACGATCCCAGCCTTTATGATCTGACTTACAAAGTCCAGGGAAAATCTTTGATACTTGAAGATTTTTTCACTAAAAAGCCCAATTTTGGGATCGTTAAATTTTTACTCAGACACGAAAAAGTCCAATGCCATTTAGAAGAAAACTTAAAAAGATTCATCAATTATCCTTTTTCAAAAAGCCTAAGTCTCATTCAAAACATCCGCAATAAAGCCGTTCACACAAAAGCTCCAGGTTTGAATGAAGTGGAAAAACTCAGGAATGAAATTTTAGGCATAGAAGGCGCGAGCTTACTCAAAGGCGTTTTAACCCACAAGGAAACTTCATAAAAGCACCATCAATCCAGCATGCGTTTAGCACCGATTTGATAACGCGAGATTTTAAACCCTATTTAGAGCCTTTAAGAGAGGGTCAGAATTTATTGGGTTTTTCAGGTGGGTTGGATTCCACTTGCTTGTTCCATCTTTTAGTTGGAGAAAACATTGCTTTTGACATCGCTTTAGTAGATTATAACACGCAAAAACAACGCCTTGAAATCATCCAACACGCTCAAAAACTCGCCCAAACACACCATAAAAAATGCTATATCCATTACGCTCCAAAAATCGCGCGCAATTTTGAAATGCAAGCGAGAAAAGTTCGTTATGATTTTTTTGAAACCCTAACAAAAGAGCATTCTTACAAGCATTTGATTTTAGCGCACCACTTGAATGACAGGCTGGAATGGTTTTTGATGCAATTGAGCAAGGGAGCCGGATTAAACACGCTTTTAGGCTTTCAAGCCTATGAAAAAAGAAAATCTTATGCGATCGTTCGCCCCTTGCTCTACACCCCTAAAGACACCCTTAAAACGCTCGCTAAAGATCAAAAATTTTTTGAAGATGATTCTAATTCTTCTTTAAAATTCAAACGCAATTTTTTCAGGAAACATTACGCTAACGCCTTGATGCAAGATTATTCTAATGGCATTATCCAAAGTTTTAAATTTTTGGATCAAGAAAAAGAGCGGCTTTATCCTTTGATGCCCGTTTCACAAATGCATGGGATCACTTTTTTTCAATATTCGCAAAACGCGCTGTTTATGGTGGATAAAATCTTAAAGCAAAAGGGGTATGTGTTGAGCTTTTCTCAAAAAGAAGAAATCAAACGCCATTTTTTTAGCCTAGAAATCGCTCAAAAATTCATCATTGAAAGCGATAAAGAGTGTGTGTTTATCGCTCTTAAACCCCAAAAAACTTTAAGCATGCCAAAGGATTTTAAAGACAAGGCTAGGAGGTTGAATATCCCTAAACGCTTACGGCCTGTTTTATACGCAGAGTTTTTAAAACAACCAACGCATGATTTTTTAACCCGTTTTAAACAGAGTTTCATCAATCTATAAAAGAGCTTAATTTTAATCAAGCGATAAGTTTTTAAAGTGCTTTTTAACCTTGATTGTGTCAAAATACAGCAAAAACTTTGATATGAGAGCGGATGGACTTTAAAAATAAAAAATGGCTTTTTCTAGCCCCTCTAGCAGGCTATACGGATTTGCCTTTTAGGAGCGTGGTGAAAAAATTTGGCGTGGATGTTACCACAAGCGAAATGGTGAGCTCGCATTCGTTAGTGTATGCGTTTGATAAAACTTCTAAAATGTTGGAAAAATCCCCTTTAGAAGATCATTTCATGGTGCAAATTTCAGGCTCTAAAGAAAGCGTAGTCAAAGAAGCGGTTGAAAAAATCAACGCTTTAGAGCATGTGAGCGGGATTGATTTTAATTGCGGTTGTCCTACCCCTAAAGTGGCTAATCATGGTAACGGGAGTGGGCTATTGAAAGATTTAAACCACTTAGTGAAGCTTTTAAAAACAATTAGAGAAAACACCAATAAAAAAATCACAAGCGTGAAAGTGCGTTTAGGCTTTGAAAAGAAAATCCCTAAAGAAATCGCTCATGCCTTAAATGACACACCGGTGGATTATGTGGTGGTGCATGGGAGGACACGAAGCGACAAATACCAAAAAGACAAAATAGATTATGAAAGCATCGCTTTGATGAAAGGGATTTTAAAAAAGCCTGTGATAGCCAATGGCGAAATTGACAGCGTGAAAAAAGCCTTTGAAGTTTTGCAAATCACGCAAGCGGATGGGCTAATGATAGGGCGAGCGGCCTTAAGAGCCCCATGGATATTTTGGCAAATCAGAAACAACACCACAAAATTGCCCGCAGTCGTGAAAAAAGACCTGGTTTTAGAACATTTTGATAAAATGGTGGAGTTTTATGGGGATAGGGGGGTAGTGATGTTTAGGAAAAATTTGCATGCTTACGCTAAGGGCGAAATGCAAGCGAGCGCGTTTCGCAACTGCGTCAATACCCTTACAGAAATAAAGAGCATGCGAGAGAGCATAGAGGAATTTTTTAATCAAGAAATGTTGCAAGGTGAAGTGCCATTATGGGTAGAATTGAATCAAAAAAGCGTTTGAAAGCGCTTGTTTTTTTGGCCAGTTTGGGGGTATTATGGGGTAATGCTACTGAAAAAACGCCTTTTTTTAAAACGAAAAACCACATTTATTTGGGTTTTAGGCTAGGCACAGGGGCTAACACGCGCACAAGCATGTGGCAACAAGCCCATAAAGACAACCCCACTTGTCCTGGTAGCGTGTGTTATGGCGATAAATTAGAAGCCTATTATAAGGGGGGTAAAAATTTGTCTTATACCGGGCAAATAGGCGATGAAATAGCTATTGATAAATACCATATTTTAGGCTTAAGGGTGTGGGGGGATATAGAATACGCTAAAGCGCAATTAGGCCAAAAAGTGGGGGGGGATACCCTTTTATCCCAAGCGAATTACAACCCGAGCGCGATTAAAACCTACGATCCTGCTTCAAACACTCAAGGTTCTTTAAATTTGCAAAAAACCCCAAGCCCCCAAGACTTCCTTTTCAATAACGGGCATTTCATGGCGTTTGGTTTGAACGTGAATGTGTTTGTCAATCTCCCTATAGACACCCTTTTGAAACTCGCTTTAAAAACGGAAAAAATGCTGTTTTTTAAGATAGGCGTGTTTGGTGGGGGTGGGGTGGAATACGCAATCTTGTGGAGTTCTCAATATCAAAATCAAAACACGCAACAAGATGATAAATTTTTTGCAGCGGGTGGGGGGTTTTTTGTGAATTTTGGAGGTTCTTTGTATATAGGCAAACACAACCGCTTCAATGTGGGGCTAAAAATCCCTTATTACAGCCTGAGCGCGCAAAGTTGGAAAAACTTCGGAGCTAGCAATGTGTGGCAGCAACAAACGATCCGACAAAACTTCAGCGTTTTTAGGAATAAAGAAGTTTTTGTCAGCTACGCGTTTTTGTTTTAGTGTGGCTTTCGTTCTCATTAAATATTGCTTATAAAATTCAAAAAATGGTTTCATTATTACAAAAATTAACACTCCAAAGATAAATAGTTAAAAAACACCCAAAATCTTTTTTTTTTTTTTTGAAATCCAATAAATTT
>NZ_MVYP01000037.1:0-578 GCF_003638305.1 Helicobacter pylori | reverse complement strand
AAAGAGAATTTGCGCCACCTAGTAAGCAAACACATAATTGAGGAAAAGGCTATACATCCTTCGGTATTCTAGTTTAGCGCCCATGAAAGAATAGTAGCTTGTGTTGATCGTAGGGATTTTAAAACCTAGTTCAATGCCATGCTGAGCGGCATGATCGCTGTCTTTTTTCTTAGGCCTAGCGAGATTCATTCTCAAGCCTAAATCAAACAAAAATTGGAAGTTAGAAGTGCTGACATTAGCGTTATAAATGCCATTCATCATGGTCAAATTCACTTGTTGGGAATTAAGCCACGAAGTCCCGGCTAACGCAAAGCCACCAAAAAGCCCCACGGAAAGCTTGTTATTCTTGCCTAAAAAGTTGGTGTTTTTATCGTTGATGAAGTTATAAAGCGCATCCATTCCCACCCCATAAGTCCACACATCAGAAGCGGAGTTAAAAAAATTAGATTTGATATAAGCATGGTTATAATCAAAGAAACCATAATACCTTAACCCCCAATTCCTTTTTTTACCAAAGAATTGCTTATAGCCCACTTGCACGCCGATCCCATTCATCGCCCCGTTATTGTTTTGATAGT
>NZ_MVYP01000036.1:0-687 GCF_003638305.1 Helicobacter pylori | reverse complement strand
CAAGGATTAAAAAATGAATTACCCTAATTTGCCTAACAGCGCTTTAGAGATAAGCGAACAACCAGAAGTTAAAGAAATCACAAACGAATTGTTAAAGCAATTACAGAGCGCGCTAAATTCTAACAGACTTTTTACCGAGCAAGTGGAATTAAGCCTTAAGGGCATCGTTAGGATTTTAGAAGTGCTTTTGAGTTTGGATTTTTTTAAGAATGCGAATGAAATTGATAGCAGTTTAAGAAACTCTATTGAATGGCTAACTAACGCCGGCGAGAGCTTAAAAAACAAAATGAAAGAATACGAGGGCTTTTTTAGCGAGTTTAACGCAAGCATGCATGCGAACGAGCAAGAAGTAACCAACACCTTAAACGCTAACACCGAGAACATTAAAAACGAAGTTAAAAAGCTAGAAAATCAATTGATAGAAACCGCTACAAGGCTTTTAACGAGCTATCAAATCTTTTTAAATAACGCCCGAGATAGCGCTAACAACCAAATCACCGAGAACAAAACCGCAAGCCTTGAAGCCCTAAACCAAGCTAAAACGAGCGCTAATAACGAAATAAGCGAAAAACAAACGCAAGCGATAACTAACATTAACGAAGCTAAAGAAAACGCTAACAATGAAATAAGCAACGAAAAAACGCAAGCGATAACTAACATTAACGAAGCGAAAACAACCGCTAACAA
>NZ_MVYP01000035.1:0-776 GCF_003638305.1 Helicobacter pylori | reverse complement strand
TCTGTTAGAATTTAGCGCGCTCTGTAATTGCTTTAACAATTCGTTTGTGATTTCTTTAACTTCTGGTTGTTCGCTTATCTCTAAAGCGCTGTTAGGCAAATTAGGGTAATTCATTTTTTAATCCTTGTTTAATTTTTTTGTGGTAGGATTAGGTTTGTTAGAGTTTAAGGGTAGAGTCTCACCCTTTGTGATTAGTGGAGATGTATATAAACTTTCACTATTCTCTGACCTTTTTTCATAACCTGTTATCACCCAATGATTAGGTAATTTTTCTCCTTTCCAATTATCTTTTAAACCTACTCTTATATTTTGGTATTCAATAGCCATTCTGCCGTTTCGTTCTACCTTAACGCCTTTCTCTATAACTTCCGGTATCGTTTTAACTACGCTCATGGCGTATTCTTTAGCTTCTGTTTCGTTTAGTCCTTGATTTTTGGCTTGCTCTTCTCGGCGTTTTAAGATGTGTTCTAACCCGTAATCTTTATTACCCCAAACTAGATCAATATCCCCTAAGCCTTCTTTATAGAACGCTCCTGCTACAAATCCTTTTTTAGTTTCTAATAGCTTGTTAATCGCTCCTAAACCATCGCCCTTAAACTCGCTATAATTCTCTCCCCATTCGCTAGGCGTTTCAATTTTTGGTTTTTTAATCCCTTTCTCGCTTTCTTTTTGCATGTCCTTCACGGCTTCTATCAAGCGCTTTAAGGTGGGGTTATTTTCGTTCGGCTCTCTATTGGCCATTAAAAGGTAATGCGTGAAGTCGTAAATATCAATAT
>NZ_MVYP01000034.1:0-801 GCF_003638305.1 Helicobacter pylori | reverse complement strand
TCTGTTAGAATTTAGCGCGCTCTGTAATTGCTTTAACAATTCGTTTGTGATTTCTTTAACTTCTGGTTGTTCGCTTATCTCTAAAGCGCTGTTAGGCAAATTAGGGTAATTCATTTTTTAATCCTTGACTTTTTCAAGCTTTTGTTTTATAGTTTCAATGCAAGCCCACTCCATCGGCTTATTCTTTAAGCGTTCTTGCCTGCGGAATGAAAGAGTGGATAATATCCGCCTTGTCAATCTCTGCTTTAATATAAATCGGTTTAACTTTTAATCCTATTATAAGCTTACTATCATTATCTTGCGTAACTAGAAAATAATAAATCGTTTTAGGATCGCCTTGAAAGGCTTTGATATGCTCTTTTTTGACTTCCTTACCTTGCTCTTTGAAAATAAGCGTAATGTCGGGTTCTTTTAAGGTAGGTTCTACTAAATGCAAGTAAGCTAATCGGTGCTTGCTGTCAGGCTTACTTTTTAAATGTTTAATGAAATTTTCTTTATTCTTAACGCCATTAAAAGCGTTTAAAAAGCTCTCGGTATCAATCTCTTTGGGTAATGGTGTAGGTTTGATAGCGTTCAAATCTTTCAAAAACGCTTCTTTGTCTTCTATGACTTTAAAGGCTCGTTTTTTTAATTTTTTCTCTGTTTCTTCTGCGCTCTTTTTGCTTGCTTCTTTTATCCCTTTCTCGCTTTCTTTTTGCATGTCCTTCACGGCTTCTATCAAGCGCTTTAAGGTGGGGTTATTTTCGTTCGGCTCTCTATTGGCCATTAAAAGGTAATGCGTGAAGTCGTAAATATCAATAT
>NZ_MVYP01000033.1:0-841 GCF_003638305.1 Helicobacter pylori | reverse complement strand
CTAAAAGAGTGTTTTACACCGGTGAAAACGAAGTCCCTAATTTCAACCTCTTTGATTACGCCATAGGCTTTGATGAATTGGACTTTAGAGATCGTTATTTGAGAATGCCTTTGTATTATGATAGGCTACACCATAAAGCCGAGAGCGTGAATGACACCACTTCACCCTACAAGATTAAAGATAACAGCCTTTATGCTTTAAAAAAACCCTCCCATCATTTTAAAGAAAACCACCCTAATTTATGCGCAGTAGTGAATGATGAGAGCGATCCTTTGAAAAGAGGGTTTGCGAGTTTTGTCGCGAGCAACCCTAACGCCCCTAAAAGGAACGCCTTCTATGACGCTTTAAATTCTATTGAGCCAGTTACTGGGGGAGGGAGCGTGAAAAACACTTTAGGCTATAACGTCAAAAACAAGAGCGAGTTTTTAAGCCAATACAAATTCAACCTGTGTTTTGAAAACACCCAAGGCTATGGCTATGTAACTGAAAAAATCATTGACGCTTACTTTAGCCACACCATTCCTATTTATTGGGGGAGTCCTAGCGTGGCGAAAGATTTTAACCCTAAGAGTTTTGTGAATGTTTGTGATTTTAAAGATTTTGATGAAGCGATTGACTATGTGAGATACTTGCACACGCACCCAAACGCTTATTTAGACATGCTCTATGAAAACCCTTTAAACACTATTGATGGGAAAGCTTACTTTTACCAAGATTTGAGTTTTAAAAAAATCCTAGATTTTTTTAAAACGATTTTAGAAAACGACACGATCTATCACAATAACCCTTTTGTTTTCTATCGTGATTTGCATGAGCCTTTAGCGACTATTGATGATTTGAG
>NZ_MVYP01000032.1:0-1054 GCF_003638305.1 Helicobacter pylori | reverse complement strand
CCCCTAAAAACTATAAACATAACTCACATTAAACACCACAAGGCGTTTGAAAAAGAGGGAAGCGTTTAACCCTTTGCCATGCGTTTCATAAAAGGAATTGACCGCTAAAGGAATCTTTAAGCCCATTTCAAAGCCATTGTGCCTATTGACATTCACACGAACCCCAAAATTCAAAGGGATTTGGAAAAAACTCGTGTGCATTTTAGCCTGATAATTAGTCAAGTAATTGTTGATAAAATCCCTTTGACTCACCCACATGCCTAAACCACTCCCTACCCACGAACTCCCCGCTAAAGCAAAGCCCACATAAAAACCCACGCTCGAATGTTTTTGCTCATTATCAATGAAATTAAAAAGGTAGTCTATTCCAAGCCCATAGAGGTGGTTATTCATTTTGCCTAAACCATCAAAGCCGTTGCCCACAAAACCAAAATTAGTGTAACCATAGTCATAGAACAAATAATAGCGCAACCCTTGATTTTTTTTCTTGGTGAAGAAATGCTTATACCCTACGCTCAAACCTACCCCATACATGCTTGAAACGTTTTTAGAATAAGAGGTGGGATCAAGCGCGTTTAAGGAATTTGAAATTTGAGCGATTTGAGAAGATAAAGAAGAAAGCATGCGGTTTTGAGATTGAGTGAATTGCAATTCTAAATTTTTTAAGTTTTCTGCTAATTCTAAAGGGTTAGTAATGGGTTCTTGCATTTTTTCTAACGCTTGGGCTAATTTAGGGTTAGACGCAACGCCCCCGCTAAGCATGACTATTTTTTCAATGTTTTGAAGCGTGGATTGGAGGTAGTATTGTTCGGCTTGCATTTCAGTGGGGGTTAATTTAGCATGGTTTTTTAAAGCGTTGTTGATGTAATTAAAGGTGTTGGGCATGTTTGTGATTTCATTTTTGACTTGATTGAGTTTGTAGATTTGGTTTTGAGCGTTAGAAATCGTTTGGATGCGTTCTTGATTCAAAAAGGGGTTATTGTGCTCAACGGCATGACTGATGGAATATTCAAAACCCACGCTCGCATACGCCCCATTTTCTTCAGCGATACAA
>NZ_MVYP01000031.1:0-2115 GCF_003638305.1 Helicobacter pylori | reverse complement strand
CTCTCTCTCTCTCTCGCTGCATCGCTTTTAAACGCTGAAGACAACGGCTTTTTTATCAGCGCAGGCTATCAGATCGGTGAAGCCGCTCAAATGGTGAAAAACACCGGCGAATTGAAAAAACTCTCAGACACTTATGAGAATTTGAGCAACCTTTTGAGCAATTTCAACAACCTCAATCAGGCGGTAACGAACGCGAGCAGCCCTTCAGAAATCAATGCTGCGATCGATAATTTAAAAGCGAACACGCAAGGGTTGACCGGCGAAAAAGACAACTCCCCCGCCTATCAAGCCGTCTCTTTAGCGCTCAATGCGACGGTGGGCTTGTGGAATGTGATAGGCTATGCCATAATGTGCGGGAATGGCAATGGCACAAGGAGTGGGCCTGGCAGCGTTGTTTTCAATAACCAACCAGGAAGTGGTACAACGAGCATCACTTGCAACCGGTATGAAGCGACTGGTCCTGATCAATCCATGTCTATCCAAGAATTTGAAAAACTCAATAAAGCCTATCAAGCTATCCAACAGGCTTTAAAGAGTGGGAATGGGTTTCCTGTCTTGGACGGGAAAGGCACAGAAGTGAAAGTAGAATACACCTACGAATGCGAACAAACTGCTGATATTAATGGTGGTGTGAACCAATTCTGTCAAAAAAATGGCAGCAGTAATGGTGTAACTAGCAGTAGTAGTAACAACAAAGAAACGCAAAGCTTTCAATTCACCAATACCGCTCAAAACCTTTTGGAACAAGCCAGCACGATCATGAATGTCCTTAACACTCAATGCCCTTTGGTGCGATCCACGCATGATGAAAACGCTCCGGGTGATGGTAGCCCATGGGGGATCAATACAGACGGGAATGCGTGCAAAATCTTTAGAGCTGAATTTAGCGCCGTTACTAGCATGATCAAAAACGCCCAAGAAATCGTCGCGCAAGCTCAAAGCCTTAACCAGCAAAACAATCAAAACGCGCCGCAAGATTTCAACCCTTACACCTCTGCTGACAGGACTTTCGCTCAAAACATGCTCAATCACGCGCAAGCGCAAGCCAAGATGCTTGAACTAGCCGCTCAAATGAAAAAAGATCTTAACACTATCCCAAGCCAATTTATCACAAATTACTTGGCAGCTTGCAAAAATGGGGGTGGGACATTACCTGATCAAGGGGTTACTAGCAACACTTGGGGAGCGGGTTGCGCGTATGTGGAAGAGACGATAACGGCTTTAAATAACAGCCTTGCGCATTTTGGCACTCAAGCCGAGCAAATCAAGCAATCTGAGTTGTTGGCGCGCACGATACTTGATTTTAGAGGCAGTCTCAGCACTTTAAACAACACTTATAACAGCATCACCACGACCGCTTCAAACACGCCCAATTCCCCATTCCTTAAAAATTTGATAAGCCAATCCACTAACCCTAATAACCCTGGGGGTTTACAGGCCGTTTATCAAGTCAACCAGAGCGCTTATTCGCAATTATTAAGCGCCACGCAAGAATTAGGGCATAACCCTTTCAGACGCGTTGGATTAATCAGCTCTCAAACCAACAATGGTGCCATGAATGGGATCGGCGTGCAAATAGGGTATAAACAATTCTTTGGTGAAAAAAGAAGGTGGGGATTAAGGTATTACGGCTTTTTTGATTACAACCATGCCTATATCAAATCCAGCTTTTTCAACTCAGCCTCTGATGTGTTCACTTATGGGGTAGGAACAGATGTCCTCTATAACTTCATCAACGACAAAGCCACCAAAAACAGCAAGATTTCTTTTGGGGTGTTTGGGGGTATCGCCTTAGCCGGCACTTCGTGGCTGAATTCTCAGTATGTGAATTTAGCGACTTTCAATAATTTCTACAACGCTAAAATGAATGTGGCGAATTTCCAGTTTTTATTCAATTTAGGCTTGAGGATGAACCTCGCTAAAAACAAAAAGAAAGCGAGCGATCATGTCGCTCAGCATGGCGTGGAATTGGGCGTGAAGATCCCCACGATCAACACGAATTACTATTCTTTGCTAGGCACTCAACTCCAATACCGCAGACTCTATAGCGTGTATCTCAACTATGTGTTTGCGTATTAAAAGCTTGCGTTAAACCCTTTGTGAAACTCTCTTTTT
>NZ_MVYP01000030.1:0-2122 GCF_003638305.1 Helicobacter pylori | reverse complement strand
AATAAGCGAACACATAATTAAGATACACGCTATAAAGCCTTCGGTATTCTAGCTTAGTGCCTAAAAAAGAATAGTAGTTGGTGTTAATGGTAGGGATTTTAATGCCTAGTTCAATGCCATGTTGCGCGGAATGCTCGCTGTCTTTTTTCCTAGCTGTAGCGAGATTGGTTCTCAAACCCAAATTGAACAAAAACTGGAAATTGGAGGTATTGACTTTTGCGCTATAAGGGTTATTGAACGCTGTTAAATTCACGTATTGAGAATTAAGCCATGTAGTCCCTGCTAGTTGGATACCACCAAAAAGACCCACAGAAAGCTTGTTGTTCTTTCTTGTGATGCTATCGTTGATAATATTCACTAACAAATCGCTCCCACCGCCATAAGTCCATACATCAGAAGACGAGTTAAAAAAGCTGGATTTGATATAGCCGTGGTTGTAATCAAAGAAGCCATAATACCTTAACCCCCATCTTTTGCTTTCGCCAAAGAATTGCTTATAGCCCACTTGCACACCAAGCCCATTCAAAGCGCCGTTATTGTTTTGAGAGCTGATCATGCCCACTTTTTTAAAGGGGTTATTGCTCATCGCCGCTAAAGCTTGAGAAAGATTGGATTGCTGCTCTGGGTTGATTTGGTAGTTGTATTGGCCTGCTGTAGAATCTTTAGGCGACATAACGATGTTTGTTACATTGACCTTATTATGGGGTAGTTTAGAAATCTCTTCGCTCAAATTCTTAGCGTTGTTATAGGCACTCACGATTTCTGTTTGATTGGATTTTAAATTATAAACATCTCTAGCCACGCTTAAAGCCGAATCAATCCGATTGCCATAATAGCTCACATTGTTTTGAACCGCATTGATTTCTTTATTCAAATTCACATTCTGTCTGTAAGGGTTAGTAGGCGTTTTACCCAAATGCGGCACTTTCAAGTAAGCGTTCTCCAAATACTTAAGTTGGTCTTTAGGAATGGAATTAAAGAGATTGAAGATATTTGAAGCGTTAGAAAGGATTTGCTTTTGGTTTTGGGCGAAAGCGTAAATGTCTTTAGCAAATTCACGATTTTTTTGAGATCCCATAGCTTGAGCTTGCAACTGAGTGGATAGGGTGTGGTTGCTCTGAGTTAGTTTGAGCGCTTCTTGCAAGTAAGGTAGCATCGCCTTGATATTGTTAAACACCGCGTATTGCGTTGGGTAGCCAGTGGAATTGATAGCGCCGGGCGCGTTTGAAACGCCACTGATGACGATATTTTTCCACATCATAGCCGTCTTAGTGTTTGCGATTAAATCCATAAGCTTTTGCGCGGTTTCAAGAGCTGTAGTTATGGAAGTTTTGTTTCCACTTGATTGATTGCTAGAGCATTGTTCTGATAAAGCACAGAGATTGCCTTGAGCTTTTTGGAGGTTTTCGGCAAGTGCTTTCATTTTACTATAAGTTTCTTTGCTCATAAAACAGTTTTGTAATCCTGTGCAGTTCCTATCTTGATTGATTCTTGTAAGAGGAGAATTAGATCCATCGTGCAAATCGTTCACAAAAAAACTGAGAGCGTTCCCTGCATAAAGACTCCAAAAAGCCAATACTGAAGTGATAACGGCTTGCGTGGTGTTGTAGATGGGCGATGTTTCTTTGTTTGTGTGGTTGTTACTCGCAAAGCTTTTCAAATCGCTTAAAGCATTGTTGACAGCCTGACTGTTGTTCGCCGTTTGAATGCTTTGTTTTAACGAAGCCAGTTGGGCTAAAGATTGGCTCAATTGCTCGTATTTGTCGTTCAAATTTTTCAATTCACCGGTGTTTTTGACCATTTGCACCGCTTCGCCGATTTGATAGCCCGCGCTCACAAAAAAGCCGTTGTCTTCAGCGTGGAGCGATGGTACCGCAAGCGAGAGAGAGAGAGAGAGTAAAAATCGTTTTTTCATAAAATGTTCCTTAAAGTAATTTTTATTGTAAATAATGAATAGAAATGAAAATTTATTTACAATATGTTTAATTTTGCCATAAATTTATTGGATTTCAAAAAAAAAAAAAAAGATTTTGGGTGTTTTTTAACTATTTATCTTTGGAGTGTTAATTTTTGTAATAATGAAACCATTTTTTGAATTTTATAAGCAATATTTAATGAGAAC
>NZ_MVYP01000003.1:0-133806 GCF_003638305.1 Helicobacter pylori | reverse complement strand
TTATTCAAAAGATTGTTCAGCTTTTCATAATTGTCTGAAAGCTCTTGAATGCCTTTGGTGTTTTTCACCATTTGAGCGGCTTCACCGATCTGATAACCCGCGCTCATGTAAAAGCCGTCGTCTTCAGCGTGGAGCAAAAACGAGAGAGAGAGAGAGAGTAAAAGGGTTTTTTTCATCACATTCTCCTTTTAAAATTAGTATTTTGATGCATTAAACATGGGCGTATTATAGCATGAAAGCGTTTTTTTTTTTTTGTCATTTTGGAAAAATTTTGCCATTTTTTTACTTTTTAGCGCTTTTTGTGGTGCTTTTTGTTTGGTGTTAGCCTAATAAAAAGGCTTTTAGCATTTTTTAAGGTTAAAGAGTAAAGAACTTGATTTTGCCATAACCTCTTTAAAAAGCGGTCTTTTGGGGCGTTTGCCCCTTATGAGTGAGAAAGCTTATTTTTTGTGAGCGAAATTGTGCGGGTTGCCTTTATCCCCAGCATAAGCGATTTTATCGCCTAAAATATCATAAGCTTGACCAAAGCCTTTCACAAAACGCCCTTCTTTGAAATCCAATGCGATCAAATGGAAATCTTGCATGGCGCGAATGGTTTTAATGCCCCCAGCGCCGCCGGTTTTTTCAATGAAAGAATCAAACGCTTTGTCAAACTCTGCCCCTCTTTCAATAAACCTCGCATTGGTTTTATAACGCAAGCGTTTCCTCAAAATAGCTGATTTAGCCTTGCTTTCGTCTTCTAAAAACATCACTTCCACATTGTGGGGGTTGTTTTTAAGGCCCGCAAAATGCTCAGCCACTTCGCTCACATAAATGTAGTATTGTTTGCCATCTGTCATTAAAGGCGCATAAGAGCATACCACATGCCCATTAGGGTGTAAGGTCGCTAAACAAACAGAATCAAAGCTTCCTTTAAAGGCTTTAACTTCTTCTTCCACGCCTTTTAAATCATGGGTTTTTTCCACGCTTTGGCACAATTCAATGATGGCGTTTTTGTAGTCTTTGGGGTCTTTAACTTCGTGGTTAAATTCAATCCTTAAAGTTTGATTGTTGTTGTAACCAATCACAATGCCTTGAGGATCCACGCTTTTAAAGGCGACATTTTCAACATGATGGACTTGCCCGAATTTTTTCAATAAACCTTTCATGTCTTCTACATGGTGAGCGTTCATGTGTTCTATAATACGATTAAGCAAAATATTCTCCTTAGTTTCAAAAAATAAGGGGAATGTTATAACAAAAAATTAAATATTAGCTTAATCTTTAGCGGAAATTTTGGTTTTGATTTCTATGCCTAAAAGTTTGAAAGCGTTAGTCAAACTCAAGCTCACCATTAAACAAATTTTTAAAAGCTCCTTAGCTTTAGGGGTGTCTAAGATTTTGCCAGCGTTATAGAAGCGGTGGAATTCTGAAGCAAGGGTTTTTGCGTATTCGCACATTTTTTGCAAGCCGTATTCTTCAAAAGAAGATTCAACCGCTTTAGGCAAGCTTAAAGCGCTAAAAAGCAGGTATTTTTCCTCAGCGTTTAAATTTTTTAAAGGGGTTTGCAAAACCTCTTCTTTAGAAAAGGGGGATTTTTCTAGCATGGTGTGGATGCGCGAATTAGCGTAATGGATATAGTAAATGGGGTTTGAGCTGTCTTGCTTTTTTAAAGCATTGACATCAAATTCTAAATGAGTGTCAAGCCGTTTGCTCAAAAAAATAAACCTTAAGGCGTCTTTACCCACATCATCAATCACATCTTTAATCAAAATGAAATTACCCGCTCTTTTACTCATCTTGTAAGGCTCGTTATCTTTGAGCAAGCGCACCATTTGAGCGAGCAAGACTTCAAGCTTGTTGGAATCATAGCCCAAAAACTCAAGGCTGGCTTTCACTCTAGCGATATAGCCGTGGTGGTCTGCCCCCCAAATGTTGATATATTTGGTGTAATTTTGCTTAAATTTTTCATCATGATAGACAATATCGCCGGCTAAATAAGTGTAATTTTTATCTTCTTTAATCAGCACCCGATCGTTTTCATCTTGGTAGAGTGAAGATTTGAGCCAAATTTTAGAATCCTTTTCATAAAGGGCGTTCGCTTTTTCTAATCGTTCAAACACCGCATCTTTATGTTTAAAAACTTCTTTTTCGCTCGCATAGGAATCAAAATGAATGCCTAAAGCGTCTAAATTATCCTTAATTTCTAAAAGCATTAAATCCTTAGCGTAGCCGCTTAAAACCTCAATGATAATCTCTTCGTTTTCTTTAAAAAGGCTTAGCTCTAAATCGTTACTCGCCTTTTTGGCGATTTCAATGATGTATTCGCCCTTGTAAAAGACTTCCGGATAAGTTACGCTCTCTTTTAAAACATGTTCTTTGTAAGCGAGCCATACCGAAAGCCCTAACAAGCGGATTTGAGATCCCATGTCATTGACATAATATTCGCACAAAACTTCATGCCCTAAAAAGCGAGCGATTTTAGCCAAACTATCGCCAAACACCGCCCCTCTAGCATGCCCTATGTGTAAAGGCCCTGTGGGGTTAGCGCTCACAAATTCTAAAAAGATTTTTTGAGAATGTTCGCTTTTAACTTGAGAGCCAAATTTTCCTTTCAATTCCAAAGCTTTTTGGGTGAAACGCTCCAAAAAGTCTAAAGAAAGCGTGAAATTGATATAGCCCTTACAAGCCACTACGCTGTCAAAAAACCCTTGAGTTTTTTTGTGCGAGCTGATTTTAAGGGCTAATTCTTCAGCGATAACTAAGGGCGATTTTTTAAAAACTTTGGCGAGATTAAAGGCGATCGGCGTAGCGTAATGCCCATGCTCTCTGTCTTTAGGGTATTCAATAATGACTTCAGCTTCTAAAATCTCTTCTAAAACGCCCTTAATGAGAGTGTGCATGCTTAACTTTCTTGTTTTTGCGTGCTTTTAATCTCGCTAGTTTCATGCACTTTGGTTTGTGTTGCTTGAGCGTCTAGGGTTTTTGGCTCGTTTTTAGCCTCTTCTTCATCGTCTTTCACGGCTTTTTTGAAATTCTTAATCCCACTGCCTAAACCTTTAGCCAATTCTGGGATCTTTTTAGCCCCAAATAACAACACAATCACTAATAAAACAATGACCCAATGCCATATACTTGTGAATCCGCCCATATTTTACTCCTTAATCTTATTGGTTGGTTTTTGTTTGAATTATAGCTTTTTTAAAAAATAATTGATAGGTTTCATAAGGATTCGTTTTTCCAAGCCTTACAGATTTTTTCAAAATTAAACGCTTTTAGGCGGTGGACTAAAGTTTTTGCGATGCTTAAGATGATTTCTTTGGATTTTTCTAAATCTTCATTGATGATGAGGTAATCAAAGCTTTCCAAGCACTGCATTTCTTTATAAGCGTTGATCAAGCGTTTTTCTATCGTCTCTTTAGAATCTGTTCCCCTTAAAAGCAAGCGCTCTTTTAAAATCTCTTGGTTTTTGGTGCTAATAAAGACTGAACATGCGTTAGGGTAATGCTTTTTAAGGATCTCATGCCCTTGCACATCAATATCAAAAATGACGATTTTGCCCTCTTTTAAGGCTTTTTCTACAGGGATTTTAGAAGTGCCATAATAGTGGTTATGCACGATCGCCCATTCTAAAAACTGCCCTTTTTCTATGCCTTGTTTGAATTCTTCTTCGCTGACAAAATTGTAATGCAAGCCATCAACTTCGCCCTCTCTGGGTTTCCTCGTGGTGGTGGAAAGGGAAAAATGGGTTTTTGGGATTTTTTCTTGCAAATACTTTGTAAGGGTGCTTTTACCCGCTCCGCTAGGGCCTGAAAGGATGAGTAAATTAAAATCATTATGCATTAGGTTTTTTATCCTCTAAAGTGATTTTAATGCTTAAGGTTTTGTTTTCTAAAAGGCTTTTTAAGGACTCTTGATTGAGACTTTTTAATAAGTCCTGCAAATTCAAGCGCAATTCTAGGGGGCTGGAAGTTTTATCGCTTTCTTCTTTTTCTTGCGGGGTTTCTGTGGCGTTTTCATTCTTGGAGGTTTCTGTAACGCTCTCTTTAGGGGTTTCTGTGTCGTTCTCATTATTAGGGGTTTTTGCAACGGCTTCATTCAAAAAGGGCAATTCTTCCCCCATCGCTTTAGCCATCACCGGCTCAGGAATGTCTTCAATGCTTTCGTAATGGTCTTCTTGGGGCGTTTCATCTTGGGCTTCTTGGGCTTCTTTTTCTTGTAAATTTTGCACGCTTTCTTGCGTGTTTTCATCTTTGGGGGTTTCTTTTTCTTGTGCTTGGGGGATTTCTAATTCTTGTGGTGTTTCTGCGATTTCTTGGGTTTCTTTTTCTTGTGGAATTTCTGCGTTTTCTTGTTTTTCTAACTCGTGCGCTTGGGTTTCTTGGAGAGCTTCTGCGCTTTCTTGCGTTTTTTCTTTAGGAATTTCTAATTCCTGCGCTTGGGTTTTTTCGGTAACAACTTCTTGGATTTCTTTATCTTGCGGTGTTTCTGCGATTTCTTGCGTTTCTTTTTTATCCTCGTTAGAGTTTTCTTGGATTTCTTTGACTAATTCTTGCATGGCTTCTAATTCTTGCACGCTTGGGGAATCTTGTGTTTCTTCTTGTTTTTCCTCTTTAATTTCTTGTGTTTCTTCTTTGATTGGCTTTTGTTCTTGCGTTTCTTCTTTAGGGATTTCTAATTTTTCTTGCGTTTCCAACTCTTTAGAAACTTCTTCATCTTTAGGGGTTTCACCCTCTTGCGTTTCATCATCTTTAGGCTTTTCTTCTTCTTGGGGCGTTTCTTTAATCTCTTCTTTTTCTTTTTGGGGCGTTTCTTTAACCTCTTGTTTTTCTTCTTCTTTAATCTCTTTTTCTTGTGCTTCTTCTTGTGTGTTTAAAGTGGGGAGTAGTTGCTCTTCATTGTTAGGCTCTTCTTTGGCTAGGGCTTCTAAATCGCCTAAACTTTCCAACTCGTCCCAATTGGTTTCTAAAACTTCTTGAGTTGGGTCTAAATTCTGGCTAGGCTCTAGCTCGCTTGCGTTAGAACCAAGCTTTTTTTGAAGGACTTTCAACATTTCAGTGGGTAAAAAAGGTTTTTTGATTTTCATCTCAAAGCCCTCTAAAAAGGGCTGCGCTTCATTGCCCTTTTTATACATGCACACGCTGTTTTTATTTTGAGAGATGATTTCTTTTAATTCTAGCCAATCCACTTGGTCTAGTTTTTCCAAACATTCATCATCGGCTATCAAAAGCCATTCTGGATCTTTTTTAAGGTGTGCGGATAGCTCTTGATAGTGGTTAAAATTTTCTATAGATAATTCCAATTTCTTAGAGACACTCTCAAGCAGCTTTGTGATCATGGGATTTTGGTTGAATAGAATCATTTTCATTTTAGGGACTCCTTATTTGATAAGAAACGCTTCTTTAAGCCTATCCGTTTTTATCGCTTTTTTTAAATCTTTTATTATAATCAAAAATCCACTTGGTTGGTTGTTTTTATCATAGAGTGTAATTTAAAATAAGGATCATTTGATGTTCAACAAGTTTAAAAAAATCGTTGGCGTGGGCGTGTTAGTGGGCTGTTTAGGGGTTTTGCAAGCTAAAAACAGCTTATTTGTCTTACCTTATGAGCAAAGAGAGGCTTTGAATGCTTTAGTTTCTGGGATTAGTAACGCTAGAGAGAGCGTGAAAATCGCTATCTATAGTTTCACGCACAGAGATATTGCAAGAGCCATTAAAAGCGTAGCGAGTAGGGGGATTAAGGTGCAAATCATTTATGATTATGAAAGCAATCATAATAACAAGCAATCCACTATTGGCTATTTAGACAAATACCCTAACACGAAAGTGTGCTTATTGAAAGGGCTTAAGGCTAAAAACGGGAATTATTACGGCATCATGCACCAAAAAGTAGCGATCATTGATGATAAGATCGTGTTTTTAGGCTCAGCGAATTGGAGCAAAAACGCTTTTGAAAACAATTACGAAGTGCTTTTAAAAACCGACGACACAGAAACGATTCTCAAAGCCAAGAGTTACTATCAAAAGATGTTAGGGAGTTGCGTTGGGTTTTAAAAGCCCTTTTAGAAGTGGTAATTATACCCCACATAAAAGGCAAAGACCCTACGCATTTGAACCTTGAGTGCGTCAGTGGTGTAGTATTTGTTATTAATGGTGGGGAATTTAAACCCGATTTCAAATTCATGTTCATCTACAAATAAAGCCTTGAGGCCAAAGTTGAATAGGAATTGAAAAGAGGTGTTATCAACCGCTCTGCTGTTAGTGATGCCTAACAATTCCTGCCCTTTACTGCCAATATACCAGCTATTCCCCGCAATCGCAATCCCCCCAAAAACGCCAATATCCACGCTAATATCATCTTGATAGAAACTCCCTTGGAAGAAATTCCACACCGCATCCACGCCCACGCCATAAGTGATCATGTTATTGCCGCCATAATAGCCTTTAGGGTATCTCATGCCATAGCCTTGCCAATCTAAAAAAGCAAAATAGCGCAAACCCAAGATTTTATCCGGATGGAAAAAGTGGTTATAGCCTATGACTAATCCAATCCCATTAGATCCCATGTTGGTGAGCTTTCTAACGCTATTAACGCTAGTTATGATATTGGTGTAACCGGTTTGATAGTTAGTAATTTCTCTAACTTCATGGATATTAGTCATTAAATTGATAGAACCTGTTTGGTAATTGACTCCCATATACAAATTTTTTGTCCAAGAAGGTGCTGCGCTTTCTTCTTTAGCTACTAAGGCGTGTGTCAGCAAGCTTGCACCAACTAACATTTTTAACAAGGTTCTCAATTTCATCTCCTGCAAGTTAAATTTCATTATAAAGATCTAAATTTTACAACAACTTGCTCAAAATTAAGCATTTATTCTTTATAAGAGAGTATAATTCAAGGCTTAAAATAACTCAAATAAGGCTAGTAGATGAAAAAAGCGCTTTATTTAGGGGCTGTTGCGTTTGGCGTTATATTCAGCATGGCATCAGCCAATGAGCCAAAAATTGATTTCAACCCTCCTAATTATGTAGAAGAAACCCCCTCTAAAGAATTTATCCCTGAATTGAACAAATTGGGGAGTTTGTTTGGGCAGGGTGAACGCCCCTTATTTGCGGACAGGAGGGCGATGAAGCCTAACGATTTGATCACAATCATTGTCTCTGAAAAAGCGAGCGCGAATTATTCTAGCTCTAAAGATTATAAAAGCGCTTCAGGGGGTAATTCCACGCCCCCAAGGCTCACTTATAACGGGCTAGATGAAAGAAAGAAAAAAGAAGCGGAATATTTAGACGATAAGAATAATTACAATTTCACCAAATCCAGCAATAACACGAATTTTAAAGGCGGTGGCTCGCAAAAAAAGAGCGAAGATTTAGAGATCGTATTGAGCGCTCGAATCATTAAAGTGCTAGAAAACGGGAATTATTTCATCTATGGGAATAAGGAAGTGCTAGTGGATGGGGAAAAGCAAATCCTTAAGGTGAGCGGGGTGATCCGCCCTTATGATATTGAAAGGAATAACACCATCCAATCCAAGTTTTTAGCTGACGCTAAGATTGAATACACGAATTTAGGGCATTTGAGCGATTCCAATAAAAAGAAATTCGCCGCTGATGCGATGGAAACCCAAATGCCTTATTAATAAAGAGCGTTTGAAAGCCTAGCATGAGAGCGATCGCTGTTGTTTTAGCCAGAAGTTCCAGTAAAAGGATTAAGAATAAAAATATGATTGATTTTTTCAATAAACCCATGCTCGCTTACCCTATTGAAGCGGCGCTAAATTCCAAGCTCTTTGAAAAGGTGTTTATCTCTAGCGATAGCATGGAGTATGTGAATTTAGCTAAAAATTATGGGGCGAGTTTTTTGAATTTACGCCCTAAAAATTTAGCGGACGACAGGGCCACGACTTTAGAGGTGATGGCCTATTACATGAAAGAATTAGAATTAAAAGATGAAGATATTGCGTGTTGCTTGTATGGCACTTCAGTATTTTTACGAGAAAAGCATTTAAAAAACGCTTGTGAAACTTTAAAACAAAATCAAAATACGGATTATGTTTTCACATGCTCTCCATTTAGCGCTTCGCCCTATCGTTCTTTTAGCCTTGAAAACGGCGTTCAAATGGCTTTTAAAGAGCATTCAAACACGCGCACGCAAGATTTAAAAACGCTCTATCATGACGCAGGATTGCTTTATATGGGGAAGGCTCAAGCCTTCAAAGAAATGCGGCCTATTTTTAGCCCAAATTCCATCGCTTTAGAATTATCGCCCCTAGAAGTCCAAGACATTGACACTTTAGAAGATTTAGAATTAGCCAAGCTCAAATACAGCCGTTTGAAAAACGCATGCCAGTAAAAATTTTGTGCGATGCGTTTGTAACAAGCGGTTTAGGGCATGTGAGACGTTGTGAAAAAATCCTTTCTTTTATAGAAAAATTAGGGGTTGAAGCGAGCCTTTATTTACATAAGCAAGATAATATAAGCGCTTTTTTAGAGGGCGTTGGCAATGATGATTTGTTGATTGCAGACAGCTATTGTTTGAATTCAAAGGATTTTTATCTTTTAAAAGAAAAAGCTAAAAGCCTAATGGTGATAGAAGATAAAGAGCATGCTAAGGGGTTTTACCCTAAAAATACTAAGATCATGAATTTCACGCTGAACGCCTTAAAGCACTACCATCTTTTATCAAAAGATTATCAGTATTATTTGGGGGTGGGGTTTTACCCTGTTGATGCTCGTTTTATTTATGAGCGCCCTATCAATACAGAAAACAAAGAAGTGCTAATCACTCTAGGAGGGAGCGAGCAAAAAACTCTCAAAGAGATAGTCAAAATTTTAGAAAATAAGAATGTGAATTTGCATATCATTTCACCTTATACGCCTAAAAATCCTCCCAAAAACACGCATTATTACAGCCCTTTAAACCCCTTAGAGTTCAGTTCTTTGATGAAATCTTGCGCTTGGGCTATTAGCGCTGCGGGTCAAACCCTCTATGAATTGGCCCTTTCTAAAACGCCCTCTCTTATCCTTCCCATTGCTTCTAATCAGATCCTTCAAAGCAAGGAATTTGAAAGCTTGGGCATTTTCAAACAAACGAGTTTAAAAACTCTAGCTAAAGATTTTGAAAATTTACAAATTCAAAAAAATCAAGCTTGGGCAAAAAACCTAGCCTTTGGGTGTGAATTAGAGGGCGCATTAAGGGAGTTTTTAGAAATTTGAAAAAAAATTATTCTTATAAAAATATCCAAGCGATTGATTTTACCCAGTTAAACGATGGAGAAAAGCTGTTGGTTTTAGAATTTCGTAACCACCCAAACACTGCCTTATGGATGTATAGCGCTTTTATTTCTTTAAAAACGCATTTGCAATTCATAGAAGATCTCAAAAATTCGCCTAGCCACCGCTATTTTTTGTTTAAAGAAGAGGGCGTTTATTTAGGGGTTGGCTCTATCACTAAAATCAATTTTTTTCATAAGCATGGGTATTTGGGGATTTATAAAAACCCTTTTTTGAAAAATAAGGGAGAAACGATTTTAAAAGCTTTAGAACGCATCGCTTTTGAAGAGTTCCAATTAAATTCTTTACACTTAGAAGTGATGGAAAACAATTTCAAAGCGATCGCTTTTTATGAAAAAAACCATTATGAGTTAGAGGGGCGTTTGAAAGGCTTTATCTCTAAAGATAAGGAGTTTATAGATGTTCTTTTGTATTATAAGGATAAGAAAGGATATAACGATCAATCTCTTCTAAAACTTTAGGGCAAATTTCTAGTTTTAAATCCAATACGCTTAAAGGCAAATTACAATCTTGTAATTTGACGAGATCTTTTGAAGTAACCAATAAGGAAGTGGCACTATTTTGATAAAACTCTTTTTCTAAAAGTTCCAAATCAAAAGGGGCATGGTCTCTAAAATACAATTTTTTAACCACTTCTTTGGGTAAAAACGCATCAAGTCTGCTGGGATTAGCGATAGCCGTTACTAAAAGCATGCGTTTGGTGGGGTTAGTGATAGAGATGATTCTTTTATAATCCTTATCTTCTGTAACGACTAAATGGGCTTCTTTGTAGCTTTCAATACTTTCTCTATACAACCCGCTAGGCAAACAAAAAGGGTAGTAGGGGGGGATTTTAGGCTTTAAAAGCAAATTGAATTGGTTGAAATTAAACCTAAAACCATCATCTAAAAACACAATCTTTGCCCCTAATTCAAGGGCTTTTAAAACGCCTAGCTCTCTTTTTTCGCTCACAATCACGCTCGCTTGTTTTAAATTTAAAGCTAAAAGATAGGCTTCATCGCCCGCTGTTTTTTGAGGAACTAAAATATTTCCCTTAACGCTCACCACCACTAAGCCTTTAGAATCCCGTTGATACCCCCTAGAGACAACCGCCACTTCTTGGTATCTTGGAGCAATCTCTAAAATAAAGGGCGTTTTACCGCTTCCCCCAGCGATCAAATTACCTATGCTGATAATGGGGATTTTAAAATCATGCTTTTTAGCGGTTTTTCGTTTAAGGGTGGCGATGCCTTGATAGATTAAAGAAAAAGGATAGAGCGCAAAAATCAACCCCTTTTGCAAAAGAGTTGGGTCATAAAAATAGCGCTCTAAAAAGGGTTTATCGCTTTTCATTCAGGGTTAAATCGTTTGGCGATGGTGGGTAATTCCAATTTAAAGGCGTTTTTTTGGATACGGCTTATGATGTTTTTCACTAAAATTTCATCATGGCCTAGTTGGGTGAGCGTTTCTAAATGGATGGGCTTTGTTTGGAACAACGCTTCAATATCCTTCAATAAAGGATCAATCACGCTATAAGGATAGCCTAAATCCTTTTCATCGCTTTGCCCTACAAATAAATCCGCGCTAGGGGGCTTATTTAAAATCTTTTTAGGGATATTTAAATAATAAGCGAGTTCATAAACTTCGGTTTTAAATAATTCCCCAATCGGGTTAATCGCGCACGCCAAATCCCCAAATAAAGTGCCATAGCCTAGCATCCTTTCGCTTTTATTGCTCGTGCCAATGACTAAAGAATCGCTTTTTAAAGAATAATCGTATAAAAAAGCCATGCGTAATCTTGCGCAAAAATTCCCTTTCCTAGTAAGGCTCGCATCTTTAAAATGAGAGTCAAAGATTTTATCATAGGGAGCGATAGAATATTCTGTATAAGGGATAGAAAATGTTTCGCACAAATCTAAAGCGTCTGTTTTATTTTCTGGCATAGAGACTGAAGAGGGCATTAAAAGGGCATGGGCGTTTTCTTTAAAAACCTTTTGACACAGCACCCCAACGACCGCGCTATCTAGCCCCCCACTCAGCCCGTAAACGACTTTTTTAAAGCCTTTTTTTTGAACTTCTTTTTCTAAAAAATCGCATAGATAAGCGATGAGTTTTTGGTAATCTTTTTGCATGCCTTAAATTATAATAGAAAAAACGCATCGTTTAAGTGAAAAATTAGCTTTTATTGCTATAATCCTTGTTTCACTTCTTTAAAAGTGCTCGTAGCTCAGCTGAATAGAGCAACAGGTTGCGGTCCTGTAGGTCGGGGGTTTGAATCCCTCCGAGCACACCATTTCTTAACATTCTGCATGTTTTTAAACATTATCGCTCCCATTATGGTAAAATAAATACTTGCTTAAACACGCTAGGAGATTTGATTTTGGCATTACCCGTTTATTATGATAAAGACATTGATTTAGGCGTTATCCAATCCTTACAAGTGGGCGTTATTGGCTATGGTGCGCAAGGAGAAGCCCAAGCGCTCAATTTGAGGGACTCTAAAGTAAAGGTGCGTATTGGCTTGTATCAAGGGAGTTTGAGCGCTTCAAAAGCAAAAGCAGAGGGCTTTGAGGTGCTAGAAGTCAAGGAATTAGTCCAACAATCGGATGTGATCATGGCGTTACTTCCGGATGAATTGCATAAAGAAGTGTTAGAAAAAGAAGTGATCCCTTTTTTAAAAGAGGGGCAGATTGTGGGCTTTGCTCATGGTTTTAGCGTGCATTTCAATCAAGTCATTATTCCAAAAGGCGTGGGCGCGATTTTAGTCGCGCCAAAAGGACCCGGGAGCGCTTTAAGAGAAGAATACCTTAAAAATAAGGGCTTATACCATTTAATCGCCATAGAGCAAGAAAGTTCAAAAAATAACGCTAAAGCGGTGGCTTTAAGCTACGCCAAAGCGATGGGTGGGGGGAGAATGGGGGTTTTAGAAACGAGCTTTAAAGAAGAATGCGAGAGCGATTTATTCGGCGAGCAAGCGGTTTTGTGCGGGGGGTTAGAAGCGATCGTAAGAATGGGGTTTGAAACTTTACTCAAGGCAGGATACCCTGAAGAATTAGCCTATTTTGAATGCGTGCATGAAGTGAAATTAGTGGCGGATTTATTGCATTATAAGGGGGTAGAGGGCTTAAGGAAACACATTTCTAACACCGCTGAATTTGGGGCGATTAAAGCTAGAGAGCCTATGGGAAGTCTGTTAGAAAAACGCATGCAAAAAATCTTAAAAAAGATTCAAAACGGCGCATTCGCTAAGGATTTTTTACTGGAAAAGAGCTTGAATTACCCCAGGTTAAACACAGAAAGGAAAGCCCTTAAAGAGACTAAAATAGAACAAATTGGGGAAATTTTACGAGCCCCATTCAATCATAAAAAATAAATCATTAAATTAAAAGGAATCATATGGCAATAGTAGTTACTATCACTTCAGGCAAGGGGGGCGTGGGTAAAAGCACCACCACGGCTAATTTAGCGATTGGCTTGGCTGAGAGCGGTAAAAAAGTCGTAGCGGTTGATTTTGACATAGGCCTTAGGAACTTGGATATGATTTTAGGCTTAGAAAATCGCATTGTTTATGATGTGGTGGATGTGATGGAAAAAAATTGCAACCTTTCGCAGGCTTTAATCACGGATAAAAAGACGAAAAACCTTTCTTTTTTAGCGGCCTCACAAAGTAAGGATAAAAATATTTTAGATAAGGAAAAAGTAGCGATTTTAATCAACGCTTTAAGGGCGGATTTTGACTATATTTTGATTGACTCACCGGCTGGGATTGAAAGCGGTTTTGAGCATGCGATTTTGCATGCGGACATGGCGTTAGTGGTGGTAACGCCGGAAGTGAGTTCCTTAAGGGATAGCGACAGAGTGATTGGCATTATTGACGCAAAGTCTAATCGGGCTAAAAGGGGCGAAGAAGTGCATAAGCATTTGATAATCAATCGCTTAAAACCTGAGTTAGTGGCAAATGGCGAGATGATTCCCATAGAAGAAGTGCTTAAGATTTTGTGCTTGCCTTTAATTGGGATCATTCCTGAAGACAGCCATATTATTTCAGCGACCAATAAGGGCGAGCCGGTGATTCGCACGGACTGCGAGAGCGCGAAAGCTTACCAACGCATCACCAGACGGATTTTAGGCGAAGAAGTGGAATACGTGGAATTTAAGGCTAAAAGAGGCTTTTTTAGCGCGTTAAAAGGGATATTTTCATGAGTTTGTTTGATTTTTTTAAAAACAAGGGGAGCGCGGCTACCGCAACAGACCGATTGAAATTGATTTTAGCTAAAGAGCGCACCTTAAATTTACCCTACATGGAAGAAATGCGTAAAGAAATCATTGCCGTTATTCAAAAATACACTAAATCTTCAGACATCCATTTCAAAACCCTTGACAGCAACCAGAGCGTGGAAACGATTGAAGTAGAGATCATATTACCTAAATAGTGAATCAACGAATGAAAAGCCATTTCCAATACAGCACGCTAGAAAATATCCCTAAAGCCTTTGACATGCTCAAAGACCCTCCTAAAAAGCTCTATTGTGTGGGCGATACCAAGCTTTTGGATGCGCCTTTAAAAGTGGCGATCATAGGCACAAGAAGACCCACCCCTTATAGCAAGCAACACACGATCACTCTAGCTAGAGAGCTTGCTAAAAATGGCGCGGTTATTGTGAGCGGGGGAGCGTTAGGCGTGGATATTATCGCTCAAGAAAACGCCTTACCAAAAACGATCATGCTTTCGCCTTGCAGTTTGGATTTGATCTATCCTACGAACAACCATAAAGTGATCCAAGAAATCGCGCAAAACGGCCTGATTTTAAGCGAATATGAAAAGGACTTCATGCCCGTTAAAGGCTCTTTTTTAGCGAGAAACCGCCTGGTGATCGCTTTAAGCGATGCGGTGATTATCCCCCAAGCGGATTTACAAAGCGGCTCTATGAGCAGCGCGAGATTAGCCCAGAAATACCAAAAACCCTTGTTTGTTTTACCCCAACGCCTGAATGAGAGCGACGGCACTAATGAGCTTTTAGAAAAAGGGCAGGCTCAAGGGATATTTAATATTCAAAATTTTATAAATACCCTTTTAAAAGATTATCATTTAAAAGAAATGCCTGAAATGAAAGATGAATTTTTAGAATATTGTGCGAAAAACCCGAGCTATGAAGAAGCGTATCTCAAATTTGGGGATAAGCTTTTAGAATACGAGCTGTTGGGTAAGATCAAGCGCATCAATCATCTCGTGGTGTTAGCATGATTTTGGCATGCGATGTGGGGTTAAAACGCATTGGTATCGCTATGCTTTTAAACGGCGTTATCTTGCCTTTAGAAGCGATTTTACGCCACAACAGGAATCAGGCCTCTAGGGATTTGAGCGATTTGTTGAGGGAAAAAAGCATTCAGGTGCTAGTGGTGGGCAAGCCCCATGAAAGCTATGCAGATACCCACGCCCGCATTGAGCATTTTATCAAGCTTGTAGATTTTAAGGGCGAAATCGTTTTTATTAACGAAGACAGCTCCAGCATAGAAGCTTATGAAAATTTAGAGCATTTGGGTAAGAAAAACAAGCGGCTCGCTACCAAAGACGGCCGGCTAGACTCTTTGAGCGCTTGTAGGATTTTAGAGCGCTATTGCCAAAAGGTTTTAAAAAATCATTAGGGATAAAGTTCTAATATAAAAAATACTCAAAGGTATTTTTTACAAGCGCTCTTTTTGGGTTAGGGGGATTAAACGCAAAATATTCCTATCTCCTTATGATTTTTATTGTAAAACAAAACAACTAAAACCCCATTTATGAAAATTAAAAGGTTTTAGTCATCAATATTTGATTATAATAAAGTCTGAATTTTTTAATAAAGGGAGAAGCGTCATGCTAGAAAATTTCAAAAAAGCGATTTTTAGGGTTTTATGCTTGGGTTTATTGGGGGGGGGGGGTTAATGGCAGAGCCAAACCCTGAAGAGCTTTTTAATTTGGGTATGCTGAGTTATGACAAGCAAGATTTTTCTAAAGCTAGAAAATATTTTGAGAAAGCATGCACTTTGAATGTGTGGGGTGTGGTAGTTTAGGAATGCTGTATGAATATGGTCAAGGAGTAGAAAAAAACTTAACAAAAGCCGCTCAATTTTACTCTAAAGCATGCGATTTGAATAATGGTGGGGGGTGTGGTGTTTTAGGAAGTCTATATCAAAATGGGGAAGGGGTGAAACAGGACTCAAAAAAAGCCGCTCAATTTTATTCTAAAGCGTGCGATTTGAATAATAGTGTGGGGTGTGGTAGTTTAGGATTGCTGTATGAATATGGTCAAGGGGTGGAAAAAAACTTAACAAAAGCCGCTCAATATATCTCTAAAGCTTGCAAGTTAGGAGATCAAAAGGCATGCGAGGTACTCAAAGAAAAATAAGGGACAAAAAGCATGCGATAGCCTAACCTAGAAACTATCCCACAAAAGCCCTATTTTAGGGGGTTAGAGTATCGCCAAAATGCCCCCTATTCTTTTAAGAAGACATTTACTAGAGAGTTTTAATCTTTTTTTGGTATCCTTTTAGGGGTCATTAGTCTTAAAAACTCTTTAAAAACGGATAACCATGAAAATTATGCATCAAGTCAAGGATTTTTTAGATTTTTGCAAGCAAACGATCCACAAAAATTCTAATGAAGCGTTTCAAAAAACCAAACGAGCGCTTTTTAAAGAAAAATCTCAAAAAATCAGGGAGCAAGCGGTTAAAATCGTAGAAAAACGCTTGATAAAAGAGAACATGCAACTGAGCGATTTTAATGAAGAAGAATTAAAAATCATGTTTGAAGCCGAAGAAAAAAGGTTGTTAGAGCAAATCCACGCTAAAGAATTGAAAGAAAAACAAGAAAAAACCACCAAGCATTTTAAAGAAGTTTGGGAAAAGGGCGAGAATGAGCAAGAAAAATAGCGTAATTTCTGGTTTGATGAATTTTTTTAGCGAAAAGAATGAACGCTGGCTGTTAGCCCATAGGCACACGAGAGGGTTTGTGATAGTGGCGTGGCTTTTTAGGTTTAAAAGCATTGCGTTTTCTATTTTCATCACTCTATTGGTTATTTTAGTGGATATTTGGGTGTATAGCGATGTGCGTCAGTTTTTATTGGACACTTCTAGCTCTTTCATTTGGCTTTTAATCGCTTTACTAATCAAGTGGGGCGTGATTGTCATAAGTGTGCGCAAATGCTACCAATTCAGCCAAAAAATGTTTACGCTCATTCAAAGAAAAAGGCAAATCAGAGAGAATTTAAAAAACCGCTCCAATCGCAAAGACACCAAAAATTTTGAAAAACTCTCTAGCATCGCTGAAGAAATCATTTCAAAAAAACAAGAAGAGTCCCGCCATAAAGAAGATTCTAATGATGAAAACCATAAAGACAAGCTTTCTAGTATTACTGAAGAAATGATTCTTAAAAAACAAGAGGAATTGAAAGCTAGAAAGGATAAGGGGGATTAAAAAAAGCATATAGAAAACCTTAATCAAAACCTCCCCCAAAAGAAAATAGTCAAGAAAATAATCAATGAAAGCAATCAAGGGATAATCAATAAATGGGGGTCAATCTTTTAAAAAGGGCATGAAGCGTTCAGGCATGGGGGAAGCGATTTTATAATGTGCCCCTTTAAATTCAAACTCTAAACTAGCGGCATGGAGCATGAGGGTTGGGGCATTATTTTCACGCTTTAATTGAAGGTATTCTCTAGCGTTTTCATCAGCCACCCCATAAAGCCCCTCGCCCACGATCCTGTGATTTATACTGTTTAAATGCAAGCGGATCTGGTGCGTGCGCCCGGTGAGTGGGGTTATTTTAAGCAAGCTTATATCCAAAAAAGGGTTATAGCTTAAAGGCTCAACAAGGGTAATTGAAGGCTTGCCTAAAGGAGAAATTTGAGATCGAATGCGCAAATCTTTTTGAATGTTTTGTGGCGTTAGAATGGGCTTATTTATGATGATACTTTTATCCACCAACCCATGCGCTAGCGCTAAATAAGTTTTTTTCACTTTTTTTTGCATGAAAAGCACTTTTAAATCCTTAACGCTTTGTAAGGTTTTGCCCGCTAAAACTAACCCGCTCGTTTCATAGTCTAGCCTGTGGGCTGGGTGGGCGTTTTTACCAAAATGAGATTGGATACAATCTAATAAGCTTTCATGGTAAAAATAGCCTTTAGGGTGGGTATAGACTTGAGCGGGTTTGTCAAATGCGCCAAAATCCTTAGCCTCAAAAACAAGCTTTTCTTGTTTTTCATTAGGCTTGAAATGAATCAGGCTAACGACCCCTTGAATCATTTGAGATTTACGCACGGCTTGTTGGTTTTGTTTTAGGCGTTGCTTGTCAAGGTGCCGTTGGGCTTCTTTTAAAGAGCATTTTAAAACATCGCGCACCAAAAACAAGGCTTTGGTGGGTTTTAAAATTTCAAATTCTTCTTCAACAAAAGGCACTACAACAAACTTTTAACAAACATTTTAGGCTCATTAGAACACTCATCTAATTCCACGCTAAAAAGCACGCTCACCTTTTCGCCCGCCTTCAAAAACCGCTCAGCGTTAAAATAAATAGCCTCTTTGACGCATTCTTTATCCTTAAAACGCAGAATTTGGTGGCTTTCTTTAATGATTTTTTCTTCTATGACTTCTAAATTTTTTGCTTGGAATAAAGGCTCAGGGTTTTCTTGCCCATAAGGTTCGCCCATCTCTATAATCTCTAAAAGCTCTCTGTCAATGTCTTTTAATTTGAGCGTTAAAGGGGGTTCTTTTTCACAAAAAGGCAAGACTTTAAAATCAAAATTTTCTAAAGTTTCAAAGAGCGAGACGATATTGTTTTTTCCAACGCTCAACCCGCAAGCTTGTGCATGCCCTCCATAGCCAAGCAACAAAGAAGAAACCCCATTCAAAGCGTCAATCAAATCAATATTTGGAGAGCTACGAGCGCTCCCTTTATACACCCCTTCTTTAAAGGTAAAAACCAGGCTTGGCTTTTGAGTGGCTTCCACTAATTTTGAAGCCACAATCCCCAGCACGCCCTCATGCCAATTATCCTTAAAAGCGATGATGATTTTTTCTCCAACCATCGCATGCTTAAAGGCTTCTTCAAAAACCTGCTGTTGGATCATTTTACGCTTCGCATTACATGCTTTCAAGCGTTCATACAAAGAATAGCCATCTTGAAAATTATTCGCGCTTAAAAAATCTAAAGCCATTTTAGCGTCTTGCATGCGCCCTACGGAATTGATTAAAGGGGCGATGTTAAAAGAAATATCGCTCGCTTTTAAAGAGCGTTTTCTAAAAACTTCTCTTTGGCGTAAAAACCCCATCGCCCCTAAGGATTCTTTTTGCAAAAAATACAAGGCTTTAGAAACTAAAAAGCGGTTAAAAAAAGTCAAAGGCATCATGTCAGCAATAGTCGCCACGCCCGCTAAGCATAGCAACTCACTAGAATGGCTTTTTTCTTTTCCCAAAAGCTGGTGGATCCCATAGCACAAATAAAACGCCACCAACGCCCCGCACACTTCCTTTTGGATAAAATCACAATCTGGTTGCTTGGGGTTGATCACCGCATAAGCGTCTGGGACTTCATCATGGTGTAAGCAATGGTGATCGGTGATGATAAGGGTGTAGTTTTTTTCTTTGCAAAATCGCGCGGCTTCAAAGGCGTTAATCCCGTTATCCACCGTGATGATTAAAGGGGCGTGGTGTTTTTCTAAAAATTTTTTAGAAATCCCATAGCCATCCATGAAGCGATTAGGGATTGCAATGCGGACATGCTTATAGTTCAGGCTTTCAAAGAATTTTGCCATGATAGCAGAGCTAATCACGCCGTCAGCGTCATAATCGCCCACCACTAAAATTTCTGTGTTTGCACGCATGGCTTCTATGATTTTGAGTGCGGCTTTTTTCAAGTCTTTAAATAAAAAGGGGCTAGGAAACCCTTTTTCATTATAAGCGATAGAAGCCAATCGCTCTTTGATTTGAGCTTTAAGCTTTTGTTTCATTTGTTAGATTAGGATTTATGAAGAGCGCTCTTAATGAAATCCAAAATAATAGGGTTAGGGCTTTGCAACCTGGAAGTGAATTCCGGATGGAATTGCACCCCCACAAAGAACGGGTGATCTTCTAATTCAATCGCTTCAATCAAATGATTCGCTCCAAAACCCACCACTTTCAAGCCCTTATTTTCCCACTCTTGGCGGTATTTGGGGTTGATTTCATAACGATGGCGGTGTCTTTCTTTGATGTTAGGTTTTTTATAGGCTTTTTCTAGCAAGCTGTTGGGCATGATTTCGCATTCGTATTCGCCTAATCGCATGGTGCCACCCAATGGCGAATTATAGGTGCGCACCTGTTTTTGGTGGTTTTGATCCATAAAATCTTCAATCAAATACACCACAGGGTATTCGCAGCGTTGGTTAAACTCCGTAGAGTTAGCCCCTTTCAAGCCTAAAACATTGCGGCAAAATTCCACGATCGCTAATTGCATGCCCAAACAAATCCCTAAAAAGGGGAGTTTTTCTAACCTAGCCCTTTGAATGGCGCAAATTTTGCCTTCAATCCCCCTTTCTCCAAAGCCCCCAGGCACTAAAATCGCATCAACGCCCTCTAAATCAGTCTTTTCATTAAAATTCTCGCTATCCAGCCATTCAATATTGACTTGCGTATCCAGATGCGCCCCCGCATGGATTAGGGCTTCAATCAAGGATTTATAAGATTCTTTTAAGCTTAAATACTTGCCCACAAAACCAATTTTGACCTTGTGTTTAGGAGCGATAATCTTTTCTACTAGAGTGTTCCAAGCCGCCATTTTGGGATGCAACTTATTCAAATTAAAGCGTCTGGCAATGGGGGTCAAAATGCCTTCTTGTAAGAAAAGAATAGGGCATGCGTAAATGCTTTTAGTGTCTGTGGCGACAATCACGCTGTCTTGCTCCACATCGCAACTCAAAGCGATCTTTTTTTTCAATTCTTTATCCAAAGGCTTAGGCGATCGCGCCAAAATGATTTGAGGGGTTACGCCAAGGCGCCTTAATTCCTGGACGGAGTGTTGCGTAGGTTTGGTTTTTAATTCGTTAGTGGTTTGGATATAGGGGATCAAGGTTACATGCACATTAATGACTTTCTCATTCCCTAATTCCAATTTAAGCTGGCGGATCGCTTCCAAATAGAACATGCCCTCCATATCGCCCACGGTTCCGCCCACTTCCACGATTAAAAAATCCAACCCTTTAGCCGCGCTTTTAATGCGCCTTTTGATTTCATCGGTTACATGGGGGACGATTTGAATGGTCTTGCCTAAATATTCCCCTTTCCTTTCATTTTCTATCACGCTTGAAAAAATCTGCCCGGTGGTGAAATTATTCAACCTCGTTAAATTCCTGTTCAAAAAGCGTTCATAATGCCCGATGTCTAAATCCGTTTCAGCGCCATCGCTAGTAACAAACACTTCCCCATGCTCTAAAGGGCTCATGGTGCCTGGATCAATATTAATATAAGGATCAATCTTCAAAATAGAAACCTGGTAATTGCAATGCTGTAAAAGCGTAGCGATTGAAGAAGATGAAATCCCTTTCCCTAGAGAGCTTAACACACCCCCTGTAACGAATATAAATTTGGCTCTATCCATAAGTTATTGCGTTCCTTTGATTTTTACTTCTTAAAATTGTAGTCTAAAAAGGGTTAAAAAGCTTTAAAAGAGGGCAAAAATTAAAACGATTTCAAAAAAAAAAAAAAAAACAATTTCAGTTTCTTATTAGTTAGGTTTGATTAAAATAAAAAGCTTTTATGTGTTTAAACTTCATTGTCTTAAATTTTTTAGGAGCAATTTTAAAGTTCGTTGGCGTATAATATCCAGTTTGAATGAACTGACTAAAAGGGTTTTAAATAATGGCTGAAAATTCTTTCAAAAATGTTTCCACACAACCCAAACCATTTTTCTTATTACCAGTGAAAACCCTGTTTCTTTTAGGAGGCGTTTTTAGCGCGTTTTTTATCCTTATTGCTGGCTTGGTTTTTTTTGATTATACTAATTCAATGGATAACGCCATTTTTAACTTGATGCGTTTAAATTCTTCTAACCCTATTTTAGATCAAACGCTCCAACGCGTTGTTTTTTTAGGCTCTTCTCAATTCGTGTTGCCTTTGAGTTTGTTAGTGGGGGTGTTTTTAAGCCTTTATCGCAGAAATTTAGCACTTGGGGTGTGGTTTGTGTTAAGCGTGGTTATATTTGAAGCCCTTTTAAAATCTTTAAAGCACCTTTTTTTGCATTCTGTTCAATGGCTTTCGCACAGCGTTAATTTCCCTAGCGCTATTGCGCTCTCTTTGACGCTATTTTATGGGTTGCTTGTTTTACTGATACCTCATTTGATCACGCATCAAATATTTCAAAACATTCTCTCTTATAGTTTGCTTGGTTTGATTCTTTTAATAGGCTTAGCGCTCATTGTTTTAGGGGTGTCTTTTAGTAGCGTTTTAGGAGGGGTTTGTTTAGGGGCGTTAGGGGCTTGTTTTTCCATAGGGATTTATTTGAGCGTGTTTCAAAAGATCTAAGCGAACGGCTTAAAAGAATGAGAATTTTATCAAGGTTTTAATATTGGATTTAAAGGTATTATTGCAACGGATTGTTGATTTTTTCATCAAGCTCAATAAAAAGCAAAAAATCGCCCTGATCGCAGCGGGGGTTTTGATCACCGCTTTGCTTGTGTTTTTGTTGCTCTATCCTTTTAAAGAAAAAGACTACGCGCAAGGGGGCTATGGGGTTTTATTTGAAAGATTGGACTCTAGCGATAACGCTTTAATCTTACAGCACCTCCAGCAAAACCAAATCCCTTATAAAGTCTTAAAAGACGACACCATTCTCATCCCTAAAGATAAAGTGTATGAAGAAAGGATCACTCTGGCTTCTCAAGGGATCCCTAAAACGAGTAAAGTGGGCTTTGAAATCTTTGACACTAAAGACTTTGGGGCGACTGATTTTGATCAAAACATCAAACTCATTCGCGCCATTGAGGGCGAATTGTCGCGCACGATTGAAAGCTTAAACCCCATTCTTAAAGCCAATGTGCATATTGCAATCCCTAAAGACAGCGTGTTTGTGGCTAAAGAAGTCCCTCCTAGCGCTTCGGTGATGCTCAAACTCAAGCCTGACATGAAGCTTTCACCCACTCAAATTTTAGGGATTAAAAATTTAATCGCTGCAGCTGTGCCTAAACTCACGATAGACAATGTGAAAATCGTGAATGAAAATGGCGAATCAATAGGCGAAGGCGATATATTAGAAAACTCCAAAGAATTAGCCCTAGAGCAATTGCGCTACAAACAAAATTTTGAAAACATTTTAGAAAATAAGATCGTCAATATCTTAGCCCCTATTGTGGGGGGTAAAAACAAGGTGGTCGCAAGGGTCAATGCGGAGTTTGATTTCAGCCAAAAGAAAAGCACTAAAGAGACTTTTGATCCCAATAATGTCGTAAGGAGCGAGCAAAATTTAGAAGAGAAAAAAGAAGGCGCTTCTAAAAAACAAGTTGGCGGTGTGCCTGGGGTTGTGAGCAATATCGGGCCTGTGCAAGGATTGAAGGACAATAAAGAGCCAGAAAAATACGAAAAGTCTCAAAACACGACCAATTATGAAGTGGGTAAAACCATTAGCGAGATTAAGGGCGAGTTTGGCACTTTAGTGCGTTTGAATGCGGCGGTTGTGGTGGATGGCAAGTATAAAATTGCGCTTAAAGATGGGGCAAATACTTTAGAATACGAGCCTTTGAGCGATGAATCGCTTAAAAAAATCAACGCTTTAGTCAAACAAGCCATTGGTTATAATCAAAATAGAGGCGATGATGTGGCGGTGAGTAATTTTGAATTTAACCCTATGGCGCCCATGATTGACAACGCCACTTTGAGCGAAAAAATCATGCACAAAACTCAAAAAATCTTAGGCTCATTCACGCCTTTAATCAAGTATGTTTTAGTGTTTATAGTGCTATTCATTTTCTATAAAAAAGTGATTGTGCCTTTCAGCGAACGCATGCTGGAAGTGGTGCCTGATGAAGATAAGGAAGTGAAATCCATGTTTGAAGAAATGGATGAAGAAGAAGATGAATTGAACAAACTCGGCGATTTGAGGAAAAAAGTAGAAGATCAATTAGGGCTTAATGCAAGCTTTAGCGAAGAAGAAGTAAGATATGAAATTATTTTAGAAAAGATTAGAGGAACCCTTAAAGAGCGCCCTGATGAAATCGCCACGCTTTTTAAACTCTTAATCAAAGATGAAATTTCTTCAGACAGCACGAAAGGTTAAAAGATAAAAGGTTAAAAATGGCAACCAAGCTCACCCCCAAACAAAAGGCTCAATTAGACGAACTCTCCATGAGTGAAAAAATCGCCATTTTACTCATTCAAGTGGGCGAAGACACCACGGGCGAGATTTTAAGGCATTTAGACATTGACTCCATTACAGAGATTTCTAAGCAAATCGTGCAATTAAACGGCACGGACAAGCAAATCGGCGCGGCGGTTTTAGAGGAATTTTTTGCGATCTTTCAGTCTAACCAATACATCAATACCGGCGGTTTAGAATACGCTAGGGAGCTTTTAACTAGGACTTTAGGGAGCGAAGAAGCCAGGAAAGTGATGGACAAACTCACTAAAAGCTTGCAAACGCAAAAAAACTTCGCTTATTTAGGCAAAATCAAGCCCCAACAACTCGCTGATTTCATCATTAACGAACACCCTCAAACCATCGCCTTGATTTTGGCCCACATGGAAGCCCCTAATGCGGCTGAAACTTTGAGCTATTTCCCTGATGAAATGAAAGCCGAGATTTCTATTAGAATGGCGAATTTAGGCGAAATATCGCCCCAAGTGGTTAAAAGGGTTTCCACGGTGTTAGAAAACAAACTAGAATCGCTCACCAGCTATAAAATTGAAGTGGGCGGCTTGAGAGCGGTGGCTGAAATCTTTAACCGCTTGGGCCAAAAGAGCGCTAAAACCACGCTCGCTCGCATTGAAAGCGTGGATAACAAGCTCGCCGGCGCGATTAAAGAAATGATGTTCACTTTTGAAGACATAGCCAAACTAGACAATTTCGCTATCAGAGAGATTTTAAAAGTGGCGGATAAAAAAGACTTGTCTTTGGCCTTAAAAACTTCTACCCAAGATTTAACCGATAAATTCTTAAACAACATGAGCAGTAGGGCTGCAGAGCAATTTGTAGAAGAAATGCAATATTTAGGGGCGGTTAAAATCAAAGACGTGGATGTGGCCCAAAGAAAGATCATTGAAATCGTGCAGAGCTTGCAAGAAAAAGGCGTGATCCAAACCGGTGAAGAGGAAGATGTCATTGAATAGCCGTAAAAACTTGATCCAAAAAGACCATTTGAATAAGCATGACATTCAAAAATACGAATTTAAGAGCATGGCAAACTTACCCCCTAAAACTAATCCTAATAGCGCGTCTTTAGAAACGCCTAACCTAGAAGAGCCTTTGGAAAAAAAAGCGATAGAAAACGATTTGATTGATTGCTTATTAAAAAAAACCGACGAGCTTTCAAGCCATTTAGTGAAATTGCAAATGCAATTTGAAAAAGCCCAAGAAGAGAGCAAAGCTTTGATTGAAAACGCTAAAAACGATGGCTATAAAATCGGCTTTAAAGAGGGCGAAGAAAAAATGCGTAACGAACTCACTCACAGCGTGAATGAAGAAAAAAACCAGCTTTTGCATGCGATCACCGCTTTAGATGAAAAAATGAAAAGCTCAGAAAATCATTTAATGGCTTTAGAAAAGGAATTGAGCGCGATTGCGATAGATATAGCTAAAGAAGTGATCCTTAAGGAAGTGGAAGACAACAGCCAGAAAGTGGCCCTAGCTTTGGCTGAAGAGCTTTTAAAAAACGTTTTAGACGCAACGGATATTCATCTAAAAGTCAATCCCTTGGATTACCCTTATTTAAACGAGCATTTGCAAAACGCTTCCAAAATCAAATTGGAGAGCAATGAAGCTATTTCTAAAGGAGGCGTTATGATCACTAGCTCTAACGGGAGCCTTGATGGGAATTTAATGGAGCGCTTTAAAACGCTCAAAGAAAGCGTGTTGGAAAATTTTAAGGTGTGATTTTGCAAAATAAAACTTTTGATTTAAACCCTAATGATATTGCAGGCTTGGAATTGGTGTGTCAAACGCTAAGGAATCGTATTTTAGAAGTGGTGAGCGCTAATGGGGGGCATTTAAGCTCTTCTTTAGGGGCTGTGGAGCTGATTGTGGGCATGCATGCCTTATTTGATTGCCAGAAAAACCCTTTTATTTTTGACACTTCGCACCAAGCTTACGCCCACAAGCTTTTAACTGGGCGCTTTGAAAGCTTTAGCACTTTAAGGCAATTCAAGGGTTTGAGTGGCTTTACTAAACCCAGTGAGAGCGCATACGATTATTTCATTGCCGGACATAGCTCCACCTCTGTGTCTATAGGCGTGGGGGTGGCTAAAGCTTTTTGTTTGAAACAAGCGTTAGGCATGCCTATCGCTTTATTAGGCGATGGGAGCATTAGTGCGGGGATTTTTTATGAAGCCTTAAACGAATTGGGCGATAGGAAATACCCTATGATCATGATTTTGAACGATAATGAAATGAGTATCAGCACGCCTATTGGAGCTTTGTCTAAAGCCCTTAGCCAGCTGATGAAAGGCCCGTTTTACCAGTCTTTCCGCTCTAAAGTTAAAAAAATCTTAAGCACCTTACCTGAAAGCGTGAATTACTTAGCGAGTCGTTTTGAAGAATCTTTTAAGCTCATCACCCCGGGCGTGTTTTTTGAAGAATTGGGCATTAATTATATAGGGCCTATTAACGGGCATGATTTGAGCGCGATTATTGAAACCTTGAAATTAGCCAAAGAGCTTAAAGAACCGGTGCTAATCCATGCGCAAACCTTAAAAGGCAAAGGCTATAAGATCGCTGAAGGGCGCTATGAAAAATGGCATGGGGTGGGGCCTTTTGATTTGGATACCGGTTTGTCTAAAAAATCCAAAAGTGCGATTCTACCGCCCACTGAAGCGTATTCTAACACCCTTTTAGAATTAGCTAAAAAAGATGAAAAAATCGTAGGCGTAACCGCGGCTATGCCTAGCGGCACAGGATTAGACAAACTCATTGACGCTTACCCTTTGCGCTTTTTTGATGTCGCTATCGCTGAACAACACGCTTTAACTTCTAGCAGCGCTATGGCTAAAGAGGGGTTTAAACCTTTTGTGAGCATTTATTCTACTTTTTTGCAGAGGGCTTATGATTCCATTGTGCATGACGCTTGCATTTCTAGCCTGCCGATTAAATTAGCCATTGACAGGGCTGGGATCGTGGGCGAAGATGGCGAGACGCACCAAGGGCTTTTGGACGTGTCGTATTTGCGCTCTATCCCTAATATGGTCATTTTTGCCCCACGAGATAATGAGACTTTAAAAAACGCCGTGTATTTTGCCAATGAGCATGATTCAAGCCCTTGTGCGTTCCGCTACCCTAGGGGGTCGTTTGTGTTAAAAGAGGGGGTTTTTGAGCCTAGCGGTTTTGTTTTGGGGCAAAGCGAATTATTGAAAAAAGAGGGCGAAATTTTACTCATAGGCTATGGTAATGGCGTGGGGCGGGCGCATTTAGTCCAACTGGCTTTAAAAGAAAAAAACATAGAGTGCGCGCTTTTGGATCTCAGGTTTTTAAAGCCTTTAGATCCAAATTTAAGCGCGATTATTGCCCCTTATCAAAAGCTCTATGTTTTTAGCGATAATTACAAGCTTGGGGGGGTGGCTAGCGCGATTTTAGAGTTTTTGAGCGAACAAAATATTTTAAAGCCTGTTAAAAGCTTTGAAATCATTGATGAATTTATCATGCATGGGAATACCGCTTTAGTGGAAAAATCCTTAGGCTTAGACACAGAGAGTTTGACTGACGCTATTTTAAAAGATTTAGGACAAGAGAGATGAAACCAAAAGCGCCAATGAAGAATATCCGCAATTTTTCCATTATCGCTCACATTGACCATGGTAAAAGCACTTTAGCGGATTGTCTGATCGCTGAATGCAACGCTATCAGTAACAGAGAGATGACTAGCCAGGTGATGGACACTATGGATATTGAAAAAGAAAGGGGCATTACGATTAAGGCTCAAAGCGTGCGCTTAAATTACACTTTTAAGGGGGAGGATTATGTTTTAAACCTCATTGACACCCCAGGGCATGTGGATTTTAGCTATGAAGTGTCTCGCTCTTTGTGTTCGTGCGAAGGGGCGTTATTGGTGGTGGATGCCACTCAAGGCGTGGAAGCGCAAACCATCGCCAACACTTACATCGCTTTAGATAACAATTTAGAAATTTTACCAGTGATCAATAAAATTGATTTGCCGAATGCGAATGTTTTAGAAGTCAAACAGGATATAGAAGACACGATAGGGATTGATTGTTCTAACGCTAATGAAGTGAGCGCTAAAGCTAAGCTTGGCATTAAAGATTTGTTAGAAAAAATCATTACCACCATTCCTGCCCCTAGCGGTGATTTTAACGCTCCCTTAAAAGCGCTCATTTATGATTCATGGTTTGACAATTATTTAGGGGCGTTAGCACTAGTGCGTATCATGGATGGGAGCATCAACACCGAGCAAGAAATTTTAGTGATGGGGACGGGTAAAAAACACGGCGTTTTAGGGCTATACTACCCTAATCCTTTGAAAAAAATCCCCACCAAAAGTTTAGAATGCGGCGAGATTGGCATTGTGAGTTTGGGGCTAAAAAGCGTAACTGATATTGCGGTGGGCGACACGCTCACAGACGCTAAAAACCCTACCCCTAAACCCATTGAAGGCTTTATGCCGGCTAAACCCTTTGTTTTTGCGGGGCTTTACCCTATAGAAACGGACAGGTTTGAAGATTTAAGAGAAGCGTTATTGAAACTCCAGCTTAACGATTGCGCTTTAAATTTTGAGCCTGAAAGCTCTGTGGCGCTTGGCTTTGGCTTTAGGGTGGGCTTTTTAGGGTTATTGCACATGGAAGTGATTAAAGAAAGGCTGGAAAGGGAATTTGGCCTTAACTTAATCGCTACCGCTCCCACGGTGGTGTATGAAGTGCATTTGACGGATAATAGCGTCAAATACGTCCAAAACCCTAGCGAATTGCCCCCTGAAAATCATATCGCTTGCATCAAAGAGCCTTTTGTTAGGGCGACGATCATCACGCCGAGCGAATTTTTGGGTAATTTAATGCAGTTATTGAACAATAAAAGAGGCATTCAAGAAAAAATGGAATATTTAAACCAATCTCGTGTCATGCTCACTTATTCCTTGCCGAGCAATGAAATTGTGATGGATTTTTACGACAAGCTCAAATCTTGCACGAAAGGGTATGCGAGCTTTGATTATGAGCCGATAGAAAACAGAGAGGCTCATTTAGTGAAGTTAGATGTGAGAGTGGCAGGCGATGTGGTGGATGCACTTTCTATCATTATAGATAAAAATAAGGCGTATGAAAAGGGGCGAGCTTTAGTGGAAACGATGAAAGAGCTTATCCCAAGACAGCTTTTTGAAGTCGCTATCCAAGCGAGCGTGGGGAATAAAATCATCGCCAGGGAGACGATTAAATCCGTTGGTAAGAATGTAACGGCTAAGTGCTATGGGGGCGATATTACACGAAAAAGAAAACTCTTAGAAAAGCAAAAAGAAGGCAAGAAACGCATGAAAGCTATCGGTAAGGTGGAGCTTCCCCAAGAAGCGTTTTTAGCGATATTAAAGATTGATTAGGGCGTTTGATGAAAGTAGGCTCACTTTTTGCTGGGATTGGAGGGTTTGAATGCGCGTTTTTGCAAGCGGGCTTTGAAATTGGTTGGGCGAATGAATTAGACAAAGACGCATGCAACACTTATAGGGCTAATTTCAAACACAAGCTTTTGGAACAAGACATTAAAGATTTAAACCCTAATGAGTTAGAAGATGTTGGGTTGATAAGCGCGGGGTTTCCTTGTCAAGCGTTCAGCATTGCTGGGTTGCAAAAAGGGCTTAATGATGAAAGAGGGGCGATCGTTATGGAAATGTTTCGCATCATTCAAGCCAAAAAACCTCAAGTTCTATTATTAGAAAATGTCAAAAATTTAGTGAGCCACAATAAGGGGGAAACCTTAAAATTTATTTTAGAAACTTTGAAAAACTTAGGCTATTTTGTCCATTATAAAATACTAAACACATATGAATATTCTACTATACCACAAAATAGAGAGCGGATTTATATCATAGGATTTTTAGATAAAAACCATTACAAGCGCTTTCATTTTCCTTTAAAAATCAATCACACACAAAGCATTAAGGATTTATTAGAAATAAAAGTGGGTGAGGAATTTTATTACAAGCAATATCGTTTTTATGAGACTTTAAAAAAAGAAATCACTAAAAGAGACACTTGCTACCAATGGCGCAGGCATTATGTAAGAGAAAATAAAAACAATCTTTGCCCCACTCTTACAGCCAACATGGGGACAGGAGGGCATAATGTGCCTTTAGTTTTAGATGAGCAAGGCATAAGAAAACTCACGCCTAAAGAATGTCTGAATTTTCAAGGTTTCGCTAAAGATTATGTTTTACCTAATACCGCTAAAAGCAAACTTTATAAACAAATTGGTAATTCTGTGAGTGTGCCTGTGGTTAAAGCTTTAGCGTTAGAAATTAAAAAGGTTGTTTATGGATAATCATACGCATCAAACTTGGGTCATCAATTTAACCGGTATTGACAAGGGGATTTTTCGCACAATGAATGGCAACGCTGATGAACTCATTGCTATAGGAAGGGTGATTAAAGCAGGATTTCCTTGCAGTAGAGTGGATGTTACAAACGCTAAATATGATGCCATTGTGGATCTAGGGGGAAAGCAGAAATTATTGAGGATACAGATTAAAGGCACAGGGGGAGATACCTTGAATTTTACAGGAGGCTATAGGAGTGGGGTTCAAATTGATAGGAATGCCCCCAAACGCACTTACAAATACACCAAAAAAGATTGCGATTTGATTTTAGGGATAGACACTCGCACGAGCGAATGCTATATTATCCCTATTGAAGACATACAAGAATGGGGCAACACAAAGAGATTGTCGCAACTCCAACACTATAAAGAGAATTGGCAGATTTTGATTGACTTGGCGTTGGAGTAAAAATATAAAACTACATTCACAAACAAGAAAAAAGATTTCTTTAGATATAGTGTTGGTTATGCCAAAAGGATAAAATCAAATTGGACTTAAAAAACAAAAGTTTTCGCTCACACACCGCCTATACAAACGCTTTAAAGAATGACTTGCTCTTAAACCCTAGTTTAGTGGAAGCAGAAAGAAAATTTTTACAAGCTTTTTAAAATGGCTCTATCTTAAAATGGACGCTGATAATCAAGTGGGTAATCAAAAAGCTTGATTGGGGCAATAAAAACATTAAGGGAATTAGAAACCAAGTCGACACTCTCTAATCATTACAGAGACGGCATCAACTATAGCGTCTCAAACCTTAATGGGAATATCCTACCACAAACGAGCTTAAAACACAAGAACCATAACGAACTGAACAATAAAAAAGAAAAAATAAACATGCAAACACACGCATGCATGGAAATTTTTCACAAGTCAAAGAGGCAAAAGAAATTTTTGAAGACTCGCAAGCTAAAAACAATCCTAAACCATTCGCTCTTAAGCTTTTGTAGCGAGTTTGTTGATCGCTTCAGCGTTCATGTCATCTTGATGGGTTTTTAGCACTTTAGAATACATGTCCAAAAAGCGGTTGATTTCAATCAAAGCGCTCATTTCACGCACCGCATTGACATTGCTTTTTTCTAGCATGGATTGCCTTAACGCGCCAGAGTCAGAGACTTGATGGACGCCTTCGCCCTGATAAGTATAAAGGTTTTGCCCTATTTTTTTAAGGTTTTTAGGTTCGCTAAAACTCACTAAAGCTAACGCGCCCGCTTGAATTTGGGCTTCATTATCCCTAAAAGTGATTCCACCATTTTGATCCACTTCAATTTCAGCGTCAGGCATGAGCATGATCCCTCCTTTTTCGTTCAAGCCAGAGCGTGAAAGCACCCTAAAGCCATTAAGAGTAACTAAAAAGCCGTCTTTATCAACGCTGAAATGCCCGTCTCTGGTATAAGCGACTCCCTCATTAGTTTGTATCGCAAAATAAAGGTTAGGGCTTGTTAGGGCAAAATCTAGGGGGTTATTCGTCCCTTCAAACGCGCCAAGACTCCTATCCGTATAGATTTCTGATAAAATAGGCACACGATTGAGGTTGCGGTTTAGATACTTCGCGCTCGCTTTGGTTTGATCTTCTAAGGGCAGTTGCTCTCGGTATTGTTGGTAAAGCCTTAAAAAATCGCCTGTAATCGCATCGTCTCTTTTAAAGCCGTTGGTGTTTAGGTTGGCTAAATTATTAGAGGTTAAATCCAAGCGGTTGAATTGTGTCGCCATAGCGCCTGTGGCCGCATAATACCCATTTTGCATGCAATAATCCTTTTAAAAGGAAAAATTATAGCAAAAATCAAATAAAAACAGATTCATTCCAAATAGGTTTTTTTAGGGAATATGATAACCATAACCATAAAGATAATAATACTCAACATGACATAGCCCACAAACCCCGCTTCAAAACCATGCTGTTTGAACTCTAACGCTATATAGCTCGCGCTCCCTCCAAAAAGCGCATTGGCGATCGCATAGGCTAAACCCACGCCAAGCGCTCGCACATGTTCAGGGAATAATTCCGCTTTAATGACCCCAGCAATGCAAGTGTAAAAACTCATGCTGCTCAATGCGAGTATTTCATAAAATAGGGCTTCATACACGCTAGTGGCATGCTTGATACCATAAAAGACAACAGGCGTTACAATAAGCCCTGTGATCGCAAAAACCATCAGCATTTGGGTGCGTTTGATTTTATCCGCAAGCATCCCGCATAAGGGTTGTAAGAAGATGAAATAAGAGAGCGCTAAAAGCATGATGAAACTGCTTTCTTTAGGGCTGAACGATGAGCTGTTGGTTAAAAAGATCTTTAAATACACCGTAAAAGTATAAAAACACAAACTCCCTCCCATAGTTAGCCCAAAGACTATCATTAAGGCTTTTTTATGGTGGAGCAATTCCCTTAAACTGCCTCTTTCTTCTTTAATAGTGATTTTGGAAGTTGTTTTACTATCCATGGTTTCTTCCATGATATTTCTTAAAAAGAGCGAGAGTAGGGCTAATATACCCCCTAAAGCGAATAAATAACGCCAAGCGAACGCGCTGATTTGCTCATGCGTGTAAATGTTTTCAACGATAAAGAGCGAAAAAATAGCTAAGAGTTGCCCTCCCACTAAAGTTACATATTGGAAAGAGCCATAAAAACCTTTTTTGCCATTCTTGCCTAATTCAGAGAGATAAGTAGCGACCACGCCATATTCGCCTCCCACGCTAAAGCCCTGTAAAAGCCTGGCTAACAATAAAAACAAAAACGCCCATTCCCCTACGATTTCTTTAGTGGGGAGCAATGCGAGCATGAAAGAGCCTAGCGCCATAAGGATAATGGAATACACCATAGAAGTTTTACGCCCCTTTTTATCCCCCAATTTACCAAAAAACAAACTCCCCAAAGGGCGCATGAAAAACCCTAACATGAAAACTAAAAAAGCTGAGATGAGCACTAAAGTGGGGTCGTTCGTGTGGGTAAATTCCTTAGCGAAATAAGGCGCTAAGAACGCATAAGCGTAAAAGTCATACCATTCCACTAAATTACCTGAACTAGCGGCTAAAAGGGATTTTAAGGGTTTTTTGGTGGCGGGTTGGGGGCTCATGGCTATCCTTGAATATGAAATTTTTAGGTAATTTTACTAGGAGTTAGGGAAACCACAGATAATATTTGATTAATAGATGAAAGGTTGGTGTCGTTTGTATCATTGAGAAAAGTTTTTGTTTTTAATAAAGGATTGGTGGTAAAGCCTAAAAAATGCGCACAGGCATTTTTAAAATCAATCATAAAAAGCTTGCGAAAAGCAAGCGGTAATTTTTTAAAGCGGTCTTTTAGGGGATTTAGTTGGGGTTTTTAGGGGAGAATGATTTCAAAATAGCCCCCATCCCCTTAAGAAAATGAGTTTTAAAATAAAACTATTAAATAAAGTTTAAAAAATTTTAAAAATTAAAAACAATGTTTTTATTACCAATATCCAATGGAAACAAAGCCTAAAAATTTTGCAAAATCTCTCTGTTGCCTTTGGCGTTTCTTGGGGATAGAAAGCCTTGAGCTTCTAATTCGTCAGTAATGGTGGCGGCTTGGTTGTAGCCGATTTTTAATTGGCGTTGTAAAAAACTCGTAGAAGTGATCTTTTTTTCTAAAATCACCGCTTTAGCCCTTTCTAGAATGTCATCGCCTTGATAGTTAGGGGTGTCTAAAGGCATGCGCGATTCTTCTAGCAAGAAATCTTTATCATATTCCACCTCTTTTTGGGCTTTAATAAAATCCACGATTTTTTTGATTTCATCTTCAGTGGCAAAGGGGGCATGCAAGCGCACTAACCCGTTTGTTCCTGGGGGGGTAAAGAGCATATCGCCCCTTCCTAACAAGCTTTGCGCCCCATCGGTGTCTAAAATCACTTTAGAATCAATCTTAGTGCCTACCCTAAAACTCACCCTTGAAGGCAAATTGGTTTTAATCAAGCCGGTTACGACATCCACGCTCGGGCGTTGGGTCGCTACAATGAGGTGCAAGCCGCTCGCTCGCCCCATTTGAGCGATTCTAGCGATAGGAACCTCCGCTTCTTTTCCCCCTGTCATCATCAAATCCGCTAATTCATCAATCACCACAATCAAATAGGGGAACGCTTCAACGCCATTACTTGGGGCTTGCTCATTATAAGAATCAATGGTTTTAACCTTGTATTCGCTCATTAAAGAATACCGGCGCTCCATTTCTTTAGCCACGCTTTGTAAAGCCCCAATAGCTTTTTTAGGGTCGGTGATAATGGGCGTGAGTAAATGAGGGATGTCCGCATAAATGCTAAATTCCACCATTTTAGGATCGATCATCACTAATTTGAGTTGATCAGGGGGGTTTTTATAAAGTAAGGATAAAATCATCGCATTCACGCCCACGCTCTTACCGCTCCCTGTCGTGCCGGCGATGAGCAAGTGGGGGAGCTTTTTTAAATCCGTGATGAAAGGGTTACCCACAATGTCTTTGCCTAAAGCTAGAGTTAAGGGCGAGCTGGATTTTTGAAACAATTCGCTCTCTAAAATTTCTCTTAAATAAATAATTTGGCTTTGGCTGTTAGGGATTTCAATACCAACGACATCTTTACCCTTAATGGGGGCTTGAATGCGGATGGATTCAGCGCATAAAGTCATCGCTAAATCATCGCTCAAGCCTAAAATACGGCTCACCTTAACGCTAGGGGCTGGGCGGAATTCAAAAGTGGTTACAATAGGGCCTGAATAAGTGCGGATAATATCGCCATCAATTTTAAAGGTGCGCAACTTGCTCAATAAATCCTGGATTTTTTGGTCAATCTCGTTTTCGTCTAAAGAAGTTTCTTTCAAACAAACCGCATTCAATAATTGCGTGGTGGGAAGCTCATAATCTTTGGGTTTTTGCACTTCGCCATAATCCAATCCGTCTAATATCTCTTTATTTTCGCTCAATTCTTTAACCATAACGGGTTTTTTAGCGCTGGTGGGGGTTAGTGGGCTAAAGCTTGGAGCGTTTTGTGTTTCTTTTTCTTCTTCTTTAAGATTTTCTTTTTCTTCTATATTTTCTTTTTGATTTTCTTTTTGTGGGTTTTCTTGTGGGCTTTCTTCTTTTTTTGGGTGGTTGGGGGTTTTTTGGTTTTCTGTTTTGTTGTCATTTTCTGTGTTGGGTACAGATGCGGGCATGGCAGGTTTGGGTGTGGTGGGCGTAAGAGTTTCTTTTGTAGGCGTGGGTTCTCTTTCTTTAGTTTCTTGCTTAGTTTCTTTTAAAGTGGGGTTAGTGGGGTTAGCCAAATCATCAAATCGGTTTTTTTTAGGGTAAATGGTGTAATGGGTAGGGGGGTGGGAGGAAATTTGGACTAAGCCTTCTTGCGGCTCTGAATCGTTTAAAGTCGTGTTATAGGGGGTAGGGATCGCTAGAAACGATTCTTCGTTAGGGGGTTTGTGGTTTTCATCAATAGGGTTTTCTTTGAGGTTTTCTTTTTCGTTTTTGGTTTCTTTTTTTTGAGAATCTGATGAGGTGTTTTCAAAACCCTCTTTTTTCAGGCTAAAATTAGGGCTAAAAGCCTGTAAGCATTGTTTGTAAATCTCTTTTAAAAGGTTTTGTGTTTTGTTCATATAAGGATAAAAAACGCTTTTAGGGGGCAGTTTGAATAAAATCAAATAAGAAATAACTACCATAAGCACCATAAGTGCATAAAGCCCAAAATCCCCTATAAAAGGGCGTAAAAACAAACGCACGCTGTTGCCGATTTCCCCTTGATTCAACAGGCTAGATTGTAAAAAGAGTAAAGATAAAATGCCTAATAGATGCCCTAAAGTTTTTTCTAAAACGATTTCTGTAAAAGGGTTTTTAGCCTTGTATAAAAGGAATAAAACCCACGCTAAATAGGGTAAATTAATCAATGAAAGATACCCAAAATATTTTTTATTGAGTGCGGCAAACCACACCCCAAAACGCCCCACTAAACCGCTATTACCCAGCCATGAAGATAGGGTTAAAAACGCTAATAAAACCCCTATGATTAAAGCTAAATAAAGTTTTTTAGATTTCATCGGTTGCACATGTCTTTAAAAGAGCAATATTCACAATCTTTAGCCTCTAAAGTTTTTTCAAAATCAATCTCTTGTTTGAGCTTGGGGATAAGAGAAAATTCCAAATGATCCATTTTAGCCTGTAAAACAAGCTTGTCTTCTTCTAGCAACTCGCCCTTTCTCAAATCATAAAAAAAGGCTTTTATAGGATCTTTGTAGCCTAAATTTTTAAGAGTGCACGCGTAGATGGCCATTTGATAATCGGTGCTGATTTGAGAGATTTCTATGGGGCTTAAGCTTTTTCGTTGTTTTTCGCTCATGTTGTCTAATTTCAAATCGTTTTTGAATTTGTAATCCAATAAAATAATCTCATTGTCAGCCGTTTTGTCAATCCTGTCTATACGCCCTTTAAAAATAACGCCTTGAATGATCGTTTCAAAGCTTTTTTCAAGATCAAGGATTTTGATTTTTGTATTAAAGCGTTCTTTTTCTTTAAGATAAAAAGCCTGGATTTTTTTGAGTGCTACAAGAGTGTCTAAACGCTCTTTAGGGGTAATGTTTTCTCTTGTTTCTAAGAGCCAAATGAGCCTTTCTTCTAATGAATAGGGGTTTTTGTCTTTTTCATAAGCTTCTTTTAAAAGTTCATGGAGCAAACTGCCCACAGCGTTATTATTTTCGTCTTTAGGGCTTTCTTTGAAGTGCTTCATGTAGTGGTAGTAAAAACGGCGCTTGCAAGTTAAAAAAGCGTTCAATGAGCTAGCGCTAAAGCTAAAATCTTTAGGGATAGCGGCTTTGATTTCTTCTTCTTGGTAGTCTTTTAAAGGGCTTGTTTCAAAAAGCGTGTAAGCGTCTTTGATAGGCTCTGTGTGTAAATCCAATTCTAAAAGCATGTTAGAGGCTTTTGAAGTTTCGCTCTCTATATAAGAAAGCACCACTTCTTTAGAGTTTTTAAAGAGCTGGTAGTAATAGTGTTTTTGCAAATTTTTCTTATCCAATAAAGTGGGGAGGTTGAGCGATTTCCTTAAAGCAGAGTTTAAAAACAAATCGCAATCTTTAAGGCTTGGCACACAAGTTTCATTAAAATCCACAATAACGATTTTATCAAATTGCATGCCCCTTGTCTCTAAAGTGTCCATGACTCGTATTTTGCCCCCACTAGAATCGTCTAAGCGGAAATTGGCTTCAAATTCTTGCAAATACAAATACAATAAATCTTTAAGGCTGTAGTTTTTAAGCGTGTCTTTTAAAAGATGATACTGGTGCATGATTTGAGAATGCGCTTCTTTTAAGGGCGCTTTTTCTTTAGAGCTTTGTTGTTCTAAAAGCGGGAGCGTAATATTTTCTAAATCCAATAACGCAGACTCGCTCAAATTACAATCGCTTGTTTGTAAATCTTCTAATATTTTGACAAGCTCTGTATAATAAGGGCTGTTTTTAGCCCCTAATCCCATCGCAAAATTCAAATTGTTGTTTTTGTCTAAAAGTTTTAAAAAAGGCAAAAAATCCGCATTAGGCGTGATGATCGCCATTTTATTAGGGTCGTTATCTTTTTGCAAATATTCTTCTATGGTTTGTAAAACTAAAGCGCCTTGTTTTAAATAACTGGAGTTAGCGTAAAGCTTTGGCTCTATTTTTTGATCATTAAAAGTTTGAGAAAGGATCTTTTGGGTTTTAAAATCAATGGAATAATCGCAATCCGTTTCTAATTTGAGATTGAGAAATTCCAAGAATTTTTGATTGTATTTATCGCATGACAGGTGTAAAGTGATAGGCACTAATTCGGCCACTTCTAATAAGCATTGCCTTTCAAAAACGCTCATAAAGCCGTCTAAATGCCATTCAATGGAGGAAAAATGCTCAAAAAATTCTTTTAAAATCGTGGGCTTTTCTTGCATGATTTTGTCATAAAAGCCTAATTCTTCTAGCTTTTTAATGTAACGATTATAAATCATTTCTAAAACTTCTAAATGCTTTTCATAATCCAAATAAATGTCTTTAAAAGAAAGTTCATTGAGTTTGATACAAGCGGAGCTTAATTCATCAAACAAATCAAACAAAAAAGAAGTGCTTTCCAAATACCCTAAAAAGCTGTTTTCAAAAAGCAAAAGCCCTTCAAGAATGGATTTTTTTTCTTTAGCGATGGCTTTAATGGTGTCTATCATTAAAATTTGGCGTGCGTTTTTAGGGATTTTCTTTTTATTAGGGATGTAAAAAGCCTGTTCAAAAAAATTCCCCATGCTCATTGCGTTAGGCAAAAACCCTTCGCCTTGCTCTAAATAGAAATGTTTTAAACGCCTGGTGGAGCTAAAAACAAATAGGGGGGTTTTTTCTAAAAAAAGTTTTTCTAAGTTCATGCGTTGAGTAACCTTTTAGCTTGAGCGGTAACATTTTCAACGCTAAAGCCAAATTTTTCAAAGAGTTTATCGCCCTTTGCTGAGCTACCAAAAGAATCCATGCCAATGATTTTATCCGCAAAACGATACCACTCTATCGCGCGGCTCGCTTCAATCACTAAGACCTTACCCTTAAAGAGTTCTTTAAGATAGCTTTCATCTTGCTCTATCAATAAATCAAAGCATGGCACGCTGATGACTTGCGTTTGGATATTTTCTCGCTCTAAAATTTGAGCGCTCTCTAAAGCCAAAGAGACTTCACTTCCGCTCGCAACAAGCGTGATAATGGGATCTTTAGAGTGGTGTTTAACATACGCCCCTTTTAAAACCTGCTCTTTAGAAACCTCATCAAGCACGGGCAAATTCTGGCGCGATAAAATAAGAGCGCTAGGAGCGTTCAAACTTAACGCCACTTGCATGCAAGCCGTATTTTCAAAAGCGTCGCTGGGTCTGAAAGCGTAAAAATTAGGCAAGGCTCGTAAATGGCTCAATTGCTCTACGGGTTGGTGCGTTGCCCCGTCTTCGCCCACGCCAATGCTGTCATGCGTGAAGATAAAAAGGGCTTTTAGTTTCATTAAAGCGCTCAAACGCATGCTAGGCATTAAATAATCGCTAAACACAAAAAAGGTCGCACAAAAAGGCAAAAACAAGCCATACGCCGCTAAAGCGTTAGTGATAGCCCCCATGGCATGCTCTCTGATCCCAAAATGCAGGTTTTGCCCTAAAGGGAAATCGCCAGAGTGTTTCAAATGCGTGTTATTGGATGGGGCTAAATCCGCGCTCCCCCCTAAAAAGCCCTCGCATTCTTTAGCGATAGCGTTTAAAATCATGCCGTTACTCACTCTCGTGGCTAGAGATTCGCCTTTTTTAAAGGCGGGGTAATTAATGGCGTTAAAATCAAAATTCTTTAACGCATGGATTTTTTCTTTTGTTTTAGGGCTTAAGGATTTTTCCCATAAGGCTTCTAAACTAATACCCCTAACTTTCACTTCTTCAAAATGCATTTTGTTTTTTGGGCTGATTATAAAGCTTTCATTGGGATTGATTTGAGCGTTTTCTTTGGATTGTTTTAACACTTCTTTGTTTAAAGGCGATCCATGCGTTTTTTCACTCCCCTCTAAACCAATAGCCCCCTTACCAATGATCGTATGAGCGATTAAAAGCGTGGGTTTAGGGGATTTTTTGGCTTCTTCTAAAGCGTCATTAATGGCTTGATAGTCATGCCCATCGCATTCTAGAACTTCCCAATTTTGCGCTAAAAAACGCATTTTAACCTGTTCGCTAAAACTGATATTAATAGTGCCTTCAATACTGATCTGATTACTATCATAAATCACAATGAGGTTATCAAGGCGAAGGTGTCCGGCTAAAGAAGCGCTCTCATAGCTAATGCCTTCTTGCAAATCCCCATCCCCACACAAGCAATAGACTTTATGAGAGATCGTTTTTTTATCCAAAAGGGTTTGAGCGTATTGGCTCGCCATGCTAAAGCCCACAGCGTTAGCAAAACCTTGCCCCAAAGGGCCTGTGGTGATTTCAATGCCTTCGGTGTGGTGCAATTCGGGGTGTCCTGGGGTTTTAGAGTGTAATTGCCTGAAACGCTTTAAATCGTCTAAACTCAAATCAAAGCCCCATAAATGCAACAAACTATACGCTAACGCGCTCGCATGCCCTCCGCTAAAAACCAACCTGTCCCTATTGAGCCATTTGGGGTTGGTGGGGTTTAGATTAAGGTGCAAGCTTAAAACCACCATCACATCAGCTAACCCTAAGCACACGCCCGGATGCCCGCTATTAGCCTTATCTATCATGTCCGCGCACAAAAAGCGAAGCGTGTTCGCCATGCTTTTTAATCGTTCCAAGTCAGCGTTACTCAATCGCATCAAATTTTTCCATTTTTAAGGTTTTTAAAAGCCATTTTAACACAAATTATCTCAAAATCTCTTTGGCCATTAAGATGTCTTGTTGGATCTGGTTTTTAAGCTCTTTTAAAGAATTAAAACGCATGTTGTCTCGTATTTTTTGAACCCAACGCAAAGCGATTTCTTTGGGCGGGTTTTCTATGATAGTGTCAATTGCATGGCATTCTATGGCGAAATTGTGATCCGTGCTTAAGCGATTGCCTATAAAACTCACGCTTTTTTGATAAATCTGATCTTTTATTCTCACCAAACTCGCATACACCCCAAAGCTAGGGAGGATAAAATCTTTGGTTTTGATATTTAAAGTAGGCGCTAATTCTTTATGCCCTAAGCCTTGATCACTAATGACTTCCCCGCACACTTCATAAGGCCTGCCTAAGAGCTTGTTAGCTAAAAGTAAGTCGCCATGACTTAGGGCTAGTTTGATGATTTTAGAATGCACGCTGATGTTTTGGATTTTCACTTCAGGCACAATAATGGTTTTTTCAAAACGCTCTTTTAAAAATAAAGCGTCGTTTTGTCTTCCATGCCCAAACCTGAAATCATAGCCCACCACTAGGCGTTCTAAATTGGGGAATTTCTTTTTTAAAAGCTCTAAAAAATCTAGAGCATTTAATTGTGAAATCTCTTCTAAATACACAAAAAATAAAGGCATCTTAACGAGTTTGGCGCGGTATTTTAAGGGGGTTAAATAGCCCTTAGTGTAATGCTTTTTTTCTATGATTAAAAGGGCTTTGGGATCTTTTAATTCCTTAAAAAGGGCTTGATGCCCTAAATGCAAGCCATCAAATTTACCGATAGCTAGGCTTTTAATCTCAGGCTCGCTTGAAATGGATAAAAAATTCAACATTCCCGTTTTTCCCTTTCACTAAGCTTTCTTGGATCGTTAAGATTTGAAAATCCTTTGTTTTTAAATGGTTTTTAAAGTTTTCTAAAGCGTTTAAAATGGCTTCTTTATCCATTACTACCCCCTTTTTATTGCGTTTTGTGGCTCTGCCCACTTCAAATTGCGGTTTGAAAAGCGCTAAAAATTCACCGCTTAAAGGCGCAATCGCTTCTAAAATACAATATAAAGAAATAAAACTCACATCACAAAGCGCTAAATCAATTTTTTCTGGCGTTTTAAACCCTCTAATATCGCATTCTTCGTAACATTCTATGCGTTGGTCGTTTTTCAAACCCTCATCTAATTGCATTTTCCCCACATCCACGCAAAGCACCTTTTTAGCCCCTTTTAAAAGAGCCACTTGACTAAAGCCCCCCTTACTCGCTCCCACATCTAAAACGACCTTTTCTTTAAAATCTATAAAGTGATTTTCTAAAAAAGCCCCTAATTTTTCCCCAGCCCTGCTAACGAATAGATTTGGAGCGATGAGTTCAATTTGATCACCCTCTTTAACGATAAAAGAGGGTTTAGAAACCACTATTTTATTGACTAAAACTTGATTTTTTAAAACCAACGCTTTAGCTTTTTCTCTGCTATTTGCTAAATGCTGGTTGAATAGGGCGTAATCTAGGCGCATTAAAATTGAGGTAAGGGGACTTGGTAAGCGAAATTAAAAACAATCTTGCCTAAACTATAGGCATCAAGCTCTAATTTGGCTTCTTGCACCGCTAAATAATCCAATTTGTTAAAAGCGAGCAAAAAGGCTCGGCTCCACCGGTTCGTGGTTTCTAAAATGCCATCAAATTCGTCTTTTGTGATTTCTCGCACCCATAAAGGCTCTGAGCCTGTAGGTTTTGTGCCAAAAAGCTCATAAGAAATATAGCCATCATCTATCCAGTCGTTATTTTGCGTGAAAATCTCCACTAAAAAATACTCATGGTCATAGTAAGTGCCGCTATCCACATCGTTTAAATGCGTAGCGATAGCTGTGATGATAGGCACATTATTTTGGGTGATTTCGCCCTTTCTGCTGGCTTGGATCTTTTTTTCTAGAACTAAGTCTAGCGTGTAGGTGTCCTCATTAAAATTGCTCACACACCCCAAACAAAAGAATAAAAACACCAGAAGTGTTGAGAGATTTTTCAAGCCCATTCCTTGCTAAAACCCATGCCATTTTTAGCTAAAATAAAATCTGTATTATAACTAAAAGGGGGTTTTATGCCAAAAAAATGCCGACACTTGCTCCAAACCAGCGATTTAAGCCTAGATGAAATCAAGCTTTTATTGAACAAAGCGAGCGTTTATGCGAACGATTTTAACGCCGTATTTTTAGAAACGAAAGAAAAAATGCACAATAAAATCATCGTGGCGTTATTTTTTGAAAATTCCACCAGAACGGTGTCTAGTTTTGAAATCGCAAGCTTAAGGTTGGGGGCAAAAATAGTGAAATTAAACATGCAAACAAGCTCCACTTCAAAGGGTGAAACTTTGATAGACACTTTTAAAAATATCCATGCCATGCAGCCTGACGCTATCATCACACGGCATGCTTTTTCAAGCGCACCTTTTAAATTAGCTGAATTTTCACAATGCCCCTTGATTAACGCAGGAAGCGGCACAAGCGCTCATCCTACCCAAGCGTTATTAGACTTGCTCACCCTTTATCGGCATTTTGGCAGTTTGGAAAATCTAAAAGGGAAGAAAATCGCTTTTATAGGCGATGTGAAAAATTCAAGAGTGGCTAATAGCAACATTAAATTGCTCCAAAGACTAGGGCTTGAGATCATGCTGTGCGCTCCAAGCTCCATGCTCCCTAGCACTCCTTTAAGAACGACGCATAATATTGAAGAAGCGATAGGATTTGCTGACATCTTAATGAGTTTGAGGACCCAAACCGAACGGCACAACGCGCCCATTTTTGCGAGCTTGAAAGATTACGGCAACGCTTATTGCATCACCCAAAAACGCCTAGAGGCTCATGCTAAAAATAAAGAGGTCATTATTTTACACCCAGGCCCGGTGCATAGGGATATTGATATAGAAAGCGCGGTGTTAGAAGATAGGCGATCTAAAGTTTTAGAGCAAGTCAAAAATGGCGTAGCGATGCGCATGGCGGTGTTGGAGTTTTTGCTATTAGATTGATTGTCAAACTTAAAAATGCTTTTTGGCATTTTTTAAAAAATGGGTTTGGTTGTAAAACGGCACAAAAACCCCACTTTGATTAAATTTTGATTTACTTTATCTCATTTTATGATGAAATTAAAAAAATTTCGTTATAATCTAAAATAGTTGAGTTAATTAAAAGTAAATAAATAGCTTGATTATGCTTCTTTGTTTTTAGATCAGTTAAGAATTGTAGTCTTTAAGATGTATTGGCTATTAAAAGGGAAAAAATGAAAAATAGCGCGCCTTTAAAGAATCAAGTTTTTTGTGGGTTATATGTTTTAAGTTTGAGTGCTTTTTTGCAAGCGTTTGATTATAAAATTGAAGTTTTAGCGGAGTCCTTTTCTAAAGTTGGCTTTAATAAAAAAAAGATTGACATAGCTAGGGGGATTTATCCTACAGAGACTTTTGTAACCGCTGTGGGTCAGGGCAATATTTATGCGGATTTTTTATCCAAAAGCCTTAAAGATCAAGGGCATGTTTTAGAGGGAAAAGTTGGCGGCACAATTGGTGGGATCGCTTATGACAGCACGAAATTCAATCAAGGCGGATCGGTTATTTATAACTACATCGGTTATTGGGATGGCTATTTAGGAGGTAAAAGGGCCTTGCTTGATGGCACGAGTATCCATGAATGCGCGCTTGGTTCTGATGGCAAGGTGATTGATTCTATAGCGTGTGGGAACGCTAGGGCTAATAAAATCCGCCGTAATTATGTGATGAATAACGCTTTTTTAGAATACCGCTATAAGGATATTTTTACGGCTAAAGGAGGGCGTTATCAATCCAGCGCTCCTTATATGAGCTCTTACACGCAAGGTTTTGAAATCAGCGCTAAAGTTAAGGATAAAAATGAGGGAAGCCACAAATTATGGTGGTTTAGCTCATGGGGTAGGGCGTTCGCTTATGGGCAATGGATTTATGATTTCTATTCTCCAAGAACCGTGATTAAAAACGGGCGCACTCTAAACTATGGTATCCATTTAGTGAACTACACTTATGAAAGAAAAGGGATTAGCGTCAGCCCTTTTTTCCAGTTTTCGCCCGGGACTTATTATAGCCCTGGGGTGGTTGTAGGCTATGATAGCAACCCTAATTTTGATGGCGTGGGCTTTAGATCCGAAACCAAAGCTTATATTTTGCTCCCTGTCCATGCCCCCTTAAAAAGGGATACTTATCGTTACGCTGTGAAAGCGGGCACTGCTGGGCAAAGCTTGCTCATTAGGCAACGATTTGATTACAATGAATTTAATTTTGGGGGAGCGTTTTATAAAGTGTGGAAAAACGCAAACGCTTACATCGGCACGACAGGAAACCCTTTAGGCATTGATTTTTGGACCAATAGCGTTTATGATATAGGGCAAGCCTTAAGCCATGTGGTAACCGCTGATGCCGTCTCTGGTTGGGTTTTTGGTGGGGGCGTGCATAAAAAATGGCTGTGGGGGACTTTGTGGCGTTGGACTAGCGGCACTTTAGCCAATGAAGCGAGCGCGGCTGTTAATGTGGGCTATAAAATCAGTAAGAGTTTGACGGCGAGCGTGAAGTTAGAATATTTGGGCGTGATGACGCATTCAGGCTTTACGGTAGGGAGTTACAGGCCCACGCCTGGCTCTAAAGCGCTTTATTCAGACAGGAGCCATTTGATGACAACCCTTAGCGCTAAATTCTAATAGATGGCTTTAAGCTGTTTATTAAAGCGTTAAAAATCCCTTAATAAAAACACTATAATAAGAGTTTAATCAAATCCAAAGGTTAAGCATTTGAAACTCTTTTTTAGGCGTTATTCTAAATATCTTAAAGAGCATTATAAAGGTTTTATAGTGGTTTTATTTTCTTCTTTAGTGGTGGCTTTAAGCACGGCTTGGGGGACTTATTTAGTCAAGCCCACTTTAGATGAAATTTTTATCAATAAAGACACTCACATGCTCAAAATTTTACCTTTTTTAGTGATTTTGGCGTATTTGGGTAAGAGTGGGGGCATGTATTTAGGCACTTATTTCACTAACTTTATTGGGCTTGATATTGTCAAAAAAATACGCAACACCATGTTAGAAAGCCTTCTCAAAATGGAAATGGATTTTTTTAACAGGACTAAAAAGGGCGAATTGATCGCAAGGATCACCAATGATATAGGTTTGATTAGAGCGAGTTTGTCCAATTACCTTTCAGAGAGCCTAAGAGAGGGGCTAACGATTGTGGGATTAGTGGGGGTGGTCATTTATCAAAGCCCTAAATTAGCGTTAGTGGGGCTAGTGATCATGCCACTAGCCGCCATTCCTATCAGTAAAATCATTCGTAAGGTTAAAAAACTCGCTAAATCCCATCAAGAGAGTAACGCCAAAATCACCGCTCGTTTGAGTGAAGTCTTTAACAATGTGGAAGCGATTAAAATTTCTAATGGCGAAAAATTAGAGCATAAGGCTTTTGTGAAAGAAAATGAAGCGTTTTTTAAGATCGGTATCAAAAACATCGCCGTGGCTGAAATTTCTTCGCCTTTAATGGAGTTTTTAGGCTCTATTGCGATAGCGTTAGTGATTTATTTAGGGGGGAATGAAGTGATTAGGGGCCATATTAGCGTGGGGGCGTTTTTTTCTTTCATCACAGCCCTTTTTATGCTTTATACGCCGATCAAACGCCTAACTAGGATCGTTTCTAATTTTCAAGAAGCCTTAGTCGCTAGCGACAGGATTCATGAGATTTTAGAAAGAGAGCCGGCTATTGTTGATGGGGAATTAACGCTAGATGACTCTATACACACCATTGAATTTAAAAAGGTATGGCTGGCTTATGCGCTAGAAGATCAGGAGCGTTATGTTTTAAGCGATATTAGTTTGAAATTCCAACAAAATGAAATCATCGCTCTAAAAGGCGAAAGCGGGAGCGGTAAAAGCTCGTTAGTGAATCTGATCTTACGCCTTTATGAGCCAAGTAGGGGCGAAATTTTCATCAATGATCAAAAAATAGAAAGCATCACTCAAAAATCCTTGAGGGAAAAGATTAGCGTTGTCACTCAAAGGGTGTTTATTTTTAATGGGAGCGTGGCTGAAAATGTGGCGTATGGTTTAGAAATTGATGAGGTAAAAATCAAAGAATGCCTAAAAAAAGCTCAAGCCTTAGATTTTGTGGAAAAAATGCCTCATGGGATAGAAAGCGTTTTAGATGAATTTGGCGCTAACCTTAGTGGCGGCCAACGCCAAAGGATCGCCATTGCAAGAGCTTTGTATAAAGACGCTCAAGTTTTAATCTTTGATGAAGCCACTTCCGCTTTAGACAATCACACAGAAGAGAGCGTCAAACAAAGCATTTTAGAATTGAAACAAAACCGCTTGATCATTCTCATCTCGCACAACCCAAGCACGCTTAAATTAGCCACCAAGCATGTGAAATTAGAGCATGGGCGTTTGATAGAATGTTAAGGGTTTTAAGCGTTGGTATTGCTTTTATTTTACTAGGGTGTCAGTTTTTCAACAAAACGACTCTGCATTTAAAATATAAAGATTACCCCAAAAACAGTGCTTTAAAAACCGCTTTTACTTTAACCCCCCCTAAAATCTTTTTTAACGCCCATTTTGTGCCGCCCTTTTACCAAAAAGAATTTAAAAAAGCACTCGCCCAGCAAATCGCTTATTTTTTAAAAGATAAAAGCGCTTTCACTTTCAATGTTTCAGGCAATGTTTTTTTTTCTTTTGAAGAGAGTCCTAAAGATTTAAAAGCCATTAAAGAAAGGCTTAAAAAGACTATTGAGCCTAACGCTGACCCAAAAGCCGTCATGCGTTTTTTAAACCTTCAAGCGAGCTTGATTTTAGAATGCGTCCCGCAAACCGCTTGCCCGTTTGACACCCTTTTAATCCCCACCGCTTTCAGCGTGCCTGTTTATTACGCTAATCGTTTGGGCGATAACCCCTCTCTTTTTTCCCAAGAGGACAAATCCTACCATAACGCTTTAATCAAGGCCATTAATAAGGCTTACTATTCTCTTATGGAGGGTTTAGAAAAGCGTTTGAACGCTATAGAAAATGCCGAGTGGCTTTAGGGCATGAAAAAGATTGTATTTTTTATTTTTGTCATTTTATTTTCGGTAGGGATTTATTTAGCTTGGCATGTTGTATTGGAAAAAGCCCTAGAATTGAAATTAGTAACCTCAGCTAACGATTTGCTTTTAAAATTGTTTGCGCTTCTTGGCGTTTTTTCCATATTAGTGCTTTTTCAAGGCGTTATTTCTTCGTATAAGAAGCACCAACTCAAACGCATTTTGCAAAAAATAGACGCCATGAACGGCTTTGAATTTGAAGAATATTCCAAAATCTTTTTCACTTCAAAAGGTTTTGAAGTTACAATCACTCAAAAAAGCGGCGATTATGGAGCGGATTTGATTGTAGAAAAAGATGGCGTCAAATGGGCGGTTCAAGCCAAACGCTACTCGCATAAAGTTTCGCCCAAAGCCATTCAAGAGGTGGTCTCTTCTAAAGCTTACTACGCTTGCGAAAAAGCTTGCGTGATCACCAACAGCTACTTCACGCAGGCCGCTCAAAAACTGGCTCAAGCTAACGGAGTGCTTTTGATTGACAGAGACGAATGGATCAAATTTTTGGGTGGGAAAAACTAATCCAAGCAAGATAATTTATATAATGCTTTTATTTTTATGATTTCTTATTTATTTCCTATTAATTTTTTTCGTAATCGCATGCGTTATAATATGAAAATTTAGCATCAATTTTTGTTTGGATAAAGGGGTTCAATGATTCAGTCTGTTCGCATTAAAAACTTTAAGAATTTTAAGAACACTCAAATTGATGGTTTTACCAAACTCAACATTATTACTGGTGGGAACAATGTGGGTAAATCTAATTTATTAGAAGCGTTGTATTGTTTAGTGGGAAAATCCATGCACCCATGCACTAATCTAACAGAAATTTATGACAATATACGCAAAGAGCCTTTAACAACAGAATCAAAGAACTTGATGTTTTATGGTTTAGACACTAAGGAAGAAATACAAATTGTTACAACTTTAGACAACAATCAGACCTTGGATTTGCAAATAAAATTCATAGCCAGTGAAAACCAAAAGGTAATAGAGTCGCAAATAATACCCACAGCAGAACAAACTCAAATGCCCTCTCAGCTCAATTTCACTCTTAAAAAAAATAATGAAGAAATTTATAACGATCATTTGAATATTGCTAAAATTCCTAATTTCCCACCAATTCCTAATCAGTCAGGCTACAATAGGCAATTTAAGAATTTTGAACCTAGTCAATTGCAAAAACTTTTACCCTTTGAAAGCACTACCATAATACCTAGCGATGTTGTTTACAGGCAAGCTCATATGATTCAAGCGGTGAGTAAAATTTGCAGTAACAACCAATTAGAAGAAGAATTAAATAAACATCTTAATCAATTTGATAACAATATCCAATCTATTAGCTTTAATACCAACAACCAACTCAAATTAAAAGTGAAAGGTATAAAAGAAAAAATCCCATTATCTATGTTTGGTGATGGTTTGATTAAATATTTGTATATTGTAAGCACTTTTATTGCCAATAACGCAAAAACGATTTATATTGATGAAGTGGAAAATGGCTTACACTTTTCTCGCATGAGATTATTGTTAAAAAATATTATTGATTTTATCAATAATAATAAAGATGGTAATTTGCAAGTGTTTATGACTACCCACAACCAAGAATTTATAGAAATTTTAGATCAAGTTATCAGAGAAAAGGATTTTGTGCATCAAACTAAGTTGTTTTGCTTAGAACAATACGATGATTTAATTGTTGCAGAGCCTTATTATGGAGAAAATTTAGAATATTATTTTGAAAATGAAGAGAATCTTTTTGGCTAAAGCATCATACTAAGATTAGGATCATTCAATGGCAGATAAAGAAATACTGATTTTTGTAGAAGGTCCAAGCGATAAGGTGTTTTTAGAAGTTTATCTGTATTTTCTAGAAGATATTCCAATCAAAAATTTTAAGGTGCAAAATATAAAAGGAAAAGATAACCTATCTAAACGATTGCTTGAAATTGAAAAATACGATAAAACACTTATCATTTTTGATGCGGATAAAAACTATGAGAGTAATAAAAAAGAGATTTTAACAGTCGTATCAAAAACGAAACAAACTATTTCAGAAGAACAAATCTTTTTATTCCCTAACAATCAAGATGATGGCGATTTAGAAACCCTATTATTAGAAATTGCTGAACACGATGAATTTCTTAAATGTTTTGAAGGATATTTAGAATGCATTAAAAGTAAAGAACATTATAAACCGATTAAAGACATAAGAAAAAATATGCTGTATGCCTATTTAGAAGCGCTTGGATTAGAGAATTTGACCAAGACCAATATAGATGTTTTTGATGATAAAAGTAAAATAAGGAAAGAATATAAAGAATAATATGAAAGATTAAAAGAAGTGATTGATTTTAATTCAAATTCTCTCATTCCCCTTAAAAATTTTCTAGGGCAATTCGCAGAAAATAATCAAAAAACAAATCTTAAGATTTTCTAATTTAACAAAATATATTACAATCACTCAAAAAATATTATTTTTACAAAAAGGCACGTTGTGAAATTGTGGTTTCCTTATTTTTTAGCGATTGTGTTCTTGCATGCATTGGGTTTAGCGTTGCTCTTTATGGCTAATAACGCTTCGTTTTATGCGGCGGCGTCTATGGCTTACATGCTAGGGGCAAAGCATGCGTTTGATGCGGATCATATCGCTTGCATAGACAACACCATTAGAAAGCTCACCCAACAAGGCAAAAACGCCTATGGTGTGGGGTTTTACTTTTCTATGGGGCATTCAAGCGTGGTGATTTTAATGACCGTCATCAGCGCGTTTGCGATCGCTTGGGCTAAAGAGCATACGCCGATGCTAGAAGAAATAGGGGGGGTAGTGGGGACTTTAGTTTCTGGACTTTTCTTGCTCATTATAGGGCTATTGAATGCGATTATTTTAGTGGATTTATTAAAAATCTTCAAAAAATCGCATTCTAATGAAAGCTTGAGCCAGCAACAAAATGAAGAGATTGAACGGCTTTTGACGAGTAGGGGCTTGCTCAATCGCTTTTTTAAGCCCTTATTTAATTTCGTTTCCAAGTCGTGGCATATTTATCCTGTGGGTTTTCTTTTTGGGCTAGGCTTTGATACCGCTAGTGAAATCGCGCTTTTGGCCCTCTCTAGTAGCGCGATTAAAGTGAGTGTGGTGGGCATGCTCTCTTTACCCATTCTTTTTGCCGCTGGCATGAGTTTGTTTGACACATTAGATGGGGCGTTCATGCTCAAGGCGTATGATTGGGCGTTCAAAACCCCTTTAAGAAAAATCTACTACAACATCTCCATCACCGCCTTGAGCGTGTTCATCGCGCTTTTTATCGGGTTGATTGAGCTTTTTCAAGTCGTTAGTGAGAAACTCCATTTAAAATTTGAAAACCGCCTTTTAAGCACCTTACAAAGCCTGGAATTTACAGACTTGGGCTATTACTTGGTGGGCTTATTCGTAATAGCGTTTTTAGGCTCATTCTTTTTATGGAAAATCAAGTTTTCTAAATTAGAGGGCTAGATTTTAAGCTCTCAAATCATCGCTCAACAAATCTTTAAGGCTTTTATTTGAAAAACTTGGCGTAAAGGCTTTAGGGTTTGAAAGGCTTTCGCTCAAATAACCTAATAATTCCTTAATTTCGTTTAATTTTTCTTCCAAATAAGCTTGAAACCCGCCCACATTTTCCAATAAATTCAAAGGATTATCCACAATCATGGAAAAAACTTCATCATTAATGGCAATGTTGAGCTGAGTGTCAAACAAAGGGGAGGCTAAAAACTGGCAATTTTCTACAATTTCTCGCAATTCCTGTTTAATGATGGAAGCTTGCAAAGCGTCTTTATCTTCCAAACCCATGCTCTTATTCAGGAGTTTTTTACAAGCGATTTGCAAAACTTGTAACGCTCCAACGCTCTCGTTTATATTTTTCATGTCCCTACTGAATTTAGCGATTTGTTGGGATTTTTCTATCGCATTGGTTTTGAAATCGCTTGTTTCAACATCGCCCAAATGCTTTTGAAGAGTTTTTAAAATATCCATAAAGAACCTTTTAAATAGAATTGATCATTCACAAGCATTTTTCGTTCCTTTTTCATAGAAACTTCAAAAAACACCCTTAAAAAGGTTTTTAGGTATAATTAGCGATCTTTTAGTTTCAAAGAGTAGAGAGATTGGATGAAAAAAATATGGCTTTTAGTGTGGGGCTTGTATTCTTGGGTGTTTTTGCATGCGATAGAAACGATAGAAAAAGCCCCTACAAATGTAGAGGATAGGGACAAAGCCCCCCATTTGTTGCTTTTAGCAGGGATTCAAGGCGATGAGCCTGGAGGGTTTAATGCGACTAATTTGTTTTTAATGCACTATAGCGTTTTAAAAGGCTTGGTGGAAGTGGTTCCGGTATTGAATAAGCCTTCCATGTTAAGAAATCATAGGGGCTTGTATGGGGATATGAACCGCAAATTTGCCACTTTAGACAAGAATGACCCTGAATACCCCACTATCCAAGAAATCAAATCCTTGATTGCAAAGCCTAGCATGGATGCCATCTTGCACTTGCATGATGGCGGTGGGTATTATCGCCCTGTTTATATTGATGCGATGCTCAATCCTAAACGCTGGGGGAATTGCTTTATTATTGATCAAGATGAAGTTAAGGGGGCGAAATTCCCTAATTTGCTTGCTTTTGCTAACAATACGATTGAGAATATTAACGCCCATTTATTGCGCCCCATTGAAAAATACCATTTAAAAAACACGCACACCGCTCAAGGCGATACAGAAATGCAAAAAGCCCTAACTTTTTATGCGATCAATCAAAAAAAGAGCGCTTTTGCCAATGAAGCCAGCAAAGAACTCCCACTAGAGTCAAGGGTGTTTTACCATTTGCAAGCCATTGAGGGCTTACTCAATCAACTCAATATCCCTTTTAAGCGTGATTTTGAGCTTAACCCTAACAGCGTGCATGCCCTAATCAACGATAAAAGCTTGTGGGCAAAAATCAGCTCTCTGCCTAAAATGCCCCTTTTTAACTTACGCCCTAAACTCAATCATTTCCCTTTACCTAATAACACTAAAATCCCACAAATCCCCATAGAGAGCAACGCTTACATTGTAGGGCTAGTCAAAAACAAGCAAGAAGTGTTTTTAAAATACGGCAACAAGCTCATGACACGATTGTCGCCCTTTTATATAGAGTTTGATCATTCTTTAGAAGAAGTGAAAATGCAAATTGACAATAAGGATCAAATGGTTAAGATAGGGAGCGTGGTTGAAGTAAAAGAGAGTTTCTATATCCATGCTATGGACAATATCCGCGCGAATGTGATTGGTTTTAGCGTTTCTAATGAAAGTAAGCCTAATGAAATGGGCTATACGATTAGATTTAAAGATTTTCAAAAACGCTTTTCACTGGACAAGCAAGAAAGGATCTATCGCATAGAATTTTATAAAAACAACGCATTTAGCGGGATGATTCTAGTGAAATTTGTGTAGGAATGGATAAATCTTACCAAAAGATCTAATAGTGTTTTTTAAGGCAACGCCTGATAAAATATGATAGTCGCAAATAAAGGATAGTGATGCCAGACATTAGAAATCTTGATTTATCATTACCTAACTTAACAGAGAGGTTAAGCAAAATAAGCAACAGACTTTATGTCATGCATTCATCTTGTTCTTTTTCAGCAAGGGAATATCGTGTTTTAGAAAGAATGCATGAGATAATCCAAAAGGGTCCAAAAGGGCTTGGATGGCTTAATACAGCGACTAGACAATGACCTAAAGGATGATTGCTCTCGTATTCTTGTCCCTATTAAATATATATAGGGCTTATGCCTTGTTGACAATATGAAACCTGACGAGTTATGCATATTGTTTATTAAAATCTGTGAACTTATTCGTTCATCATTCAAAAGCCATTTATCTTGTAGCTCTCTTTCTTTTATGGGTGGTGTAATTAGCGGCTTGAATAGGCAGATTTATATGTATAAAAAATTGGAGTAAGAAAAAGGGGAAATACGATAAATTTTTTCTCTTATGGTTATGATAAATCACCATTGAAAGGCGTGAAAACGCCCAAACAAAGCATTAAAAGACAACAACCCTTTTGAATGTTGCGGTATTTAACCCGCTACTTCTATATCGCACTACCTTATTATATTACTTCTTGCCCCGCATCCAATAAGGCTTCCTTAATCAAATCCTGTGTCGCTGGAGCGTCAAATTCTACAACCACGCTCTTTTTTTCCACGCTCGCATCAATAAAGCTCACGCCTTCAATTTCGCCCACAAATTTTTCAATTTTATCCACGCAATGGCTGCAAGTAATGCTTGGCACTTGAAAAGTTACTCTCATTCAATGATCCTTAATTTTAAAATTCCTTAGCCTTTGGGAGTTTAAAACCACACTCATAGAGCTTAAGCTCATCGCTAAACCCGCAATCGCTGGGCTTAACATGATATTAGCCTTATAAAGAACCCCACAAGCTAAAGGGATAAACACGCTATTATAACAAAAAGCCCAAAACAAATTTTCTTTGATATTTTTAATGGTCGCCTGGCTCAATTTAATCGCGTTATAAACCGATTTGATGTCGTTATTAAAGCTCACAATATCCGCTGCTTGCACGCTCACATCGCTCCCTTTAGCCATCACCACCGCCACATCGCTCATAGCAAGGCTAGGAGCGTCATTCAAGCCATCGCCCACCATCATAACGATCTGCCCTTTTTCCTTAAGCTCTTTGATCTTATTGAGCTTGTCTTGTGGTTTAGCGTTACTGATATAGCCATCTATCCCTAATTCAAGCGCGCATTTTTGGACATTCTCTCTATTGTCCCCGCTTAAAAGAAAGGTGTTAATGCCTAATTTTTTGATTTGAGCGATATGCTCTTTCACGCCTTTTTTGGGCAAATCTTCTAAAATAAACGCCCCTAAAAGCTCGTCTTCTTTTTCATTGATCACTCTACCCACAAACACTAAAATCCCATTTTCTTGAATTTCTAGCGTGTTAATAGGGTTAAAAAACTCGCTATTACCGACTTTGATAACCTCTTTAGCGCCTTGATAATCTGTTTTAGCGCTGATGCCAAAACCTGTTTTCACTTTAACTTCACTCATTTCTTTTAAGGGAGCGTCATGCTCTTTGGCGTATTCTACAATCCCTTTAGCAATGACATGTTCGCTGCTCTTTTCAATACTGCTCGCTAAACTCAATAGCTCTAATAATTCTATGTTAGAATGAACGCTTTTAACGACAGGCTTGCCGTTAGTGAGCGTGCCGGTTTTATCAAAAACGATCGTATTGACTAGCCTTGCTTTTTCTAAACTTTTAGCGTCTTTAAAAAATAATCCTAAAGAACTCGCTTTCTGGTTCGCTACTAAAATGCTCATAGGCGTAGCCAACCCCAAAGCGCAAGGGCAAGAAATCACTAAAACCGATACAAACACTTCTAAAGCGGTGTCAAAATTCCACCAAAAATCAGGCTTAGGCGCGATGATGAGCCACACCACAAACGCTAAAACAGCGATAGCGATCACGCTTGGTACAAACACGCTTGAAACCTTATCCGCTAAGCGAGAAATCTCTGCCTTTGAGCTTTGAGCGTTATGGATCATTTCTATAATTTGAGACAAGGTGCTGTTTTTGTTATTTTGCGTGGCTTTCATTAAAAAACTCGTGTTGCTGTTGAGTGTCCCTGAAAAGACTTTATCGCCGACTTTTTTATAAACCGGCAACGCTTCGCCGCTTAACATGCTCTCATCTAATTCCCCTTCGCCCTCTATGATTTCACCATCCACCGCAATCGCGCTTCCAGGGAGGACTTTTAGAATATCCCCCACCACAATGCTATCCACTAAAACTTCAATCTGTTGGTTATTGTGCATTTTAAGGGCGGTTTTTGGGGCGTTTTTCATCAAGGCTTGCATAGCGTCTAAAGCTTTGTCTTTAGAAACATTTTCAATGCGTTTGCCCACCATCACAAACATTAAAATCACGCACACGCTTTCAAAATAATAATGCCCATAAGACCACTGGCTTGTATAAACGAAATACAATTGCCACAAGCTTGAAATTAAAGCAGCGCTTGTGCCTATGGCGATAAGGCTACTCATGTTGGGTTGTCTGTGCCATAAGGCTTTAAACCCTTGAATGTAAAAATCCCTCCCCCAATGCATGACAATGAGCGTGCCTATAAGCTGTAAGCATGCGTTTAAAAAATTACTATGGTTATTAATCGTAAGCAAGCTTTCAGGTAAAAGGCTAGGACTAAGCATCGCCCCCATAGAAAGATACACCACAAAAAGCGTAAAAATAACCGCCAACGCTAATTTAACATTAGGGCTAAAAAATTCTTTTTTTTCTTCCGCTAGAGTTTTTTTAGGGCTATAACCCAGTTTTTCAATGAGTTTAAAAATCTCGTCTAAATTGGTTTCGTTTTCGTTAAATTCAATGTTAGCGCTCTTATTTAAAAGGCTCACTTCTATTTTTTTCACAAAACTCTTACGCCCTAAAGAGCGTTCAATCCCACTAGAACACGCCGTGCAAGTCATTCCCTCTATGTAAAAAGATTCTTTCATGCACTTTTATTTTTATTAAAAATAATTTTTACCATTAAAAAGAGCCACCGAATGATGCCATAAATCAAATACAATCCCATAAACACGCTTAAAGCCTCTAAAGGGCGCACAAACACTAACGATAAAAAAATCAACACTAAGATGAAAAGCTTGAGATTCCATTTGACTTTTTTAAAATTAGGGTAGCGGATATTGCTCACCATAAGCACCCCTAATAAGACAATAAAGCCTAAAAATAACTTTTCGGTATTTCCTTCTAAAAAATGGTATTTGTTATCCAGTAACACGCAAAGCACCACCAATACCGCCGCCGCAGGGATAGGGATACCGATGAAAGAATAGGGGTCGCTTGTGTTGGTGCTGATATTGAATCGCGCTAATCGTATCGCTCCAAAAATCACAAACAACGCGCTCACCGCCATGCCTATGCGCCCAAAATTATACCCCACATAAAAGTAAGTAATAAGACTCGGGGCTACCCCAAAAGCGACTACATCAGCTAGGGAGTCAAATTCAATGCCAAACTTGCTAGTGGTGTTGGTAAGCCTTGCGACACGCCCATCAAGCCCGTCTAAAATAAGACTCGCTACCACTAACCAGCATGCCATGACAAATTGGTAACTGGAAGCGTAAAAAATACTCATCATGCCTAAAAAAATACTGCTAGCGGTGAAAAGATTGGGGAAAAGATAGAGAGGGTTAATAGGCATTAGAGATTCTTTTTAACTTGGCTTTTAGAGTAGGGATAAAAACGATTTTAAAATCAATTATGGGAATAAAAATTTTACAAGCACTAAAAAACTCACAAAAAAAGAGTGTTAAAGCAAATGCTTTGTAACGCTGTTGATAAGCATGGGTTTTTAGAAAACAGAATTTAAAAAAAAGCTTTAAACAAACAGAATGTTTATCATAAGGCTTTAAACCCTTATCAAAAATCTGTTTGCAAGATCGCACTTTTAACTCGCTTGCTCTTCTAAAGGGATCAAACGGCTTTCTAAATTATTGGCGGTCTCGTATTCGCTGATGATTTCACGCACCCTTTCGCCTGTAATGACTTCTTTGTCAAACAATTCTTTGACCATGATTTCAATCGCTTCTCTGTAGTCGCTCAAGGTTTGTTTGACATGCTGATAGCGCTCTTCTAGCAAGTTTTTAATGAAAAGATCCATTTCTTCTGCGGTTTTTTCGCTAAATTCCCTACTGCTTCCATAACCGCCTCCTAAAAAGGCGTTCCGTTGCTTTTCTAACACCATAAGCCCGCTGACACTGCTCATGCCGTAGTAACTCACCATGCCTTTAATAATATCAGTCGCTCTTTCTAAATCGTTGCTCGCACCGGTAGAAATTTCTTCCAAAAAGACTTCTTCAGCCGCTCTCCCGCCCAAAAGCACATCAATTTCAGCGATGAGTTCGTGTTTTTGCATCAAGTATTTGTTTTCTTCAGGCGTGTTAAGGGTGTAGCCTAAAGCCGCCATGCCCCTTGGAATGATAGAGACTTTATTCACCCTAGCGCTCCCTTTAGTCATTTCAGAAATCACGGCATGCCCGCTTTCATGGTAGGCGACGATTTTCTTTTCCTTAGGACTGATGCGCCTGCTTTTCTTTTCTAACCCTGCAATCCCTCTTTCAACCGCTTCTTTTAAATGCTGTTGCCTGACTTCTTTTTGGTTGTTTCTTCCTGCTAAAAGCGCGGCTTCATTGATGATATTCGCTAAATCCGCTCCTGCAAGCCCTGCGGTGAGTTTGGCGACTTCTTGCAAATTCACATCATTAGCGAGTTTCACGCCTTTAATATGCACTTTTAAGATTTCTACCCTGCCATTAAAATCAGGCTTATCCACTAAAACTTGCCTGTCAAAGCGCCCTGGACGCATTAAGGCCGGATCTAAGATTTCAGGGCGATTCGTTGCGGCTAAGACAATCACAGGAGCGTTTTCGCTCCCAAAACCATCCATTTCAGCTAAAAGTTGGTTTAAAGTTTGCTCTCTTTCGTCATTCCCGCTTATCATGCCTCCAGCTGCTCTGCTCTTACCTATGGCATCAATTTCATCAATAAAAATGATGCTAGGGGCTTGTTTTTTAGCGGTTTCAAACAAATCCCTAACCCTGCTTGCCCCTAAGCCCACAAACATTTCAATGAAACTGCTCCCTCCCATAGAGAAAAACGGCACATGCGCTTCGCCGGCCACCGCCTTTGCTAAAAGGGTTTTACCCGTTCCTGGAGGCCCTACTAATAACACGCCTTTAGGGATTTTAGCCCCTAAATTAGCGTATCGTTCGGGGTATTTTAAGAAATCTACGATTTCTACCACTTCTTCTTTGGCTTCTTCATTGCCCGCCATGTCATTAAAACGCACATTGGGTTTTTCAGCGTTAATGAGTTTTTTCGCACTCCCCATGCCAAAAATACCCCCACCCATATTTTTTTGCATGCGGTTTGCCATAAACATCCATAGCCCTAAAATCACTAAAATAGGCATGAGCCACCCTAGCATGTCGGTAAAAAAGTTAGACTCGCTAAAACCAGAATAATTGATTTTTTTCTCGTCTAACAAAGGCACTAAGGTTAGATCAGGCACTCGTTTAGCGATATAAATCACACGATTGTTGCCCTCTTTATGGCTGGCTTTGATCAAAGTTTGACCGATACTCACATTTTCCACTTCATTATTGCTGATGAGCTGTTTGATCTCATGGTAGCTCACATTTTTAGTGCTAGAAGCTAAGAAATTGTCCGAAAAACTGCCATCAGAATTGAAAGAGCGCAGAAAAAAAATGAGTAAAATCCCTCCAAGAACCGCAAGGATAATGGGACTTTGAAAAAAAGGTTTTTTAGGTTCGTTCGTTGGTTTCATCATAATCCTTAATTTATTGGTTGTTTTTTAAGCAATTTTAGAGCGACCCATTCGTTACGCTGTCGCTGTTCTAAAACCTCAAATCCATTATAATAGATCTGTAAAACAGAGTTTAAATGGGTTTCTAAAATCCCTGATAAAATAAGAGTGTGGTTACAAAGCCGCACAAATTCACTATACAAACTCTTAATCACATCAGCGACAAGGTTTGCCACAATAATATCAAAACGCCCTTCAATTTTTTGCGTAGAGCCATAAATGACTTTATCTTGCGCTAATAGGGGTATTTGATTCAAGCTAAAATTTTTTAGGGTTTCTTCAACGGCTAAACTATCCGTATCGCAAGCTACTAAAGCGCTAACGCCTTGTTTTTTTAAGGCGATGCTTAAAATCCCGCTCCCACAACCCACATCTAAGGCGTTTTTGCGTTTTAAATCAAGGTTAGAGAGCAGTTCCAAACACATAGAAGTGCTTTCATGATGACCTGATCCAAAGGCCAAAGCCGGATCGATCATTATGCTATCATCTGTAGCGACATGGCTTGGCTTTTGATGCCAGCTAGGGTGTATGTAAAATTTGGCGCATTGCACCGGTAAAATAGCTTGTTTGTAAGCTTCTAGCCAATCTTTTGAAGCCAAATTGCGTGAAAGGTAGAAAAAATCAAACTCACTTTGCAGGTTTTGCTTTAAGTTCAAACAAAACGCTTCTAACGCCGGAAAAAGCGAATCGCTCAAATTTTTTTGAGAGCGTAAAATAACGAAATTTTTGAGATGCGGGGGTTTTTCTTTTAAATCTTTCTTTAGGGGGTCATGAGTGGCGAAATGATGCCAACTGGATTGGCTTATAAATCCAATGGTTTCTTTATCGTCAAACGCTTTTAAACTTTCTAAGCTTGATTCTTCTAAGGCTAGATGCGTGGCGTCTAAAAGAAAGCTCTCAAAAAGCTCTCGTTCCTTAGGGAAGATAAAGAAAAACTCATAATACATTGGCTTTAACACTCAATCGTTTGTCCCTAAAACAACCTCTAATTTTTCCTTCAAAACTTGGGGGGTAAAAGGCTTCACAATATAGTTATTCACACCCGCTTTCAAAGCCGTAATGACCTCAGCCTTACCGCCCTCTGTGGTGATCATAATAATAGGGATTTCTTTAAAACGGCTGTCGGAGCGCACCTTTTTAACGAGATCCAAGCCGTTCATTTCAGGCATGTTCCAATCTGTAATAAGCACTTTAGTGTCCGCATTAGCGTCTAGTTTTTCCCAAGCTTCCACCCCATGCTCAGCTTCTAAAACATCTTCATAGCCTAAGCGTGAAAGTGTATTTTTAATAATTCTTCTCATAGTTGAGCTATCATCTACTACCAGTAGTTTCAAAGCGCTTCTCCTTTTAAGATTGCATTTAAATTAGATTCTTTTAAACAGCCAAAGCGTCCTAAACGCCTTATAATAATAAATCATTCCAAATAATAGCATGTTTTGATTAAAATTACCTTGACCAACAATAATCATTGGCTAAATGGAGCGTTTAATGAGCGTTCTCATTTGTAAAAAAATTCAGTTTGTTTGCTATCATAATCGTTTAAAAGTAATAAAATAACTTTTGAGTGCGATAAAGGGTCATTGGATGGTTTGAAAAAAGAAAGACAAGGATTTTACAAGCAAGTGTATTATTTAAGAATTTTAATACTGGGTATAAGTTTTTTAAATATTTTAAATGCTGAAAATTTGAGTTACATGTCTTCTTCTTATCAAATAGGCACGGTGTTTATGCGCCCCTTAAACACCAACAAGCTTTTACAAGGGGCTTCAATCCTTCAAGGCTATGAAGTGAATCCTAAAAACGATTGGGCTTATTCTAGGTATTATTTCTTTATAGATTATGGTAATGTGCTTTTCAATAACGATTCCACTTTGCAAGCGAACATGTTCACTTATGGGGTGGGAGGGGATTTTATGGTCGCTTACGCTAAAAACCCTATCAACCGCTGGGCTTTTTTCTTTGGCTTGCAACTAGCGGCTAACACATGGATACTCAATAATAAAGTCAAAGATTTGGTGGTGAATACTTGGGATTCATTGAAAGATTTCAATTTTCACAACACTTATTTTAGGGCTATCGGGAAGTTTGGGGTGCAGTTTCGCACGATCGTTTTGTATCATAAGGTGGATGTAGAAATTGGCATGAAAATCTTTCTAACGCCTGAAAGAAATAGCTTGTTTGAAAGGAGTTTTTTGTTTTTTGTTTCGCACTCGTGGCATTTTTAAGTGGCATTTTTAAAATGGCGGAGAGAGAGGGATTCGAACCCTCGAAGGCTTGCACCTTACACGCGTTCCAGGCGTGCTCCTTCAACCACTCGGACATCTCCCCTTAAAAGGGGCTTATTATAACTAAGATTTGTTTAAAAAGGGCTTATTTTAAAAGGAGTGAATCTTTAGAAATCACGCCATCTATTTGATTTTTAGCGCAAATTTCCCACGACTCTGTATCGTTTAAATCCATAGAAAACAAGATTTTGCTATCTAATAAGTAATTCGTGGCGTGTTGTTGGGCGAGTATCGCTTGTTTAATATCCTTAAAAATGCAATAGAGTGGTTTGAAAGCGTTGAATAAAAAAAAGGTGTCTGTCTCTATCTTGTGCGATAAAAAGATCACGCTAAAATGGACGCTATTTTCACAGCAATACTTAGCTAATTCCAAATTTTTTGGGTGCGCTTCAAAACACACTATATCGTTATTGGTGCTGGAATGAATAGCACCGGTGTCTTTAATGAAAACAAAACGATCGCTAGGGATTAAAGGGTGTCCTAAAATAAGCATGTTTACTCCTTATCATTCAAACAAGTTTCACTGCAATAGGCTACCGCTCCGCTATAAATAGCGTCTTTGCTAGAGACATAGGTTTGGCATTTAGAGCATACAATCATGTGATCTTCTAATTCTTTGGGGGTTTGTTGCATGTAAGAGTGGTTGTCTTTGTGGGGTTTTTGCCTTAAAAACAAACGCCATAAAACCCACACGATAATGAGTAAGGGGATTAAAATTCTTAACATAAACTTTCCTTTGATTTGTAAAAATAAATGCGCTTTTGATACACAAAGCATTCAGTGGTTTTATAAGCGATTTCATTCTTTAACTGCTCGCCTTTGTAGAATAAAAAATGCCCCTTATCTTTTAGGAAGCGTTGGCTTTTTTCTATCAAAAAAGAAGAGCTAGCGACCGCTCTAGAAGTGATTAAATCCACTTGTAAAAGATTTTGATAATCTTCTAAACGCTTTTTAATGATTTCAATATTTTTTAAAGGCAAAACGCTTTTAAGGTAATTTAAAAAAGCCGCTCTTTTTATTCTTGGCTCTAAAAGAATGAATTGTGCTTCAGGTTTTTCAAGGGCTAAAGGGATAGCAGGAAGTCCCGCCCCGCTCCCAATATCCAAGCAGCTTTTAAAATCTTTGATAAATTCTAAGGGTTTTAGAGCGTCTGTGATCTGGGGTTCTAACTCGCTTAAATTTTTTGCGCCGCTCAAATTGTGCGTTTGATTCCATTCTAAAAGGATGCGCGCATAATCTTGCAATAAGGGATTCATAAAATCAGCATCCCATCGCCATAAGAATAAAAACGATACTTCTTTTCTATGGCTATTTTGTAGATTTCTTTGGTTTTTTCTAAGCCTATCATCGCGCTTACAAGCATTAAAAGGCTTGATTTGGGTAAATGGAAATTAGTGAGCAAATGATTGACATGCTGGATAGGATTGGCAAGATGCAAGAATATATCGCATTCAAACGATTCTTGATTAGGGTTTTTTAAACGCTTAAAGTATTCCACGCTCCTTAAAGCGGTCGTGCCGATGCATAAAATCTCTTGGGATTCTTGCAAAATTTCTTGGCTTTTTTTAGGAATGCGTAAAACTTCTGTATGGATTTGATGCTCTCTAATATCCTTAGTTTCTACGCCAAGAAAAGTCCCAGCTCCCACATGTAAGGTCAAAAAAGCGTGCTTGAAATCTTTCAATAATTTTTCTAAGGTATTTTGAGAAAAATGCAATGACGCCGTAGGGGCAGCCACCGCGCCGATGTGTTTAGCGAACACGCTCTGGTATTCATGCGCATCCAAACTCTCATCCGCTCTTTTAATATAAGGGGGTAAGGGCATATGCCCGTATTGTTCTAAAAGCTTTAAGATATTTTCTTGATTTAAGGGGGTTTGATTGTCATAAAAAGCGATCAAGCGCTGGCCGTTATGAAGCAATTCCAAAACTTCAGCGTAATAATTTGCATCAAAAAAAATCTTATCCCCCGCTTTGATCTTACCCTTGATTTGAGTTAAAGCGGTATTGCCTTTAAAAAAGCGGTGGAAAAACACTTCAGTCGTTTTTGATGGCAAAAGGGCATGCTTAGATCCAAAAAGCCTGGCTTTGATCACTTTAGTGTCGTTCAACACCACAAGGGCGTTTTTAGGGAAAAAGTCTAAAACATGCTCAAAAGTGGTGTGCGTGATTGTTTGCGAACGCCTTTCATAGACGAGCAATTTAGCCTTTTCTTTGGGCAAAACGGGGTAGTCTGCGATCAATTCCTTAGGCAAATGATAATCATAGCTTTCTAAATCAAATTCTTTCAACTACGACTCGCTCTTTGTATGCTCTTTGGCGTCATTTTCGTGATCATTTTCGTTGTCTTTAGAAGCCGGATTGACCATTTTGGCAATCAAAATAGAAAGCCCATAAAGCCCCACTAAAGGCAACGCCATAAAGATTTGACTCACCACATCAGGAGGAGTGATAATCGCTGCTACAATAAAAATCACTACAATAGCGTATTTGAAATACGCTTTCAAGCTCGCATCGGTAATCAAGCCCACTTTGGCTAAAAAATACGCTAAAACAGGCAGTTCAAACGCCACGCCAAAGCCTAAAATCAAGCGCGTGAAAAAGCTCACGTAACTGGACGCAGAAATATTAGCCGCAAACACATCGCTCCCAAAAGTGGCTAAGTATTCAATGATGAAAGGGAACACCACATAATAAGAAAACGCCGCCCCAATCAAAAACATCCCACTCCCAAAAAACACAAAAGGCAAAATCACTTTTTTTTCATTCTTATAAAGCCCTGGAGCGATAAAGAGCCACAATTGCCAAAAAATAATGGGCATGGAAATGACGATAGCGGCTGAAAAACTGATTTTAACCGCTACCATGACCCCTTCAATAGGGGAGAGCTGAATGAGCGTGCCTTTATAAGAATTTTTAACAAATTCAAAAATATTTTTCCAAAAATGAAAACACCCCAAAAACGCCACTAAAATCGTTCCTACAGAAATCATTAAGCGCTTTCTTAACTCCTGTAAATGCGGTTTTAAATCTTCAAACATGCTCTTTTTCTTTGTCGTGTTCTTTGGCGTTGTTATCGGTTGTTAATTGGACTTCTTTAGGAGACTCATCGCTTGAAACTTCTTCATTTAAGGCTTCTTCATTGGAAACTTCTTTATTGGAGTGGTTAGGGGGTGCGTTGTTTTCTAGGCTTTGTTTGTAATCTTGCATCAAATCCTGAATGCTTTTAATCTCCTTTTCTGCAGTTATTTTAGCGTCTTCTAATTCTTCAATCTTAACGCCCTTAAGACTCTCCACTTTGTTTTCAAAGAGTTTTTGATACTCTAGGGTTTCTTTTTTGATTTCTTCAATATTGATTTCTTTATCTAAAGTGTCCTTAGCGTCATTGAGCGTTTTTTTAACCGCACGAAAAAATTTCACCATATCCACGACAGCTTGGGGGAATTTTTCTGGCCCTAAAAAAATAATCGCTACAATCAACACCACAAGGATTTCAAAAAAGCCCATGCCAAACATAATGATCTACTTTCACACCCTTTAAAATTTTGTCGTTATTGTAGTGTAATTTTCTTTCTAAACAAGATTAAAATAAAGTTTGAGACTTTAAAGTGGGGATTTTTAAAAGCGCATGGGTTTTAGGCGTGGCGATCCTGCCTTTAGCGGTGCGCTCTAAATAACCATTAGCGAGTAAAAAAGGCTCAATCACGTCTTCAATCGTGCCTTCATCTTCTCTCATAGACGCTGCAATCGTGTTCAAACCCACCGGCTTTCCTTGAGCGTTAGCCAACAAAGATAAATACGCCAAATCCGCTTCATCAAAGCCTAATTCATTCACGCCTAATTCATTCAAAGCATGCAAAGTGATGTTCAAATCCATCAAGCTTGAATTTTTGACTAGTGCAAAATCGCGCACCCTTTTTAAAAGCCTTAAAGCGATCCTTGGCGTGCCTCTACTCCTTTTAGCGATTTCATCAGCGCTTTCTTCTTTGATGTCTTGGTTGAGTTTAACGGCGGCTTTTTTGATGATAAGAGCTAGTTCGCTAGGGCTATAAAATTGCATCCTAAAACTCATGCCAAATCTGTCTCTTAAGGGGTTAGAGAGCATTCCGGCTCTAGTGGTAGCGCCGATGAGGGTGAAAGGGGGTAAATCAATCTTAATGGTTTGAGCGGCTGGGCCTGAGCCTATGATAATATCCAATCTAAAATCTTCCATAGCTGGGTATAAAACCTCTTCAATCGCTGGGCTAAGCCGGTGGATTTCATCAATAAAAAGAATGTCTTTAGCTTGCAAATTAGTCAAAATGGCAGCTAAATCACCGCTTTTTTCTATCATGGGAGCGGCGGTGATTTTGATATTGGTTTCCATTTCTTTAGCGATGATATGGCTGATTGAAGTTTTACCCAAACCGGGCGGGCCAAAAAAGAGCATGTGATCCAAACTTTCTTGGCGTTTTTTAGCCGCGCAAATAGAAATTTGCAAGTTGCTTTTAATCTTTTCTTGACCGATAAAATCTTCCCAAAGATTAGGGCGCAAACTCACTTCTTGAGAAGTTTCAAAATCCAAAGTTTCTAAATTGACTATCCGTTCTTTCATTTAATGATAACTTTCTAATTCGTTAGGGAAGTTTCCCTTTTTCACGTCATCAGCGTATTGTTTGATAGCGTTTTGAACCAATTCTTTCCCCTTAAGGTACTCTCGCACGAATTTAGGCTTAAAGCTATCAAAAAAGCCTAACATATCGCTCCACACTAAAATCTGCCCGTCGCAATCCTTGCCGCTCCCTATGCCGATTGTGGGGATTTTGATTTTTTGCGTGATTTTCTGAGCGATAGGGGTGGTTATACCCTCTAAAACCAACAAACCCACCCCAGCTTCTTCTAAACTCAAGGCGTCTTCTAAAAGCTTTTTTTGCTGTTCTTCATTTTTGCCCTTAATCTTATAACCTCCATCAAGGTGCACGAATTGAGGCATTAAGCCGATGTGCCCTACCACAATAACGCCCTCATTAGTGAGCGTTTTAACCAGTTTCGCTTTTTCTTTCCCCCCCTCTAATTTGATCGCGCTCGCTTGGGTTTCTTTATAAACTCTAATGGCGTTTTTTAGGGCTGTTTTTTCATCTTTATAGCTTCCAAAGGGCATGTCTGTGATGATAAAAGGAGTCTTAGCGCCCGCGCACACGGCTTTGGTGTGATAGAGCATCATTTTTACACTCGCGCTTAAAGTGTCGTTTTGATTGAAAAAACTCATGTTCAAACTATCGCCCACTAAAATCACATCCACTAGCGGATCAAATATTTGAGCGAATAGCGCATCATAAGCGGTAATGGCGATGATTTTTTCTTGATTTTTTTTAGCTTGGAGGTGACTAAGGGTGATTTTTTTAATTGGGGCGGTTTGCATGCTCATTAAAAATCCTAAGTGTTAAATATAGTGGCATTGTAGCATGACTTTGTTAGGTGGGTAAAAATTTTACTCCATTTTAACCGGTCATTTTAATTATTTTAGTATAATTGAAAGAAACTTTTAACAAACAATTCAAGGGATTTGGCGATTTTGTGTCTTAAAAAACGAGCTATTTTATGGTCTTTAATGGGATTTTGTGCAGGATTGAGTGCGCTTGATTATGACACCCTAGACCCCAAATACTACAAATATATCAAGTATTATAAAGCTTATGAAGACAAAGAAGTTGAAGAATTAATCAGAGATTTAAAGAGGGCGAACGCTAAAAGCGGGCTTATTTTAGGGATCAATACCGGGTTTTTTTACAACCATGAAATCATGGTCAAAACCAATAGCTCTAGCATCACCGGGAATATTTTAAATTATTTGTTTGCCTATGGCTTGCGTTTTGGCTATCAAACCTTCAGGCCGTCGTTTTTTGCGCGCTTGGTTAAGCCCAATATTATTGGCAGGCGCATTTATATCCAATATTATGGAGGGGCTCCTAAGAAAGCGGGCTTTGGGAGCGTGGGGTTTCAATCGGTCATGCTGAATGGGGATTTTTTATTGGATTTTCCTTTGCCTTTTGTGGGGAAATACCTTTATATGGGGGGGTATATGGGTTTAGGCTTGGGGGTTGTGGCGCATGGGGTGAATTATACGGCGGAATGGGGGATGTCTTTTAACGCAGGCTTGGCTCTAACGGTATTAGAAAAAAACCGCATTGAATTTGAATTTAAAATTTTGAATAATTTCCCTTTTTTACAATCTAATTCTTCAAAAGAAACTTGGTGGGGAGCTATAGCAAGCATTGGGTATCAATATGTGTTTTAAAAAAATAAGAAATCTCATTTTATGCTTTGGTTTTATTTCAAGCTTGCACGCTGAAGAGAATACCGCTCAAGAGAATACGACTGAAGAAAACATGATTAAAGAAAATCCCCCTAAAGACGCTCCCATTCTTTTGGAAGAAAAACGCGCCCAAACGCTAGAGTTTAAAGAAGAAAAGGGGATTGCAAAAAAGATTGATGAAAAAAGTTTGCTTGAAGAAATCCATAAGAAAAAACGCCAGCTTTACATGCTTAAAGGGGAATTGCATGAAAAGAATGAATCTCTCTTATTCCAGCAAATGGCTAAAAATAAGAGCGGTTTTTTTATAGGCGTAATCCTTGGCGATATAGGGATTAACGCTAATCCTTATGAGAAGTTTGAACTTTTAAACAATATTCAAGCTTCTCCTTTGTTGTATGGCTTAAGGAGCGGGTATCAAAAGTATTTCGCTAACGGGATTAGCGCCTTACGCTTTTATGGGGAATATTTAGGGGGGGCGATGAAAGGGTTTAAAAGCGATTCTTTAGCCTCTTATCAAACCGCAAGTTTGAATATTGATCTGTTGATGGATAAGCCTATTGACAAAGAGAAAAGGTTTGCGTTAGGGATATTTGGAGGCGTTGGAGTGGGGTGGAATGGGATGTATCAAAATTTAAAAGAGGTTAAAGGGTATTCACAGCCTAACGCCTTTGGACTGGTGTTAAATTTAGGGGTGAGCATGACGCTTAACCTCAAACACCGCTTTGAATTAGCCTTAAAAATGCCTCCCTTAAAAGAAACTTCGCAAACTTTTTTATATTATTTTAAAAGCACTAATATTTATTATATTAGTTACAACTATTTATTGTAAAGGCTCAAGGGTTGAAACTCAAATACTGGTTAGTTTATCTGGCGTTCATTATAGGACTTCAAGCGACAGATTATGACAATTTAGAAGAAGAAAACCAACAATTAGACGAAAAAATAAACAATTTAAAGCAACAGCTCACCGAAAAAGGGGTTTCGCCCAAAGAGATGGATAAGGATAAGTTTGAAGAAGAATATTTAGAGCGAACTTACCCAAAGATTTCTTCAAAGAAAAGAAAAAAATTACTCAAATCTTTTTCCATAGCCGATGATAAGAGCGGGGTTTTTTTAGGGGGTGGGTATGCTTATGGGGGATTTAATCTTTCTTATCAAGGGGAGATGTTAGACAAATATGGCGCGAATGCCCCTAGCGCGTTTAAAAACAATATCAATATTGACGCTCCTGTTTCTATGATTAGCGTTAAATTCGGGTATCAAAAATACTTCGTGCCTTATTTTGGGACACGATTTTATGGGGATTTGTTGCTTGGGGGAGGGGTGTTAAAAGAGGATGCAAGCAAGCAATCTGTAGGCTCGTTTATTTATGTTTTAGGGGCTGTCAATACTGATTTATTGTTTGATATGCCTTTAGATTTTAAGACTAAAAAGCATTTTTTAGGCGTTTATGCAGGTTTTGGGATAGGGCTTATGCTCTATCAAGACAAGCCTAATCAAAACGGGAGGAATTTGGTGGTAGGGGGCTATTCAAGCCCTAATTTTTTATGGAAATCTTTGATTGAAGTGGATTACACTTTTAATGTGGGCGTGAGTTTAACGCTTTATAGGAAACACCGCTTAGAGATTGGCACCAAATTACCGATTAGCTATTTGAGAATGGGAGTGGAAGAGGGAGCGATTTATCACAATAAAGAAAATGATGAACGATTGTTGATTTCGGCTAACAACCAGTTCAAGCGATCCAGTTTTTTATTAGTGAATTATGCGTTTATTTTTTAAGGCTTGATCTTGGAGTTAAGGTTTAAAATTTTAGCGTTAGTCGTTTTGATTTTAGGGGGTTATTTGATTTTTAACGCTTTAATCACAAAACCCAGAGCTTTAAGTTTTAGTTTAAGCAACAAAGAGGGTGTGCTTAATGACAATGATGAAACGCTTTTTTGGGATTTAAAAAAACCCATTAAGATTAAAATAATAGCCCCAAAGGGCATCAAACGCTATGATTTAAAAGTAACCACACAAGATGGTTTGATCTTGTATGAAAAAGAAAATCTGGTATTGGATAAACCCAAGTCTTTAGAAGTGCCTTTGATCAAGCCTAAAATCATGGGGCTAGAAGACAAGTGCCTTTTATATGAAATTAAAGCTAATGATTGGAGTTATGCTAATTTTTTCAATGGTAATAAGGCGTCTTTCAAACAAGAAGTGTGTGTTGATACGATAAAACCCTCAATTACTATTTTATCTCGATCCCCAAGCATCGCTTATGGAGGGAGCGCGATAGTCGTCTTTGAAGCTTTGGATAAGAATTTGTCTCAAGCGTTTGTTCGCGTCAAAAAAAAGGATTTTAAAGCGTTCAGGCTTTTAGAATTCAAACAGCGTAATGTCTTTATCGCTCTAGTGCCTTGGTCTTATAAAAATAAGGATTTTAAGGCGTTCATTGTCGCTAAAGATAAAGCCTATAACTCTAATACCACCCCTTTATTACTCAAGCGAAAAACCCATCATGTGAGGGAAAAAGAGATAGACTTAAGCGCCTTAAAAGACACGATTGCAAAGCAAGAAAAATTTCAAAATCACACTGAGCAAACTTTATTAGAAAGATTTTCTAACGCGCGCTTAAAAGATTTAGAAAAAATCCAAAAGATCGCTTTAGATCAAGGGGATTTTTATAAGGATTTTTCCCATTTTCAAGCGCTAAAACCCTTGAATGGGCCTTTTAAAATGATAAGCAATTTTTTAGAAAATCGGCGGTTTTTAAAGGACAATCAGGTGTTGTTTAAATTCTTGCATTTAGGGGTGGATTTGATACCCAGCAAGGATTTATCTTTAGCGTTTGATTTATCTGTGAAGAGGGTTTTTAAGGGGGAGTTGGATTTTTATGGTAATAGTTTAATCAATTGCTATGGGTTAGGTTTGTGCGTTTTTTTAGCGCATTTAAAAGATGATGGAAGCGTGGGGAGTAGTGGTTTGAAATTAGGGAGTGGGTTGCATTTAGGGATGCTTTTGCAAGGGGTTTTTGTCCGGCCCAATGAATGGCTTAATGAGCAATGGATAAAAACCAATATCATCACCCCCATAGAGCAAGCCAAACAGCTTTTAATGAAAGGATAGTCATGTTAAAAACCAATCAAAAAAACGTGCATGCGTTTGAAATTGAAAAGCAAGAGCCTGAAGCGGTCATGGAATTTTTAGAAAAAAACCATGCCCTTTTGCAGTATTTTCTTATTATATTTAAATATGATATTGAACCAGAAGTCAAAGCCATTTTGCGCAAACACCAGCTTTTGTTTTTAGAAACGAATCGCCCTTTAAACGGGCGTCATATCAAAACCATGCCTTTAAAAGAAGAAACCAATCATTCAAAACCCAATCATTCTAAAACAGAACCTAAAACAACGATTTATGAGCGCCACATCAGGAGTGGGGAAGAAATTTATAGCGCTAATCACCTTATTTTTTTGGGTAATATCCACAATGGAGCGAAGATTATTTCAGAGGGCTGTGTGTCGGTTTATGGGGTTTGCGAAGGGGCGATTGTGTGCTTTGGAGAGTGTTTGATTTTGAAAGAAGTCAAGAGCGCTCAAATCGTTTTTCAAAATAAAATTTTATCTCTAAAAGAGGTTGAACGGCTTTTGGTAAATAAAAATATTAAAATAATCACTAAAAATGACGATATACTAGACATAAAGGAAGTATTATGAAACAAACAACCATTAACCACTCTGTGGAATTAGTAGGGATAGGCTTACACAAGGGCGTTCCCGTGAAGCTTGTTTTAGAGCCTTTAGGAGAAAATCAAGGCATTGTTTTTTACCGCTCTGATTTGGGCGTGAAGCTCCCCTTAAAACCTGAAAACATCGTGGATACCAAAATGGCAACCGTGTTGGGTAAGGATAACGCTAGAATTTCTACGATTGAGCATTTGCTTTCAGCTGTCCATGCGTATGGCATTGACAATCTTAAAATCTCTGTGGATAACGAAGAAATCCCTATCATGGATGGGAGTGCTTTGACTTATTGCATGCTTTTAGATGAAGCAGGGATTAAAGAATTAGACGCTCCTAAAAAGGTGATGGAAATCAAGCAAGTCGTTGAGATTAGGGAGGGCGATAAATTTGTTAAAATTGAGCCAGACAGCCAGCTTTCTTTGAATTTCACGATTGATTTTAACCATCCGGTTATCGCTAAGCAAGCCCATCATTTCGTCTTTAGTAAAACCGCTTACAAAGAGCAAGTCGCTAAAGCCCGCACCTTTGGGTTTTTGCAAGAAGTGAATTACTTGCGATCCATTGGTTTGGCTAAAGGGGGGAGCTTGAATAATTGCATCGTGCTGGACGAAAACAGCATTTTGAATAAAGAGGGCTTGAGGTGCGAAAAGGAATTCGTGTGCCACAAGATTTTAGACGCTATGGGGGATCTAATGGTCTTAGGCATGCCTGTGATGGGCAAATACACTTCTTTTTCAGGGAGCCATAAGCTCAATTCCATGCTAGTTAAAGCCATTTTAGCGGACGCTAAAAATTACGAAGTTTTGATCGCTACGGATCCGGCTAAAGAGTTTGCGTTGCAAAAGGCTTTCGCTTAATCCTAAAATTAGGGTTTATTTTTTGAAATTGGATTTAGTGCTTATTTCTTTGGGCGAGGGGGTCTTGCTTGGGGTGTATCAAAACAATTTTTTATGCGCTTCTTACACTTCCAAATCAAAAACAAGCGAAGCTTTAGTGGAGGTTTTTTCGCAATTATTCAAAGATTTTAAAAACCCCACTTTACCGGCGGTTAAAGGGGTTTATTACGCTAAAGGGCCAGGGAGTTTCACTAGCCTAAAGCTCACGCATGTTTTCTTACACACTTTGGCTTTAATCCATGACTTTGAACTCTATTCAACCACAGGCTTTGATTTTAACGACAACACGCCCATTTTGGCGTATGCCAATAAATACTTTGTTTCACAAGAAAGGGAAAGCTTGGCCGATTTTAAAGATTTGAAAATTGCACCAAAAGATTTCAAGTTGCCCTCTTTTTTAGAGAAAGACAAATTCACCCAATTGAACACGCCGTTTTACATTTTGCCTCCTATTTAGTGTATAATGCTAGTTTTAAAAATGAAAGGGTACCAACAATAGGGGTTTAAAATTTGGTAGTGAGTGTTCCTGCAACAAGTGCGAATTTAGGCCCCGGTTTTGATTGCTTGGGTTTGAGCTTGAATTTACGCAATCGTTTTTTTATTGAGCCTAGTAGCTTCCATGCGGTGAAATTGGTTGGGGAGGGTGAGGGGATCCCTAAGTTTTTAACCAACAATATTTTCACTAAAGTGTTTTATGAGATTTTAAAAAAGCATGGGAATGACGGATCGTTTAAATTTTTATTGCATAATAAAGTCCCTATTACAAGGGGCATGGGGTCTAGCTCGGCGATGATTGTGGGTGCGGTCGCTTCAGCGTTTGCGTTTTTAGGGTTTGCTTTTGATAGAGAAAATATTCTTAATACCGCTCTAATTTATGAAAACCACCCGGATAATATCACCCCAGCGGTCTTTGGGGGGTATAATGCAGCGTTTGTGGAAAAAAAGAAAGTGATAAGTTTAAAAACCAAAATCCCTTCTTTTTTAAAAGCGGTGATGGTGATCCCTAATAGGGCCATTTCTACCAAGCAATCGCGCCATCTCTTGCCCAAGCGTTACAGCGTGCAAGAAAGCGTGTTTAACCTTTCGCATGCGAGTTTGATGACGATGGCGATTGTGCAAGGGAAGTGGGATTTGTTGCGTTGTTGTTCTAAAGACAGGATGCATCAATACAAGCGCATGCAAACTTATCCCGTGTTGTTTGCGATCCAAAAGCTCGCTTTAGAAAATAATGCCTTAATGAGCACGCTTTCAGGGAGCGGTTCGTCGTTTTTTAACATGTGTTATGAAGAAGACGCCCCTAAATTAAAGCAGGTTTTGAGCAAGAAATTCCCTAAATTCAGGGTAGCGGTTTTAGATTTTGACAATGATGGAGTCCTTATTGAGAAAGACTGAAATTAAAATCCGCATGTGTGTGGCGTGCAGAATGCGCCAACCCCAAAAGGATTTGTTGCGTTTGAAAAGCTTTGACAATCAAATCATGGAGTTTGATGGCAAGGGCCGTAGTTTTTATGTGTGTGGAAATTGTTTGAAAAATGGAGAAAAAAAGTTGTTGAAAGCGGTTTCAAAAATAAAGAATGCCCCAAAAGATACCAAAAACATCATTACTTGGATTAAGGAGAGAAGCATAGCATGAGTGGTATGGTTGATTTAAAAGAATTTTTAGCCGAGCTTGGTAAGACCCAAAAAGAGCTTAAAAATGTGATCGAGCAAGCCAAAGACATTGGTTTAGAGCTTAAGACAAATTCTAAAATGACCCCAGAGGAAGCAAACAAGCTATACAAATACATTGTGGAGGGCATTAAAGAACAAATACAAGCCAATCAACCCACTAAAAATCCTGAACAAGACAATAAAGATGATTTGAATACGGCCCAAACGCCCAAACCCCTTAACAAAAAGGTTTCCAAAACGCCTAAAAAAGAAGAAACAAAAAGCCAGCCAAAGCCCAAAAAAACTAAAGAAAAGAAAAAAGAAGCTCCCACGCCCATTGCCAAAAAAAAGGGTGGGATAGAGATTGTCAATACTTTTGAAAACCAAACGCCCCCTGTAGAAAACACCCCTAAAGTGGTTAGCCACTCTCAAATAGAAAAAGCCAAGCAAAAGCTCCAAGAAATCCAAAAAAGCCGAGAAGCCCTAAACAAGCTCACCCAAAGCAACACTAACAACGCTAACAGCACCAATAACATTAATAACGCTAAAAAAGAAATCAGCGAAGTTAAAAAGCAAGAGCAAGAGATCAAACGCCATGAAAACATTAAAAGACGCACCGGTTTTAGGGTGATTAAACGCAATGATGAAACTGAAAATGAAATTGAAAACAGCGTAACGGAAAGCAAAAAACCCACTCAAAGCGCGGCGGCTATTTTTGAAGACATTAAAAAAGAATGGCAAGAAAAAGACAAACAAGAGGCTAAAAAAGCCAAAAAACCCAGTAAGCCCAAACCCACCCCCACCGCCAAAAACAACAAATCCCATAAAATTGATTTTAGCGATGCGAGGGATTTTAAGGGCAATGATATTTATGATGATGAAACCGATGAAATCTTATTGTTTGATTTGCATGAACAAGATAATCTCAATAAGGAAGAAGAAGAAAAAGAAGTGCGCCAAAATATCAACGACAGGGTGCGCGTCCAAAGGAAAAACCCTTGGATGAATGAAGGCGGGATCAAACGACAATCCAAAAAAAAGCGCGTATTCCGTAACGATAACAGCCAAAAAGTGATCCAAAGCGCGATTGCAATCCCTGAAGAAGTGCGCGTCTATGAATTCGCGCAAAAAGCGAATTTGAATCTGGCCGATGTGATTAAAACCCTCTTTAATTTAGGGCTTATGGTAACTAAAAACGACTTTTTGGATAAGGATAGTATAGAAATTTTAGCCGAAGAGTTTCATTTAGAAATTTCTGTTCAAAACACCTTAGAAGAATTTGAAGTAGAAGAGGTGTTAGAGGGGGTGAAAAAAGAGCGCCCGCCTGTGGTGACTATCATGGGGCATGTGGATCATGGTAAAACTTCACTATTAGATAAAATCCGTGATAAAAGAGTCGCTCACACTGAAGCTGGGGGGATCACTCAGCACATTGGCGCTTACATGGTAGAAAAGAATAACAAATGGGTGTCTTTCATTGACACCCCAGGGCATGAAGCCTTTAGCCAGATGCGTAATCGTGGGGCTCAAGTTACAGATATTGCAGTGATCGTGATAGCGGCTGATGATGGCGTGAAGCAACAGACTATTGAAGCTTTAGAGCATGCAAAGGCGGCTAATGTGCCTGTGATTTTTGTGATGAATAAAATGGATAAGCCTAATGTGAATCCGGACAAACTCAAAGCCGAATGCGCTGAGCTTGGTTATAACCCTGTGGATTGGGGCGGAGAGCATGAGTTCATCCCTGTTTCGGCTAAAACGGGCGATGGCATTGATAATTTATTAGAAACCATTCTCATTCAAGCGGATATTATGGAATTAAAAGCCATAGAAGAGGGCAGCGCTAGAGCGGTTGTTTTAGAAGGGAGCGTGGAAAAAGGGCGTGGGGCAGTAGCCACGGTGATTGTCCAAAGCGGGACTTTGAGCGTGGGGGATAGCTTTTTTGCTGAAACGGCGTTTGGTAAAGTAAGAACGATGACTGACGATCAAGGCAAGAGCATTCAAAGTTTAAAACCCTCTATGGTGGCTCTCATCACAGGCTTGAGCGAAGTGCCTCCTGCGGGATCTGTTTTAATAGGGGTAGAAAACGATTCTATCGCGCGCTTGCAAGCTCAAAAGAGGGCGACTTATTTACGCCAAAAAGCGTTGAGTAAAAGCACTAAAGTGTCTTTTGATGAGCTTTCAGAAATGGTCGCTAATAAGGAATTAAAAAACATTCCTGTAGTCATTAAAGCGGATACGCAAGGAAGCTTAGAAGCCATTAAAAACAGCTTGTTAGAGCTTAATAACGAAGAAGTGGCGATTCAAGTGATCCACTCAGGGGTGGGGGGCATTACTGAGAATGATTTGAGCCTAGTTTCTAGCAGTGAGCATGCCGTGATTTTAGGCTTTAATATCCGCCCTACCGGTAATGTGAAAAATAAGGCTAAAGAATACAATGTGAGCATTAAAACTTACACGGTGATTTATGCCTTGATTGAAGAAATGCGATCGCTGTTGTTAGGCTTGATGAGTCCTATCATTGAAGAAGAGCATACCGGACAAGCGGAAGTGAGGGAAACCTTTAATATCCCTAAAGTAGGCACGATAGCCGGGTGTGTGGTGAGCGATGGGGTGATCGCTCGTGGCATTAAGGCGCGTTTGATTAGGGATGGCGTGGTGATTCACACCGGCGAAATCCTTTCTTTGAAACGCTTTAAAGACGATGTGAAAGAAGTTTCTAAGGGCTATGAGTGTGGGATCATGCTAGAAAATTATAATGAGATTAAAGTGGGTGATGTGTTTGAAACCTATAAAGAAATCCATAAAAAAAGAACCCTCTAATGAACGCTCATAAAGAACGCTTAGAATCCAATCTTTTAGAATTACTACAAGAGGCTTTAGCGAGTTTGAACGACAGCGAGTTGAATTCTTTAAGCGTTACTAAAGTGGAATGCTCTAAAGGGAAGCACCACGCTTATGTGTTTGTGCTTTCATCAGATCATAAAATCCTTTCTAAATTGAAAAAAGCTGAGGGTTTGATCAGGCAATTTGTTTTGCAAGCGAGCGGGTGGTTTAAATGCCCAAAACTCAGTTTTGTTTCAGACAACAGCTTAGAAAAGCAACTCCGCCTAGACGCCATATTCAATGAAATCGCTAAAGGGAAAGATAATGACTAAAAAAATAGAAGAGAAAATAGAGGGCGTGATTGAAAGCTTGGGATACTTGCTTTATGATGTGAGTTTGGTTAAAGAAAACGAGCAGCATGTTTTAAGGGTGAGCCTTAAAAACCCTAATGGGGCGGTTAGCTTGGATATTTGCCAACAAGTGAGCGAGGTGATTTCGCCTTTATTAGATGTGTGCGATTTTATCCAAGACGCTTATATTTTGGAAGTGAGCTCCATGGGGTTAGAAAGAACGCTTAAAACCCCTAAACACTTCAAGCTTTCTTTAGGCGAAAAAGTGGAAGTCAAACTCATCAATAAAGAAAGCTTTCAAGCGATCCTTAAAGACGCTAACGATTTGAGTGCGGATTTTGAATTAGAGGATCACGCTATCAAAAGCGTGGAATATAAAGATTTAAAGAAAGTTAAAACGCTTTTTGAATGGTGAAATAATGCGAAGCGGTAGCGTTTCCTACACTTTATGAGAAATTACCGCTTGATTGAAATTGGCTCTTGTTATTTGGCTAAAAAACGCCAAAAAGCATTTTTGAGATTTCACTCTTCCATTTGAACGATACTCATTATTTCTTTAACCACATTCACATCTTCTAGCGTGCTTAAATCTTGAGTGATGGGCTCTTTTTTGGCGATAGATTTCAAAAGCCTTCTCATGATTTTCCCGCTCCTGGTTTTAGGCAAACCTGGCACATACATGACATTGTCTAATTTAGCGATCTTTCCAATTTCAACGGATAAGATATGGTTCATTTCTTTTAACAATTCTAAACTCTCGCCAAGATTGCATTTAGCCCCATCGCACAGCACCACAAACGCAAACAAGCCCTCTCCTTTAATCGTATCAGGGATACCCACCACCGCGCATTCAACCACCATTTCATGTTTAGAAATAGCACTCTCCACTTCAGCCGTGCCAATCCTATGCCCACTCACATTCACAATATCATCTGTGCGCCCAATAATAGTGATGTATCCGTTTTCATCCACAATAGCGCCATCTCCAGAGAGGTAGACATATTCCCCATTCAACTTGATCTGAGAAAAATAGCTATCAATGTATCGTTTTTCATCGCCCCAAATGTTTCTTACCATAGAAGGCCATGGCTTAGTGATGCATAAAAACCCTTGCTCTCCGGGCTTTGTTTTGGTGCCGTCTTCGTTTAAAACTTCTGCATGGATTCCAGGCAAAGGTAAAGTCGCGCAGCTGGCCCTTATAGGCGTAGCTCCCGGTAAAGGGCTGATGATATGCCCGCCTGTTTCTGTCTGCCACCAAGTATCCACGATACTGCATTTTGAATTGCCGATTTTTTCATAAAACCATTTCCATGCCGTAGGGTTAATAGGCTCTCCCACCGTTCCTAAAACTTTGAGCGATTCTAAATTATACTTTAAGGGTTCGTTTTCGCCTTTAGCATGCAGCATTCTTATAGCGGTGGGGGAAGTGTAGAATTTATCCACGCGGTATTCTTCTATCATCCTCCACCATCTCCCATAATCCGGATAAGACATCGTGCCTTCTAGTATCAAAGTCGTCGCCCCACAAGCTAAAGGCCCATAAACCACATAAGTGTGCCCTGTGATCCAACCAATATCAGCGGTGCACCAAAAATTATCGTTATCTCTAATATCAAAAACCCACTCCATCGTCATTTGCGCCCATAGCAAATACCCCGCACTGCTGTGTTGAACGCCTTTAGGTTTCCCGGTTGATCCGCTTGTATAGAGCAAGAATAAAGGATCTTCAGAGTCCATCATTTCAGGTTCGCATTTATCGGATTGGTAATGGACCATTTCATTATAGACAAAATCGCGCCCTCTCACATAGTCAATCTCTTTGGCGTTTCGTATCACAATGAGCGCTTTTTCCACGCTAGGGCAGGCGTTATTTTCTAGAGCCTTGTCAAGGGCTGGCTTGAGCATGTAAGGTTTGCCTTTTCTAAAAGTCCCATCCGCTGTGATAACTAATTTAGCTTGAGTGTCGTTGATCCTATCCCTTAAGGCTTCAGGGCTAAACCCAGCAAAAACGATGCTATGGATCGCTCCAATCCTAGCGCATGCGAGCATCATATAAACGCTTTCTACAATCATGGGCATATAGATAATGACTCTGTCGCCTTTTTTGACATTGAATTCGTTTTTTAAAAGGTTGGCTGTTTTATTGACTTCAGAGTGGAGTTTTCTGTAAGTGATGACATTATAATCCCCTATTTCCCCTTCAAAAATGATCGCCACTTTATTTTTTTTGTCTTTTAAATGCCTGTCTATGCAATTGTAAGAAACATTGATTTTGCCGTTTTCAAACCATTTGAAAAAAGGGGCGTTATCGCTGTTTAAAACCTTATCAAAAGGTTTAAACCATGTGAGTTTTTGCTTGGCTAACTCGCCCCAAAAATGTTCATAATCTTCATTGGCTTCATGCACTAAATCCTTATATTCGCACATGTTTTTAATCCTGGCTTGCTTGGCAAACGCTCTGTTAGGGTTAAAGATTTTTTTAGCGAATTCTGAATCATTGTCTAATTGCATCGCATCTCCTTTTTCATGGTTTTAAGCACATTTTTTATTATTGTATCCAAACTCACACTCTTTTTAAAGGGAGGGATACTTTTCTCTTTCTGTGTGGATTGAGACTGATAAAAAAGGAAATAGCACGATGAAACCTAAAGGGGATATTAGCGTTAATATGCTAATATAGTAGAACATTATGACTACAAAAAGGGTGGTATGCTGATTTCCATAGCGTTTTTATTGGTTTTATGTCTTTTGAATTATAGTTCTTTTAGGATGTTAAAATCGTTTTTAACCTTAAAAAAAATCTCTCGATACGCTTATTTGGGGTTTTTCATCCTTTTGAGTGCGGGCGAGGTGGCTTTTGTTTTTTATAGGAATACCATGCCTAGCCATTTGTTTGTTTTGACTTCAGCGTGTTCGTTTGTGTCCTTTATTGTGTTTGTTTTTTCTTTGAGTTTTTACGGGTTTTCTTACTCCATAGAAAAAATAGATTTCTTACCTTCAAGGCGTAAAGGTTTAAAAAACTTTTTAAGAATAGGGTTTTATCTGGCGTTATTAGGGTATTTTTGGCGCGGGTTTTATGAGGGGTTGGCCCGCCCTAAAATCAAAGAAACCCCTATTTATTTGGATAAGCTAGATAAAGAATTAAAGATTATTTTACTCACAGACATGCATGTGGGGAGCTTGTTGCAAAAAGATTTTGTTGATTACATTGTAGAAGAAGTCAATCAACAAAAAGTGGATATGGTGCTGATTGGGGGGGATTTAGTGGATGAAAACATTGAAAAAGTCAAATCCTTTTTACTGCCTTTAAACAACCTTAAAAGCACGCATGGCACTTTTTATGTGCCAGGAAATCATGAGTATTATCATGGTATAGAGCCGATTTTATCGTTTCTTAACACGCTTAATTTGACGATTTTAGGGAATGAATGCGTGCATTTAGGGGGGATCAATTTGTGCGGTGTGTATGATTATTTTGCACGAAAGCGTCAAAATTTTGCCCCTAATATTGATGAGGCGTTAAAAAAGCGCGATGAGAGTAAGCCCACGATCCTTTTAGCCCACCAGCCTAAACAAATTAGAAGCCTCAAAGAAAGCCACTCTATAGATCTAGTGCTTTCAGGGCATACCCATGCAGGGCAAATCTTTCCCTTTAGCCTTTTAGTCAAGTTAGCGCAAACTTATTTATATGGTTTATACAAGCACAGCGGCACCACTCAAATTTATGTGAGCAGTGGGGCAGGGTATTGGGGCGTTCCTTTAAGGTTTTTAGCCCCTAGCGAGATCGCATACCTTAGGCTTTTACCTAAAAATCAAGCTTAGTTAAAAAATTTTTCAATAGCTTAAAAATAGCGAGCTATGGATAAATCGTAATGGAGTGCTTAAAAAAAGGGTTAAAAAACAACCGCCAAGACAAAGGGAAAGGAGGGGGAGGTGACCCTTCAATCTTAAGCGGTGCCAACCAAACCATAAGGAATGGTTGGATTTGTAATTATACAATAAAATGGTGATTTTTAGCAAATGATTTTAAAAATTATCCATAAAAAACGCTTAAAGGCATTTTTTACAACCAACAACCAAATACAAAAGAGCCTGATTTTAACTAAAGCTTTTATTAAAATTTTCTTAAACTAATTTAAATTTATGATATAATCAGCGTTTGAATTACTCTTAAATGCAGGAGTCCATACACCATGCGCGTTCTACTGATTGAAAAAAATTCTGTTTTGGGTGGAGAAATTGAAAAGGGCTTAAATGTTAAAGGCTTTATGGCTGATGTAACAGAGAGTTTAGAGGATGGGGAATACCTTATGGATATTAGGAATTATGACTTAGTTATGGTTAGCGATAAAAACGCTTTAAGTTTTGTTTCTAGAATCAAGGAGAAACATTCTTCTATTGTTGTTTTAGTTTCTTCTGATAACCCTACAAGCGAAGAAGAAGTCCATGCGTTTGAGCAAGGTGCGGACGATTATATCGCTAAGCCTTATCGCAGCATTAAAGCTTTAGTCGCAAGGATTGAGGCTCGTTTGAGATTTTGGGGCTCTAATGTGATTGAAATTGGGGATTTGATCATTAGCCCTGATGAAGAAAAAATTATTTATAAGGGGCGTGAAGTTGAAGTTAAAGGGAAGCCTTTTGAAGTGCTTACCCATCTTGCCAGGCATAGGGATCAAATCGTCTCCAAAGAACAGCTTTTAGACGCTATTTGGGAAGAGCCTGAAATGGTTACCCCTAATGTCATTGAAGTGGCTATCAATCAAATCCGCCAAAAAATGGATAAACCCTTGGGGATTTCCACGGTTGAAACCGTAAGGCGCAGAGGCTATCGTTTTTGCTACCCCAAACCGGCGTGTGAAGAGTAAATTCCGTGGTTTGCTAAAAAATAGATTAGAATGAGGGTGTGGAGCGGGTAAAATCAAATATTTGAATAGCGATAATAGAGACATCATGTTGGTGTTTAGCTAGGAGCATGATCATTTCATCTGCGATTAGTAGGGTGTTTTGGTTAAAAAACACTCAAATAAATTCGTATCAATTCATGGAGTTAAATATCTATCAAAACACAAAATACAAACTTTGGCTCCGTTTTCATTGGATATTGACAAAGTCTTATTTTTGTGGGATTTTTATGGGATACAAGAAAAATACACAAAGAAAACGCTAGCTAAACCCTAGCTTGCACTAAAATTTTAGTATAGTGGCGTTGTGAGAACTATTAAAACTATGATTGCTAATAGTAATTTCATAGTTGGTCATCTCCTTTTTAAGATAACCGCTCACTATTACCCAAACCCTAACATGCTCCAAATACCCACAACACAAAAACAATAAAATAGAGAGATAACTTAAAATGATTATTTGCGTTGGCGTGATGATAATTTAAAAAACCTAAAAATACTAAAAAAGCGTTTTTTACAATCAAATTATTAAGAGAGCTTGTGCCAAGCAAGCGATAGTTTTTTAAAAAAGCGGTTTTGGTGGGGTTAGGGGATTTAGTTGAGAGTTTGTAGGGAATAGTTTTTAAAATATCCCTTATTCCCTTAAAGAAATGAGTTTATACAAAATGATGGAATGAAAATTTTTAAACCTTTCAAAAAGAGTTTTAAACTCTTAGTTTTTATAACTAACGCTTTTTACAAACAGCTAACTTTAGCGTTAGGCGTTATTGAAAATTTCTTCAATTTGTTCTTTAATGTCCCTATAATTGAAACTCTCCCTAAAGCCATCAATCTTGCCTCCGCTCGCATTCCTATGCCCACCCCCATTAAAACACATTTGACTGAGTTCGCACACATCGCAATTCCCATTCGCTCTTAAACTCACATTCCCTTTAGCGTTCACATCTATATAAAAATCAAAATCCGGATTTTGCGTTAAAAAAAGGTTAGCCAACACGCTAATACCCACCATAGAATAACTTAAAAACCCTTTTTTATCCTGGTAATAAACGCTGCAATCATGCTTTTTTAAAGAGAGCAAATGCGTTTGCGCGTTTGAAGAGATATTGTCCATCGTTTCTGTATTAGGGTCGCCCCCTAAAGCGATTTTTTTAAGCCTGAACAAATCGTTATCATAGGCTACAGGGGCATTTTCTAAAAACAAATAGTTTTTAACTTCTTCTAAAAGCCTTAATTTATAGTTGCGGTTTTCATCATCAAACATGAAACGATTCAATTCAGAGCTTTGAGTGATCATGCGCATGCACACCTTGCCTAATTCAAAGCCATAACCTTGCGTGTCCCAAATATCCACAGAATTGACCATTTCCACTAAAGGCTCTAGCCATGTTGTGTTTTTTGGCTCTAAAATAGCGTAATGCTTTTTCAAAAATTCATACACGATTTTAGTCGCACAACGGTTCGTGTCTAAAAAATACCAATGGAAACTTTCAGCCACTTCCTTACCGCTGATATGGTGATCCAAAAGCTGGATTTGAATGTTTTTATTTTGCAAGCGGTGTTCTTGGATTTTATCTTGCAAATACTCTGCTTCGTTTAAATTCAAATTCAAATCGCTAATCAAAATAAGGAATTCACTCTCTTTAGATTGAGCGATTGCGTTTAGAATTTCATAAATTCTCGCTGAGACTTCACGCCCGTAATTAGCGTTATAGCATTGGATATTTTTAAAAAATTGTTTTGAAACAAGCTGGCATGCATAGCCGTCTAAATCAATGTGTGAAAGGTGGTAAACTTGCATCATTCTCCTTTTTATTAATTATTTATCCATTAAAAGTTAATATGGATCGTGCCTAAGGCTTCAAAATTAGAGTTAGGATCTAATTCGGCATGGCTTAGCACGACCACATCAATCCTGGCCTGCTCCATTTGATTGGAAAGGGCTTTTCTTAAGTTAGGCTCTACAATCAAAATCACCGGAGCGATCCCTTTTTGCAAGACTTTCATGGCCTCTTCAGAGACCCCTTCAATGAGTTTTTGCAATTCGCCCACATTGAGTAGCAAGCTCTTAGAAGTGCCATTTTCTCGCAATTTATTAAGCAAAAATTGTTCGCTATCGGTAGAAAAGGTTAAAAATTTCAAACGCCCGTCTTCAGATTTAAAAGCGTTAGTGATCACCCTAGAAAGCCTCGCCCTCACTTGTTCGGTTAAGATATTCACATCGTTTTGAACCAATGGGGCAATATCGGTAATCGTTTCCAAAATAGTGAGCATGTCTTTAATGGGGATTTTTTCATGCAACAAGGCTTGCAAGACTGAGCGGATCGCACCGGTGGGGATTTTTTTACTCTCTTCTACAATCGTAGGATAGTCTTTAGCCAAGCGCTCTAAAAGGGATTTCACTTCATCTTTAGTGATAAAATCTTCAGCGTATTTTTTCACTAATTCGCTGGTGTGTGTCGCAATAACGGTGCTTGGATCAATAATAGTGTAGCCTTGAATAATGGCTTCTTCTTTATTTTTAGTTTCAATCCATAAAGCGTCCATTCCAAAAGCCGGCTCTTTAGTGGGAATGCCCTCAATTTCTTTATTCACAAAACCGGTATTCATGGCTAAAAACTTATCCGGCATCACCATGCCCTCACCAATCACAATGCCCTTAAGCTTGATTTCATAATGCGTTGGGGGGAGCTGTAAGTTATCTCTGATCCTAATTTGAGGCATCAAAAAACCATAATCGCTCGCTATCTTTTTTCTAATACCCCTAATCCTTTCTAACAAATCGCCCCCTTGTTTCATGTCCGCTAGGCTGATGAGCTGATAGCCTAAAGCCAATTCTAAAAATTCAATTTTTAACACTTCATCAATGGCTTGCTCTTCTTCTCTTTTAAGCTCTTCTTGGGTTTTAGCCCTTGTGGTGGGGGCGTGGGGTTTGATTTTGGAGCTGTGGGGTTTTTCGCTCAAATCCAAGCCGAATTTTTGACTCAAATAATTTTCTAATTTAGTGAGCAGTCCGTCCTTTCCCTCCCTGCTAATCAGCCATGCGATGAATAAAAAGAGAGTCCCTACAAACGCTAAAGAAAAGGTAGGGAGTCCAGGAATGGTGGCAAAAAGCAATAAAATCGCCCCCACAATCACTAAAGTTTTGCTTTTATTGGTGAGCTGTGTGATGAGTTTAGAAGCAAAATCTTCTTCTTCGTTTTGCGTGGTGCGAGTGGCGACGATACCGGTCGCTGTCGCAATGATTAAAGCAGGGATTTGCCCTACAAGCCCATCGCCAATGGTTAGGATAGTGAAAGTGCTAGCGCTAAAGCTCAAACTCATATCCCTTTGAAACACGCCCACTAAAAACCCTCCAATGATATTAATAAGCGTGATAATGATAGAAGCGATCGCATCGCCTTTGACGAATTTAGACGCGCCATCCATCGCGCCATAAAAATCCGCTTCTTGGCTTAGAGCGGCGCGCCGTTTTTTGGCTTCCTTATCATCAATAAGCCCTGAGTTTAAATCTGCATCAATCGCCATTTGCTTTCCTGGCATAGCGTCTAGGGCAAATCGCGCCCTAACTTCAGTAACCCTAGTAGAGCCATTAGTAACTACTAATAGATTCACCAGCACTAAAATACTAAAGATAATCGCGCCAATCACATAATTCCCGCTCACGCTAAATTCCCCAAACGCCGTGATAATATCGCTCACCGCGCTAGGCCCTTTATAGCCTTGGGTTAAAATCATTCTAGTGGTGGCGACATTTAAAGCCAAGCGGTATAAGGTTACAATGAGGAGTAAAGTGGGGAAAGCGCTAAAATCAGTAGGCTTGTCAATATAAAGCCCGATTAAAATAATCAACACCGATAGCGCGATAGAAATCGTGAGTAAAAAATCCAACACAAAAGGCGGTAACGGCACGATAATGATCGCCAAAATAGCGATCACAAAGACCACAAGGGCTAAGTCTTTGGATTGCAAAAAGCGTTTAAAGACAGGGAAAGTCTTTTTAAAAGCTAATTTGGAGCGTTCGTTTGCCATAATCTAAAATCAATGCCTTAATTTTGGTAGGTGTGTTTGTCTCTTATTATAATATAAAGTTTAAAAGTATGGCACAAAAAAGCTTATTTTACGCTATAATGCGATCTTTATTAAATTACCAATTAGGAGGTCGTTATGGCTTTGAATCTGGAGAAAAAACAAGAAATCATTAAGGCGTTTGCCACTAAGGAAAACGATACGGGTTCTTGTGAGGTGCAAGTGGCGTTGTTGAATGAAAGGATCAGGCTTTTAACCGAGCATTTAAAGGCTAACCCCAAAGATCATTCCAGTCGTTTAGGGCTTTTAAAATTAGTCGCTCAAAGACGCAACTTGTTGAAATACATCAAACGCACTAATCATGCGCGTTATGTGGTTTTGATTGAAAAGTTAGGCATTAAAGACAGATAATTTTATCGGTTTTAGGGTGTGGCGAGTTTGTGTTGAAAGAGCGTTTGAAGGCCTTTTTTAGTGCAGACTCTGTTTTCACTCTAATTTTTGCTCTTTTTTTTCTCACTTCGTTTAAAAAACCTTTAACGCAAGTCTTATTGATTGTTTTAATGGTTTTTTTGTTTCTTAGGTGTTATTTCCAAGCGTCTTTGAAAGAAACCTTCACGATTAATCATTTAAAAACCATGCCCTTTAAATGGCTCACTCTGGCTTTTTTGGGCGTGTTTTTAAGCATCTTCCCTAACATGTTTAACATGTATGATAGCCAAACCTTCCGCTACAATTTATTCGCTCTAAACATGTCCTTAACTTACGCTTGCGGGGCGTTATGCTTGCTTTTTGCGAGCCGTTTAAGAATCAAATTGGATCAAAAAGTCCTTTTTTATAGCATGGCTGTGGCAAATTTCATCAACGGCCTGCTTTCATTAGTGCAAAAAATTTATTTTAACATGCCCAGAGCGCAAGGGTTTAGCACGGTTAAGGAGTATGTGGTTTTAGTGAGCGTGTCCATTTTAGGCTGTTATATTTACGCGCTTTATTCGCAAAATCAAAAAGAGAAACTTTTTTTCACCCTTTCTGTTTTTGTGGGGTTTTTAGTGGTTATTTTAAGCGCTACAAGGAGCGCGACAATCGCTTTTGTGGCTACTTTTTTGATCCTTTCTTGCTTTATTTTATACGCCAAAAAATCGCTCAAACCATTAGGTTATATGGTGGTTGTGAGTCTTGTTTTGAGCGCTTTGTATGTGGGGAGTAACGCTTTAGAAAAGAGGGGGGCAATAGAGCAATCTAGAGTTCAAAATCAAACCTTTGAAGAGGATTTGAAACGCTACGCTAAAAAGGACGCTGATAGCAGTATCGGATGGCGTTTGGAGCGCTGGAAAGAAGCCCTAACGGTTTTGCGTTTAAGGCCCTTTTTTGGTATGGCCGCTAGCGAGAAATGCCAGAGATTAGAAGAGATTTTATCCTTATCAAAGTCTTATAGGGCAAAAGATTTGATTCTTTGTTATGAAAGATACGACAATCAAATCATTCACATTTTAGCCACTAGGGGGATCATAGGCTTTTTGATCTGGCTCTTTTTGTTATTAGCGGTTGTAAAGATTTTTTGGAGCGGGATAAAGCAAAATTCTTTAATATCGTTTTTTATACTAATGACACTCGCCTTTTATCTCATTTTTGGCATCGGGTTTGACCCCTTTGATTTCTTCATTACGGGAAGTTTTTTTGTAGGAATGGTCATGATGGCTGTTTTTGTAAAAAAGGATAAAAGCGCTTTTTAGCATCAAAGAGTTTGATGTTAGTCAAGCGGTAGTTTCTTGACAATGCGTTCTTAGGGGGATTTAAGGGGTAAGATAAAAACTTATGCTATAATGCTTATTCATTCCATATTCAACAAGGAGAAATAAATTAATGAAAATTTTAGTGATTCAAGGGCCTAATTTGAACATGTTAGGACACAGAGACCCAAGACTTTATGGCATGGTAACCTTAGACCAAATCCATGAGATCATGCAAACTTTCGTGAAACAAGGCAATTTAGATGTGGAATTAGAGTTTTTTCAAACCAATTTTGAGGGTGAAATCATTGATAAAATTCAAGAGAGCGTGGGCAGCGATTATGAAGGGATTATCATTAACCCTGGAGCGTTTTCGCACACTTCTATTGCGATTGCAGATGCGATCATGCTAGCGGGCAAACCCGTTATTGAAGTGCATCTCACTAACATTCAAGCCAGAGAGGAATTCAGGAAAAATTCTTACACCGGAGCGGCTTGTGGAGGCGTGATCATGGGATTTGGCCCGCTTGGCTACAACATGGCTTTAATGGCGATGGTCAATATTTTAGCCGAAATGAAAGCGTTCCAAGAAGCCCAAAAAAACAACCCTAATAACCCCATTAACAATCAAAAATAAAAGGGGGATACCCATGAAAGGATTAGAAAGAGAATCGCATTTCACGCTCAATGAGAATGCGATGTTTTTTGAATGCGCTTATAGTTGCGATAACGCTTTGTTTTTACAATTAGACGATCGCTCGTTTTTTATCACTGATTCTCGCTACACTCAAGAAGCTAGAGAAAGCATTCAGCCTAAAAAGGGCGTTTTAGCGGAAGTGATAGAATCTAGTGATTTAGTGCAAAGCGCGATTGATTTGATCGCAAAGAGTTCGGTTAAAAAGCTCTTTTTTGACCCCAATCAAGTGAATTTGCAAACCTATAAGCGTTTGGATTTAGCGATTGGGAGTAAGGTTATTTTAGAGGGCGTGCCTAGTTACCACCGCCAAAAACGCATCATTAAAAACGATCATGAGATCCAACTCCTCAAAAAATCTCAAGCGTTGAATGTTGAAGCTTTTGAAAATTTTGCCGAGTATGTGAAAAAGATTTTTGATGAAAAAGAATCCTTGAGCGAGCGGTATTTGCAGCATAAGGTTAAGGACTTTTTGACTAAAGAGGGGGTTTATGATCTGAGTTTTGAGCCTATTTTAGCCTTGAATGCGAACGCGAGCAAACCCCATGCTTTGCCTAGTGCGAAGGATTTTTTAAAAGCGGAGCATAGCATTCTTTTGGATATGGGGATCAAATACGAACGCTATTGCTCGGATAGGACTCGCACGGCTTTTTTTGACCCTAAAGATTTTGTCTTCACAAGAGAGCAGAGTTTCAAGGATAAAGAGCATCAAAAGATTTATGACATTGTGAAAGAAGCGCAAGAAAAGGCTATTTCAGGCATTAGAGCGGGCATGACCGGTAAAGAAGCGGACAGCTTGGCTAGGGGAGTGATTAGCGATTATGGTTATGGGCAGTATTTCACTCACAGCACCGGGCATGGCATTGGATTAGACATCCATGAGCTTCCCTATATTTCATCGCGCAGTGGAACCATTTTAGAAGAGGGCATGGTGTTTTCCATAGAGCCTGGGATTTATATCCCTGGATTTTTTGGGGTACGCATTGAAGATTTAGTGGTGATCAAAAATTCTAGGGCTGAGCTTTTGTGATGCGAGAGATCCTGACTAACCGCTTTTTCCCTAGCCTTTTTAAAAAAAGGCTTGATTTTTCTAATAGGGTGGTTTTAGGGTTGGGATCTAATCTTAAAAATCCTTTAAAAATATTAAAAAATTGTTTTTTATATTTTAAAAATCATAGTAAGATCGGGAAAATTTTTTCTTCGCCCATTTATATCAATCCGCCTTTTGGTTACACTAAGCAACCTAACTTTTATAACGCTACGATTATTCTTAAAACATCTTTAAGTTTACGCCATTTTTTTGCTCTGGTTTTTTATATAGAAAGGCGTTTTGGCCGTGCAAGGAAGCGCGATTTTAAAGACGCTCCAAGAACTTTAGATATTGATATTATCGCTTTCAACCAAGTCATTTTGAGGCAGAATGATTTGACTTTACCTCACCCTAAATGGAGTGAAAGGGATTCGGTGTTAGTGCCTTTGACTTTACAACAAATTCTTTTTAAAAAAGGGGAGTGGTGAAATTCTATACCTATAGTGGGGAGACGGCTGCTGAAGCTTTAAAGATCGCTCAAAGCCACCATGGGGTGGATACGCTGGTGTTTAAAACCCAAGAAATCCGTAAAAAAACGCTCACTTCTTCTGGGCTTTATGAAATCGTTGTGGCGGTTGAAGAAGAGAGCGAAAACAAGCCCCCTAAAGCCCCCCTTATTCCAGAAAGTTTGTATGATGAAGAATTGAATGAAGAAGATGTGGTCATGCAGCTTTCAAGCACTGTAGAAGAAATGCGCAAACTCGCCGGGGTTTCATCTAATCAGCGCAACTATAGTTTTTCAAAAAATAAGACCCTTTTAGAAAAAGACGCTCCATTAGAAGATGCGCCTTTAGAGGCTAATAAGCAGGACGCTTTATTGCAAGCTTTAAAAGATGAAGCCAACCATAAAAAAGAAAGAGAAAAAAGAGAAGTCAAACAAGAAGAAGAAATTAAAGATATTAATCTGCAATTAAGTAAAATCAGAGACAGCTTAAAACTCATTCAAAACATGTTTTGGGATGAGAAAAACCCTAATTCTGTCAATATCCCTCAAGAATTTGCCGAAATTTACAAACTAGCCAAACAAAGCGGGATGAAATCCAGCCATTTAGATGAGATCATGCAATTGAGCCTGGAATTGATGCCTTTACGCATGCGGGAAAATTCCGTAACGATCAAGCGTTATTTTAGAGAAGTGTTGCGTAAAATGATTTTGTGCCGCCCTGAAGATTTGAATTTAAGGCAAAAACGCATCTTAATGCTTGTAGGGCCAACAGGCGTGGGGAAAACGACGACTTTGGCTAAATTAGCCGCGCGCTATTCTAGGATGCTAGCGAAAAAATACAAGGTGGGCATTATCACTTTAGACAATTATCGCATTGGGGCTTTAGAGCAATTGAGTTGGTATGCTAATAAAATGAAAATGAGTATAGAAGCGGTGATTGACGCTAAGGATTTTGCTAAAGAAATTGAAGCTTTGGAATACTGCGATTTTATTTTAGTGGATACGACAGGGCATTCGCAATACGATAAGGAAAAAATTGCCGGTTTGAAAGAGTTTATAGATGGGGGTTATAATATTGATGTGTCCTTAGTGCTTTCGGTTACCACTAAGTATGAAGACATGAAAGATATTTATGATTCTTTTGGGGTGTTAGGGATTGACACTTTAATCTTTACGAAATTAGATGAGAGTAGGGGGTTAGGGAATTTGTTTTCTTTAGTGCATGAAAGCCAAAAGCCTATCAGTTATCTTTCTGTCGGCCAAGAAGTGCCTATGGATTTGAAAGTGGCTACTAATGAGTATTTAGTGGATTGCATGCTAGATGGCTTTAGTAACCCTAATAAGGAACAAGCATGAACAATCAAGCGAGCCATTTGGATAATTTTATGAACGCTAAAAATCCCAAAAGTTTTTTTGATAATAAGGGGAATACCAAATTCATCGCTATCACAAGCGGTAAGGGGGGCGTGGGGAAATCCAACATTAGCGCTAATTTAGCTTACTCTTTATACAAGAAAGGTTATAAGGTGGGGGTGTTTGATGCGGATATTGGTTTAGCGAATTTAGACGTGATTTTTGGGGTGAAAACCCATAAAAATATCTTGCATGCCTTAAAAGGCGAAGCCAAATTGCAAGAAATCATTTGCGAGATTGAACCCGGGCTTTGCTTAATCCCTGGGGATAGCGGCGAAGAAATTTTAAAATACATCAGCGGCGCACAAGCTTTAGATCAATTCGTGGATGAAGAGGGGGTTTTAAGCTCTTTAGATTATATTGTGGTTGATACGGGCGCTGGGATTGGGGCCACTACACAAGCGTTTTTGAATGCGAGCGATTGCGTGGTGATTGTTACCACACCCGATCCATCAGCGATTACGGATGCGTATGCATGCATTAAAATCAACTCCAAAAATAAAGATGAATTGTTCCTTATCGCTAACATGGTAGCCCAACCTAAAGAAGGCAGGGCGACTTATGAAAGGCTGTTTAAGGTGGCTAAAAACAATATCGCTTCATTAGAATTGCATTACTTAGGGGCGATTGAAAACAGCTCCTTATTGAAACGCTATGTGAGGGAGCGCAAAATTTTGAGAAAAATAGCCCCTAACGATTTGTTTTCGCAATCCATTGATCAGATAGCGGGTCTTTTGGTTTCTAAATTAGAAACCGGCACTTTAGAAATACCAAAAGAAGGTTTGAAAAGCTTTTTTAAAAGGCTTTTGAAGTATTTGGGGTAGGTTGATGAGAGTTCAAAATTTTATCCATTTTTCTGTTGTGGTAGGGTTTTTTTTAGGGTTAGTGTTTTCGGTGTTGAAATTCAATGAGCCAGAGAGCATTTTATTATGGACGGTGTTATCCACGCTTGGGGGATACTTGATCGCGTTGTTGTTTGCGTCTATTTTTATCGCTTGCACGGATTTAGATATTTGTCTTTTTGACAAAAAAGGCACTGAAGAGAGCTTGCTTCGTTTCAACCATGAATTTAAGAACAGAGAAAAAGAAGTGGCTAGTATTTTAGAATACATTAGAAGTTATGATTTTGATGATGGAAAATAGAATGCCCAAAGGAATTCAAAAAACTGAAACAAGCGAAAAAAATATAGAAAAGGTTTTGAACGCCTATGACAAGCAGCAACACCACCATCAAGACGATCTCGCTATCCAGTATTTACCGGCCGTGCGCGCTATGGCGTTTCGTTTAAAAGAGCGCTTGCCCAGCTCTATTGATTTTAACGATCTGGTTTCTATTGGCACTGAAGAATTGATTAAACTAGCCAGGCGTTATGAGAGCGCGTTAAACGATTCTTTTTGGGGGTATGCTAAAACTCGTGTCAATGGGGCGATGTTAGATTATTTGCGTTCTTTAGATGTGATTTCTCGCTCTAGCAGAAAACTCATTAAAAGCATTGATGCTGAAATTACCAAACACCTTAATGAGCATGGGAAAGAGCCTAGCGATGCGTATTTAGCGGAAGTTTTAGGCGAGAATATTGAAAAGATTAGAGAAGCCAAAACGGCCTCAGATATTTATGCGTTAGTGCCAATAGATGAGCAGTTCAATGCGATTGAGCAAGATGAAATCACTCAAAAGATTGAAGCAGAAGAGTTGTTAGAGCATGTCCAAAAAGTATTGAATCAAATGAGCGAAAGAGAGCAAATCCTTATCCAGCTTTATTACTTTGAAGAGTTGAATTTGAGCGAGATCAAAGAGATTTTAGGCATTACTGAATCGCGCATTTCTCAAATCATTAAAGAAGTGATTAAAAAGGTGCGTAAATCCTTAGGAGTGGATCATGGCTGATATTTTAAGCCAAGAAGAAATTGATGCGCTTTTAGAAGTCGTTGATGAAAATGTGGATATTCAAAATGTCCAAAAAAAGGATATTATCCCGCAGCGCAGCGTAACCCTCTATGATTTCAAACGCCCTAATCGTGTGAGTAAGGAGCAACTGCGCTCTTTTAGGAGCATCCATGATAAAATGGCTAGGAATCTTTCCAGTCAAATTTCTTCTATCATGCGTTCTATTGTAGAGATCCAGCTCCATAGCGTGGATCAAATGACTTATGGCGAATTTTTAATGAGTTTGCCTAGCCCTACAAGTTTTAATGTCTTTTCCATGAAGCCTATGGGAGGAACAGGGGTTTTAGAAATTAATCCTAGCATCGCTTTCCCTATGATTGACAGACTATTAGGGGGCAAGGGGAGCGCATATGATCAAAACAGGGAGTTTAGCGATATTGAATTGAATTTATTGGATACGATTTTACGCCAGGTGATGCAAATTTTAAAAGAAGTGTGGTCGCCCGTGGTGGAGATGTATCCTACCATTGACGCTAAAGAATCCAGCGCGAATGTGGTCCAAATCGTCGCTCAAAATGAAATTTCTATCATGGTGGTTTTAGAGATTATCATTGGGCATAGCCGTGGGATGATGAATATTTGTTACCCGGTGATTTCCATTGAGAGCATTCTTTCTAAAATGGGGAGTAGGGATTTGATGCTTTCAGAGACGAACTCTAAAAAGAGCCGTAATAAGGAATTGCAAGCGCTATTGAGCGGGGTGAGCGTGGATATGATCGTGTTTTTGGGCGCGGTGGAATTGAGTTTGAAAGAAATGTTGGATTTAGATGTGGGGGATACTATCCGGTTGAATAAAGTCGCTAATGATGAAGTGAGCGTGTATGTGCATAAAAAAAAGCGTTATTTAGCGAGCGTGGGGTTTCAAGGGTATAGGAAAACCATTCAAATTAAAGAAGTGATCTATAGCGAAAAAGAACGCACTAAAGAAATTTTAGAAATGCTAGAAGAGCAGCGCAGAGGCAAAGTGGGCGATATTATGAAAATAGAAGAAGAGTGAGAAATGCAAGATTTTATTAAAATTTTTATTCAAGAGGTTGTCTCTACTTTAGAAGGGTTAGTGGGTAAGGCTCCAAGCGTGGGATTAGAAAAAGAAGTTTCTAGTAGTGAAGAATCTTTTTTGAAATTAATCAGCGCGCCTTATGCAAGGGTCAAGATTAGCGCGATTGAAAAAAATGAAAGTCCTATTGAATTACTGGCTCCGGTAGATTTAGTTACCGCTTTGAGCGATTTGATGCTAGGAGGTGAGGGGGCGAGTAAGGAAGAAATGGATAATGACGATTTGGACGCTTTTAAGGAAATGGCTTCTAATATTTTTGGCGCGATCGCTACGAGCTTGAAGTCTCAAGAATTGCTCCCCAAACTCAATTTCACTACCACGAACGCTGAAATCGCTAAAGAGCTTCCTAAAAAAGAAGATTATACTAAGGCGATGGTGTTTTCTTTTAAAATGGAAGCCATCAAAGAAAGCCAAATCGTTTTATTGACTACGGCAGCTTTTGAGCGCCAATTTGAAAAAACGCATAAGGAAGAAAAAGAAGAAACGACACAGAGCGCTACTGAAGAGATTAAAACCCACGACGCGTCTTTAGAAAACATAGAAATCCGCAATATCAGCATGCTTTTAGACGTGAAATTGAACGTTAAGGTGCGTATCGGGCAAAAAAAGATGATTTTAAAAGATGTGGTCTCTATGGATATAGGGAGCGTGGTAGAGTTGGATCAATTGGTGAATGACCCTTTGGAAATTCTTGTAGATGACAAGGTGATCGCTAAGGGCGAAGTGGTGATCGTGGATGGGAATTTTGGCATTCAGATCACGGATATTGGCACTAAAAAAGAACGCTTAGAGCAATTGAAAAATTAAACCATTTTAAAGTATAAAGAAGGAAGGAATATGGCTATTTTTGGGGAATTAGGCTCACTTGGGCATTTGTTTAAAAAAACGCAAGAATTAGAAATTTTGCATGCGTATTTAAAAGAGGTCATGCAAAAGGGTAGTGGAGCGAATCAAAGGGTTTTAAATCTCGAACCTAATACAGAATTTCAAACGCCTTTAGGGCATGGCATTTTTAGCATAGAGCAGAGTTATTGTTTAGAGCATGCTAGAGAAAGCGAGAAAGGCTTTTTTGAAAGCCACAAACAATATGTGGATTTCCAGCTGATTGTCAAAGGCGTTGAGGGGGCTAAAGTGGTGGACATCAATCAAGCCACCATTAAAACCCCTTACGATGAAAAAAGAGATTTGATCGTTTATGAGCCGGTTCAAGAAGCTTCTTTTTTGCGTTTAGATGCGGGCATGCTGGCTATTTTTTTTGAAAGCGATGCGCATGCGTTGAGGTTCTATGGAGAGTCTTTTGAAAAATATAGGGAAGAGCCGATTTTTAAAGCGGTCGTTAAAATGCCTAAAGGATTGATCAAATTAAAATTATGAAATTGGTGAGTCTTATTGTAGTGTTAGTTTTTTGTTGTTTTTTAAGGGCTGTAGAGTTGCCTGGAGTTTATCAAACTCAGGAATTTTTATACATGAAAAGCTCTTTTGTGGAGTTTTTTGAGCATAATGGGAAGTTCTATGCCTATGGTATTTCTGATGTGGATGGCTCTAAAGCCAAAAAAGACAAACTCAATCCTAACCCAAAACTAAGGAATCGCAGCGATAAAGGCGTGGTGTTTTTAAGCGATTTGATTAAGGTTGGGGAACGATCTTATAAAGGCGGTAAGGCGTATAATTTTTATGACGGCAAGACCTACCATGTGAGAGTCACTCAAAATTCAAACGGGGATTTGGAATTCACTTCAAGCTATGACAAATGGGGGTATGTGGGCAAAACCTTCACCTGGAAACGCCTGAGCGATGAAGAAATCAAAAATCTAAAACTCAAGCGTTTTAACCTGGATGAAGTCCTTAAAACCATTAAAGATAGCCCTATTTAAGCTAGCTTCTTTAAATTTTTTTAATCATCGCTCTCTTGGCATTCTTTGCACCACACAAACATTTTCATGTCATGGCTAATCAGCTTGGCTTGATATTTTTTAACGACTTCGTTCTGGCGGTGTTCAATTTCAGGGTCTGCAAATTCAATGATTTTACCGCAATGCAAACAAATGATGTGATCATGGTGCTCTTTAGCCGCAATTTCATAACGCCGGCCGCTCTTTGAAGTCTCTAAAACGCAGATAAAATTTTCTTTTTCTAAGAAATTTAAAATGCGATACACGGAAGAAATGCTGGTGTTTTTGTCTTTTTGGCGGATAGAGTGCGTGATTTCTTCAGGGCTTAGGTGTGTGCCGCTGCGATACAAAACGCTCACCACTTCTTCCCTCTGCTTTGAATTTTTGAGTCCGTTTTTTTTGATAGACATCCTCAAGCGCTCTAAAATAGATTCTAAAGTTTCTAATCTTTTCATGCTGATATTTCCCTTATCCGTAAAATGATTTTTATAACTAGAATATTATTATACAATAATAATGCGATGAACCATAGATAAAACTCATTATTATTTTAATTTAATCAAAAAATATTGATTTTTTATTACCATTGTCGCATTTTAATGTAACTTATAAGATCAATTTCTTATTTTATCAAGCCATTCTAAAAGGGTTTTTTCAAACCCTATGCCTTGAGAAGAAACCAAATTGAGGGGTTTTTCTAAATAATCTTGTTTGACATAGCCGTTATAATCATGCGGGTAAAGGTAGTCTTTAGCGTTAGGCAATAGGTGTTTAGGAATAGGGTAGAGTGAGCCTTTTTGAACGCAATCCAAAGCCTGATTGATCGCTCTATAAGCCGTGTTAGACTTGGGCGAACAAGCCAGATAAATCACGCACTGGCTTAAAATGATGCGCGCTTCAGGGTAGCCGATTTGTTTGACTGAAAACAAGCAAGAAGTGGCTAAATTAAGGGCGTTTGGGTTAGCGTTACCAATATCTTCGCTCGCAAAAATCACCAGCCTTCTGGCGATAAATTCCGGGTTTTCCCCGCCAGCAATCAAGCGCGCCAGATAATAGATGGAAGCGTTTTCATCGCTCCCTCTTAAAGATTTAATGAGCGCGCTAGTGAGGTTATAATGCGTATCATCGCTATAAGATCCGTCATTTAGGCTATGGGGCCGTAAGGATTGCAAGGTTTTTAAAGTGATAGGATTTTCTATTTTAGCGCTCAAATCTAAAAGGTTTAATAACGCTCTGGCATCGCCAGCGCTGTTGTTTAAAAGATAGGTTTTAGCGTCAGGCTCTATTTGTTTTTTTAACAATGCTAAAGCTTTATCGCAAAGCTTGTCTAAATCGCTCTTATTTAAGGGGGTTAATTCAAAAATAAAACTTCTTGAGCGGATCGCATGGCTTAGGCTGTAATTTGGATCTTGTGTGCTAGCCCCTAAGATTAAAGCGTGATTTTTTTCCATAATGGGGAGTAAAAATTCTTGTTGGGTTTTATTCAATCTGTGGGTTTCATCAATAAAAACAACGGGCTTTAAAAGGGTGTTTTGGTAATTTTTAAGCTTAAGGCGCAAATCCTCTAATTTGAAATCCGTCGCATTAAACAAAAGAATGGGGCGTTCTAGGGAGCGAGCGATGATCTGAGCCAGGCTTGTTTTACCCACGCCAGGAGGGCCATAGAAAAAGGCATGGGGGAAGTGTTTGGATTGTAAGGCTTTAAATAAGGGGGCGTCTTTCCCTATTAAATGCTCTTGACCTAAAAAATATTCTAGGCTTGTGGGGTTTAAAAGCGAAGTCAGGCTCATTTTTTAAATAAAATCAATTCGTAAAAATTCGTAGGGGTGTTTAGATTTTTCGTTGGGGTTTTGTGGTTTTTAGAGTGTTTTTGCAGAGCGTCTTGCAGTTCTTTATTGAGATTGTCTAATTCATCAAGCTTTTCTTTTAAGCGCAAGATAATATCCACGCCCGCTAGATTAACCCCCATATCCCTTGTAAGGCGTAAAATCGTTTTGATTTTGTCCATGTCTCGTTGGGAATACAAGCGCATTTTCCCATCAGTCCTGCTAGGCTCTATCAAACCCTCTTTTTCGTATTGGCGCAAGGTTTGAGGGTGCACGCCTAAGATTTTAGCCACAACGCTGATCAAATAAAGCGGTTCATCATAATCGCACACGATTTCTCCTTACAATTCTTTTTCTAATAACGCTTTTAACTCATTAGAAAGCGTTTCCGTTTTAGGCAAGATCAAACGAGCTTGCAAATACAAATCCCCCACATGCGAAGTTTTTCTGTTTTTAATCCCTTTGTCTTTGATGCGGAATTTTTGCATGGCTTTGGTGTTAGGAGGAATGGTTAGGGTTAAGGTTTTATGCCAAGTAACGATTTCAACCTTCCCTCCAAAAAGAGCCGTTTTTAAGGGCAAATCAAAGATTTGGATAATATCGTCTTTCTCGCGCCTATACATTTCATCTTCTTCAATATGGATCTGCAAGAGCAAATCGCCCCTACCCGTTCGCCCCGTTTTCCCCTTGTTGCGAACCCTAATCTTTTCGCCCTCTTCCACGCCGATAGGGATTTTAAGGCTAAAAGTCTCATTATTGACGCTCACTTGTTTTTTATTGCCTAAAAGGGTGTCTAAAACAGAGACATTTAAAATAGCGGTTATGTCTAAATTTTCAGGGGCGAAATTGGAAAAATTAAAGCCAGAAAAGCCTTGCGAGTTTTGAGAAAATCTTTGCGAAAAGCCTCCTTTCCCAAAAATAGAGCTTAAAATATCGTCTAAATCTTCACTAGGACCACGGCTTCTGGCAAAATCGCTGAAATTCTGCCCGCCAAACATGTTATCGCCAAATTGATCGTATTGGCGGCGTTTTTCTTCATCGCTCAAAATTTCATAAGCGGCGTTGATTTCTTTGAATTTTTCTTCGGCTTCTTTGGTTTTATTCAAATCCGGGTGGTATTGTCTGGCTAAACGGCGGTAGGATTTTTTGATTTCATCTTGGCTGGCGTTTTCGCTCACGTTTAAAGTTTGGTATAAACTCTTACTCATGGATCACCTTTAAAATAGTTTTATTAGAATACTATCATAAATCTTTAGTGTTAGTCAATCAAGTTTATTGATAATGTTTAGTGGTAATTGAGATTTTAAACCCGTTTCAGCGCAATTAAAAGGAATTTTAACTAAAATATTGAGTTTAAATCCACGATGAGTTTTTAATGCAATATAAGAAAAATAAGAAAAGATATTATTATTTAGCGTTAGGGATCTTTTTTTTAAATGGTCTGTCTTTGAAAGCTTTAGAAATCGCCGTCAAACCTTTTGGCTATCTGGGGCTATTGTATAATCAAGGGGCGCAAAAAAACCCTCACAGCTATGTGGGGGCTTTAGCGCGCCTTGGGGTGGATTTTTCTTATAGCAATGGGTGGTCCTTTGGTATTGGAGCGATTGGGGCTTGGAATATTTATAACAAACAGCGTTTGGCTAACCTTTACATCAGTCTAGGGAATTTTTTTGGTAACCCTAACAATGTTAAGCCTTATTTGAGCGCTGGCGATGTTTCTGATGCGTATCTTCAATACACTAACCAGCGTTTTAAAATCGCTTTAGGGCGTTTCAATACCGATTTTGTGGATTTTGATTGGATAGGGGGCAATATTCAAGGGGTCTCTGTGGCTTTTAAGCAAAATTCCATGCGTTATTTTGGGATTTTTATGGATAGCATGCTTTATAATGGGCATCAGATCAATAAAGAGCAAGGGAATCGGATCGCTACTTCCCTAAACGCTCTAGCGTCTTATGATCCTGTGTCTAAACGCTTGTATGTAGGGGGGGAAGTGTTTGTTTTGGGCGCAGAATACAGGCATGAAAATCTTAAAGTGGTGCCTTTTATTTTAACGGACACCCGCTTGCCTTTGCCCACTCAAAATGTTTTAGTGCAAGTGGGGGGTAAGTTGGAGTATGACGCTTCTTTAGCTAAGGGTTTCACTTCGCACACTCTAGTGCATGGCATGTATCAATACGGCAACACTGATGCTACTACAAACGCTAAAAATGCCGGCTTGTTTTTGATCGATCAAACTTTTAAATACCAAATTTTTAATTTTGGAACGGGTTTTTATATCGTTCCGGCAAGGAACAATAAGGGCTATCTATGGACTTTTAATGACAGGACTAAATTCTATGGCCGTGGGATCAACGCGCCCGGTGTGCCAGCGATTTATTTTGCTAACTCCAGCATTTCAGGCTATGTTTTTTTAGGGCTTAAGACTAAAAGGGTGCGTTTAGACGCGATGGTGGCTTTTGGGGATTATCAAGAATATTCTTTAATGAGCAGTTTTAGGGTTTGGACTTATAGGAGTTTGTCTTTTGATATGGGTGGGGGGTATGTGTATGCTTATAATTCTAAAGCCACGAGAAAAAGCCTTGGAAATAGTTCTTTTGTCTTTTTTGGGAAGTTTTTGTTTTAAAAAGATGCCATTTTACAACCAATAATGAAGAGTTTGCAATAAAGCAAGCGGTAATTTCTTTTTTTAAAAAATCAATATTAAAAGAGGTTTTTGTTTTAAAAATGTTTTAAGAAATTCTTTTAAAATCAGGTCTTTGGGGTTTTTTAGGGAAAAAAGCTTTTTTAAACTCAGGTTCCCATAGTTTGATCACGCCATGGTGGGTCATCTGGTGCATATTGACTAAACGCATGTTTAAAAGAGCCTTTTCTTTAGCTTCGCTGTCGCTCAAATCTTCTTTAATTTTGAACGCTTGAATGATTTGCTCCCACAATTCATGCTCTTTAGCGTCTTCGTTTAAAAAATCTTTATAGTTGAAGCCGCCAATCCCTTTGACCCCTTTGATATTATCCCCCTTATCCCCCACAACGCATTGGTAATAAGCAAAAAAATGGGCTTCTTTTTGACTCACATTAAAAAAGGCGTTCGTTTTCAAGTTGAAATGAGAACCTCTATTGGAATACAAAATATCCTTATCCATGCTGGCTATCACATAATTGTTGGGGTCTTTCTTTTTGTAAAAAGAGATAATATCATCGGCTTCATATTCAAAACAATGTTCGCCCTGGATTTTAGCCCCTTTTTTTAGGGGGTATTTTTCCACTAAAGCGATTTTGAGAGCTTTTAAAAGGGATCTAAAATCTTCATCAAATTGGTGCCGTTTTTGTTTGTAATGATCGCACAGCTGGTAGCGGAAACTCTCTCTGCCTCTAGTGATAAAAAAAAGCGTTTTAGAGCAATGGGTTTTACGCATGATAGATAGAATCTGAGTGGTCAAGAAAATAACGCCCACTTCTTGCAAGCTATAAGCGGCGAATCTTTTGGGGAGCGTTTTATTAGAGAGCAAACGCCTAACAATATTAGGGATAACGCAATCAATGTCCAATAAAAGGGTTCTTGAATGCGTGGATCTTGTTTTGTTAAACGCTTGTCTAATGGTTAATCCTTAAGTTGAATTTCTCTCTTTAAAAGATAAACTATTATAGTAAATATATAGCAAATAATAAGTTATTTTAATGATAATTAGCTCTATTCTCATTAAATACGCTAAATTTTAAGAGGTTATCGCTTGTTCTAGCTCTTTTGATTGTAAAAACGCTTTTAGCATTCTTGCATTTTATGATTAGCGCCCCATGAAAACAGAGTTTAAGGATTTTCTACTTGCGCGGTAAGTTATACTTCCGGCGTTTTTCCCAAAGGCTTTTACGGCTAATGCCAAGCTTGCTGGCTAATTCCGTATCGGTGCAAGTAGAAGAAAAATGCCTGATCGCTTCCTTTTCGTATTCTTGAATGGAAAGAAAGGACGTGTTATTGCTGAACAAAGATAGGGGTCTATTGCCGCATTCAATGCTCACAATTTTAGGAAATTCTAATGGCTCTTTATGGGTATAGGACAAAACAATGGGGCATGAACGAGCCAATTCCAACAATTTCAATTGCTCGTCTTTTTTAAGCTCTTCTAAATGCATGATGTAAAAAGGGCGTTCTAATTTGTCTTTATTCTTGTATAGCTCTTTCCAAGTGGTATCCTTTAAAGAGAAAAAAGAAAAATCCATTTGCCTTTCTTTAGCGTATTGCAATAAATAAGCGTTCGCAAGCTCTTGAGAGGGCGTGTGGATGATAAAGGGCGGCCTGTAGGAAAAATCTTTAGGCAAGGGCAATTCCGCATGGATAAAGTCTAAGTAATTTTCATAAAATCCCAAGCGAGCGGTCATTTCTTGATAAGCTCTATGGTATTGGATCTTACGCAACAATTCATCCATTTTAAAAGGTTTTAGAATATAATCTCTCGCTCCCGCTTGAATGGGTTTATTCACGCCATCTTCATTGACATGTGAAGCCATCATGATAATGATTTGCTTGGAATTATAACGCACAAAATGTTCGCAACGCCCTTGAGTGCAAACTTTAGAAGAAACTAAAATCACATCATAAGGCTCTTTATTTTCTTCTGAAATGCTAGAGATGATCTCGCAAAAATGCCCCAAATCATGCAAATTATGAGAGATACTCCTGGCTAGCGCTAAATCATCTTCAATGATTAAGATTTTCATCAATTCTTCCTTTTATCGCATTTAAAGTTTTTGTTTATAACGCATGCTCACATGCGCTTGGACTAACAGCCCCTCTTGTTTGCCAATGAACCCCATTTTTTCCATTGTGGTGGCTTTCAAGCTGATTTGAGATTTTTCTAAACCCAAAAGTTGGCTCAAATTCTCCAAAATCGCCGGTTTGTAAGGAGTGATTTTAGGGATTTCGCTAAAGATGGTCGCCCCCATTTCAAGCAATTCAAACCCAATGCTTTGAGAAAAATCCAATACGATTTTTAAAAGCTCTTTAGAAGAGGCGTTTTTGTATTTGGGGTCATTATCAGGGAACCATTCGCCAATATCCCCTCCTTTAATCGCCCCTAAAATCGCATCAATAACCGCATGCAACAAAGCATCGCCATCGCTGTGAGCCTTTAACCCAAACTCGCAATCCAAAACAACCCCCCCTAAAACCATAGGCTTATTTTTAACAAACGCATGCGTATCAAAGCCCATGCCGATAAAAGTGTCCTTTGCTGGGTTGAAAAAGAGCGCGAAATGTTTCAAATCATCGCTCGTGGTGAGTTTGTGCAAATTTTTACTGCCTTCAATATAACTCACACGATCAGGGAAAGCTTGTAAAATCGCGCTGCTTTCATCTTTAAAATCCCCTTGATTTAGGGCTGATTGGAGCGTTTTAGTGTGGCTTAATTGCGGGGTTTGAATGAGTTTGATCGCTTCTCTATCTAAAACTTCATTATAATAGATCGCTGTGTCATAGCAAGGCAAGTAAGGAGCGATGCAATAATGGCTCGTTTGTTGGAGGGTTAAAAACAAACTTTTAAGCACTTCCATATTGGCTAAACCCCTAGCCACATCGCTGGTGAGCGTGTAAGCGCTATCAATTACTTTTAAAGCGTTACGCACGGATTCTTGCCTTGATGCCCCGCCTTTTACAAGCTTGATTTTGGGGTAATGGCGTTGGATATAAATATAATCCAATCCGCTTACAACCAAAATGATTTCTTTAAAGTCTAGGGCTTCTTTAAAGCTTTCATACACGCTGAGCCATAAGGGGGTATGATTAGAGCGCAACCATTGTTTTTTGATGGTTTGAGAAAAACGCTTAGACTCCCCAGCAGCCAATAAAACAACGCTCGTTTGTTTAACAAGCGTTTCTAGCGTTTCTTTAGTTTCAAAAGGATCTTCTTCTAAACTTTCCAAAGAGAATTTAAAAGCTTCCCCATTCACTCTAATCAAGGACATGCGATTAACAACCCACCCCTATCATTTCACCAAAATGATTCTATAACCTTGGTTCAAGTCTAAAACTAAGAATCGTTTGGGTTTGCCTTTATACTTTTCTAAAGCATGGTTAAAATCCGCAACGCTTTTCACTTCAATCTCTTCAATTTTTGTGATGATATTGCCTTGCCTGAAGCCGGCTTGCTCCGCTGGGGAATTTTCATTCACTTGAGAGACTAAAACCCCTTGAACATCATCGCTCAAACGCATAGACCTTTTGGTTTTTTGGGTTAAATCTTCTACTTGAAGCCCGTTCAATTGGCCTTGCGTGCCGTTTTGAGCAGAAATGGTTTCTTTTTTGTTAGGGTTTTTCCTTTCGGCTAGAGTGAGGGTGAAAGTGCGTTCTTTTTTGTCTCTAATGACTTTTAAAGTTACTCTTTGATTGGGTAGCATGGAGCCGATTAGATTCCTTAACTCATTCGTGTTTTTAACCTTTTTCCCATTGACTTCAGTGATCAAATCCCACACCAAAATCCCTGCTTTTTTAGCCGGAGAGTCTTTTTCTACGCTAATGACCACCGCCCCTTCTTTATTGTCGTAAGAATTTTGCAAATCGCCGCTCAAATCTTGCAAGCCCACGCCCAAGTAACCTCTTTCAATCTTACCGGTTTTGATGAGTTGGGTTACAATATCTTTAACCATGTTAGAAGGGATGGCAAAGCCAATGCCGTGGTTGCCCCCGGTTTTAGAGATGATAGCGGTATTAATCCCCACTAACCCTCCACGGCTATCAATTAAAGCGCCACCGGAATTTCCAGGATTAATAGAAGCGTCTGTTTGAATGAAATTTTCATAGCTGTTGATCCCTATCCCGCTTTTATTGAGCGCTGAAACAATGCCTTGCGTAACGCTTTCACCCACGCCAAAAGGGTTACCGATCGCAAAAACCAAATCGCCCACTAAAATATCATTAGAATCAGAGAATTTGATCGTGGGTAAGTTGTCTTTAGTGATGCGAATCACGGCTAAATCGCTTTCAGAATCGGTGCCTACTAAAGTAGCGGAATATTCTTTGTTGTTCCCTGGAATGGTCACTTTAATCTTATCCGCGCCATCAATCACATGGTTATTCGTAACGATATAGCCATCTTTAGAAATGATGACGCCGCTGCCTAAAGCCCTTTCCATTCTTTCTTTAGGGATCATGCCGCCCAAATCCCCAAAAAATTGTTGGAAAAAGGGGTCATTAAACACACCGCCACCTATAAAATTGTTTTTAATCTTCTTTTCAGTGGAGATATTCACCACCGCTTTAATAGAATCCTTAATGGAATCGTGGTAAGAATAGATCGTATCCTCTTTAGAGGGGACGCTTATTCGCTCTTTCACTTTGGGCATGTTTTGGATTTGGATATTGCCCGCATTCAAGCTTAACGCTAAAGCCAAAGAGATAAAAAGGGTTTTTTTCATCATGGTTACTTCCTTAAAATGTGTAAACTTCAAAATTAAGAAAAGATTATATCAAATCTTTTTTGTTATTTTCATTAGCTTTTTGTGTAAAATAGTATCCAATGTAACACACAACAGCAAAAACAATCGTTAAAATCATCCCGATGCGTTGATCCTTATCCATAGCCGAACCAATCACGCCGATGACACACCCAGTGATCCCTATGAGTTGCAAAAAGGGCAGAAAGGGGGCTTTATAAGGCAAATCTTTTAAAGAATGCCCAGCTTTTAAGTATTGCTTACGGAAAGAATATTGCGAAATGGACACGCTAACCCACACAATAATCACCGTGAAACTGATCACATTAATCAAAGCTTCCACGACATTTTCTTTGGCATAAATTTGGACTAAAAGCCCTATGAGAGAAAAAGAAAGGGAAAAAAGCATCGCATAAGTGGGCGTGCCTTGTCGGTTGAGTTGGGAAAAAACCTTAAAAAACATCTTTTGTTTGGACAGCCCATAAATCATGCGGCTCGCTCCATAAAGCCCTGAATTAGCGGTAGAAAACATCGCCGTAATGATAACAGCGTTCATTATATCAGCCACATAAGGGATACCCATGCCAATAAAAGGCAAGTTGATGCGTTCTAAAACGCTCACAAAAGGGCTTTGCGTGATAGAAGAATCATTCATGGGTAAAAAAACAGAAATGACAAACACAGAGCCTAAAAAGAAAAAGACAATCCGCCACAAGGTCGCTTTAATCGCTTTGGGCATCACTTCGCTAGCGTTTTTAGTCTCTCCTACAGCCACCCCAATCACCTCTGTGCCAGTGAATGCAAAAATGACAGCGAGCATCGCGCTAAAAACCGCTGCGCTCCCGTTAGGGAAAAACCCCTTATCGCCAAAATGGAAGTTATCAAAAATAGAACTAAACCCATGCAAATAGATTTGATAAATGATCCCAATTACGCCAATGCCTATAAAAGCGATCACCGCTAAAACTTTAATCAGGCTAAAGAAAAACTCGCCCTCGGCAAAAATTTTAACCGAAAAAAAGTTCAATAAAAAAACTAACGCAATGCATAAAATAACCCAATAATGGATGGGAATATTTACAAACCAGCGTTGCATGAGCATGCCTATAGCGATGTATTCTAACGCCACCGTGATCACCCAGCCAAGCCAATACATCCAAAAAACCATATAGCCCGTGCCAGGGCCTATGAATTTAGCCGCATAATCCCCAAAGCTTCCCGTAGTGGGATAAACGCTAGCCAATTCGCCTAAAGAGAGCATGATGCAATAAACTACAAGCCCTCCAAAACCATAAGCGATCAAGGTCCCTAAAGGGCCAGCGTTCGCAATATTACCCCCAGTGCCTACAAAAAGCCCTGTGCCGATCGCTCCCCCAAATGCAATCATTAAGAGATGGCGCATTTTCATGTCTCTTTTAAGCTCGCCTTGTTTTTGCGTGGTATTTTGATGCGTTATCTTTTGATTGTCCATGCGACACCTCCTTAGATTGAAAATAAAAATAGCTTGGATTATAACAAAAATAAAATAAAATGATTTTTTTTAATTGAATATTGAAAATAAAATTTTAAAAAAACGAAAGAATACTAAAGTTAATGTTTATCAATATTTGATGAGAGCAAAGTTTTAAGGTGTTTTTTAAAAAAACGCTAAAAACTTCTTTTAAAACATTAAGATTTATAATATTTAATCGTGTAATCTATCCCCGAATAAAGGGTTAAAAAAACCGCTATAGCCACAAGCGCATAGGAGTAAGTTAAATTGGCTAATAAAGCGCCAATCGCCACGACTTGAGAAACGGTTTTATACTTGCCTAACGCATTGACAGGAATATCCTTTTTTTCATTAGCGGCTAAGACTCTAAGTCCTGAAATAAAAAATTCGCGCCCTAAAATCACAAACGGGATCCACGCATTCACACGATCCAAATAAACTAACCCTAAAAACGCGCTCAAAATAAGGATTTTATCCGCTAAAGGATCAAAAATTTCCCCAAAGCGCGATTTGGCTTTATAGCTTCTAGCGATGTAGCCGTCCAATAAATCCGTGAGCGCGGCAAACAAAAAAACCAATGAAGAGATCATGTTGATGTGAAAGGGGGTTAAAAAACTGAAATAAGTGCGCGTGTTTAACAATAAAAATAATAAAAACAAGGATAAGACAATACGCAAAATCGTCAAAAAATTAGGCAAGAGTTTTAAAACTTTCATGCTTTCAAAAAGACTTGTGAAAAATTCAAAAACGCGCGCCCTAAAAAGCTAAGCGCCACACACATTAAAACCACAGCGATCGTTAAAAAAATGATAACTAACGCTTGCGCTAAAACCCCTAAAAGAGCCAGCATGAAACTAAAAAGCAATAACCTAAAACCGCTTAAAAAAAACCTTTCTTGCGTGTAAAGGCTCAATTCTCTATAGAGTTTGTGCAAATAAAAAATAGAAACGCCATTACCGATTAGCGAAAGAGTGTTACTGGCGTTAGGGACAAGATAGCTTAAAAGAGCGCATAAAATCACCGCCAAAAAACTGAAAGCGAAATTTTCAAAAAAACTCAGATGGCGTGTGATTTTAGAAAGCCTGTAAAAACCAATCGCTCCGGCAATAAACCCAATCGCGCATAAAAAAAGAGACAATAACACGATATAAGCTAGTTGATTGTTAAAGAGGTTAGAAATTTGAAACGATTTTGCCCCGCTTGACACAAGAAAAAGCACCAACAAAATAGCCCCACACAAAGGGGCGAAAAAATAGCCCAACAAGCATTTTTTAATGAATTGCAACTCTTTGTTTTGGTGGATGTGGATAATGTTTTTCAAAAAAAATCTTTATTTAAAAGTAGTCCCGCCATCTACAACGATCGTTTGCCCTGTAAGCCAACCGCTTTGGGTTTCATCGCACAAAAAATAAGCCGCTCCGGCTAGATCGTTAGGATTGCCCATGCGTTTTAGGGGCGATTGCTCTTCTACTTTTTCTTTAATCTCCACATAATCAGGGAAGGCTTTCAAAGCGTCCGTATCAATAGGCCCGCCGCTAACCGCATTCACTCTAATGTTAAATTCGCCTAAATCCACGGCAGCGTATTTGACCATGGTTTCTACGGCGTTTTTAGAATTGCCATGCCCAGCATAATTAGGCATATAGACCAAATTCCCGGTAGAGCTTAAGCTCACGATCGCCCCGCCGCCTATTTTTTGCATGCGTTTTGCCGCTTCTTGAGCCCCTACGACAAACGCTAACACGGTGGCTGTGTAAATGTTGTTTAACCCCTTAGGTTTTAATCGCATAAACGGCGCAAATCCCCCCACGACAGAGCGCCCATAAATAATAGCGTTAGAAATAAAAAAATCCACTCTGTCAAAATCAGCGTCAATTTGTTTAAAAAGCTCTGTGTATTGCTCAGGCTCTAAAACATTAAGGGGGTAGGCTTTGGCTTTAATGGAATATTTTTGCTCCACATCTTCTATAATTTTGTTGGCTTCTTCAACATTTTTATTGTAAGTGAAAGCGATATTCACGCCACTTTGAGCGAATCGATACAATATCGCCTTGCCAATCCCCCTAGTCGCACCGCTGATCACTAGGGTTTTATTTTTCATGTGGTTGGAATGATTCATGCAATTACCTCATATTGTTGTAGGGTTTTTTCTAAAAGTTTGATCGTTTCTTTGCTTGGGGCCACTAAAGGCAGTCTGTAACTTGGGTTTTCAATCAAGCCGGCTAAATGCATGGCCATTTTAATAGGGATAGGGTTCGTTTCTACAAAAAGGGCTTGGTGCAAACTAAAAAGCTTATTTTGGATTTCTAGGGCTTGTTGGTATTTTTGTTTGAGCGTGCAATTGACCATTTGTGAAATCAGATTGGGCATTAAATTACCGGTCACTGAAATCACGCCGCACCCCCCTGAAAACATGATAGAGTGGTTGAGTGAATCTTCCCCGCTAAAAATTTTAAAATCTTTTTCATAATAATGCAATTCTGTTACTCTTTTCAAAGAGCCAGACGCTTCTTTAATGGCTTTAATGTTAGGGACTTCTCTAAAGAGTTTAAGAGCGGTTGGAACTTCAATAGACACGCCTGTGCGGCTTGGCACATCATAAAGCATGACAGGGATTTCCACTGATTGAGCGATAGTTTTATAATGTTCAAACAAGCCTTGTTGGGTGGGGCGGTTATAATAAGGGCTTACGCATAAAATCGCATCTGCACCGATTTTTTGAGCGAACTTTGCTAAAGAAAGGGACTCACTCGTGGCGTTACTGCCCACGCCGGCCAACACTTTCATGCGTGAATTTGAGGGCGTTTTAGTGTTTTTGCAAGTCTCTATGGCGATTTCAATGCAACGCATATGCTCTTTGTGGGTGAGCGTGGCGGATTCTCCTGTCGTGCCAACAGGCACGCATGCGTCCATGCCCTGAAAAATTTGGCGCTTGATCAAGGATTCATAAGCGGCCTCATCAACGCTCAAATCTTTTTTAAAAGGCGTAATTAACGCGCTAGATGAATGGAATTGCATGTTATAAGGCTCTTTTAAGGTTTCAAAAACACGGTGGTTGATTGGGTGTCTTTAAAATATTCATTAGCCACACGCACCAAATCGCTCACTTTTAAATCCAAAAATTGTCGCTGATAATCCGTCAAGCCTTGAATATCGTTTTGCACTAAATAGTCCGCAAAAAGCCCCGCAACATCGCTAGAACTTTCTAAATTAGAAATAAAGTCAGCTTTTTGATTGATTTTGAGCTTGTCTAATTCCGCTTGAGTGATTTCGCCTTTTTTAAGCTTTTCTAAAAGCGCTACGATTTCTTTTTGTAAATCTTCAGCTTTGACATTAGGATTACCCCCCGCAATGAATAAAAACACGCTTTCATCTTGTAATTGCATGTTGTGTGAGAAAGCTTGAGAAGCCAGGCGCTTTTTATCCACCAATTCGCTCTGTAACCACGAGCTTTTACCTTCGCCTAAAAGTCTACTCAAAGCGTCTAAAGCGACTTGATCTTTATGCTTGAAAGCAGGCACTTTATACCCTAACGCTACCCATTCTAAATGGACCCCATCTTTATGCACGACTGCCGTTCTGGCTCCATCTTGCTTAGGCTCTTTCATGTAAGGGGTGGGGATAGCCTTTTCATCAAGGTTTTTTAAGGATTCAAAATGCTTTTTAGTCAGTTCAAAAACCTTTTGGGAATTGACATCGCCCACCACTAAAACGATAGCGTTTTTAGGCTGATAATAGAGCGAATGGAATTTTTTAATGTCTTTTAAAGTCCAGTTTTGAATATCGTCCATAAAACCAATGGGCGTCCAATGGTAGGGGTGATAGACATAAGCGGTGTTAAAAAAGCGGAAATAAAGCATGCCTATAGGGGAATTATCGGTGCGCCATCGCCTTTCTTCAGCGACCACTTGACGCTCAGGCAAAAACTCATCTTCTTTTAAATTCAAAGAACCCATGGTTTCAGCGAACAATTCTAAAGACTTATCCAAGTTAGCTTGACTGGTTTTAATGAAATAGCGCGTGATGTCAAAGTTCGTAGAAGCGTTACTCACGCCCCCAAAACGCTTAACGATCTTATCAAATTCGCCGGCTTTAAGGTTTTTGGTGCTTTTAAAATTCAAATGCTCTAACATGTGAGCGATCCCGCTCTTGCCCATGACTTCGTTTCTAGAGCCGACTTTATAAAGCACATCCACTTCTATAACCCCGGTTTTATTTTCTAAGGGGACGCTTACGACTTGCAACCCGTTTTTTAAGGTAACGCTCTCATGTTTGGGTAAGTAAGATTGTGCGTGCATGCTCGCTCCTAAAGTGACTAACAAGACAGAACTAAGCCTCAAAAGTCTTTTAACAGAAAAATATCTCATCTTAAATCCGCTCCTATAGCCTCTTTAACGCTCAAAAATCCATCTTTTTGGAGTAATTTTACCAAATCTTTAAGAATATTTTGGCATAAATTTGGCCCATTGTAAATAAAAGCGCTATAAATTTGTAACAGACTCGCTCCCATTTTAATCCTTTCATAAGCTTCTTTGGCATCGCTAATCCCTCCCACAGAAACAAGAACGCTTTTATTGAAAAAAGCTTTAGCCAATTCTTTAAAGATTTCACGGCTTTTTTTAGTCAAGCATTTCCCGCTCAAGCCCCCCATTTCTTTAGGAGCGAACACCAGGCTTTTATCAATGGTCGTATTAGTCGCAATAATCCCATGCGCTCCCGCTCCAATAGCGCCATTGACGATTTCTAGCATGTCATCTGTTTCTAAATCCGGGGCGATTTTTAAAAATAAAGGCTTAGGGGTCATTTCTTTCGCCATGCAAAAAAGCTCATGCACAAACGCTTTGTTTTGTAAATCCCTTAAATTAGGGGTGTTGGGCGAAGAAAGGTTGAAAGTGTAATAATCGCCAATGTTTAAACATTTATTTAAAACCGCCTTGTAATCTTCTAGGGCATACGCTTGCTCTATGTGTTTGTTTTTGCCTAAATTGATGCCAATAGGGGTTTTATAAGGGGCGAAGCGCTTAAACGATCTTGCTCCCAAAATCGCCCCATGATTATTAAACCCCATCGCATTTTGTAAGGACTCTTCTTCAATGTGTCTGAAAAGCCTTGGTCTTTCATTCCCGCTTTGCGCGATATTAGTCAATGTGCCTGCTTCTAAATAGCCAAACCCAAAAGCGATTAACGCCCTGAGCATGGAAGCGTTTTTATCAAAACCGGCGGCCAAGCCTAAGGGGTTAGGGAAGTTTAAGCCTAAAATTTCATTTTCAAGCTTTGGGTTTTTATAACCCCATTGAGAATGGATTAAACTACACAAAAAGGGCGATGAAGAAAGCGTTCTTAAAATTTGACAAACCTTTTCATGAGCGATTTCAGCGTCTAGGCTAAAAAGATATTTTTTTACTAATGAATAAAGCATTTAAATCCTTGTCTTTGATGATTTGAACGATAGCTCTTTAAAGGGTTTTAAGGGCTTGTTTTTCAAAATAATCCTGTGAATTTAAAGGATCGTTAGGGTTTGAAACTTTAGCGTAACGGCCTTTAGAATTTAACTCGTAGCGTTTTAAAGTGTCTTTGAGTTGGATTTCTAAAATATGCAACAATTTATTGGCGATCTTTGGGTTTGTGGCGGGAATGAGCAATTCCACGCGCCTTTCTAAATTCCTGGGCATTAAATCTGCACTAGAAAAATAAATATTTTCATGTTTAAAATAATAAATGCGTGCATGTTCTAAATATTTCCCCACGATAGAATACACCCTGATATTTTCGCTCAAGCTCTTGACTTGGGGCTTTAAACAGCAAATCCCTCTAATAATGAGATCAATTTTAACCCCTTTTTGAGAGGCTTGATAGAGCCATTCAATGATTTCGCTATCCACTAGGGCGTTGGCTTTTAAAATGATATAGCCTTCTTGTTTGTGATTCATTTCATTTTGGATTAATTCAATGATTTTAGGCTTGATCTGTTTGGGTGCCATAAAAAGCGTTTCTAATGCGTTGCTAGTGGCGCTGCTAGTCAGCAAGGAATGGAAAAGCTTGATAATGTCGTTAGCGATTTCATTTTTAGCGCTAAAAAAACTCACATCGGTATAGATTTTAGCGCTCAAAGGGTTGTAATTGCCCGTACTTAAATGGGTGAAATGGCGTAACTGGTTGTCTGCTTTTTTGGTGATCAATAGCATTTTAGCATGCACTTTGAGTTTGAAGACGCCATAAACGACTAACGCGCCCGCCCTTTCTAAAGCTTTTGCCCAGTGCAGATTGCTTTCTTCATCAAAGCGCGCTTTTAATTCCACTAAAACGCTCACTTGAACCTTGCTCGCTGCTTCAATTAAGGCTTTGACAATGGGGGAATGCTTGCCTACACGATAAAGCGTCATTTTGATAGAAAGGGTGGTCGGATCGCTAGCGGCTTGCTCTATTAAATCGATCACAGGCTCAAAACTTTCATAAGGGTGAAACAGCAACAGATCTTGTTTTTCTATGGATTTGAAAAGATCGTTTTCATTGAAATGAGGGTGGATTTTGGGCGTGAAATTGGGCGATTTAAGGGTTTTAAAATCGCTATGATTGACTAATTCCCACAAATCCCCTAAATTGAGCATGATCATGCTTTTATAGATATGCATGCCGGTGAGTTTGTGCTTTTTGTAAGAATGGGTTTGAAAACTCCTTAAAGACGCTAAAAGGGTTTTTAAAAGCTCTTGACTCCCTTTTTGGGTTTGCAAGCGCACGATTTCGCCTTGATTGCGTTTCCTCAAACTCTTACTCATCAAATCCGCATAATCATGCGCTTCATCTTCAGTGATAGCAATATCCGCATCGCAAGTTACCCTAAACGCCATGCAATCTAAAATCTCATGCTCTAAAAACAATTCTTCTAAATGCGCTTCTACGATTTCTTCAGCCAACACAAACAAGCCTTTTTCTAGCTCCACAAAACGGAAGATAAAAGAGGGGAGTTTGATGAGCGCATAGGAGGTAATTTGAGTTTCTTTGTCTTTGATGTGGGCAAAAAGCGCGAAAGTCAAATTCGCTAAAGGCGGGAAAGTGTGCGAAGAATCCAACTTAAAAGGCAAGACTAACGCATAAAGCTGCTCTTTAAAATAGGTTTTAGCCTTCGCTTTTTGCTCTAAATTCAATTCATTATAGGGGGTGATACAAAGCCCTTTTTTAAAGAGTAGGGCTTGGATTTTTTGAAATTCTAATTCCCTTTCTTCAATTTCATGCACTAAATAATGCTTGATTTTTTCTAGTTGCTCTTCAGGGCTTGCGCCATCAATGCCTTTAGAGGCGATTTTATGCTCATAGAGTTGTTTAAGCCCCGCCACTCTTATCATGTAAAATTCGTCTAAATTCGTGTCATAAATGGCTAAAAATTTCAAGCGCTCTAATAAAGGCAAGCTCTCATCTTTGGCTTCGTTTAAAACCCTTGTGTTAAAAGCTAACCATGAAAGCTCTCGGTTAAAGAAACGATTCAATAAAAATCCTTCAAATCATCATGTTTAAAAATTGATTTTGTTTAGTGTGATTATATAATGAAATGATAATCATTGAAGCTTTTTTAAAAAGTCATGGTCGGAGTAGCGGGATTCAAACCCACGACCTCACCCACCCCAAGGGTGCGCGCTAATCAGGCTGCGCCATACTCCGCAATCAAAAAGGGGTATTTTAATATAAGTTTGCTTAGTTATTGCTTATGTTTGGTTTTTATTGTGGTTTGACTTGTTGTTTTAAGAGTAGGGGGAGTAGAAAGTCTCTGAGTGCGGTTAGGGTTTGGGTTGATTGATTGTTTTTAATAATAGCTGTTATGATATTTTTTGCGATTTTTTCGTATTTTTGTAATAGATTAATAGGTGGTATGGGGAGCATTAAAGAATAAATATGATTTTCATTTAGTGATGATCTTGTAGATGCCATGCAAGCATTAGAAAGATATTTTTTTATAGGTTTTGAATTTAGATAACTGCGTATATATTCCTGCATGGATTGATCTAATACGCTAATTTTACTTAAGGCAACATTATAAGCCCCTTGAAGTCCAAAACGCACGGCTCCGACCTCTCCGTATTTGTCTATCATAATATCATATTGATAACAAATCTTGTTATTTTTTGATATAGGAATATATGTAATATAATCATTAGAGCCATAATCTCTGTTTTGTATGAAACGAATGTAACCCTCTTTATGCTCGTATATATGACAACTTTTGGGTGGCTGACTTCCGGAAATCCAAGTTATTAGTTCCCCTAGCGTTTTGACTTCAAAATCGTTGGGGATAAGGCGGTTTAATTCTTTAGAAAATTTCATTTTCCCGCCGCTAGTTTGATAGGGTTTGTTGTTTTCATCTAAAAAATCAAAACGGACGAAGTATTGCTCATAAAGAAGTTCTAGGATTTTGTGTAAAAGCTCGTTGATTTTGTGGTTGTTCTCTATTTTTTGGTCTAGGATAGAAAGCGTGCGGGCGATTTTTTGTTGTGTTTCTATGTTAATTAAAGGTATATTTAAATCCTTAATAGTATCAATAGTTAGTGTGTATCTTTGACCGCTTCCACTTGCACAATTAGAAAAATATTTTCTGCCATAAAAAGAATTTAAATAAGCATTTAAGAATTTTCCATTTAAAACCTTTTGATTAGGTTTAAGCAAAGTGCAATGATAACCTAGTAACACATTATCAAAATTATCTGCAATATAAGTAGAAATGCCTATATCATCTTTTGTTTCGCTATCCTTTGTAATAGCAACATAACCTTTTTTTAATGAAAATTTATTAATTTCGTTTTGTGTGGCGGTTGCTTTCATAAATTTTTTACTTGTATATTTTGTTATCGCCCAATTATTATATACATCTGTAAAATTACAGAGTTTAACTTTTTGTTCGTTTTCTTTTATTTTTTTATCTACATTGCTATTTAGAATTTCGCATACTTCACTTAATTTGACATGCTCACTCAAACCTAACCCCTTTTAAAGTTTCTAAAATTTCTTGTTGCAAATTTTGGCTTTCATCAAAAAGGCTCGTCAGTTCGCTTGAATATTGTTGCATCAAGTTTTCAAACTCCGCTTGGCTGATTGTTTCGCTCGTGTCTTCTATAGTGAAATACTGCCCAGGGTTTAGAGAATAATTTTTTTCTGTGATTTCATCAAAAGAAACCAGAGCGCAAAAGTCCGATTTTTTAGTTTTATTTTGAAAAGTTTCTAAAATCAAATCCATATCGCTTGCTCTTAAGCGCGTTTTTTTGTTTTTGTTTTCGGTGTATTCTTCGCCGAGTTTGGAAGCGTCAATCAAAATCACTTCCTTTGCGCTTGGCGTTTTTTGAAAAAAGATGATGCTCACGTTAGTGCCAGTGTTGGCAAAAACCTGACTGGGCATGCAAATCACCCCATAAACGAGCCTTTTATCTACTAAATGCCGGACAATCTTATTTTCTACCCCGCTTTTAGCGCTAATGAATCCGGTTGGCACGATAATAGCCCCCTTACCCTTTGGACTGAGCATGTTCAGGCAATGCTGGAAAAAGAGCGTGTAAATGGGCATTTTGCTTTTATCGTTTTTAGGGATATTAGGCACGCCTAAGAAAAAATCGTTTTTGTTTTGCGAAATCTCGGCATGCTCGTTGGAAAAATCCAGCTTGAAAGGGGGGTTACTCACGATGTAATCCATTTTCCCATGACATTCTTTAGAATGGTAGGGGTTGGTTAAAGTGTTTCCCTCAATGGCGTATCTTAAAGAGTGGGTCAAGTCGTTTAAAATCAGGTTGAGTTTGAGCATTCTTAAGGATTTTTGCGAAATGTCTTGGGCATAAAGGGTGCAAGAAGTGGTGCCTATTTGGTGGGCTAGCGCCATTAAAAGCGTGCCTGTGCCAGCGCTTGGGTCATAGATCTTAACGCTTTGAGTGGGTTCGCTCACTAAAAGCTTAGCGATGATGCTAGCGATGCTTAAAGGGGTGTAGTATTCGGCGTATTTCCCTCCGCCGGCGTTATTGTAATCTTTGAGTAAGTATTCAAAAATGGGGGCGAAAAAGTCATAGCCTTGTTGGTTTTGTAAATTTAAAAAAGCTTGTTTGAAATTAAAATTTTTGAGTTTGTCTAATAAAGCTTTTGTAAAATTAGCCCTTTTAGACTCTTCATTAATGTATTGTGAGACGCTTTCAAATAAGGCGATAGTGGTTTTATCCGTGCTTTTGGTGTTGAAAAGTTCGGCGTTATTGCTAGAAATGCGATTGAAAATAGCGTTTAGCTTAAGGTGTAAATCGTTATCGTTAAAATGTTTTTCAAAAAGATAGTTTAAAAGCTCATCATAAGCGAGTTTAGGGAGTTGTTTATCGCTTAAGGTAAGGAAAAAATCTTCTCTTTCTTCCTTTTTAAAATCTTTGTAATCTCGTATGGTTTTGTTAGGGAATTCTTGTTCAAAAAAGAATTCAAACTTATCGCATAAGAATTTATACAAAAAGCATTGCGTGATGATCTTGTATTCGTTGCCGTCGTTCCCTAAACCAAAACTCGTGCAAATGACTTTTAAATCGTCAATGAGGCTTAGGGTGTCTTGTTTGATTTGTAATAAAGCGTTATTAGGCATTCAAATTTCCTTGATGGTGGTTTTGCGTGAGCTCGTTAAAAAGGGTTTGAACGATAAATTCTGTTTCTTTTTGTAAATCTTTTAAGGAGGGGTTTTCTTTGAAAGCGTCCCTTAATTCTACTTTTATGGCAGTTTTTAGGGTGGTTTCTTCGTTTAAGATTTCTTGACGCTTAAAAATACGCTCATCAAGAGCTTTTTTGAGCGCGCTTAAAAGCGTGAAAATTCCCTTAGAAATGTTTTCTTCCATGAGGCGATTGTGAAGGCGCTTATGCGTGATCACATAAGCTCGATCATTATTGTATTTATTTAATAGGTTGGTGGTTTGCTCCTTATGTTGTTTTAGTTGTGAAATGATTATGCTATAAGAATGAGAAATTCCATCAAAATTATCATTGGTTAGGGGTTCTTGGATCAGTTTTGAAAGATCTTTAGAAATCTTTTGGATTTCTTTATCTTGTTGATCCGGGATTTTTTCTAACATCTCTTTAGCTTGCTTGTATTTAGCGCTAATCTCTTCTTTTTCTTTAAAGCGTAATTCTTTGCTTTCTTTAAACTCTATTTTAAAGTCTAAAAGAGCGATGAGATCTTCTAAAATAATTAAATCGTTTGGGTTTTTAGGCTCATTGATATTTTTTAACGCATGGAGTTGTTTGGCTTTTTTACTGAGCATTGAAGAGATTTTGCTGATCTTTTCAATATCAATTTTTTCTTTTAAGGAAAGGATTTTTTCATCATTAGAAGCGCGGATTAAATTGTAGCGCTCTTTAAGCGTGTTAATGGCGTGTGAGACCTTTAAAAGCTCGTTCATTTCGCTGATACTAACAATGGCGCTAGTCATGGCCTCTATATCATCAATGGGGTAATTAAAAAGATCATCATAGGCGTTTTTAATGTCTTTCTCTAAAACCTTGCGATCCGCAAACATGTCTTTGAGATTATCTTTAATATTAAAATCGCTTTGATTGAATTGGTTTAACTCTTTCAAATAATCATCAGTCGTTTTGTCATAATTTTCTTTAATGCCTACAAAATCTATAAGGTAGCCAAAAGACATGTTGTTATAGGGGCGATTCACTCTGGCTAGGGCTTGGAGTAAATTGTGATCTTTTAATTCTCTATGGATATAAAGGCGTTTGAGATTGGGTAAATCAAAGCCGGTTAAAAGCATGTTAAACACAAAGACTATATCGGTATCTCCATGTTTAAAAGAATAAATCTTTTCTTTGACTTCTTGTTCGTCATGCAAAATCAGGCTGGATTGGAGTTTTTTTAAAATTCTTAGGTTAGGGTTTTCTTGTAAGACTTTTTCTTGGACTTCATTAAAAAGCAAATTGGCTAACTTGGCTTGTGCGCTTGAAAAACAAATTACCATAGCCTTTAGATTTTCATCATTATTTACACGCCTGAAATTCAATAAATCTCTGATGATATAAGAGAGCATTTCTTTAATGTATCTTTCATGATTAAAAATCGTTTCTTTTTTAACCTCTATGTCTTCAATAGTGATGCTTTCTTGTAAAAGGCGATAGATTGCTTGTAGTTTTTCTTTATAACTCTTTTCAATGATTTCTAATTGGAGTTTTAGGGTGTGTCTGTCTTTAATGGATTCTGCACAAGAATAGGTGTGCAAGTAGCCGCCAAAAGTTTTTTTAGTGGCTTTATCTTGCGCGTTGTCTTCTAATAGGGGCGTGCCTGTGAGAGCGATTTTTAGCGCTGTTTTGTCGCATTCTATCAAATTAGCGTAAAAGCAACCTTTAGGGTCATAGCTCCTGTGGGCTTCATCTATGATAAACACCCTTTGTAAATCGTGGCTATCTTTTGTCGCTTCTTGTAATTCTGTTTTTAGAAACAATTTCTTTAGGAGCACTAGAAGGGTCTTCATTGGGGTCTTTTTCTTCATTGGGGGATTTGAATTTTTGGATATTCACAACGATGATCTCATCATTCCCTTGAGGGCCTTCAAACACGCTAGAGTTTTTTAATTTTTGGCTCAAATCCTCTTTATTTTCTGCCTCATGCACACAAAGGCCTCTTTTTGAAAACTCGTTTTTGGCTTGCTCTAATAAATCCAGTCTGTCCACAATAAAATAAAATTTAGTCTTTTTGTTTAGGTTGGATCGGCTAAAAAAGTCTCTGATGAGTTTGGTTAAGTGGTAGGTTAAGGCGGTTTTACCGCTGCCTTGCGTGTGCCAAATGATGCCTTTTAGGGGATCTTTTGGGTTCGTTTCATAATGCTTTTGCAATTCTTTTAAAACGTTCAAGCTCGCAAACATTTGCGCGTAACGCCAAATGTGTTTTTTAAACTCTGTTCTTTCTTTTAAGAAACTAATGCCGTATTTTAGGATAAAGCAAAGCCGTTTGTGAGAGCAAAACGAAGTTAAAAGGGAGTTTGTGAGGGTGTCTTTAGAGCTTTCTAGGGTGTCGGCGTCTTTAAGGTTAAATTCGTTTAAGACGCGTTTTTGAATTTCTTCAAGCGATCTGTGGTTTTGGTAATTTTGTTCATTTTGTTCATTTTCGGGGGGGGGGTAATATCTAGCCTATCAGCTTCAACAAAGCGTTGGAAAATGGGCGAATAAGAAGCGCTATAAAAGACGCCTTGATCGGGGTTGTTTTCATCATAGGGCAAGTTATCGCTAAAGAGCCAGATTTGCGTAAGGTTATAAAAAACTTTATTTTCAGGGTTTTTGTAGCGTTGGATATGGCGATCTTTTTCTTCTTTAATGCCTTGTCCGGCGAAAGGCTGTTTAACTTCTATATTCACCAAAGGCAAGCCGTTAATAAAAAGGGTGATGTCAGGCCTAAAGGATTTATAGGGTAATTCAGCCATCATTTCATAAAGATTGTTGTTAGGGTTATCAAAGTCTATGATTTGATGCTCGCTTTTGAGCAAGTATTCATAAAAGCTTTTGCCCAAATCATCATAATTCAAGCGTTTTTTTATTTCAGCAAGAACATCTTTTGCGTTTTTAGTGGGGTTCAATCGCTCAAAGGCTTGAGTGAAACTATTGGTTAAAATGTTGGTGGCGGTGTCTAGGTTGGGCTTATTTTCTTTAGAATTAGTAGGAATAAAATCATAGCCCAACTTGGCTAAATGCATTAAGGCAGGGATTTGAACCCTTGTGATTTCATTGTATGGCATGCACACCTCTTTGATTTAAGGTTGTTATTATAATGTAAAAATAAAAATCATGGTTGTTTGAGTTGCATTTGCAATAACAAACAAGCTTTTTTAAGGAATTGTTTCAAGGCGTTTTGAGAGAATTTGATAAAATGCGTCAGCTCATTTTCGTTAAGATGCAATGAAACGATTAGAACGCTTTGTAAAATATGAGCGATACTCCCTTCAAATAAAATGCCTATAGTGGGGGTTTTAGCACTGGCTGTTTGGCAAAACCCACTCAAGCTATCCACCCATTCAAATATTTCTTGCTTGGTTTTACAAGGCGTGTTTAAATATTTTAAAAAATCCTCTTTAAAACTCATCAGATTTTTTTGTAAATTGTTTAAATCCTTAGTATGGTTATCTCTAGGGCTAAACATGCTTTTAATGCGAGCGGTAGCTTCTTGTTTGTTGATTTGTTTCAATTTCACTTGAGAATGATTGAGGCTAACAGCATGCTTGATTTTAGCCCCATAACTCAAATTATAGACTTTTTTAGGTTGGTAATAATGAAGGGCTTCTTCAATCCTTTCTTTAGAGAGCAAAAAAAGCGAGTCGCTAAAAGTTTCATAACCTTCAACATTACCCTCTACGCTGATTAAAGACGAAGTGTCAATTTCTTTTTCGTTTTCATAATAGGAATTTTTAGCGTGCTTTTTAAACCCTTTGATATAGGCGCAATCTAAAGCGCACAAATAGATTTCATCGCTCATCAAACCCGCTAAAGCCACCCCGGCATTGCCCACAAAAGGCGCTGCGTATTCTATGCTTAAAGGGCTTATATACGCGCAAGCGCTCCCCCCACGCATAAACATTAACGCTTCTTTGGCTACATTAAAAGCGTTAGGATTGAGCATGTTAGCCCCCATTAAGGGGGTGTCTTCTAGGGGGGCGTTTTCTAAAACCTCTTTAAGATAGTCTATGCGCTCCACTTCTATTTGAAAATCCACTTTAACGCCATGCACTTTTAAAGGCTTTAAAGCGGTTCCGCATGAAAAAATGATGCAATTTTTTTCATTTTCTTTTAAAAAATCTAGCAACAAATCCAGGCTTGGCCCATTACCCACCACGCAAATAGGGGCGTTAATCTTTTTAGGTTTAATCTTTAGGGTTTGGTATAAGGGTAAATTTTTGAGCGTGTTCTTTAGCCCTAGTAATTCATCTTCAAAACTCCCCCAACCCCTTAAGGCTTGTTTGTAATAGCTTTGAATGTTTTCTCGCATGCGCATATTGAAAGCGCTTTTATAGGGCATGATTTCTAATTTTAAAAAAGAATGCGTAACAGGGCGTTTCAAAAAATCCATTTTCAATTCATTAGGGTTAAAAAACCCTTGAACGAATAGTTTAGCCCCTTTTATAATCAAATCTTCATAACGCACAAAATAACAGCTGATTTTAAACAAATCTAAATTTTCTTCAAACAAATAAAGCGAATGGAAGCGGTAATTTTGAGCCTGTAAAATAGCCAAAAACAAGCCGTCTAAAACGCCATAAATCATGGTAGGGGGTAAAAATTTCTTTAAAGAGCAAGGCGTTTGATGATTATCTAAAAAGTTTGAGATGGCATGCGTGGCTTTAAGGGTTAGGGGGAGTTTGGGGTTGTTTTGAGATTTTAAATAATGTAAAGAGAGGTGGTTATTGTCTAATGACCATCTGGGATTATTCAAGGGGTTAGAAGCCATGTTGAAAGCGGTTTCTATCATTTGATTTTTGGGGTAGCTTAAAGCGTTTGTGGGCGTGTGTAAGAGGTTGAAGTGGTTGTTTTCAAAAAGCAATTGGTAATTTTTAAAAGGCGTATTGAGGGCGTTAAACAGATGGGGGTGATAGGATTTGAAAAAAACTAAATTATCCCTAAAACGCTTTGAAATTTCTTGTTCTAAAAAGGGCACATCAAAAGATTCTAGGGCTTTTAAAAAGGGCATTCAATAGCTTTTTTCATCACACCCCTATGAGTCTTTTAAATCTTTTTCTAAAAGTTGGGAAGCGAGGGCGATTTTTTTCAAAGAGATAAAATCTTGTTCGCTGTAGCGTTTGTTGTCATTCATTTTATGGTAGTAGGGAGCGCTTAAATCCAAAGCTTTTTTTTCTAAATCTTGCTTGGCGGTGGTAGTTTGGATTTCAAAAAGACTTTTTGCTTCTTCTAAAGACATAGGGATTTCTATTGCATTGAAGCGTTCAAAATTATCATAAAGCTCGTTAAAATCGTGATTGTCTATCTGCAAAAACGCCCCCACATCTAAAAACAATTCTTTTTCCTTGCTATCTAGTATCCCATCAGCATAGGCCAATAACATAAGAAATTCCACTAATTTCAGGCGTTTGGCGTATTCCCCATGCGTGTGATCGGCGATTTCTTGGCATAAGGATTCAAAATTTTCTTTTTGATCCACAGGCTCATTGAGAAGCTCTTTGGCTAAATTTTGCTGTTCGCTGTTTAAGGGCTGCTCTAATTCATGGATAAAAAGCGTTCTTAAGGCGTTATCCAAAGCGTTTTTTTGAATGTCCAAAAATTTTAAAAGACGCATATACGCGCCCGTTTGGGTTTGCTTGAATTTGTCTAGGGGGCTAGATTGCGCTAACAAATAGGGGTCATTTTTCAAGTCGTATTCTTCGGTTTTGGTTTTAGGGTTTAGGGGGTTTTTCAAATATTCTTTGAGGGTGTTGTAAAAATAAAACAACACAACCGCTGCGATAATCAATAAAATGATTTCCATCTTTTTCCTTTATGAGTATTTTTTCATTTGTTCTTTAAGGTCTTGTTTTTGCCTGTTCTCTCGCTCTTTTTTGGCTTGATAAAGGCGCATTTGTTCTTCTTTTTGCTTGTCTTGTAAGATCATTTTTCTCTCATGGTTTTTTTTAAGCCGTTCTATGTATTCTTCTCGTTTTTCTGGGTCTTGGAAACTCACAGGGCGGATGAAAAAGACAAACAAAATCAACACAAAAATCCCTATAGCGACAATTTCAGAGCCTTCGCCATTGAAAGCATACCAAAGCCCTCCCATCAAAGAAGCGAGAGCGAGTTTTAAAAAAGCGTTCATTTTAAATGAAAGTAACCTTATGATAATGCGTATCAAGCCCTAAAGCTTGCGTGTTTTTTTCCCCCATAGCCATTAGCGCGATTTGAGGTAAAAATAAAGTGGGGGTATTATCATTATCTCTTTTATAAACTTTTGAAGCTTTTAAGCTTAAATTTTCAAAAGCGTGAAAAAGCCCTAAAGAATGCGTAATTAAAAAATCCGCCCCCAAATCAATCCCCAAATAGCGTAAATGCGCGCACTGGAGCAAGCCGCTTACTTCATTGACTTCCAAAAGGGGGGCGTAATTTTGAAAAGACTCTAAAAAATGGGGGGCTTTTAAATGGATTTTATTGAAAAAATGATCGCTTCGTTTAATGCGAGAAAATTCAGCCCCTAAAAACGCATCAAAAGGGCTTTTCAATTCCCATGCCAAAAATTCATTAACCCATTCATTAAGATAGACGACCTCAACGCCTTTTTCATAAACGAGCTGGTATTTTTTCAATTTTTCATTGACGGAGTTGATGATTTCAGGGTTGTTGTCTAAAACTTCTTTAGCATGCAAGATATTCAAATACGCATCTTCTTCGCAAAAAATGAGTGAAACGCCATTGGCTTTGGCTAGAGCCAGATTATACGCAGAAGCGGTAAGGAAATCATGCGTGCTGATAATCTTCCCATAATAGCCCCCATCATAACAAAAAGGCAGATCAATGACTTTTTGCCCCATTTTTTCTAAATAGAGCTTAGCGCTTTTGAGAAGCGATTGCGCGTCTAAATGCTTCGCATAAGCGTTAAAGAGCGCGCAAGTTTTAGGGGGGTTAGGCGTTTTAGGGGGGTTAGAGTTGTATTGAAAAAGGCTTAAAAGGTTTTTAGAAAAATCTTTCCATGGCTTGATTTTGGAATTGGTTAGGATTTCTTGCAATTCATAGATTTCATGGTCAATGTTATCATCGTTTTTATAGAGGTAATGCGCCACGCTTAAAAAATTCATCACGCCGCTTTCAGGCTGAGAAATCATCTCTAACAACCGGTTGCGCTCTGTAGGGTAGCGCTTCATCAGCCATTTAACATACAAGAAAAAGCCATCGCCCAGATATTTAGGGTTGGTTTGGGGGTTGATAAAATTGATTTGAATAAACTTTTCTAATTCTTCTTTTTCGCCTTTAGTGATGTAGGGGATTTGTTTGAAAAAATCTTCATAGTTTTTTAAAACCGCCTTCTCATCAATCATCAAGTCTTTTAAAGCGTATCGTTTGGATAGGGGATCTAGCACCCATTCTTTAGAAAAAAACGCCACTAAATCGCTCACTTTAGCGTCCTCAAACACCGCAATCTGGTTGATTTTAAGCGCGATGTTTTCATTATAGCTCACGCCTTTGAGTTGTTTTAAAAGATCCAAAAGGTATTGATCTTCTTGGTATTCTAAAAAATAAGACTCATAAGCTGGATTGTAATCTTTGTTGGTTTCAAAACGAAAGACTTTTACATGCAATTTCAAAACGCTCATTAATCAGTCCTTTAGCTTTTGTGTAAATTTTCTAAAATCGCGCGGTTTTTGGAATTGGAAAAAAGAGCCTCTTTAGAATCTAGCCATTCTTTAGACTCTCGTTCGTCTTTCTTTGGCTCTTGTGTGATTGGCTCTTCTTTTTGAAACAACTCAAGCGAATCGCAACGATTGAATAAAACGATATTTTCATTTTTTTCTTTGATAAGGATTTGAATGATGCCAGAAAGCCCTACTTGAACCACGCTACCAATATTATTAGGGCCAAACCCGGCTTCAAATTGCACGCTTTGCACATCAATCATCAAACTCTCTAAGGTGTATCCGGCTAAAACAAACAGCACTAACGCGCCGAATTTTTCATGGATTTCTTTAGGGAGCTTGGGGGAAAAATCAATCGCATCCCTTTCGCACAAAAGGTTAAAACTCAAATGGTTTTTGGACAGAAATTGCAAGTATTCAATGCAATGCTTGTTGTTTAAAAGCCTTAATTCTCTTCGCATGCGAGCAACCTTTCAAATTCTTCTAACAAATGACGCACCTCTTGCATGCCAATTTCCCAAAATTCCTTACTATCAATGTCAAAGCCAAACATGGACACTAATTCTTTAGGGCTTTTTGACCCTCCTAAACTCAAAAATTCCGTGTAAGTTTTAACAAATTCTTTAGCGTCGCTTTTTTTATAAAGCCCATAAAGCGCTAAAGTCAAAAGCTGCCCGTAACTATAAGCGTAGCAATAAAAAGGCGAATGGATAAAATGGGGGATATAGCTCCACCACAAATGGTAATTTTTAGTGAGTTTCACGCTGTCTTCAAACATTCTTTGATTTTCTTCAAACCAGATTCGATCAAAATCTTTGGTGTCTAATTCTTCATCCATTTCATGGATTCTTCTTTCAAAATTAGTCATCACCACTTGCCTAAAAAGCGTAGAAAAAATATCCTCTAGTTTGCCTGCCAGCATGAAAAGAAGCTCGTCAGATTTCAAACCCTTTTTCAAATGCTCAAAAAACAGCATTTCAGAAAAGACAGAAGCGGTTTCTGCGGTGGTTAAAGGTGTATCCATGTTCAATACGCCTTGTTTTTTGGACAATTCTTGGTGGATCATATGCCCAAATTCATGAGCGATAGTGAAAGCGTCTCGGCGGTTTCCTGTGTAGTTTAACAACACATAAGGGTGAGCGCTAGGCACCGCGCCATGGCTAAAAGCCCCGCCTTGCTTAAAATCTTTAGGGTGTGAATCCACCCAGCCTTCTTTGATCGCTTTAGAAGCGATTTTGTGAAATTCAGGGCTAAAGGCTTTAAGGGTTTTAAGCACTTCTTCTAAAGCTTGAGAGTAAGTCATGGTGATGCTCTCATCGTTTAAAGGAGCGTAGCGGTCGTAATCTTTGAGTTTATGCCCTAAAATTTGCGCTTTTTGATGGTAGTAACGATGCACTAAAGAAAAGTTAGCGTTCACAATCTCTATCATGCTATCCACACTCTCTTGCGAGATTTGGTTGTCAATGTGGCGGAAACTTTCTTTTTTGTCGTATTTTCTCAGCTTGGTTTCAATAAGCAAGTCTTTACGCACCATGTTTAAAATGTAAGTGAGTAAAGGGCGGGATTTTTCTAACGCTTTGCTGAAAGCTTTTTGAGATTTTTTACGAATCTTGCGTTTGGGGTTGTGCAAGAGGGCTAAAATTTCTTCTTCGCTTAAATTTTGCTCTTCAAAAGGGATTTTCAAAGAAGAAAAATGCTCATCAAAAAGACGGCTAAACGCGCCCACTCCCACAGGTGAAAGGGCTAGAGCGATCTTTTCTTCATCTAAATTTAGGGTGTGCTTTTTCTTTTCTATGAGATTGTTTAGATAAAAAGCATGATCTTTGCATCTTTTAATGAAAGCGAGTTGTTTTTTAGCGTCCAAATTCTTAAATTCAATTTCAAAGAATAAAAGGTGTTGTTGGATATTTGCGCAAGCCATTTCGCACTGCGAATAAAACTTCGTTTCTTTGGTGTTCTTAGCAAAAAGCAATTGAGCGTAAGTCATCGCTCTAGAGATTTTTTCTAACAAATTTTCGTAATGTTTAAGAGCGTCGGCAAATTTTGCAGCGTCTAAATTCTTAAGGTTATTTTGATAAGTGCTCTCAAATTCTTGCGCTTCTGTTTGTAAGGTTTTTAAAAATTCTTCTGCGCTTTCTTTATTTTCAAATAAAGCGCTTAAATCCCATTCTTGTTCTTTCATGAAATCCCCTTTTTATACCAATTTGGAGTTAAAATATGCCTGTATTTTAACATAACACTGACAATACAAGCAAACTTATCATTTGGTTTTTACGCCATTATTTTTTAGCCGGCTCATTTTCTTGGCTCTTTTGGTGCAAAATAAATTGAGCGATAGATTCTAGGTATTTTAAAATAAAAGGGGTTGCCAACATAGAAAAGACCACCATGAGAATAAGGAGTTGGTGGATGTCATTTTGAGCGATACTTAAGATATTTTTTTGGTGTAAAAAACCAAGAATCCCTTTTTTTTCTTGCAAATTAAAGAGCTGGTGCGAGCCTGAATTTAAAAAGATAACAAAAGAAAACTCCCCGATTTGCGCTAAAGAAAGAGCGGTTTTTATGGCAGTTTTAGCGTCTCTAAAAAAACGCAAAAGCGCATAAATGATAGCTGTCTTAAAACCCATCACTAAAATGAGTAAGAAGATGACAACAAAGAACTTCTCCATAAAGAAACTCACATTAATTTGCATCCCTATCGTAATGAAAAAAAGGGCTAAGAAGAGGTTTTTTAATTGCGCAAATTCTTCTTGGACATTGATTTTATAGCGCGATTTAGAAATCGCCATGCCCACAATGAACGCTCCTAAAGACATAGAAAACCCAAAAAAATGGCTCAACCCTGCCGCGCTGCAAACAATCACTAAAATCGTGCCTATAAAGATTTCAGGCAGGCGCGTGTCTTTTGCTTGCTCTAAGATGAGATTAGCCCCTTTTTTTCCAGGCAATAGCAAAAGAACTAAAATAATCCCTGCTGAAATAAAGGTTTTGAGAATGAGTAAATTAACATTAGAATCTTTACTGCCTAGAATCGTCAAAATTAAAAGCATGGGAATGGCTGCAATATCTTGGAAAATCAAAATCCCCACCGCGCTCTTTCCCATAGGCGTGCTAAGCTGTTTGGAATCTTCAAAGAATTTCAGCACAATAGCGGTTGAAGAGAGCGAAAGCCCCATGCCTAAAACAAGGGAAAAAATGGGCGAAAGACCCAAAATAAAATACCCCACTAAAAAAGCGATTAAAGCGCACAAAACGACTTGTAAAAGCCCAAAAACCAGCACTTCTTGTTTGATGGACTTGAGCTTGTCAAAATTAAACTCAATACCTATCATAAACATTAAAAAAACGATACCAAATTCACCAATATCAGACAACAAATTAAAATCATTAATTTTAAAAAAAGCCGCTAAAACCGTTCCTGTGCAAATGTAACCAATGATAACGGGCATGTCTAATTTCTTTAAAAAGATTCCAAAGCCTACAGCAAGCCATAAGCCAGCAATAACAATATAAAGTGTGCTGTTTTCCATAAAAACCTTTCCCCGGTAGAATCGATTTGTTTTAAAGAAATAAAAACGAAACTATCCTATTAAATTGAGCCATTAAATAACACTATTAAATAAAATAATATCTATCAAATATATATAAGTAATTTATTATTTAAATCTCACTAAATCCGCTTTCAAACGCCAACACCAAACACCCTATTGAGTAAAATAAAAATTGAAACGCTAGGATTATACTGCACTAAAACAAACTTTCTATTTATGAAAAAGATTTTTGAACCCCAACCTTTTAAGAGTTGGCTAGGGTTTGATTTGATGAAGAAGAGCGAATGAAAGAATGAATTAGAAAGTGAAGACATAATCCACATACCAAGAATAGTAGCGGATAAGCCCTACATCTTTGCTGCCCTGATTAACCATAGGGAATTTCACGCCTGCTTCAAACGCGCTATGATCCCCAACACGCATTCTTCCGCCTAAATTCCATAAGAACTGGAATCTCGTTTGATTGACATCATAAGGGAACATCCAAGTGTTTCCGGCTAATTGAACGCCACCGATGAGACCTAGAGCGAATTTATCCAAAGGAATGAGATTGACAATCAAATCGCCACCGCCACCATAGGTGAGCAAATTGGTTTTGGTGTGTTCAGTCCCTGAAGTGTTAAACCAATCTAAAAAGCCATACACCCTAGCCCCAAACCATTTATTGGCAAAGCCTACAAAACCTAATTTGAAATTCAAACCATAAAGATCATTGCCATGGCGCCAATCAGAGTAATTGCTGTTATAAGGACCATAACGACCTTGCTGATAACCCGCACCCATGAAAAACCCATTCACTTCGCCAGCTAGTGCTAAACTCGTGCTCAAGCTTAAAATACAAGCAATTCTTTTAATCATAATAAATCCTTCTTGTTGAATTAAAGTTACACCCTAAAATCGGTTATTTTTCTAAAAGATTTAATTTTTTATCAAAGATGAGGGTTTTAGAGTGGAAATCTTGGTTAAATACTGATAAGTGGGATACGCCCACAAAACAAACCGCCTCAAACTTTTAAAATACAAATTTTTAAGATACAAATAGGTATAATCAATAACTTCAATCATTTAATCAAAGGGAGTTCTATGAAAAATACTTTCAAAGCGTTTGCCTTGTTAATCGTATTTTTTTCAAGCGCTCTGTTGGCACAGGATTTAAAAATCGCTGCTGCTGCTAACCTCACGCGCGCTTTAAAAGCCCTTGTTAAAGAATTTCAAAAAGAACACCCAAAAGACGCTATTAGAATTAGTTTTAATTCTTCAGGCAAACTCTACGCTCAAATCGCTCAAAACGCCCCTTTTGATTTATTCATTTCAGCAGATATTGCTAGACCTAAAAAGCTTTATGATGAAAAAATAACCCCTTTTAAAGAAGAAGTCTATGCTAAAGGCGTGTTGGTTTTATGGAGCGAAAATCTAAAAATGGATTCTTTAGAAATTCTTAAAGACCCTAAAATTAAATATATCGCTATAGCTAATCCTAAACTAGCCCCCTATGGAAAAGCCAGCATGGAAGTCTTAGATCATTTAAAACTTGCTTCCAGTCTTAAATCTAAAATCATTTATGGCGCTTCTATTTCTCAAGCCCATCAATTTGTCGCTACTAAAAACGCTCAAATAGGCTTTGGAGCGTTATCCTTGATGGATAAAAAAGATAAAAACCTCTCTTATTTCATCATTGATAAAGCCCTTTATAACCCTATTGAACAAGCCTTGATCATCACTAAAAATGGGGCTAATAACCCTTTAGCCAAAGTTTTTAAAGATTTTTTATTCAGCCCTAAAGCTAGAGCTATCTTTAAAGAATACGGCTATATTGTGGATTAAAACGCATAAAAAAGGCGAACAATGGATCATGAGTTTTTGATTACCATGCGTTTGAGCTTTTCTTTAGCTTTGATTACCACCCTTATTTTACTCCCTATAGGGATTTTTTTGGGCTATTTTTTAAGCCTTAAACGCAATCTTTTAACGAGTTTAACAGAAACGCTTGTGTATATGCCTTTAGTTTTACCCCCAAGCGTGCTAGGGTTTTATCTTCTTTTGATCTTTTCGCCTTCTTCTTTTTTGGGAGCGTTTTTACAAGATGCGTTAAATGTGAAACTTGTTTTTAGTTTTCAAGGGCTTATTTTAGGGAGTGTGATTTTTTCCTTACCCTTTATGGTAAGCCCCATTAAAAGCGCATTAATTTCCTTGCCCACTTCTTTAAAAGAAGCCAGTTATAGCTTGGGTAAGGGGGAATATTACACCCTTTTTTTTGTCCTACTCCCTAACATCAAACCCAGTTTATTGATGGCTATCATCACAACTTTTACGCACACTATAGGCGAATTTGGCGTGGTGGTGATGCTTGGGGGTGATATATTAGGGGAAACAAGAGTGGCTAGCATTGCGATTTTTAACGAAGCTGAAGCGCTCAATTACCCTAAAGCCCATCAATACGCCTTAACGCTCACGATTATCAGTTTTAGCCTCTTGTTTGTTACCCTATTTTTGAATAAAAAACAAAGCTCGTTTTTATGATAAAAGCGCGGTTTAAAAAACGCCTTTTAGGATCTAGGGGCGCGTTTGATTTGAATATAGACTTAGAAATTAAGGAAGCAGAAGTTGTCGCTTTATTGGGAGAATCGGGAGCGGGTAAAAGCACGATTTTACGCATTTTAGCGGGGCTTGAAGCGGTGAGTAGCGGCTATATTGAAGTCAATCGTTCAGTGTGGCTAGACACTCAAAAAAAGATTTTTTTAAAACCACAACAACGAAAAATCGGCTTTGTGTTTCAAGATTACGCTCTATTCCCTCATTTAAATGTGTATCAAAACATCGCCTTTGCTCACCCTAAAGATAAAAATAAAATCCACGAAGTGTTACGCTTAATGCGTTTAGAAAATCTAAGCCAGCAAAAAATTCTTCAACTCTCTGGCGGACAAGCCCAACGAGTCGCTTTAGCAAGAGCTTTAATCGCAGCCAAGAATTTATTGCTTTTAGATGAGCCTTTAAACGCCCTAGATAACGCCTTAAAAAACGAAGTGCAACAAGGTTTGCTTGATTTTATCAAGCGTGAAAATTTAAGCGTGTTATTGGTAAGCCATAACCCCAATGAAATAACCAAACTCGCACAAACTTTCCTCTTTTTAAACAATGGCGTTATTGATCCTAATCAAGAAAATCGGCTTTTTTCAAACCGCTTGTTGATAAAACCTCTCTTTGAAGATGAAAATTATTGCCATTATGAGGTCATTCCTCAAACGATTAGTTTGCCCAAAGATTGTCTGAACCCAACTTTTAAGCTTGATTTCAATCAAGGCAAAAAATTTTAGAAATATTTTTTTTCATTTTCCTCTTAAAACCCTCTTATTTTTCAAAAAATGCAAACTTTATGCACCCATTTTAGAGAGCCAATTTTTTAGCTTTTCAAAAACTTTTCTATTCTTTTGACGCTCTCTGTTTTGCCTAAAATAAAAAGCGCTTCTTTAAGGCCTATCCCGCCTCCCTTGCCCAAAAGGGCCAATCTTAAAGGCTGCATGAAGCTACCCGCTTTAATCTTTTCTTCTTCAATGATTTGGTGCATGGCGTTTTCTAGCGCGCTTTCATCGTTGAAATCAGCTTTATTTAACGCCAGTTTAAATTTTTCTAACAAGGGCATAACGATCGCTTGATTGAGTTTTTTCAAAACCTTTTCTTCATACTCTATAGGAGCGATTAAAACCTCATCTATTTTAAGGGCTAATTCTTTTAAGGTTTGAGATCTTTCTTTGAGAGCGTCCAACAAGCGATCCAATTGAGCGGGGTTTAAATGAGAGAGATCGCTAAAACTAAAAGGCTTTAAAAGCTCTAATAATTCCTGTGCGCTTTGGTTTTTCAAATAATGAGCGTTGAGCCAATTAAGCTTGTGCCAGCTAAAGCAACTGGGCGAAGAATTTAAATCTTTAGGGTCAAAACATTCCAATAATTCTTGCATGCTAAAAATCTCTTTATCTTGATAGCTCCACCCCAAACGCGCTAAAAAATTCACTAAAGCTTCCTTAAGATAGCCCATTTTTTGATAATCCATCACATTAGTGGCCCCATGGCGTTTGCTTAGTTTTTGCCCTTCTTCGTTCAAAATCATCGGCACATGGAAAAAATTAGGGATTTTAAAATTCAAAGCCTTATAGAGAACGATTTGTTTAGGGGTGTTAGAAAGGTGATCATCGCCTCTAATCACATCAGTAATCCCCATTAAAGCGTCATCAATGGTAACCACAAAATTATAAGTGGGCGTCCCATCACTCCTGGCGATAATAAAATCGTCTAGTTCGTTAGTGTTCACTTTCACTTCGCCTTTAACCCCATCATTAAAACTAATCACCTCATTTTGCGGGACTTTAATCCTTACCACAGGCTCTATGCCTTTAGGGGGTGTGCCTTTAAAATCACGATAGCGATTGTCATAGCGTGGGGTTTCTTTCCTAGCTTTTTGTTCTTCTCTCAAAGCGTCCAACTCTTCTTTACTCATGTAGCAATAATAGGCTTTGTCTTCGTCTAAGAGTTTTTGAATGTATTCTTCATAAATCTCAAAGCGTTTGGATTGGTAGAGGATTTCTCCGTCGTGTTCTAGCCCCACCCATTTGAAAGCTTCTACAATGGCGTTAGCCGCTTCTATGGAGTTACGGCTCAAATCCGTGTCTTCAATGCGTAAAAAAAACTTTCCTTGATTGGCTCGTGCAAAAAGATAATTAAAAATGGCTGTCCTTAAGCCTCCTATGTGGAGGTAGCCAGTGGGCGATGGAGCGAAGCGCGTAACGATCAAACTCATTATTCTAACCTTAAAAATAAAATACTCTTATTGTATTCAAAAATGGCTTAAAAATGGTTTCACTTTTTTCTATTAAAATTAGTGTATCATTGAGATTATTTTTAATTAGGATCACCCATGCAATTTCAAAAAACCTTATTTCCTTTATCTTTATTATTTTTATCTTTTTGTATCGCTGAAGAAAATGGGGCGTATGCGAGCGTGGGTTTTGAATATTCCATCAGTCATGCCGTTGAGCACAATAACCCCTTTTTGAATCAAGAACGCATCCAAACGATTTCTAACGCTCAAAAC
>NZ_MVYP01000029.1:0-2122 GCF_003638305.1 Helicobacter pylori | reverse complement strand
TGGCTAGCCCCTTCATTGAAAACAAAAGAGTTCGTGTAATCGCTACCACTAGAAACGACGCTAGCTTTTCTTTGGATTAAAGGGATGCTAATCCCTACAGAATATTTAGAATGCTTATAGCGGTAATTCAACCCAGTAGCCACATCCAAATTACCGCTCCCTTTGACTTTATTGAGCACATAATAGCTGTTATACAAGCCCCTTAACCCCCCAAAGATACCAAAAGATGATGAAAAGTTTCTTCTCGTTTGAATGCCTATAGGGCTATTTTTATTAGAGTAAGTGGTGATAAAATCCAACAACAAATCTATCCCCCCACCATAGCTCAATTGCTGGAATTTTTGATTAAGGGCTTTAGAATAGTTGTATTTGATAATGCCATAATAAGCTAACCCTATGAAATCATTAAAGTAGTTTTGATAGCCTATCTTAGCATTAACCCCTAAAATAGGGCTTCTAAAACTCTGTGAAGTGCTTGAAAAATAGTGGTTGGTAACGCTAGAAGTGACAAAGGTTTTTTGAATGGTGCTGAGCATGGAATTGGCTAAATCTTGCGTGTTTAAACTAGCGTTTAGATTGTAGTTTGTTTGAGCGTTCAAATTGGCGTAATTGATAGGTAAAGCGTTTTGATTGATAAGCTGCTGCCAAACCGCTGCTGTTACCCCTAAAAAGCCAGCTGGGACATCCGCACAATTGTGATAGATGGAATTAGGGTAGTTGCTAGGGAAAGCGCTCTGATTGGAACCCCCATAAAGCGAACACACATTATAGGGGAGGCCATCAGAATCTTTTGGTTTGCCATTTTCACTTTGACCGGTTGGCACTCTTTGATAGGTCATATTCCCGTTATGCCCATAGCCTTTAGTGTGGCTGAATTCATGCAGGATGGTTCTTAAATCAGCCAAATTGATAGTCTTAAGGTCATTGCCAAAGAGTTTTTTAGGATCTAAAGCAGAAGCCACTACCCCCAACTGGCCATAATGCTTACCATCATCGTTGTTGCTAGGGGTAATATCACTCCCAAGCCCTACAACCCCTGAATCCTTTAGAATAACTACATCAAGATCCGCTTTGTTTCTAAATTTATTAATAATGTCTTGCTTGTTTAACACATAACTTTTATTTTGGGAATTGACACGCCCGTTTGTTCCGGGATTTACGCATTCATTCTCTTTGCTCGTATCGCATTCCCCTCCTCCGCCTTTATTAGTGAATTCAAAAGGAGCGTTTAAGATCGCATCGCCCCAAGATTGGGAGTCTAAGACAGCGATCATGTTCAACATTAAATTAGTGAATTCTTCTGCGGTTTGTGGAGTGAAAGCTTCCCAATGGCTTTCGTGATCTTTGAATTTGTTTTCATTCCTATAATTTACGACCAAATCTGTCTTAATCTTATTGAGCGTTTCAAACACCCTTTGCGTGTTAGCGTCAGAAATAGAAGTGCTAGTGGCTTCAAATTTTGGAAGAAAGAAAGTATAGGGGCCAATTTTATCAAACGCCTCTTTTAGACTATCAAACGCCTCCCCAGGTAAAACAATCTTAGAGTGTTTGGGGATAGTCTCTATCACCCCTAGATCGATCACATTGCCTTGAGCGTCTTTAAAACTAAGCTCCACATTGCTTAAATTATAAGGTAAGAAATTTTCTATAGTTAATTGACCATTATACATATACAACACTCTAACAGGAGATAAAGATGAAAAGCTTAATTGTGATATGGATTTAGCGTCTGTGAACAAACTAGCCGCTCTTTTTAAAATCGTGTCTGTGGGTAAATAATCGTAAGTTGCGTAAGTGTTTTTTGTGGTGGTGTGTCTTTTTTCTTGCGTTTGTGTGCCTTCTAATAGCCCGGTTTCAAAGCCGGCTTCTATGAAAAAGCCATTTTTCTCATTCGCTTCTAAAGCGCTGAATAATAAAAGTGGGATGAATAGTTTTCTCATGGTTATCTCTTTTTAATTTATAGTGTTTTAATTATACAATTTAAGGGGGTTGTTTGTTTATTTTTTAAAATTTAAAGTTTTTACAAGGGATTAGTGTTTCATATTGAAACAAAATTTTAACAACAAGCGTTTGTTTTGGGGTTTATTTAGCATTAATTAGGCTGTGTTAATCAAAGTTTGAT
>NZ_MVYP01000028.1:0-2420 GCF_003638305.1 Helicobacter pylori | reverse complement strand
ATCCCTTTCTCGCTTTCTTTTTGCATGTCCTTCACGGCTTCTATCAAGCGCTTTAAGGTGGGGTTATTTTCGTTCGGCTCTCTATTGGCCATTAAAAGGTAATGCGTGAAGTCGTAAATATCAATATCCTTAAATTCCTTACTATCAGGGTTAAACATGTCTTTGGTGAGATCTGCGATCTTAAATTCTTTCAAGCCTTTTTTAATGTTATCGCTTCTTAAAGCTTCAAATAACGCCTTACTAGGATCATCAAATCGTGCAAATCGTGCGATCGCACCTCCTAAAATCTCGCTAATATCGCTCGTGTTTTGCTCGCTCTTTTCAAACATGTCTAAAGAACTCGTTTTATAGAATTTTTCGCTCAAATCTTTCAAGCTCTCGCTCGTGCTTTGATAATTCTTTAAATTGGCAAAACTGCGATCCATTATGTCGCTCAAATAAGCGTTAAGGCTTACATTAGGAAAATTCATGTCATGGATGAGATTATGAAAACTGCCGGCGTTATCTACAAACATTTTTTTAACCTTTTCATAGCTTTTAATATCGTTTGAAAATTCTTTCTGCCAGCGGTTGAGTAATTCTATCCCTTGCGTCTTAGTCCTTGGCATGTTATACATAAGCAACGCTAAATTACTATCTCCTACATTAGGATGAGTGGCTTTGTCAAAATTAAGGTTTTTTGCTACGATATTTTTAAGTGAGTAGATGCTATCGGCGTCTAATTTCTTTTCTAATTCTTTTAACTTCGCTTCATAGTGGCTTAAAACCGCTATCGCATGATCGCTTTCGCTGTTGAATCTTCCTTGATTGCTTGAAGCCGCTAAATTGTTGATCTCGGTGTTGTTTAAGCGGTTGTGTGGCACTCTAACTAACAACTCGTCTGGTTTTAAGTCTATTTGATAGTATTCTTTGATCGCTTTCTCGTAAATGTATCTACTTTTTGGCGTGAAGTTTAGCATACCTTGGATTCGGTGGTTTCCTGCGATCACTTGCCCATCATGTAAGATAATCGGTAAATCCTCAAACCCTCCGCTCCCAAATATCTTCTTAGGATCAAAATTCTCAGCGATGCTTTTAATCTGCTCTTCGTTCATGTCCGTTCTTTTTTGCGTCCCGCCTGTGGTAAAACTCGGCTTTAGATCTTTGGCTTTGATTATCGCATAATTGAGATCGTAAATCTCTCGCTCATTTAATCTTACTCGGCTCTTGGGGATCTGCGCTTGTATTTGTGTAGGTATATCTTCTCCTACTTCTATTTTAGTCTGGCTTTCAATGTTGCCCGCATTCCCTCGCTCGTGTTCTAATTTCTTTTTTAACGCTTCCTTGCGTTTTAATTCTTGCTCTTTAGCTTTTAAAAATTCTTGTTCGCTTTCTTTGGCTTCGCTTTCTAACTTCGCTAATTTTTCGGCGTTGGCTTGCTCTAAGGGGCTTAAATTTTTAGCTTCTTGGGTGGTTTGGTTTAAATTTTCGCTTGTTTTTAATAAATCCTCTTGACTATTTAGCGGTTTTCTTGTAGGATTACTTTCAATAGAGTTTAAGGGTAGAGTCTCACTCTTTGTCATTAGTGGATGAGCGTATAAACTTCCGCTACTCTCTGTCTTCTCATATCTTGTTATAATCCAATGATTAGGTAATTTTTCTCCTTTCCAATTATCTTTTAAACCTACTCTTATATTTTGGTATTCAATAGCTACTCTGCCGTTTTGTTCAACCTTAACGCCTTTCTCTATAACTTCCGGTATCGTTTTAACTACGCTCATGGCGTATTCTTTAGCTTCTGCTTCATTTAGTCCTTTACCTATGGCTTGCTCTTCTCGGCGTTTTAAGATGTGTTCTAACCCGTAATCTTTATTACCCCAAACAAAATCAATCCCTCCTAAATCCTCCCTATAAGCTGCGCCTGCAACTTGTCCGTTTTTCTCTTGTAATAACTTCTCTAACGCTTCCTTAGGCTTTAGAGCAAACTCGGGGTAATTCTTACCAAACTCTTTAAGTGGGGTTATAGCGTGTTGTAAATCGCTCGCTTTCTTGCTTAATTCTTCACTCGCTTGCCTGACGCCGTTAGTAAGCTCTTCAATGATTTTAAGCGTGTTGTTGCTAAAGTGTGATTTTTGTGCGCTTAATTCTAAATTTTTACTAAACTCACTTATTGAGTGGCTTCTCTCTAACGCTCTTTTTAAATGATACTTTAAGGCCGCTCCTGCAGTGGCTTCGTTTAAAGCTTTAGGGAGTTTAACTCCTAAAATGCGATCCGGTGCGTTTCTGTATAAAGTCCCTAGCGTGAATTTAGTCCACTGGTATTTTAACGCTCCGCTTAAAGTGGTCGCTAAACCTTGGCTTAAGTTCTTAGTAGTGGCTGGCTTTAGGCTTTCTGCGATCTTAGCGTCGTTTTTAAAAAGCTTATGAAAACCGCTCGCTAT
>NZ_MVYP01000027.1:0-2482 GCF_003638305.1 Helicobacter pylori | reverse complement strand
CCCCACCCCCTTATGAGTTTCACTATAAAATAAAACTTCAAACTATAAAAATAAGGCTTTAAACATCAATACTTGATGGGAACGGAGTTTTCAAATCCAAACGCATTCATAATCAGCTCAGACCCACCAAAAACACCAAAAGCAAAAATCAAACATTAAGAAATAAGAAACAACAAAAACAACAAGTAAAAAACCATAAGCAGTAAAAAAACAAACGATTAAGACATAAAAATTAAAACGCAATAAGTAAGAAATAACAAACAACAAGCAAACTAAACACATTAAACATTAAATATAAAGACACTAACAACTAAAAATATAAGCATTAAGAAATAACAAATAACAAGCAAGTAAATATTAAAAACAATCAATAAGTAAATAAATAAGAAAGACTCAATCTTTCAAAACTAAGCAACAAGAAGTTCTTTTGTCAGGTAATACTCTTTGGCTTTTAACAAGCGAATGTTAAAAGCTTTTCTCTAGAAAGGAGGTGATCCAACCGCAGGTTCACCTACGGTTACCTTGTTACGACTTCACCCCAGTCGCTGTGTGTGCCGTGGGCAGTAGCTAGTTTAGCATCCTGACTTAAGGCAAACACAACTCCCATGGTGTGACGGGCGGTGAGTACAAGACCCGGGAACGTATTCACCGCAACATGGCTGATTTGCGATTACTAGCGATTCCAGCTTCATGCAGGCGAGTTGCAGCCTACAATCCGAACTGAGAGGCGTTTTGAAGATTGGCTCCACTTCGCAGTATTGCTTCTCTTTGTGCACCCCATTGTAGCACGTGTGTAGCCCTAGGCGTAAGGGCCATGATGACTTGACGTCGTCCCCACCTTCCTCCTCCTTACGGAGGCAGTATCCTTAGAGTTCTCAGCATGACCTGTTAGCAACTAAGAAAGGGGGTTGCGCTCGTTGCGGGACTTAACCCAACATCTCACGACACGAGCTGACGACAGCCGTGCAGCACCTGTTTTCAAGGTCTAGCAAGCTAGACACTCCACTATTTCTAGCGGATTCTCTCAATGTCAAGCCTAGGTAAGGTTCTTCGTGTATCTTCGAATTAAACCACATGCTCCACCGCTTGTGCGGGTCCCCGTCTATTCCTTTGAGTTTTAATCTTGCGACCGTACTCCCCAGGCGGGATGCTTAATGCGTTAGCTGCATTACTGGAGAGACTAAGCCCTCCAACAACTAGCATCCATCGTTTAGGGCGTGGACTACCAGGGTATCTAATCCTGTTTGCTCCCCACGCTTTCGCGCAATCAGCGTCAGTAATGTTCCAGCAGGTCGCCTTCGCAATGAGTATTCCTCTTGATCTCTACGGATTTTACCCCTACACCAAGAATTCCACCTACCTCTCCCACACTCTAGAATAGTAGTTTCAAATGCAGTTCTATGGTTAAGCCATAGGATTTCACACCTGACTGACTATCCCGCCTACGCGCTCTTTACGCCCAGTGATTCCGAGTAACGCTTGCACCCTCCGTATTACCGCGGCTGCTGGCACGGAGTTAGCCGGTGCTTATTCGTTAGATACCGTCATTATCTTCTCTAACAAAAGGAGTTTACAATCCTAAAACCTTCATCCTCCACGCGGCGTTGCTGCTTCAGGGTTTCCCCCATTGAGCAATATTCCCTACTGCTGCCTCCCGTAGGAGTCTGGACCGTGTCTCAGTTCCAGTGTGTCCGTTCACCCTCTCAGGCCGGATACCCGTCATAGCCTTGGTAAGCCATTACCTTACCAACAAGCTGATAGGACATAGGCTGATCTCTTAGCGATAAATCTTTCCCCCATAGGGAGTATCTGGTATTAATCATCGTTTCCAATGGCTATCCCAAACTAAGAGGCACATAACCTATGCGTTACTCACCCGTGCGCCACTAATCAGCACTCTAGCAAGCTAGAAGCTTCATCGTTCGACTTGCATGTATTAGGCACGCCGCCAGCGTTCACTCTGAGCCAGGATCAAACTCTCCATAAAAGTGTTTGTCCTAAAGCTCTTTTGTTTTTTGATAGGCTGTTGTTATTCCTAACAACAGCTTTAGCGTATCACAAGAACTCGTTTTATACTTTATTGAATAAAACGGGTTGTGTTCTTAAGTATTACAACAACAAAACAGAAAGAAACTTTTTAAAAAGGTTTAGCCAAACGCTAACCTTAAAATACTCTCATGCCATTCAGTCATCAATCATAATGATATAGTCATCATAATCAATGAAATTGATTGGCACTGGTTGGATAAGAATTTCTTATAAAAGAATGGGAGTTGTTTAAACCCTCACTCTATTTAGTCAGTCATTACTTATTTTATTTTAGAATATCCCTTTAAAAAGAACTTCTATCAATTTGCTTAGTTTTCAAAGATCGTTTGCTTTTAATCAGCTATCCTTGTAAGGTATCAAGCGGCTTTTTAAAAGCCCTTGCTGAAACAAGGAAATGAAAGTATAGTCATAGAAAGCTTAAGGTTTGCTTAAA
>NZ_MVYP01000026.1:0-2673 GCF_003638305.1 Helicobacter pylori | reverse complement strand
AAATGGTTTAAACCCTCTTTTTTAAGGGGTGTTTAGAAAAATCGTCAAGCTTTTATCGTTGGTGATGAAATCTACAAAACCAACGGCGCGACAACAAACCCTAACGCCACACTCAAAAACACGACTAAAACCCCAGGGATCAAAAACGCATGATCAAACACATAACGGCCCATTTTAGTGGTGCCGGTGTTATCCATAGCGATCGCTCCTAGTAAAGTGGGGTAAGTGGGTAACACAAACAACGCCGAAACGCTCGCAAAAGAAGCCACGATAATATACAAATGCTCTGTATGGTTAGCGCTAATGCCTAAGGCTGTGATCACGCTTGGGATGAGCGCTTTAGAGGTGGCAGCTTGCGAATACAAAAGCATGGAAGCCAAAAAAAGCGCTACGGCTAATAAAAACGGGTAATCAGCGATCAAAAACGAAGCGTATCGCTTGATCTCATCTATATGATTGCTCACAAAAGTATCGCCTAACCACGCCACGCCCAACACGCACACGCACGCTTGCATGCCGGATTTAAACACGCTTGAATGAGCGATTTCATTAGCGTTGATTTTGCAAAAAATCACAATTAAAGTCGCCACGCTCAGCATGAAAGACACAATCGCTTGATCTCTGCCTAAAACTACCGGGCTAATCAAAGCGATATTTTTAGAAATCGCGCTCGCATAAAAAACGATCGCTACAACCCCGCCGATAAAAATCCATAACGATAATTTCGCGCTTTTTGAGGTTTCTTTTTCTTTTTTCATCATAGGGGGCGAAATTTTGCCCATTTTCAAACGCTCTAAATAATGCGGATCACTATCTAATTTCAAATCAGTAAAACCCATAATAAACGCCGTGAGCATGCATGCTAAAAAAGTCGTAGGAATCCAAACCATTAAAAGGGTGAGATAATTTGCCCCTAAAGGCTCTAAAATACCGCTCATAAACACCACCGCTGCGCTCACCGGGCTTGCGGTAATAGCGACTTGACTAGAGACTACTGCTAAGCTTAAGGGCACTTTGGGTTTGATGTTTTGGCTCTGGCTCACTTCCACAATCACCGGAATCAAAGAAAAAACCGTATGCCCGGTGCCGGCTAGTATCGTTAAAAAATACGCCACGCTCGGCGCTAAATAGTTGATTTGCTTGGGGTGTTTCCTTAAAATTTTTTCAGCGATTTGGACTAAATAATCTAATCCCCCCGCTTTTTGCATGGCACTGATAGCGCTAATGACTGCCATGATGATTAAAATCACATCAAAAGGGATTTTGCCCGGGTTTAGCCCCAAAAATAAGCACAAAACAAGCACGCCCAAGCCCCCCGCATAGCCCACTCCCAAGCCCCCTAGTCTTGCCCCTAAAAAAAGCGAAAAAAGTAACACGATAATTTGAAAAAAGGCATCCACCATTAACCCTTTTTAAATTTATTTTTAACGATGTTTTACTATACTATAAAATCTTTTAAATTTCAAAAGGTAGTCTATAATGAGAATGTTTTTGAAATTTTTGATTCTTTTACTTTGTTTGAAAGGGCAAGTCATGGCTCAAAATTTACCTACCATTGCTTTATTAGCGACAGGGGGGACGATTGCAGGGAGCGGCGCGAGCGCGAGTTCAGGTAGCTATAAAAGTGGTGAGTTAGGCATCAAAGAGCTTTTGAAGGCTATCCCTAGTCTCAACAAAATCGCTCGCATTCAAGGGGAGCAGATTTCTAATATCGGCTCACAAGACATGAATGAAGAAATATGGTTCAAACTCGCCAAACGCGCCCAAGAATTGCTAGACGATAGTCGCATTCAAGGCGTGGTCATCACGCATGGCACGGACACTTTAGAAGAGAGTGCGTATTTTTTAAATTTGGTTTTACGCTCCACAAAACCGGTGGTGTTAGTGGGAGCGATGCGTAACGCTTCTTCTTTGAGCGCGGATGGCGCTTTGAATTTGTATAACGCGCTGAGCGTAGCGGTTAATGAAAAAAGCGCGAATAAGGGCGTGTTGGTGGTGATGGATGATAGTATTTTTAGCGCTAGGGAAGCGATTAAAACGCACACCACCCACACTTCCACCTTTAAAGCCTTAAATAGCGGCGCGATAGGGAGCGTGTATTATGGTAAAGTGCGTTATTACATGCAGCCTTTGAGAAAGCACACGACAGAGAGCGAATTTACCCTTTCACAACTCAAAACCCCCTTGCCTAAAGTGGATATTATTTACACGCATGCTGGCATGACCCTTGATCTATTCCAAGCAAGCCTAAACTCGCATGCAAAAGGCGTTGTGATAGCTGGGGTGGGTAATGGGAATGTGAGCGCTGGGTTTTTAAAAGCGATGCAAGAAGCGAGCGAAATGGGGGTGGTTATTGTTCGTTCTAGCAGGGTAGGCAGTGGTGAAATTACTTCAGGCGAGACTGATGACAAGGCTTATGGCTTTATCACAAGCGATAATTTAAACCCTCAAAAAGCCAGAGTGCTTTTACAACTCGCTTTAACTAAAACAAACAATAAAGAAAAAATCCAAGAAATGTTTGAAGAGTATTAAACGATTCTCTTATATCACCCGATTATCAAAGATAACTGGGTGATTTGGTTTATTTTGTTTTTGGCTTTATTTTCATCAAATATTGATAACTATCAAAATAGATTTGATGAAGCTCCCCCTATTTTAAAAAGGAGATTTTTC
>NZ_MVYP01000025.1:0-3322 GCF_003638305.1 Helicobacter pylori | reverse complement strand
TAAAACAGCTCGCTATGACTGCCTAACCTTAACAAAATAAGCTCATCATCTTTCACTAAATACACAAGCAAAATATCAGGCTTAATGTGGCATTCTCTAAAAGGTTTCCACTTTCCCTTTAAGGCATGATCTTGAAATTGTGGATCTAGCGGTTCTTTTTTTCTTAAGGTTAGAATGACTTCCTTCAAAACGCTATCATCAAACCCATTCAAAAGTAATTTATCAAAATCTTTTTGAAAAGATTTTTTAAGATTGAGTTTCAACACCCAAAGCCCTCTTTCTTTCATTGCTGTAACTAGAAAAATCCTCAACAATCAAATCGGTTTCTTTGTTGAGCGCATCTCTCATGGCTTGTTGCGTTTGAATGTTTGGGATCTCATGCCCCAAACAACAATCTCTTTTATCATCAAAAGCTTGGCTGATTTTTTGCAAGAGTTCATTTAATGCGTCTATTTTATCCTTAAAGTTTTGATCCCTTTTTTCCAATTCTTTAGCCATTTTTTCTTTAAAAGAAACTCTATCATTTTGCATCTTTTTGATTTTTCGCTCTAATTGATGGATTAAATTAAAAAGCTGTTTTTCGCTGTATTTTGTGTAGTCTTTTTCTGCGGTGATGTTAGGCATGCTTATTCCTTTTTTAAAAATATCAGCTCATTATAGCGCAAGCGATAGAGTGGGATTAAAAAGCTAGAAATCAAAACTTAAAGATTAAAAAGCGGATTGGGAAGTTAATGAAAAGATTAAACGATCAAAAGATTAAAAAATTAAAAATTAAAAAATTAAAGATTAAAAAGTTCTGTGAGTGAAAAATAATCGTTTTAGATTTGATTTTATAATAAACTCATTTTATTGAGTTTTGTTTTCTCAAAGTGATAGGAAGCGCTTTGAGATTATTCTCTCCCTTTTAATTTAAACCCCCCTATAAAAAGAACGCTTTTTTAAGAGATTATCGCTTAACTTAGCGTCAAGCTTTTCACTAACCCATCATCAAAAACGCTAAAAAGGATTTTTCATCAACCCCCCTAAAAAAACAAAGGGTTTAAGAAAAGAAACCCCTTAAAAAGAAGCCCCCTAAAAAAAGGAATTTAAAACAAAGGGTTCAAAAGAAACCCCTTAAAAAAAGAAGCCCAACTAAAACAAAGAGTTCAAAAAAAAAAGGGTTTAAAACAAAGAGTTCAAAAATGAAACCCCCCTAAAAAGAAAGAGAGTTAAAAAAGGGAGTTCCACAAAGGGTTCAATGTGAGCAGCTTTTAATAAGCGAACACATAATTCAAATACACGCTATAGAGTCTGCGGTATTTGAGTTCAGCCCCCATAAAGGAATAATAGTTCGTGTTAATGGTAGGGATTTTAAGCCCTAGTTCAATCCCATGCTGGGCCACATGATCGCTGCCTTTTTTCTTAGGTCTAGCAAGGTTCATTCTCACCCCCATGTTGAATAAGAATTGGAAGTTAGCGACATTCAGTTTAGCGTTATAGACATTATTCACGGTGGCTAAATTCACATACTCAGAGTTAAGCCAAGAAGTGCCCGCTAACGCAATGCCTCCAAAAAGCCCTACTGAAAGCTTGTTGTTTTTGCCTAAGAAATTGGTGGCTTTATCGTTGATGAAGTTATAGAGAGCGTCCGCTCCAAAGCCATAAGTCCACACGTCAGAAGCCGAGTTGAAAAAGCTGGATTTGATGAACGCATGGTTGTAATCAAAAAAGCCGTAATACCTAGCGCCCCATTTCCTTTTTTGGCCAAAGAATTGTTTGTAACCCACTTGGATACCGATCCCATTCATCGCGCCATTATTGGTTTGAGAACTGACGATGCCCATTTTCCTAAAAGGATTACGCCCTAACTCTTGGTTAATCGTTTGGATTTGGTTGTAAGTGTTTTGATTGAGGTAGTAATTGGTCTCTATGCCTTGCGGGCTATAGGGGTTATTCTTTTTGCTCACCGCATTTTGCAAGCTTTGCGCGTTAGGGATGCTTGAGAGCGCGGTGGTGATGCTGTTATAGGTGTTGCCCAATTCGTTGTATCTAGATTTGAAATTCACTAGAGTGTCAGCGATGTCTGCAGCTTGTTGGATTTGCTGCGCTCGAGTGCCAAAATGAGCGATGCTGTTTTTAAGATTTGTTATCGTTTGTCCTACATACGCACAGCCTGCCCCCCAAGTGTTAGAAGTTACCTGACCTGGATTGGTGCCCCTACGCTCACCCCCTTGCACTTCATAACACACCCCTAAAGAGTCTGATACAAAATTTTTAGGGATTTTTTCAAAGTTTTTCACCACTTGTTCGGCTTGGTTTAAAATCTCCGCTTGGGCTTGCGCGTTTTTGAGCATGCTTTGTGCAAAGCTAGCGTCTGTGTAAGGGTTGAATGGTTTTCCAGTATCCAAGTTGTTTTGATTTTGCGCATTTTCACTAACGATTTTGGCTTGCGCGACAGCTTCTTGCGCGTTAGCGATCATGCCTTGGATCGCGCTGATTTCATTCTTAAACATCCCACACATTGTCCCATTGCCGCTTATCCCTTGCCAATAACCGCTACCACCATTCTGAAAGTTTGGGCATGCCTCATTTAGGGTAGTGATAATGATGCTCGCTTGTTTTAAAAGCTCTTGAGCGTTATTTTCTGTGTTGATATTTTCTGTTGTTGATGTGCTTGTTGTGTTTATCCACTGGGTTGAAATAGCTTTCCCATGGCTCCATTGGTATATTAAAGGTTCATTTGGTTCGCCCCCCGTTCTTTTGTCTCCTTGAATAGTGAAATCAAGTTTTGTGGTGGTGTTGCTTAAAACGGGGACCCCATCTCCATTAGATCCATTGGCTGTCAAAGCCTTTTGAATGATTTGATAGGCTTTGTTGATGATCGCATAATTTTCAGTGGATATTGGCCCGCCATGTCCTGGTTGATAATACGAATTGCAAGTGATGGTCGTCGTATCTTGTCCTGGCACATTATTAAAGGTTTGGATCCCTCCATTTGCACTCTCGTTACTGCCAGGACCACAAGCAGTAAAAGCGTAGCTTGTAACTTGCCACAACCCCACTGCTGCATTCAACGCTAAAAGCACGGCTTGATACGCCGGGGAGTTGGTTTTGACATCAAGCAAATTCCTAGAGCTTGAGCCTAGATTATCCCTTGCGTCGTTAATCGCGCTCGGGTCAGCGGACAATTTGATAAGGGTGTTTAGGGTGCTGTAATTATTCAAAAGATTGTTCAGCTTTTCATAATTGTCTGAAAGCTCTTGAATGCCTTTGGTGTTTTTCACCATTTGAGCGGCTTCACCGATCTGATAACCCGCGCTCATGTAAAAGCCGTCGTCTTCAG
>NZ_MVYP01000024.1:0-4474 GCF_003638305.1 Helicobacter pylori | reverse complement strand
AATCAATAATGAAATTAAATAAAAAGCAAGACTAAAAAAACATTTCCCTATCCCTGCACCGACCTACATTCCCACTCTTGAAAAGAGCAGTATTATCAGCGATGAAGAGCTTGACTTCCAGGTTCGGAATGGTTAACTGGGTAGTTCCTCTTCTCTAAAGGCACAAGGAAAAGGGAGCTAAAGATAAAAACGCATTTACCCTTAACTCCCCTTTCTCTTTAATAGGGAGCTGTTTTTTAACAAAGAAGATCGTTAATAGCCTTTAGCTTTAAACCAGAGAATATCTCATTTTGATTAAAGTTTAATCCTATAAAAGTCTTCATAAAACTCCAACTCTCTTACACTCAGTAAGGCAGTGGTAACTCATTCGCGCTTATTGCCGTTATCTTATCAAAAAGCAAAAAACAAGCCAAACGCTCTATTAGTAGTAGTCAGCTAAACGCATTACTGCGCTTACACATCTACCCTATCAAGCACATAGTCTTTGTGCGAGCTTCAGGGAAAGTTTATCTTGGAGTTGGCTTCCTGCTTAGATGCTTTCAGCAGTTATCACATCCGTGTGTAGCTACCCAGCGATGCTCTTGGCAGAACAACTGGTGCACCAGTGACACGTCCATCCCAGTCCTCTCGTACTAGGGACAGCTCTCCTCAACTTTCCTACGCCCACGGCAGATAGGGACCGAACTGTCTCACGACGTTCTGAACCCAGCTCGCGTACCGCTTTAAATGGCGAACAGCCATACCCTTGGGACCTGCTCCAGCCCCAGGATGCGATGAGCCGACATCGAGGTGCCAAACCTCCCCGTCGATGTGAGCTCTTGGGGGAGATCAGCCTGTTATCCCCGGGGTACCTTTTATCCTTTGAGCGATGGCCCTTCCACACAGAACCACCGGATCACTATGACCGACTTTCGTCTCTGCTTGACTTGTATGTCTTACAGTCAGGCTGGCTTGTGCCATTACACTCAACTTGCGATTTCCAACCGCAATGAGCCAACCTTTGCAAGCCTCCGTTACTTTTTAGGAGGCGACCGCCCCAGTCAAACTACCCACCAAGCATTGTCCTGCCTGTGGATAACACAGGCCAGTTAGCTAACAGAAACATCAAGGGTGGTATCTCAAGGATGGCTCCATAAGAGCCAAAGCCCTTACTTCAAAGCCTCCCACCTATCCTGCGCATGATATTCCCATTAGCAGTGCTAAGTTGTAGTAAAGGTCCACGGGGTCTTTCCGTCTTGCCGCGGGTAGGAGGAATTTTCACCTCCACTACAATTTCACTGAATCTCTGGTTGAGACAGCTCCCATCTCGTTACGCCATTCATGCAGGTCGGTATTTAACCGACAAGGAATTTCGCTACCTTAGGACCGTTATAGTTACGGCCGCCGTTTACTCGGGCTTCAATTCAACGCTTCATCTTGCGACTGACGCATCCTCTTAACCTTCGAGCACCGGGCAGGCGTCACACCTTATACTTCCTCTTACGAGTTGGCAAAGTGCTGTGTTTTTGGTAAACAGTCGGGAGGGACTCTTTGCTGAGACCGCATTGCTACGGCACACCTTATCGCGAACTTACGGTGCTAGTTTGCAGAGTTCCTTAACCAGAGTTCTTTCACGCGCCTTAGAATACTCATCTCATCTACCTGTGTCGGTTTGCGGTACGGACGACTATGGATATGCTTAGAGGCTTTTCTTGGCACGACGGTATCAGCGATTCTCCCTTTGTCCTAAAAGGACTCAAAGAGCCTGTTTGGGTTTCAAATACAGAGGTGGATTTGCCTTCCCTCCAATCTACGCCCTTAGACTAGCGCTTCCATCAGCTAGCTCGCTTAACCCTATGCGTCCCCCCATCACGCTCCACAGTCGGTATTGGAATATTAACCAATTTGCCATCACCTACCCCTTTCGGACTCGGCTTAGGACCCGACTAACCCTACGATGACGACCATCGCGTAGGAAACCTTAGATTTACGGCGGATACAATTCTCATATATCTTATCGTTACTCATTCCTGCATGCTCACTTCATACCGCTCCAGCACTCCTTACCGGTATACCTTCAACGCTGGTATGAACGCTCTTCTACCACTGTGTTTAACACAATCTACAAATTCGGTGTCTATCTTAGCCCCGTTATATTTTCAGCGCATGACCACTAGACCAGTGAGCTGTTACGCTTTCTTTAAAGGATGGCTGCTTCTAAGCCAACCTCCTGGTTGTTTGAGTAGCCACACATCTTTTTCCACTCAGAATAGAACTTAGGGACCTTATTTGGTAGTCTGGGTTGTTCCCCTTTTGACGATTGATTTTATCACCCACCGCCTGACTCCCAAGATACGATAAAAGGTATTCGAAGTTTGATAGGGTTTGGTACCGCGGCGAGCAGCCCTAGCCCAATCAGGGCTCTACCCCCTTTTATTATCACTTGAGGCTATACCTAAATATATTTCGAAGAGAACCAGCTATCACTAAGTTTGTTTGGCCTTTCACCCCTATCCACAGCTCATCCCAACCCGTTTCAATGGGTACGAGTTCAGTCCTCCACGCGCTATTACACGCGTTTCAACTTGGCCATGGATAGATCACTTAGCTTCGGGTCTGCAGCATCTGACTTGTTCGCCCTATTAAGACTCGCTTTCGCTACGGCTTCGCATTCGCTTAACCTTGCCAGATACCACAACTCGCAGGATCATTATGCAAAAGGCAGTCCATCACCCTGATAAATCATAGGGCTCTGAATGATTGTAAGCAGATGGTTTCAGGTTCTATTTCACTCCGCTCACTGCGGTTCTTTTCACCTTTCCCTCACGGTACTTGTTCGCTATCGCTCAAAGAGTAGTATTTAGGGTTGGAGAGTGGTCTCCCCGGCTTCAACCTGGATTTCTCGTGTCCTGGCCTACTCTGGATACTGCTACCTAAGAACGCCTTGTCGCATACAAGGCTATCACTTTCTATGGCTTACCTTTCCAGGTAACTCTGCTAAAGCGTTCTCTTGGATGTTGCAGTCCTCAACCCCGAATGCAAGCACTCGGTTTGCCCTTTTCCCCGTTCGCTCGCCACTACTTAGGGAATCTCGTTGATTTCTTTTCCTCTAGTTACTGAGATGTTTCACTTCACTAGGTTCGCTCTCTATAATTAGAGTAACTAATATCTCTATTAGTTGGGTTGCCCCATTCGGACATCTACGCATCAAAGCTCCTTGACAGCTCCGCATAGCTTATCGCAGTCTAGTACGTCCTTCATCGCCTCTCTTTGGCAAGGCATCCGCCATCTGCTCTTAAAAGCTTGTTTTAAATTTTAAAATATCCTTTAAAACCCGCCCTTTTATAATGAATAACGACAATTGCACGAATATTCTTCAGCGCTACCACTGCCTTAATGAATATAAGACAGAGTTATTGTAGTTTTACTTTACTTTTACATAGGCTATTAACAATGTTAAATCAAATAACTTCGTTTTTCTTTAAAAACTTGCTATAATCGCTCTGTTAAACCCTTTAAGAAGACTAAAAATGCTTGATCCCTAATCTTTTTTAATCAAGTTTTACCAACTAGTGAGCTTTTATTTAAAGCTTTTTAGCTTGTAGAACTTGCTTGAGTGGTTTCAAATTAAAGAACTTTTTAAAGCTTGTCTTTAAAAACGAAATGTAATTATAGACATCTAATGCTTAAAGTTTGCTTAAAGTTTTTGGAATGTGAAAGAAATTTTAGAGTTTGAAAGGAATTTTAGAGTTTGAAAGGATATGGATAAGAGTTATTGGAAATGATTGGGGAGCGATTGGAATTAAGGGGTAGAGAATAAAGCTTTAAGATAAAACACATCATCATTAAAAAATAAAAACGCATCATTAAATCAAACGCATCATTAAATCAAACGCATCATTAAATTAAACACATCATTAAATTAAACACATCATTAAATTAAACACATCATTAAATTAAACACATCATTAAATTAAACACATCATTAAATTAAACACATCATTAAATTAAACACATCATTAAATTAAACACATCATTAAATTAAACACATCATTAAATTAAACACATCATTAAATTAAACACATCATTAAAATAAGATAAAAACGCATCATCATTAGATAAAACAAATAACGCAAAAATAAATACACATCATTAACCATTGATTAAATACCGCTAGATACAATAACCCAAGTTGTCTTTTTTTCAAAAAAGGGGTAGAAATGGTGTTCTATCATTCTATCATTCTATCATTCTATCATTCTATCATTCAATCATTCTATCAAGCAATCAAGCAATCAAGCAATCAAGCAATCAAGCAACGCTACCATACTTTTACCGCTTTTACAAAAACCTATTTAAAAATCCCCTATTTTTTATTATTCTCTCTTTTATTTCTCTTTTCATTAACCCGCACCACCTTTTCAAACCATTTGATTCCATAAGCCCCATTTTTAAATCAGTGGGGCTTACAGAGTTAAATTCAATACAAGGAGAA
>NZ_MVYP01000023.1:0-8192 GCF_003638305.1 Helicobacter pylori | reverse complement strand
GTTTATTTTTTAAAATTTAAAGTTTTTACAAGGGATTAGTGTTTCATATTGAAACAAAATTTTAACAACAAGCGTTTGTTTTGGGGTTTATTTAGCATTAATTAGGCTGTGTTAATCAAAGTTTGATAATTAAAAGGCGTGTGTGGATGCGCCAATCAAGATAGAATCTTTTCCATAAAAAGAGTGGGGAAAATCAAAGTCTCTTCGCCCAACTCCACCACGCAATCCTCTTCTTTGATGTGCACAAAACCCAGCTTTTGATAGAGGTTGCATGCCTTGATTTGACTCTTGCTCACATGTAGAGAGATTTTAGTATAGCCTTTAATGAAAGCGTATTTCTCCACGCTTTCATAGAGTTTTTGACCCAGCCCTTGGGATTGATAAGCGGTATTTATGTGGAATTTACACAGCTCTGCTTCTGTTTGATTGATAGGATTAAGCCCACAGATCCCAATGAGCTTGTTATTCTCTCTTATTTCAAAAAATTCCCCGCCATGCTCGCGCAATTTTTGAACGAACCCGCTAATACTGGGCAAAAGATCCAAGCGTTGAATAAACCCTAAAGGGTTGTCAGCGATGCGATCAGCATAAAATTCTTCTAATTCAGTGGGGTATTTGGGCAAAAAAACTTTGATGGTCATGATTTCCTAACTTCCAAAAATAACTAAATCTTTCAATGAGCGTAATGATAACAATTTTTAGCTTAAAATAATAACGCCTTGTATGATATGATGGATTTAAAACCCTTTTTGATTATCCCACAAGCGGATATGGAGCCTATCGCTCAGCCTGAAACCATGCTTTATGGCTAGGGGGGCTAGGGTTTTTAGATTTTTGTCTAGCTCGTTGTTGTTTGTGCCTAAGGGCATTAAAAAGATTTCATTATTTTTTAAGGAGAGTTGTTTCAAAAGGCTTTGAATTTCTATAATAGATTGAGCGGCGTTTTGACTCTCCAATACAAATTTAAAATGCGCACTTTTAGCGTTATTTAAGATATTTTGTAAGGCTTTGAGGTTGATCCGCTTGCTTTCTTCCTCCAAAGAAAAAGAGAGTTTGACGCTTAGGGTGAAATGCAATTCTTTTAAAATAGGGCTAAATTCAAAAAAAATAGAGCCATTGCTCTCTACACATAAAGGGATTTTTTGGCGGTAAAAATGCTCTAAAACGCTCAATAAAATAGGGTTATTAAAATACAAGCTTGGCTCCCCGCCTGTAAGAATGAAATCAAAATCCTTATAACTAGGGGCTAAATTAACTAATCGTTCAATCAAGGGCTTAGGCTCATTGTAATAATCCCAAGATGTTTTGAATTTAGGATGCACCGCATACAAACTATCGCAACCTGTTAGGATTTCATCATTGAATAAGGTTTTACAATTAAAGCCCTTGCATGAAAGGTTACACCCCCCTAAGCGCAAAAAAAGACTGGGCTTGCCTATCCTTTTTCCTTCACCTTGTAAGGAAAAAAAGCTCTCAACGACCGGGAGTTTCATGGGATTTGGTGTAAGGGCTTAGCGTGAAAAAAGCATTGTTTTTCATCGCTAATGATTTTATTGAAAAAGTCTTTATCATGCCACAAATTTTGAATGCCTTGTGAAAAAGAGACGCAATGATCATGCACTAAAGATTTAAAATGAGGGTTTTCTAAATCGTTTAAAAAGCTTTCAGCGTAGCCGTTTTTAGTCTCATGCACGCGCACGCTAGAGACTTTTAATTCCCCTTCATTATTAGAAAAAACGCTTTTTTGTAAAATCCTTGTCAAGTAGTATAAAAACATGAGGGCGTAACTCTCCGCACTCAAATTAAACGAGCATTTCACGTAACGCACGCAATGATTTTCTATAAAACGCTGAAACTCAACGCTTTCTTTATCCCAAAAATGATGGGCATGATCAAAGGAGTCTATAAAGGTTTGCATTTCTTGCTGCATCAGTCCAAAATCTAATGCCATGTTCGCATGATCTAAGCGGTTGGTTTCAATAAAGACTTCCACTTCATAATTATGCCCATGGATATTTTGAGCGCATCTTAAAGAAGAGCAATTACGCACCACATGGCTAGCGCAAAATTTATACAATCGCCTGATAACCATTTCATTGCCTATAACATGGCTGATAAAGGGGCAGTCTTAAATTGTAGTAGTAGCGTTCAGGGCGGTTAAAATCAATGCGTTTGATCGTGCTTTTAATCAAATCCCTATAAAGCATTTGATACCCACAAGTCCTCCCGCTCACGCTCCCATCCACATATAAAACCCGTTTTTGCAGCACCACATCATACCAATCCAAAATAAAATGCGAATTAGCACTCATTAAAATTTGCTCGCTAAAGCCATTGATAGCGTAATAATCGGTAGGGGTTTGGGAACAATAAAACTGCCCCCCAAGAAAATAACAAGGCTTATTGACTTGATCGATTAGTTGGTAATTGTATTGGTAGAACGGCACAGCTGAGATGTTACGGACAATGCGTGCATAGATCACATTTTTGGCTTTATCTAGTGGGAATTCCGCTTGCGTGAAGACATTGTAAAAGCCTAATTTTTGCAATTCATAAACGATCACATTGATATAATAAGAAGTCATCGCATCGCTTCTATCATAAGCCACCACGATAGTGGAATTATAATTGAACAAATAATCCCCTGTAACTTCTGAATAATACCCCATGTGCAGGCGGTGTTGGCATGCGCTAAAGAAGAATAGAACCCCAACAATTAGCCCTAAAAAAGCCAAGCGGTGCTTTTTATTCACTTTAACATTCCCTCATGCCAAGATTCCAAGCTTTTTAGATCATCATAACTGGTTAAGTCTAAATTTAAAGGCGTGATAGAGGCATGGTTTGAAGCAATAGCGTCAAAATCAGAGAGCCTGTCTTCATTTTCGCGCTTTTGCCATTCTAAAGGGTGTAGCCCTAGCCAAAAATAGCTTTCATTTTTGGGGTCTGTGCGCTTATGCACTTCTTTTTTATACAACCTATAGCCCTTAGGGGTGATGCGTTCGCCCTTATATTCTTGTAAGGAGCAATTAGGGACATTCACGTTTAGGAGTTTGCGCCCCTTTAAAGGGTAGCCTTTGGTGAAAATGTTTTGGACTAAATCCTGGATGATCTTTTGAGCCAGATCAAAACTTAAGGGAGTGTTTTTGTTTTTGTTAGAAAGGATTTGAGAAATCGCAATGGAAGGCACACCTTGGATCGTGCCTTCAATCGCTCCGGCCACCGTTCCCGAATAAATCGTGTCTTCGCCCATGTTAGAGCCAAGATTGATCCCTGAAATCACCAAATCAAAACAAACATGTTTAAAAAGCTCATTAATAGCCAGATACACGCAATCGCTTGGCGTGCCATCATCAATCCTGTAATGCCGACCTTCTTTGCCTTTAATTTTCTCCGCTCTTAAAGGTGCGGTGATGGTGATGCATTGCGAGCATGCGCTTTTTTCATGCTTGGGGGCAACCACATAGATTTCTGCCATGTTTTCTAAAGCTTGTTCTAAAGCTTTAATGCCTTTTGCATGGTAGCCATCATCGTTGGTGAGTAAAATTTTTTTCATGTCTTGCCTTTAAATAGAGTGTTCAATAATGCGTTTAAATTTTCTTGCAATAAAGGATAAGCGGGTTTTAGTAGATTTAAATCGTTTAAAACCTCTGTTTTTAAAGTTTGGGCGTAACCGCTTGCCTTTTTTAGCCCTAACAAATTCACAAAGCTGTTTTTAGCGCTGTCTAAATGAGTGGTTTTACCGCTTTCTTCTTCATCTTGCGTAACGTCTATAATATCATCTAACACTTGAAAACAAAGACCCATTTTTAACCCAAAAGCTTGAAGCCATTTAAAAAGCTCTTCATCTTTAACACCGCTTGCAACAAGCCCCATAATCAGGCTTGCGCTAATCAATTTAGCGGTTTTATGCTCGTGTAAGAAAGTGAGTTGTTCTAAATTTAAGGGCGTGTTTTCAAAATAGCAATCCAAAGCCTGCCCTAAGATCATGCCTTTAATCCCCCCATTAGCGCTTAAGATTTTGACTAATTCCACAATGATGTGGCTTTCTAGTAAAGCGTTTGAGAGCAATTCAAAAGAATAAGTGTTGAGCGCATCGCCGATTAAAACGGCTGTGGTTTCATCATATTTAGCGTGTAAAGTGGGGTGGTTTCTCCTTAAAGCGGCATTATCCATGCATGGCAAATCGTCATGGATGAGCGAATAAGTGTGCAAACATTCAATGCTTAAAGCGATTTTAAAATATTCTGTTTGTTGGTTAGAATAATCTTTTTTACCCACTAAAGCACAAAGCACGGCTAAAAAAAGCTTAGGGCGGAACCTTTTACCCCCATTAAGCACCATTTCAAAAAAGGCTTTTTCCAAATAAGGGTGGAAGCTTTCAAGGTGTAAATGATGGTTTTTTAAAAAGCTTTCAAAACGCTCGCACTCATTACAATAAAAGGATAAATTAGGGCTATTCATGTATAGAATTATAACCTAAGATTTTAAGAGTTGCATAAATTCAGCTCTGGTTTTAGGGTCTTTTTTGAAGAGGCCTCTTAACACGCTTGTTTTAATGATCGCATTTTGCTTTTGCACCCCTTGCATGCTCATGCACAAATGCTTGGCTTCACAAACCACGATCACGCCCCTTGGCTCTATGATTTCATCAAAGGTTTCTGCAATTTGAGTGGTCAGCCTTTCTTGGATTTGCAAGCGTTTGCTATAAATTTCAATGAGTTTAGCGATCGCGCTAATGCCTACAATCTTTTCTTTAGGAATGTATCCTAAACTGATATTCCCCAAAAAAGGGAGCAAATGGTGCTCGCAAGTGGAGTAAAATTCAATGTTTTGAGCCACTATCATTTCATCGCAAACGCCTTGAAAATACGCGCTTTTTAAAGCCACTTTAGGATCTTCTTTATAGCCTTTATACAAGAATTTCCATAATTCTTGAACCCTTTTAGGCGTCTCTTTCAAACCTTCTCTATTCTTGTCTTCGCCGATATTTTCAAAAAATTGGTTGAAAAAATTTTCCATTTAGATCACACGCTTTCTTAAGGATTGGATACGATTTTTAATGCTAGGGTGGGTGCTAAACATTTCAGCGTTAAAAAGATAGGCCGCTGATCGGGTGCTATTCTTATCTATTTCTTTATAATCGTTGTTAGTGTAATCGTTAGAAATCTTTTGTAAGGCCCTGATCATGGGCTTATTGTCATGCATTAAAAATGCCGCCCCGCTATCGGCCATGTATTCTCGTGTGCGACTCAAATACATTTGCAAAAGGAGTGTTAAAAAAGGCAAAATGATCTGTAAAACCCATAAAATCATTCGGGCTAAATTCGCCCCACTATTCTTGCGATTCCCCATGAAAAAATACACGCTAAAATTAGCCACTAATAGCATGATATTGCTTAAAATCCCCACGCACATGGTCAAGCGGATGTCGTTGTGCCGTATGTGGCTGAGCTCATGAGCGATCACGGCTTTTAATTCGTCTCTATCCAACCTTTCTATTAAAGCGCTTGTAAGAGCGATAAGAGAATTAGATTCATCCCACCCGCTCGCAAAAGCGTTCATGTAAGGGGCGTTAATGATATAAAGCTTAGGTTCAAAATGAAGCTTAGCCTCTTCTAAAAGCTCTAACAAAAGGCGATGGATTTGATTTTCTTTAGAGCTTAAAACCTTGCTTGGGTCAATAAGCTTGTATTCATCACCGCTTAACATGATAGAGCTAAAATTTTGGATACAAATAACAATAATGACAAAAGCCGCTAAAAACATGATAATGGTGATCGTAGGAAAAATTTGAAAAGTGATGAGTTTAAAAAGGGCTATGCCTAAATCATTAGCGTTGATTCTAATAGCATCCACCAATAACCCGATAAAAGCAAAAATCGCGCAATAAGTGGTTAAAACCGCGTTCGTTTTGAGCCTGTTTTGCGCGATAATCTTTTCAAAATTCGTCATTATTTTCTCCTTTCTCATGCTTGATTTCTTTGAGCAACGCGCTCGCATAACTCCCTTTAGGCAAGTAAAATCCCAATTCAAATTGCGCTTTTTCTTTCACATATTGAGAAGTTATATTTTCTGCAAACACCCAAAAAAACCGCCTAGATCCTAGCGTTTTAGCATGGCCACTTAAAAGGTTATGCTGGAATCCTTTTTCAATTTCCAAACTCAAATTTTTCGCATAAAGAGCTTTTTTGCCGTCCAGTAACCCCGTAGGCACAGCTTCTTTTTTCAAAAACCTTTCGCTTTCTTTTTCTAATTCTAAAGCGTCAAAAAACTTCCCATAAGGGTAATGGCGCATCACATCGCCTTCTAAGATTTTAAAGGGGTGGGCTTGGTTTTTAAGGGCTTTTAGGGCGCTTGAATTAACGCTTAAATTGTTTTGTTTAAAAAATTCTAAATTTTCTTTGACGCTAAAATCGCTAATGATTTTACTGATTTCTAACCGCTTGCTTAAAAGCGAGTTAAACAAATAACTTTGATAGCTTGAAATTAAAAAAGCGTTTAATTTTTGGCGGGCGAATTTCGTTTCATTTTGCAAGATTTTTAACCCCTCTTTATGGTTGTCATTGAACTTCCCAAAGCGTTGTGAACCAAAATAATTAGGCATGCCAAATTGCGCGATTTGTTCTAAAACCTGCTTTGTTTTTTGAGCGTTTAGGGGGGTCATTTTTTTGAAACGCATAAAAAAGCGATTCCCTTTTAAATGCCCTAATTTGATTTTATTATGGTGGTAATTCAAAGACAGAATTTTAAGGTTTCTTTCTTGTAAATTATGCGTATTTTTTTCTAATAAAGGGGCGTATTTTTTAGGGAGTGAGACGAATTGAGTCGTCAGCGCGTTTTTATCTTTCAAGCCCGCATAACCCAATTCAGCGATTTTTACCCCTAAAATTTGAGAAAAAACTTGAAGCATTTCCAAAGTGCTTAAACCGCTTTTCCTCACTTGAATAACGGCATGTTCGCCTGTGTTGCTAAATTCATACAAAGGCACTTCATGCACGCAAAAATCCCTAGCGCTAGAATTGAAATGAAAATCAATGCTCGCATGGTTATAAGCATGCAATAGGGGCATAAAGTTTAAATTCATGCTTTGATCCTTGAATTAAACGCCCTTGAGAGCGAAACGGAGTCAATGTTTTCAAAATTCACTCCAGTAGGCACGCCTTGAGCGATTTTAGTGAAAGTGAGGTGGAATCGTTGTAATTTATCTTCAATATAAAGCATTAGAGAATCATTAGCCAAAGTGGGAGGGAAAGCAAAAATGATTTCTTTAATGTTTTCTCCAATCAGGCGTTTTTCTAGGGCGTTAAAATCCACTTCTTCTATAGAATTTAACACATAATAGCGCCCTAAAAAGTCCTTTAAGTCTTCTAAAATAAACACATCTCTTGGGTGTAAAACCATGCAAAGCTGAGAATTTTGCCGGCTCTCATCAGAGCAAATCTCACAAACTTCACTCTCACTGAGCGCGTTACAAGATGTGCATGTTTTAAGGTTTTCTAGCGCGTTCTCTAAAGCGTGCGTGATTTTTAGTGCCAGATAAGGGTTTTCCAAACCCAAATGATACGCCATTTTAAAGGCGGACTTTTTACCCACATTGGGGATTTTTTCTAAACAATCCACTAAATTTAAAAAGTGGTTCAAGCTGTTTTTATAAGTATTCATTTTGTTAGTATATCAAACTTAACTTGACTTGAAAGCCACTAAAAGGGCTTTTATTGTTTTTTTATTTTTATCGTTTTTTAAAAGGGGGTTTAAGATGAAAGCGCTACAATACGCTATCTCAATTTTAAGGAATAACATGCCGTTTATTAATATCAAACTTGTGCCAGAAAATGGAGGGCCAACAAACGAGCAAAAACAGCAATTGATTGAAGGGGTTTCAGATTTGATGGTGAAGGTGTTAAACAAAAATAAGGCTTCTATTGTGGTCATTATAGATGAGGTCGATTCTAATAATTATGGTCTTGGGGGCGAGAGTGTTCATCATTTGAGGCAAAAAAACTAAAGAGTTTTTAAAATTCAAAGGTTGCGATACGCTAACATTTAAGGGGTGCTTATTTCTACCCCCCTAAAAACTATAAACATAACTCACATTAAACACCACAAGGCGTTTGAAAAAGAGGGAAGCGTTTAACCCTTTGCCATGCGTTTCATAAAAGGAATTGACCGCTAAAGGAATCTTTAAGCCCATT
>NZ_MVYP01000022.1:0-8554 GCF_003638305.1 Helicobacter pylori | reverse complement strand
AAATTTATTGGATTTCAAAAAAAAAAAAAAAGATTTTGGGTGTTTTTTAACTATTTATCTTTGGAGTGTTAATTTTTGTAATAATGAAACCATTTTTTGAATTTTATAAGCAATATTTAATGAGAACAGAATTTTGATAACGCTTAACAGAACGCATCCCAAACGCTAAAAGCGTTTAGGATTCTGCTTAAAGAATTTGAAGCTTTGATAGAGAAAGGGGTGTAGTTTAAGCTTTATTTCTCATTTTCGCCATGATCATCATGATCGTGATCTTTTTTGCCTTGTTCTTTGCCATGCCCTTTGCCATGTTTGTCATGACCACCATGTTTATGGTGTTTGTGTTTTTTCCCATGCTTGCATGATCGCAACCCAAAATCATCATCCATATCTTCCATGTTGCCTTTTTTAAGCGCTTCTTTAATGGCTTTTTGGCGGGCTTCAAAATCCGCTACGGTCATGCTGTCTGTGTTTTTAGTTGCATACTCATGCAATTGTTTATGGAACGCCTTTCTCTTATCTTTAGGCATCTTTTCCATGCGCATTTTTAACTCTTTTGTGTAATCCACAATATCCTGAGGAGCGACAATACCAGCCATTTTAGCCAAATCTTCATCGCTTGTTTTGCTGAAATCCTTGGCGTTTAAAGCCACAAATAACAACGCGCCAACAGAAAGTATTTTCAACGCTTTTTTCATGTTTTATCCTTTTAAATTAAATTTTATCTCACTTAGGAGAGCAATGTTCGTCTTTTTTCTTAACAGCCCTACACCAAACTTTTCTCGTATCACCGCTGCAAACGCTCACATTAAGCCCTTTTGCCTTAATTTCTTCATCGCTTAGACCTTTGGTTTTTTCTTCTAATTCCTTACGGACTTCTTCACGCATTTTTTTGAAATCCTCTTCACTCATTTTGGAAAGATTCTTCCTAGCGATCCGGCTGAAATTCGCACGGAATTTCTTAGCGTCTTCAGCTTTTAAAGCTTTAAGGCGTTTAGACACTTCCATGCGATAATCAATCGCTTCATTAGAAGGCAGAGTGCCTGCTAATTCTAAAAGCTCCTTATCTTTGAGTTGCGAAAAGTCTCTAGCGCCTAAAACCTGTAATCCAAGCAAAGCTGATAGGCAAAAAGCCAAACTCCTTCTCATTCCCAATTCCTTGTTGTCTAAATTTTTGCCGCATGACGACAGCAAATTTTGGCATTCTACCATGTTAATTTTAACTTATTCTCAAACACCGCTAAGAATAGTAAAAATGGGGTTTTAATTTTATATAGCCATTGTGTCATCATTTAACTTTTAATTTATAAAGGTCGTTTTAAACCCTAAAATTTTAAAATACCCTTTTGAATGATTGGTTTGCATGGCGTTGGTAGTTTTTGGCTTATTTTGAGTGAAAGGATTTAAGCAAGATGTTTGTGGTTTTTATAGAAGGTTTTGGTTTAGCGATTTCTTTGTGTGCGGCGGTGGGGGCGCAATCCTTGTTTATTGTGGAAAGGGGGATGGCTAGGAATTATGTGTTTTTGATTTGCGCTCTGTGTTTTATGTGCGATATTGTGCTAATGAGCATGGGCGTGTTTGGCGTGGGGGCTTATTTTGCGAAAAATCTTTATTTGAGCTTGTTTTTGAATTTATTTGGGGCGGTTTTTACCGGATTTTACGCTTTTTTAGCTTTAAAAACCCTTTTTCAAACCTTTAAAAAAAAGCAAGTCCAAACCCCCAAAAAATTATCTTTAAAAAAGACCTTATTATTCACTTTAGGCGTTACCTTACTCAACCCTCAAGTGTATTTGGAAATGGTGTTTTTAATTGGCGCGAGCGCTTTGTCTTTTGATTTAGTGCAAAAATTTGTCTTTCTAGCTGGCACTTTATCGGCGGCTCTTTCTTGGCTTTTATTGTTATGCACCCTGTCCTTACGCTATGGCTCTAAACTTTTAAACAACCAAAAAATCTTTATGGGCGTGAATCTCTTTGTAACCGCTATCATGGGAACGCTCAGCGTTACTTTATTTAGGGATTTTTTAGCGTTATTGAGCAAAACCTAAAAAGGGGCTAGTTTTAAGTCATTTTGCATTACAATACTTCTAAATGAGTTTTAAGGATTACAATCAATATGCAAGTTTTAGCGTTAAAATACCGCCCCAAACATTTTAGCGAGCTAGTCGGTCAAGAGAGCGTGGCTAAAACGCTTTCTTTAGCCCTAGACAACCAGCGTTTGGCTAACGCTTATTTATTCAGCGGGTTAAGAGGTTCGGGGAAAACCAGCTCTTCTAGGATTTTTGCTAGGGCTTTAATGTGCGAAACAGGGCCAAAAGCCGTGCCTTGCGATACTTGCATCCAATGCCAGAGCGCTTTAAACAACCACCACATAGATATTATAGAAATGGATGGGGCGTCTAATAGGGGGATTGATGATGTCCGTAACCTCATAGAGCAAACCCGCTACAAACCAAGCTTTGGGCGCTATAAAATCTTTATCATTGACGAAGTGCATATGTTTACCACTGAAGCGTTTAACGCGCTTTTAAAGACTTTAGAAGAACCTCCTAGCCATGTGAAATTCCTTTTAGCGACAACGGACGCTTTGAAATTGCCCGCTACCATACTCAGTCGCACCCAGCATTTCAGGTTTAAAAAAATCCCTGAAAATTCCGTTATTTCTCATTTAAAAACCATTTTAGAAAAAGAACAAGTGAGCTATGAAAGTAGTGCGTTAGAAAAACTCGCTCACAGCGGGCAAGGGAGCTTGAGGGATACGATCACTCTTTTAGAGCAAGCCATCAATTATTGCGATAACGCTATCACAGAAAGCAAAGTGGCTGCAATGTTAGGAGCGATTGATAGGAGCGTTTTAGAAGATTTTTTCCAAAGCCTAATCAACCAAGATGAAGCGCGATTGCAAGAGCGTTATGCCATTTTAGAAAATTATGAAACCGAGGGCGTTTTAGAAGAAATGATGCTTTTTTTGAAAGCGAAATTATTAAGCCCTGATTCTTATTCCATTCTTTTGATAGAGCGCTTTTTTAAAATCATTATGAGCAGTCTCAGCCTTTTAAAAGAAGGGGCAAATGCTAGTTTTGTGCTGTTGTTATTGAAAATGAAATTCAAAGAAGCTTTGAAACTCAAAGCCCTAGACGATGCGATTTTGGAATTAGAGCAAACCCCTTTCAATCAAAACCCTAGCATAAGCTATAACGCCCCTAAACAAGAATTTAAAAATATAGAACAAAGAGAACAAAGAGAGAACATAGAAAAAAGAGAGAACGCAGAAACCCCACAAATTCCCATGCTTTCAGCTAAAGATCGCATTTTTCACAACCTTTTCAAGCAAGTTCAAACATTGGTTTATGAGCGTAATTACGAATTAGGGGCGGTGTTTGAAAAAAATATCCGTTTCATTGATTTTGACAGCCAGACTAAAACCTTGACTTGGGAGTCTTTAGCCACTGATAAAGATAAAGAGCTTTTAAGAGAACGATTTAAAATCGTGAAAGGTATCGTTGATGGGGTTTTTGGCAAGGGCGAAAATATCAAAATTGCTTTAAAAAATCATTTGGAAAATAAAAGCGCTCCAGAAGAAACTAAAGAGGTTAAGGATTTTAAAATTTCTTCTTTAAGGGAAAAAATCTTACCCAAACCAACCACTGAAACCACGGCTGAAATGCAAGAAAAAGAAACTAAAGAAGCGGTTGGAAAAGTGCTTCAAACGAAAGAAAACGACACTAAAGAGGTTCAAGAAAACGACACTAAAGAGACTAAAGAAATCCAACCCAAAGAAGCCCCTACAGCCTTGCAAGAATTTATGGCTAACCATTCTAATCTCATTGAAGAGATTAAGAGCGAGTTTGAAATCAAAAGCGTGGAATTGTTATGAGAGCGAATTTAGACGAGTTAGATAAAGTGGCGGCCGCAATTTTAAAAGATGATTTTAAAGGGGTGGTGCTTTTAAAAGGCGTTGTGGGGAGCGGTAAAACGACTTTAGTTCAAGCGTGCTTGAAACACTTGGGGTTAGACATTCAAGCGACTTCGCCCACCTTTAGCTTGATGCATGCTTATAGCGAGAGCGTGTTCCATTACGATTTTTACATGCGCGATTTAGAGGCTTGCTTGGAGCTTGGCATGTTGGAGTGCTTGTTAGAAAAGGGGATCCATTTTGTGGAATGGGGCGATGAAAAATTAGAAAAAATTTTAAAAAAATACGATTTAGCTATTAAGGTTGTGGAAATCAAAACCGAATCAACTAGCCGTTTTTATACAATAAAGATCGCTTAAAGGGTCGCTTGAATGGATATTTTAAAAGCAGAGCATTTAAACAAACAGATTAAAAAAACCAAAATCGTTTCAGATGTTTCTTTAGAAGTGAAAAGTGGCGAAGTGGTGGGGCTTTTAGGGCCTAATGGGGCGGGGAAAACCACCACCTTTTACATGATATGCGGGCTTTTAGAGCCTAGTGGGGGGAGCGTTTATTTAAACGATGTGAATTTAGCTAAATACCCCTTACACAAGCGTTCTAACTTAGGCATAGGCTACTTGCCCCAAGAATCCAGCATTTTTAAAGAATTGAGCGTGGAAGAGAATTTGGCCCTAGCAGGGGAGAGCACTTTTAAAAACTCTAAAGAGAGCGAAGAAAAAATGGAAAGCTTGCTTGATGCTTTTAATATCCAAGCCATAAGAGAGCGCAAGGGCATGAGCTTGAGTGGGGGAGAAAGAAGGCGCGTAGAAATCGCTAGGGCTTTAATGAAAAACCCTAAATTCGTGCTGTTAGATGAGCCTTTTGCGGGCGTGGATCCGATCGCGGTGATTGACATTCAAAAAATCATTGAAAGCTTAATTGGATTAAACATCGGCGTGTTGATCACTGATCACAATGTGCGAGAGACTTTGAGCGTGTGCCATAGGGCGTATGTGATTAAAAGCGGCACGCTTTTAGCGAGTGGGAACGCTAATGAAATTTATGAAAACGCTTTGGTGCGCAAGTATTATTTAGGGGAAAATTTTAAGGTATAGACATGGCGATCTTACGCGCAAACCTTAGCCCTAAAAACAAATTAAACGCCACTTTAAAAGGGTGGCTCCCCATTTTACAAAGCGAGCTTGAAGATTTAGAAGAAGTGTTGAAACAAAACGCCTTGGATAATCCCTTAATTAAAATTGAAAACAAACGCATCAAAAATTTTAGCGATCGCTTTAGCGCTAAAAAGAGTAACGATCATTTAGAAAATTTCGCAATCGCTTCTAAAAGCCTTTTTGAAACCCTAGAATCTCAAATCATTCCCCCCCTTTTTCCCACTGAAACCTCTCAAAAAATCGCTATGGATATTATCAGCGGGCTGGATAGCGAAGGGTATTTTGAAGAAAACGTTGAAGAAAGGGCTAAAATTTTAGGGGTAGAGAGCGAAGTTTATGAAAAAGTGCGCGAGCGTTTTAGTTACCTTAATCCCGCTGGCATTGGCGCTAAAGACGTGAAAGAGAGCTTTTTATTCCAGTTAGAGGGTAGGGAATTAGACAATAACGAGCTTTATGAAGAAGCGCGAAAGATCATTTTAAATTTAGAAAAACACCATGAATTTTCTAAAGATTTTTATTATGAAAAGGCTTTAAAGATTTTAAAATCCTTTAAAAACCCCCCAGCCATTGAGTTTTTAGAAAAAGAAATAGAAGTCATTCCTGAGCTTTTTATTTTAGAAGTGGATAATGAAATGATTGTGCGTTTGAACGATGAGAGCTACCCGACGATCAGTTTAGAAGAAAATCGCTTTGAGGATAGCGGCTATTTAAAAGAAAAGTTAAAAGAGGCCAAAGATTTGATTGACGCGTTAAATTTAAGAAAAGCCACGATTTATAAAATCGGCCTCATGCTTTTAGAGTATCAATACGATTTTTTTAAGGGTAAGGAATTACGCCCTTTAAAATTACTGGATTTAGCCAACGAGTTTAACCACTCTGTAAGCACGATTTCAAGGGCCATTTCTAATAAATATTTGGCATGCGAAAGGGGGGTTTTCCCTATTAAACATTTCTTTAGCATCGCCTTAGACAACAGCGAGACTTCAAACGCTGTGATCAAAGACTATCTTTTAGAATTGATTAAAAATGAAGACAAAAAAGAGCCTTTGAGCGACGCTAAGATTTTAGAACTCATTGAAGAAAAATTCCATTTGAAAATGGTAAGAAGGACGATCACCAAATACCGCCAATTGCTCAACATCGCTTCTTCAAGCGAGAGGAAAAAGCTCTATTTGATGCGCGCTTGAAAAATATGGTTTTGGTTATTCTTATTTAATACCATTTGCCCTTGTATGCGTGTGAGTTCAAACTCTTGGGATACTTTGGCGAGTTGGTATAAGCTTTCTGTATTGCGCGTGTCTAAAGCCTTAATGTAAGCCTCTTTTTGTTCTTTGGTGATCACAAATGGTATTAAGTTTTGCTCTAAAACGCTATAAAAGATTAGCATTCTGCCCACCCTACCATTACTATCGCTAAAAGGGTGTATCCTTTCAAATAAAATGTGTTGTTCTAAAATGGCTTTTAGTTTTTCTTCTTTATCTTGTAAGGTCTTCATCTTATAATTGAGGTTATCGCACCATTCTTTCATAGCCATAGACACTTGAAAATGGGGGGTCGTTTCAAAACTAGCTCCTAAAATGGTATTATCAGTCGTTTTGAAAGCCCCCTTATTAGGGAGTAAAAAATTCATTAAAATCCCATGCAACTCTCTTATAAAAAAACTATCAACGCTTTGTCCTTTATTCAGGTTTCCTAACAGAAAGAAGAGCATGTTTTGATAGTTTTTCACTTCAAAGAAAGCTCTTTGGGGCATTTCTCTAGGAATATATTCAGTGGTTAAAATACTTATAGTTTCAGCAAGGCTCAAAGGATTGTTTTCAATAGCAGTGCTATGGTGCGCCATACGAATAGTCAAATCCATAGCGTAATCGTTAAATTCTAATAATTCTTTATAGTTCATTATTTAAAATCCCTAAACAATTTCCCTAAATCCAAATCAAGCAGTTCTGTTTGGGATCGCAATTCTAAAAGGTTTTGAGCCCCTTTAATCAAATCGTTACTGGAAATGCCATGAGAAAGAGAAATTTGGGCTTCTAAAAACGCGCTCAAATGATCGCACACCTTCAAAAGCTCCCCGCAAACCCCAAGATATTCATCACTATTATAAAGCGTGAACAATTCTTCAGCGTCTTTAGTGAAAACGATTTGATGAGATTTGTCTTTGTAGCGGTTTTTAAACTCGTTTTCGGTGAAATATTTCAAATCTTCTTGAACGCCCAAAGACACAAAGGAATAGACTTTGTTTTGCATTTCCTTTTTTTCAATTTCTTTAATGCAGTTGTCAAGCCCTGCAACGCTTTGTTTGATGGGCGTGATAATGTCTCGGGTTAAAATCTCGGGTAAATCATGGAAAAGCCCGCCCAAAAAATGATTGATCCGCATGCTTTTACAAGCTTTTAAATCAAAGCTCAATAAATACCCCATAAGCGCCACGCATAAGGTATGCCCTAGGACACTCGTTTGCGGCACTCTTGGGGTCTGGCTCCAGCGCTTTTGGAAACGCAACTGCCCAAACATGCTCACCAATTTTTTCAAATCTTCTTTTTCCCCAAAAAGCCCTTCAAACAAATGCTCGTTATTGTGGAGTTGCTTGTCAATTTTATCTTTAATTTCTTTCACGCCATACATGTTGGGGTTAAAATGATAGATAATATCAAACTCCCATTTAGACGCATAAAAATGCGCGCTCTCTAAAATTTGAGTTTCTAAAATTTGGGGTCTGTGGCTTAAATACTCTTTGAGTTCCTCTAAAGAAAAATACGCGCTGATTTCATCTTGCAAACTTTGCACGACATAGGAGACTAATTCTTGGCTGTGCGTTTGTTGGAGGGCGTAAAAAATAGGGGGTTTAATATCGGTTAAAACCAAGCGCTCCAAAAATTCAAAGCAAAAGAACTTGATTAAAAGATCTAAATCTAAATCTTTACCCCTGTCTTTTGAATCTTTAGCGAGCAGATACGCAATCATCGCTTTATGGGCTTGTTTGTCTAATTCCACAAATTCCAAAGGGCATGCTTGGTCATTCCAGCGCCTAATGGACGCGCCCGCAAACACACGCCTTAAAAATTGAGTTTTGAGTTTAGGGGCTTTTAGGGGTTTAATAGGATGAGCCGCATACATGACTTTCCTTTTTATACTATTTTGAATATTAAAGCTATGATCTTATTAAAAAATATTGATTCGATCGCACAAGATTGAAAAATCTTAACGCACCACTATCAATACTAACTTAAATCTTATTATACGAAAAAAAGACAAAAATAAGGCTTTTATTTAAAAAAATATTATTTCTGTCAATAGATTTCGCACTTAATGGATTTCACACTCTAAAACACCCACCCGTAATTGAAAAACACCTTAAAATGGCTAGCCCCTTCATTGAAAACAAAAGAGTTCGTGTAATCGCTACCACTAGAAACGACGCTAGCTTTTCTTTGGATTAAAGGGATGCTAATCCCTACAGAATATTTAGAATGCTTATAGCGGTAAT
>NZ_MVYP01000021.1:0-12744 GCF_003638305.1 Helicobacter pylori | reverse complement strand
ACTGGTATTTTAACGCTCCGCTTAAAGTGGTCGCTAAACCTTGGCTTAAGTTCTTAGTAGTGGCTGGCTTTAGGCTTTCTGCGATCTTAGCGTCGTTTTTAAAAAGCTTATGAAAACCGCTCGCTATGTCAATGTATTCTTTAGCCTTTGGGGTCGTAAAAACATCGCTTTTAAACTCGTTTAGCTTGTTGAAAAACTGCGTAGGGTGTGCTGTGGTGTTCTAGTGTATTAAATATTGAATAATAAAATTAAATAAGGCTTTTTGAGTATTGATATTTGATTGGAGCGAAGCCTTTCAACATTTTAAAAAGGCCAATCAAAAATATAAGAATAAAAGGCTAGTAAATCCTAAAACCATAAGTGATGTTAAACATGATATGGCTTCGGTCAGAATACACGTTGTGCGTTAAAGGCTGCGTGCCAGGCCCGTTAGGATCAACTGGAACATACATGCCACAATACCCAATACAATAGCCTTTTTTGGTGATATTGCCATAATATTCTAGTTTTAAATCCATTCTAATATTATACTTATTAGAAAAATAGCTCAAAAAGAGCGCGAGACTCCTTTCATCAGCCCTTGGGCTATCCGTCCAACGGCCTAAAATTTTCCAACTAAACCCCCTATATTGTGAGCCTACATATAAAAACCCATTGATAACATCAGCGCCAACAATATTGTTAATTTCTGCGTCATAAATACTATTCGTCCAAATGTTATACCCCAAAGGATCCCCATAAATACCTATATCACCATTAGCGTTACCGATATTTTTATAGACGCTACCCCCAAATTGCCACTTGTTATAGTAAAAACGAGTGCGGAAAAAATAAGTTTGCCCGCTCTTGCCTAACGGCACTTGTTGGAAGAGGATAATATCATTTTGATTAGCTGGAGTGGCAAAAATGGGGAAAAACCCCACGAAAGTGCCTACAAAACGAAAGCCCTTATTATTAAAATTAGGGTTGGTGTCGTAAGTGATATTAATGCCTGGCGCATACATTCTTTGAAAGATCGCATAAAAATAAGGGTTGATTTTTAGATTGTCTTTTTCGTATTTCAAATCAGCCACCATTAGAGCCTTACCGCTTGTATAGTAACGCCCAAAATACCAAAACCAGTCGCTTGACGCTGAAGCCCTAGCGTCTGAATACATCACCCTTAACCTGGTGTCTTTGTATTTGACAAAGCCTTCAACCCCTTGAGTGTAAGAAGTGAACCAGTCATACTCTTCAGCATCATAGCGCCCCCCTTTCACGCCAAAACTGAATTTGTCTTTTTTGTAGTTGTAGCTCAAAAAAGCGTTATGCACCATGGCTAAACGAGGTTTTTGCACGTTTAAACCACTATGCCCTGCATACCAACCAATATATTGCCAAAAGATACCCGCCCCAAAAGGATCCGTCCTAGAGCCAGGCTGGCCGTTAGGGATATTGTTGCCTTGATAAGCGGTAGAGTCATAGGGGAGCGCTGCCATCATAGCCCCCACTTCCGCTCTCAAACCCTTGTATAACCCCATGCTCAAATTCAATTCGCCGAGTAAAGAAGTGTAGCTACCTGTAGGATAAATGTCTTTAGAAGGCTGGTATCTTTGGTTGTTAAAGCCAAACTTGGTATAGCTGCTCACCTTTCCAACAATGCTCATGTTGAATTTATAAGCTTGAAGTTTGGATAAAAAAAGACTAGAAAAAAGCAAAAAAAATAGAGAGTAAGAAAAATATTTCTTAATTTCCAAAACCCTAACTCCCAAAGATATTAAAATAAAAATACAAAAAAGGCATATCTAAGAGATAGGGGGAGAACTCTCTTAGAAACTATAACTGATGTGTGTCATCAAATGGCTTCTGTCTTGGGTAATGCTTTTTGCGATACCACCTATGTTTTGAGGGCCTTGTGCGAACGCCGAAGATTCAAACAAACCATTATTCAAGTTGAGCGGCTGACCGTTTGGCCCAAGGAAACCAGTTCCAGGGTTGTAACCCGCACGAATTTGGAACTCTAACCACACGAGTTTGAGACCCGCTTTAACATGCTTGCTGAACTGATAGTCTAGATACATACCAATACCATATTCCAAAGCCCTTGGAGCGGTAGTGAAGCGCTGATAAACGCTCCAACTGAACTTACCATGCTTGCCTCCACCTTTAACATACTCAGTGAACGCGTCAGCATCGGTAATGTTGTCAATCCCCGCAAAGCCTAAGCTATAGATGCCACCGACCCATTGTTCGATACCATCAAGAGCCACAGGGTTACCCCAAGTACCTAAGTTCATGTTAGGGTTACCGATGTTGAGATAAGCACCACCAACCACAAAGTAGTTGTTAATGTCTATGTGGTGGTGCAAATAGAGCGTCGCACCACCAGGACCTTGCAAGCCACGCCACTTACCATTATCCAAGAACGGATCCCAAGTGTTATAACGAGCGGGTGCGTAACGGCCGTATTCAGCGTTATTCCAACGATAGTCATACAACACATAGAAAGTCGTTTTATTCCTTATACCTCTACCGCTAAACTCAGGATTGGTATCGTATTCTATTTTAGCACCGGGCAATGTACCTACCATTGGGATGAGATACACATAAGGGTGAATCATTAGATTCTTTGTAGGGCGATAAATAATACCGGCTTTATGAATACCCCAAGGCTTTTCACGATAAATGGGGAACAACCATTGACCATCAGCGATACCACGACCCCAAGAGCTAAAGAGCAAGAACTTCATCTTATTCGTGAGCTTGAAAGTCCCATAAAACCCTTGGAACAATTGGTAAATCCAATCCATTTGCTCCTGCTCCGTAACGTCAAAGCGCCCCATGACCATATGGACTCTGTCGCTGTCATAGGTAAGGTTCGCTTTATAAACTTCATAGCGCCTTGAATGCCCGGGCAAGTAGGCGTTAGCCGGATAGTAATTAGGGAACAAGCCGTTCCACTCACCCATATACATATAGCCAATACCCCTAGGGTCAATAATACCACCTGGCCCTTGCTGTTGCCACATTTTAGTCGCATTCATACAAAGACTCAAAGAATCCGTGCCGCAAGAAGTTTTATCCCAATAGCTTGGGGGGGTAAAATCCTTTGCCCACCTATCATATCTAGTGTTATCATAAACTTGTCCGCCCAAAACACCGCCTAAATTCACGGTCCATCCCCTACCTAAATGCACAGACCCCTCTAGCTTACCCGTAAGGTTAACAAAAGTTTCTGTAGGATAGATACCTTTAACAGGGTTAATAGGCGAACGGTTAAAACCCACTTTGGAGAAGTTGATAAAATCCCCATGCACTTCATAAGTAACCGCCCCTAATGAACCCATAGTGAACAATAGTGGCAAGGTAAAACGCTTTAGCAATGTAGCCACAACTTTTCGTTTCTTTAATTTCATTCCTCTTCCTTACTTTACTTGAGAATAGATAAATTACTCTGTAGAAATAATTCTAGCATAAAAGAATATAGATTTAGTTTAAAATCAAGCTAGTTTTTCTTAAAATTTGCAAAATTTAAATTTTCAAACGCCAGTTTGCTAGTGAAAAAGCTTCTATTTTACATAGTCGCTTTAAAAACTATCTGCATTGATAGTATATAGTATGATAATATTTTAAAGCTAAAAATGGTTTTTACACCAATACATAGATTAAAAAAATGACAATAAGGAGCAAAAATGAAAAAAATTGGTTTGAGCTTGTGTTTGGTTTTGAGTTTGGGTTTTTTAAAAGCCCATGAAGTGAGCGCTGAAGAGATTGCGGATATTTTTTACAAACTCAACGCCAAAGAGCCTAAAATGAAAATCAACCACACTAAGGGGTTTTGCGCTAAAGGCGTGTTCCTCCCTAACTTGCAAGCAAGAGAGGATTTAGATGTGCCACTACTCAATGAAAAAGAAATCCCTGCGTCTGTAAGGTATTCTTTAGGGGGTGCGATGATGGACGATAAAAGCAAAGTTAGGGGAATGGCGTTAAAATTGGAAAATCAAAACGCTAGCTGGACAATGGTGATGCTCAATACAGAAATCAATTTTGCCAAAAACCCTAAAGAATTCGCTCAATTTTTTGAGATGAGGATTCCTAAAAATGGCAAGGTAGATGAAGCAAGAATCAAAAAGCTTTATGAAGAAGTTCCTTCTTATAGGAATTTTGCCGCCTATATGAAAACGATAGGGATTAGCTCAAGCGTGGCTAACACGCCTTATTATAGCGTGCATGCGTTCAGGTTTAAAGACAAAAAAGGGAAGTTATTACCCGCAAGATGGAAATTTGTGCCTAAAGACGGCGTTAAGTATCTTAACCCCCAAGAATTAAAGCAAAAAGATTCAAATTATCTGCTTTCTTCATTCCAACAACACCTTAAAAATAAGCCCATAGAATACCAAATGTATTTGGTGTTTGCGAATCAAAATGATGCCACCAACGACACGACCGCACTTTGGAAGGGCAAACACAAGGAATTATTAATAGGGACATTGAAAGTTGAAAAATACGAAGGAACGGGTTGCAATAAAGACGTGTATTTCCCAGCTGATCTCCCTAAAGGCGTAGAAGCCCCTACTGATCCCTTATTCCAAATCAGGAATGAAGTTTATGGAATCACTTTTAGCAGGAGGCAATAAAAAGGCTAATACGAATCAAAATATAAGTTGATTGAAAAAAATGCGTTTTTATGGGTTTGGGGGAGTGGGATTTTTGCTTAAAGCTTTTAAGCGCGCCCACTAAAACACTTTCTCTCTTATTTGAGGCACACACTCACGCTGAATATCAGGCAAAAATAACGAGCATTCAATCCATCTACCACCTTTTTAATGCTATTATCCTAATATTTTATTCCGTATTATGCTATTGGTTTATGCTATTGGTTTTTATGAAAGCGGCTTATTAGGCATTTCTGTAATTTTGTAATCAAAAAAGTTTTGCGAAATATTAAAAACGCTCTGCCCTTCCATTTGTTGGCGGGTTATCCAATTCAAATCATTGTCTTTGATTTTAGAAATTTCTACGCACGCCACTTGCCCGTTAAACAGATCAAAATGCACCACAATAGTAGGAACTTTATCCGTTATCAAACGCCTTTGAGCTTCTAAAACTTTATGTTCTTTAATATCATTGATCCCTTGAAATCCGCTTTGAACTTCTAGCAATAAATGATTGTCTAACAAAAAATCGGCTTTAGGACTTCTTTTAAAGCTTTCTATGCTCTCAAAATTATCACCACCAAAAAATTTAATGGTTTCTTTTTGCGTGTTAAAAAGACAAGCGATAAAATCCTTAAAAAACTCCGCTACCAAAAACCCGCGCATCCACGAAAAACAAACTTCTTCAACTCTTCTGCCTTGATTATTCAGCTTATAAATAATATGAGTGTCCACTATCTTTGAAAACACTCGCTCTATGGAGTTTTTAAAAAAGCATTCCAATTCATACCCATTATATTTAAAACAATAAATACTATTGATAGCGCTAAAAATTTCAATCAGCCTTTGTTTGAGCGCGTTTAAATCATTGAAATCAACGCAAGGTTGTATGTCTTTAGCACCTAAAAATTCCTTAAACGCATTTTGAGAATTAAAACCCAATAAATTTCTATAACCTTTAAAATCGTTATTATCAAACATTTTTACCCCTTAAAAAATCAAAGACAGCATGAGCGAGCGCTGCACTCAATAAGGGTGGCACAGCATTGCCAATTTGCAATCTTTTAGCGCTACCACTCCCATAGAATTTATAATTATCAGGAAAGCTTTGCAATCTTGCCCCCTCTCTAATGCTTAACGCTCTAGAGTCTCTTGGATGGATACACCTAGAACTGCTTGGGGTAGAAAAATTTCTTGTAATGGTGGGGGCTGGTTTTTCCCACCACATTTTGGCATAGGTATTAATATAACCGCTTTTGGGGCGTAAACTTTCTGGCAAATCGTCTTTACTCTGCCCATCTTTTAGCGTTTGCATGATTTTTATCAGTTTTTCATTGTTTTTAGGACTGCTATGCTCGCTTAATTCTTTAGAATTTCGCACAAATTCCAAAAAAACGTTATCCGCATTTTTAAGATAACCTAAAGCATCACCATTTTCACCGCTTTGAATGGGGGGTAAATCCCCTAAAGCGTCTTTTAGAGAAAAATGCGTTTTTATGGGTTTAGGGAAGTAAAATTTTTGTTTAAAACTTTTAAGCGCACCCACTAAAATCACTCGCTCTCTTATTTGAGGCACACCATAATCTAGGGCGTTTAAAATGGCATGCTCTAAAATATAACCTCTCTCTTTAAAAGCGTTACAAATTTGTTGGAACAATTGCCCTTTTTGCATAGACATCAAACCCACCACATTTTCAAAAACAAATATTTTTGGTTTCACTAAGTCTAAAAGCCGCAAATATTCTTTAAACAGATTCGCTTTTTCATCCATTTTTCTTTTGCCAAGGGTAGAATAGCTCTGACATGGTGGTCCGCCTAATAGAATGTCAATTGGAACGCATGGCAAGTTGTGGCAATGAAGTTGCGCAATATCGCATAAAATGGTTTGCGCCTCTTTATGATTGGCTTGATAGCTTAAAATGGCATCCTTGTCTATATCGTTAGCCCATATCAATTCAAAATGGGGATGCACAGAAAAGCCATAGCTCAATCCTCCAGCACCACAAAAAATATCGGCTACTTTATACAAGTTTTATTTCTTCCTTTCATCTAAACCCACAATTTTAAATGGAGTAAAACTTAAAGCCCTTTTTTGAAATTGGGTTAAAACTATTTATTCAATCTTTTAAGTTTTGCTAGGTTTGTCAATCGCTTTTCTATGGACGGCCTTTTCTCTGTTTTGAGCTTTTTGAGTGATATTAGCATGCTCATCTTTAATATCGTTTGGCCAATCTTTGCCTTGCTCTTGCACATTCCATTCGGGTAATGCGTCATTACTATTGTTTCTATAATCCGTCAAGCAAGCTTGCTCTAAAAGTTTATAGCTGATGCTTGCGTCTTTGATTGTATGAAAACCAAACAAGCCTTTCACTTGAGTTTCAAAATTAGGCTGATAAATCATGTAAAATTCTATTTTAGCCCCTGTGAGTATTGTGTGATAAAGAAAATACCACACACCAAAACTTCTAATACTAGGCCTCCCTTTAACTCCCCCATCTTTATAAATATTGAGCGTGCTTTTTATCCCACCATCTGCTTGAGAACCACCGATTTTTTTAATCTCACCATCCACCACAATTAAATACACTCTAGCCACATTTTGAGTCAAAATATTTTGAGATAAAGATTGATTGTTTTCATCTTTCAAATCCTTAAGATAGTTGAAATTCAACTTTGTGCTGTCTTTCACGTATTCTACATCAGCGATTTTAAAGGCAGTTTTGACCTCGCTAATATGCATTTTTACTCCTTGATAATCAATAACTCATGAGATTGTTTGACATGGTTATTATCGCCTCTTTCTAAGCGGTTTTTACCCATTCTGGTTTCGCCTTGTCCCATAGTGTATTGCCAAGATGGCTCTAAAATTTTAAAATCCTTATAAGCATTCCTTACAAATTCGCAGTCATTATAGCTTAAAATAAATGGCCCTTTATGCCTTTTTAGCATGTGAGCTAATACTTCATGTTTAAAACCATTGTGGTGGATAGGAAAATTACGCATAGGGTAAATCCCCTTAAACATTTTAGAATTTTCTAACACATAAGGGGGGTCAAGATAGAAAAAATCATTAGGATAAGCGAGCAACACTTCTTCAAAACTAGAGCATTCCACCTTTAAACTAGGGGCGTTAAAATCTTTAATTTTTAAAAGGGTGTTTAGATAGCGTTCTTTGTCAGTGTAAATTTTACTCATCCACCCCAAAAATCCCGGCCCATAGCTTAAATTAAAGTTAAAGTAATAATCTCTAGCCAAAACTAAAGGGTCTAAAACGCATTCTTTTTTATAATGGGCTTTTAACTCTTGCTTGATAATGTTGTAAGTTTCTTGATTAGGTTCTAAAGAAAGCAAGCTGTTATAAAGAGCTTGTTTGTCTTTGAGTAGCGCTTGATAAAAATTCACTAAAATGTCAAAAATATCAAAGCCCAACACTTCTAAACCCAACTCTGTCGCGCATGCAATTTCTACGCTCCCCCCACCTATAAAAGGGCTAATAACCCTACGCACACCATTAGGTATACACTCCACTATTAACCCTACAGCTAAAGACTTGCCCCCACCATATCTTAAAGGGGCTTTTATGTAGCGTTTGTAACGCCCATTATTAGAACGCAAATTGTGCAAAAAAACATCTTTTTTGCTAGCGTTTTGGTTGAATAAATTCGCATGCATTCCAAAAAGTTTTATTTATTTCTTCGCCCTTTTCCTCATGTTGGGGTCTAAAATCTTTTTCCTGATCCTTAAATTCAAGGGGGTAACTTCTAAAATCTCATCTTCTTCAATCCATTCTAACGCCCTTTCTAGCACCATAGTCCTAGGCGGGGTGAGTTTGATCGCATCATCGCTCCCGCTCGCTCTCATGTTGGTTAAATGCTTGGATTTGATAGGATTGACATCTAAATCATTATCCCTGCTGTGCTCGCCAATGACCATGCCCACATAAACCTTTGTTTGGGGGTTGATAAAAAGCGCGCCTCTTTCTTGGATATTGAAAAGGGAAAAAGCGGTCGCTTCGCCATTTTCCATGCTAATTAGCGCCCCATTTTTGCGCGATTCCACGCTCCCGCTAAAAGGGCGGAATTCCAAAAAGCTATGATTCATCACGCCTTCGCCCTTAGTGTCGGTTAAAAACTCGCTCCTATAACCAATAAGCCCTCTTGCAGGAATTTCAAATTCTAATCTTGTATAGCCATCGCTCATGGGATTCATCGCTTTCATCTCGGCTTTTCTTTTGCCTAATCTCTCAATGATAGCCCCGCTAAAATCTTGGGGCGTGTCAATCACCAAATGCTCAAAAGGCTCGCATTTAACGCCATTTTCTTCTTTAATGATGACTTCAGGGCGTGAAATGCTAAATTCAAACCCTTCACGGCGCAAGTTTTCAGCTAAAATAGTGATTTGCAATTCCCCACGCCCGCTCACTTTAAACTTGCCTTCGCCCATTTCTTCGCATTTCATAGCGATATTGGTTTGCATTTCTTTTAAGAGTCTGTCTTTCAGTTTATTGGCAGTAACATGCTTTCCTTCTAACCCGGCTAAGGGCGAATCATTGACAGCAAAATACACGCTCATCGTAGGCTCTTCTAAATGCATGGGATCTAAAGGCATGGGGTTAGTAGGATCAACGACGCTATCGCCCACATCCATTGCATTAAACCCAGCAAGCGCTACAATATCGCCCGCATAAGCGTTTTCAATCTCCGTCCTAGCCAACCCTAAAAAGCCTATAAGCTTAGTGATACGGCCATTTTCTTTACTCCCATCGCTTTTCATCAACAGCACGCTTTCATTCTTCTTAACCGAGCCATTAAACACTCTAGCGATACCGATTTTGCCCACATAATTGTCATAATCAAGCGTAAAAATTTGCATTTGCAAAGGCTCATCCACGCTCCCACTAGGGCTTGGCACATGCTCTAAAATCGTTTCAAACAAAGGCTCTAAATTTTTCTTTTCATCGTCTAAACTTTTCATCGCATAGCCATCTCTAGCAGCAGCATACACCACAGGGAAATCCAATTGTTTATCGCTAGCCCCCATCGCCACGAACAAGTCAAAAACTTCATCCACCACTCTGTCCGGTTCAGCGGCAGGCTTATCAATTTTATTCACCACCACAATAGGGCAAATCCCAAAACTCAAAGCCTTTTTAACCACGAATTTAGTTTGAGGCATGACCCCTTCTTGAGCGTCCACTAAAAGCAACACCCCATCCACCATTTTTAAAACGCGCTCCACTTCGCCCCCAAAATCAGCATGCCCAGGAGTGTCAATGATATTGATTTTAGTGTCTTTGTAATAAATAGCGGTGTTTTTAGACAGGATAGTGATCCCTCTTTCTTTCTCTAAATCGTTGCTATCCATCACCCTTTCATCCACTTTTTCCCTCTCACTAAATGTGCCAGATTGAGAAAGTAAGCCATCTACTAAAGTGGTTTTCCCATGATCAACATGCGCGATTACAGCGATATTTCTAATATTTTTCATGAATGTCCTAACAAGCAAAATTGAAATTAGAAGTATAACACAATATTATAATAGCCCCAAATGGCGGAATTTTTTGGCTAAATCCTGTTCTATGAAATGGCTTTTATGGGCTTTTAGAAAATTTTCATTCTTAGGCGGCATGAAATCGTCATTATCCCTATAAAAAAAGATAAAATAATTTTTCTTTAAATAGTAAGCCAAATGGATCAAAAACGAATCCCCCCCTATATACAAATCGCTTTCTAAAATCAGGTTTTTAACTTCTTCTAAACTGGTTTTAGCGCGATAATGAGTAACTTCATCTTTTAAAAAAGCGTATCGTTCTTCAAAATCTAAAAGCGTAACGCAAAAGGGTTTTAAGAGTTTTAGAACGATTTTTAAATGCTCTAAAGAAATATTCCTATCATTTTCTCTTGTGAAAGGGTTGATCAAAATCTTTTTGGGGTTTTTTAAGCTCATGGGATATAAAGGGTTATCAAAAACATGCCCATAAATTTGAGAAAACAACTCCTGGCGGTTTTGATAAACGTTTTTAATTTCTTTATTTGGAGTGGTTATGGAAACAAATGGGGCTAAAAGAGCGCTTCTAAAATCTTGTTTTTCTAAAATCAAATGTTTGATTTTGTGCTTTTTAAGCGCTTTTAATAACCATAAAAAATCCTTTATCGCTAAAAAAACGCCTTGTTTTTTAAGGTCATAAAAAGCAGGGATATTTTCAAAAACAGGAATGATTTCAAAATGTTTTTCGCATTCTAAAAGCTTGGCGATTTTTAAAGTCAAACGAGTGCCTAGGATTTTAAGGGGTTGTTGCTGTTTGAAAGCGATTTCTTTTAAAAGGCTAAGCGTGATGAGGTTATCCCCTAAAGCCAAAAGACAAGCAACATGCATGATTTTTCCTGATGGTGAAATGTTTAGGGTCTTTTTTTTCTATCCCTAAATTTTTTAAATAAAATCTTTCATCAAAATTATTGTTAATAAATTGCGTAAATAGGGGCAAACATTCCAAATCTTTTCTTAAAATTTTATGCGTTTTAAAAAGCGATTCAAAAATGAATTGCATTAAATCGCTGTTTAACAATTCTTTTAACGCATGAGCGTTGATAGGGAAATTTTCTTTTAAAACAAACATGTTCGCGCTGTTTAAAAAAAGGCGTTGCTCATTGTCATAAAAAAAGACAAGCTTTGAAGAAATGAATTTATACACGATTTTTTCTCTAGCCTGATAAAGACTTAAGGGAGCGACTTGCTGGCAGTCTTTTAAATCAGCGTTAATGAATTGGCTAGGGGCTTTTAATCCGTCTTTTAAAATATCTGAACCCCTAAAAATAGGAATGGTATTTTTTTCTTGTTTGGGGTGTAATTTTTCTTCATTGTTACCTGTAACAATCCCTAAAGCAAAATGAGCGTTATTTTTTAAAGTCATATGAGGAATGGAAAAAAGGTGGTCTAAAATTTTATTTTTTTGGTGAGAGCAATGGACATTAAAAATCTTTTTAGGGTTGTTAAAAAAAGAAGAGGGCGAGCGTTTGAACTTGCTATTTTGATAAAAACATGAGATTTTTTGATCCTTATTAGGGGTTTTTTTAAGCACCAAACCCACAGCCTTAGTCATTAGATTTTTAAAAGGTTTGTTAAAATCAATCAGGCTTCTAATTTGAAACTTTAAAGCCATTTCTCGCATTTTGCTAAACGCATCAATATTCAAACAACTTTCGGGCAATAATAGCCCCAAATGAGCGTTTTCTTTTAAGCAATTCAAACTCGCTATAAAAAAGAGCGACGCGCTGTCTAGGCTTTGAGAGAGGTTGAATTGCTGTTTGAAATTTTCTTTTTGGTTTTGGTTGTATTTCTTACCCCATGGCGGGTTAGTGAAAATGCAATCAAATTGCGGGGCATGTTTTAAACTCAAAAAATCTTTTTGCATGATATTAGGGCAATCTAAACGATAACGCTCTTTAATACGCTTTTTAGTCAAAGCGACAGCAAAAGCGTCCGTATCATAGCCATAGATATTTTCAACCTTAAAACCCAGTTTTAAAGCATGCATGATAAAATTCCCGCTCCCCACAGCCGGATCGCAAAAAATCGCTTGGGAGGTATCAAAATCTTTAGGGAGAGTGAAAAGTTGCTCTACTATCCTATTAGGAGTGTAGTAAATGCCTTCTAAATTTCTGGTGGTGTTAGAAAGTTCTTCTTCATAATAGGAACCCAACTTTTCTAAATCAGAGCTATTTTCTAACATTTCTAGGTATTTTAAAATCAATTCTTGATGGTTATGCGCGCCTTTTAAGGATTTGTTAGCGTATTTGTTAAGCTTGTTTTTCCCTAAATAGTTGCAGCAAAAATCTAAAAAAGAACTCGTTTTCACATAAATTTTATGATCAATCTCTAATTTTTCTAAAAAATTGGTTTTGATCCAATTATGCACGCTGCTATGAGAAACATTGATTAAATGAGCGATTTCTTCAATCAAAAGAGCGTTTGAAGGCATTTTAGCCCCTAAAAACTATAAACATAACTCACATTAAACACCACAAGGCGTTTGAAAAAGAGGGAAGCGTTTAACCCTTTGCCATGCGTTTCATAAAAGGAATTGACCGCTAAAGGAATCTTTAAGCCCATT
>NZ_MVYP01000020.1:0-26216 GCF_003638305.1 Helicobacter pylori | reverse complement strand
GTGGGTCTGAGCTGATTATGAATGCGTTTGGATTTGAAAACTCCGTTCCCATCAAGTATTGATGTTTAAAGCCTTATTTTTATAGTTTGAAGTTTTATTTTATAGTGAAACTCATAAGGGGGTGGGGATTATTTTTAATTTTTTAACACCCTGTATTTTAGAGTTTTAAACGCTCAAGGATTTGGGTTTTAATTTCTTTCGGATCTAATTGAACAAGTTGTTGGCGTTCAAAATTGCGTGCTTGAAAATCAATGCAATAATTCAAAAATAATAAAATCGTTTTCATAGGGGGCAACTAGGCGCATGCCCGAATAATGGAATTGAGCGCAAGAAAGCGCAATAAATACGCTGTAGGGTTTTAATAGGGGGGATTTCTATTGTGTGGATTGAGTTTGATAACACTTCCAAAAGCAATTGTTTTTATACTTTTGTTTTCATCAGATTGGTTTTGTAAAATAACTTGTTCTAAAAAATAATTGATAAGTAAAGCTCTATGCGCCGATGCGGGTCTAGGGATAGACGCCTTTTGTAATGCTAATGCAAGACTTCTTCCTACCCTATTGTTCTCTAAGACTTGCTCTTTTGGGACAACTTGCAACTGATCAATCATTATCTCAATTGCTTCATTTTCTTCATCTATAATGTAGTTTTTATGCGAAGGGTATTTTTTACCTTGTTTATTTTTTGTTGTTTGCGGGAACGCTAGGAAAAAGTCCTTACCTTCATAGATGACAAAATAAGGGCGTTTTTCTCGTTGCTCATGACCTTTATTATATCTGTTTTTATAATAAATGTCCATGTTAATAGCTCCTTATTTAAAAGCCCTATTTACTGAACTTATTGGATAAAACCTGCTTAAGTTAAATTGATCCCATTCTGTTATAAAATATAAAAAATCAAATCTTAAAGGAAAATCATGCAAGAAAATCAAATCACATGCCCCAAGTGCCAAACGCTCATTGATGTGAGGGAAGCGCTATACAAACAGATTGAGTTAGAAAATCAAAATAAGTTTTTAGCCCAACAAAAAGAGTTTGAAAAAGAGGTGAATGAAAAAAGAGCGCAGTATCTAAGCTATTTCAAAAATTTAGAGCAAAAAGAAGAGACTCTAAAAGAGCGAGAGAAAGAGCAAAAGGCCAAATTTGATGATGCGGTCAAACAAGCGAGTGCACTAGTTTTGCAAGATGAAAGGGCTAAAATCATTGAAGAAGCCAGGAAAAACGCTTTTTTAGAGCAGCAAAAGGGCTTGGAATTGTTGCAAAAAGAATTGGATGAGAAGTCCAAACAAGTCCAGGAATTGCACCAAAAAGAAGCGGAAATTGAAAGGCTAAAAAGAGAGAATAACGAAGCCGAGAGTCGATTGAAGGCTGAAAATGAAAAAAAATTGAATGAAAAATTGGATCTGGAAAGGGAAAAAATAGAAAAAGCCTTGCATGAAAAAAACGAATTGAAATTCAAGCAGCAAGAAGAGCAATTAGAAATGTTAAGAAACGAGTTGAAAAACGCTCAAAGAAAGGCGGAGTTAAGCTCGCAGCAATTCCAGGGCGAGGTGCAAGAATTAGCGATTGAAGAGTTTTTGAAGCAAAAATTCCCCCTAGATAGTATTGAAGAGATTAAAAAAGGGCAAAGAGGGGGCGATTGCATTCAAGTGGTGCATACTAGGGAATTTCAAAATTACGGGAAAATTTATTATGAGAGCAAACGCACTAAAGAATTTCAAAAAGCTTGGGTTGAAAAGCTTAAAAGCGACATGCGAGAGATTGGGGCTGATGTGGGGGTCATTGTGAGTGAAGCGTTGCCTAAAGAGATGGAGAGGATGGGGTTATTTGAAGGGGTGTGGGTGTGTTCGTTTGAAGAGTTTAAGGGGTTGAGTGCGGTGTTAAGAGAAGGGGTTATTCAAGTGAGTTTGGCTAAAAAAAGTCAGGAAAATAAGGGCGATAAAGTGAATCTGCTCTATCATTATTTGACAAGCTCTGAATTTTCTATGCAGGTGAATGCGATTATAGAGGGGTTTGAGCAATTGAGGGCGGATTTAGAAAGCGAAAAACGCGCGATGGCTAGGATTTGGAAAAGCAGGGAAAAACAAATTGACAAAGTGTTTGAAGGCACGATTAACATGTATGGCTCTATCAAAGGCATTGCGGGTAATGCGATAGGGCAAGTGAAAGCGCTAGAGCTTGGGTATGATGGGGAGGATTTAGAAGATTAGTTTTTGTGGTGCGCTTTGAGATAATATTATATTGGGAGAAAATATGGGCAATAAAGATCAAAAACAACAGAATAAAAAACAACAGAATATAAGCAGTGGGATTTCTCAAATCGCATTAAAAAATGTAGCAACTTTTGATGAAAATGGGGCGAGTTTTGAGAAATTAAATTATATCAACTTTATTTATGGGGCTAATGGGAGCGGTAAGACAACCACTTCTAGTTTTTTAAAAAATCTAGCTGAAAATGGGATTGAAGACAAGTTTGCTAATAGCAAAATAGAGTGGTATAACAGTGAGGATTTAAAGATTGAAGTTTATAACAAGCAATTTAAAGAAGAGCAATTTAGACACTCTCAAGTTAAAGGCATTTTTACGCTCGGTAAAAAAACAAACGAGAATTTAGAAAACATTGAGAGCAAGAAAAAATCAATAAGAGAAGAAAAGGAAAAGAAAGAAAAGAATGAAAGCAGTTTGGAAAAGCTAACACAAGAAAAGGAAAAGGAAGAAAAGGATTTTGCTGATAGGTGTTGGGAAAAACTTTATAAGAAAAATGAAGAGGATTTTAAAGAAACGCTAGAAGGCTTTAAGCGTAAAGAGAAGTTTAAAGAAAAAATCCTTAAGGAATTTGAAAACGATAAATACAATCAAAGCGAAATAGTAGGGTTAGAAAAATTAAAGGAAAAAATTGAGATTGTTTTTGGTGAAAACCAAACAGAATTGGCACTATTGGAATGCAATTTAACAGATTTTGATTTTATTGAAAATCATTCTATTTGGGAACAAAAAATTGTAGGGAGTGGTGATGCAGCCATTGCAGATTTAATAAAAAGATTAAGCAATGAAGATTGGGTAGCTTGGGGTAGAGAATATATAAAAGATAATAGTATATGCCCTTTCTGTCAAAAAGAAACCATTACCGAAGAATTTAAAAAACAACTAGAATCTTATTTTGATACAAGTTATCAAGAATCTACTGAAACGATCAAAAAAATGAAAGAGGACTACACAAACAAAACCGATGAGGTGTTGGAGCGACTTGATGAAATTATTAAAACAGAGTGGAATAAATTAAACACAGAAAATTTGAAAAGAATTATTGAAACCTTGAAAAGTAAATTTAATGGAAATCAACAAAAGATGCACGATAAGAGTAAAGAAATGAGCAGAAGTTTTGAGCTTGATAGCACCAAAAACGAAATAGACGCAATTAAAGATTTGATTGCAAAGGCCAATGAGCAAATAACCAATCATAACGAGACGATAAAGGATATTGAAAAACAGAAAAAGAGTTGTAAGGAACAAACTTGGAAATTTCTAGTCAATGAATTTAAAAGTGATATACAAGAATATAATAAAAAGTATTGCGGTTTGGAGAAAGGAATAAACAATTTAGAGAAAGAAATTAGTGAAAATCAAGAAAAGATAAAGAAATTAGAAAATGAAATTAAGGAATTAGAAAAAAACATGGTAAGCATAAAGCCCATTGTCAATGAAATCAATACGCTTTTAAAAGGGTATGGATTCACAAATTTTGGTTTGGCATGCACTGAAGATGAAAAATTTTATCGTATTCAAAGAGAAGATGGTCAATTAGTAGGAGAAACACTGAGCGAAGGTGAAGTTACTTTCATCACTTTCTTATATTATTATCATTTAGCAAAAGGCTCTTTAAAAGAGAACGATATATCAAAGAATAAGGTTTTAGTGATTGATGACCCCATTTCAAGTTTGGATAGCAATATATTGTTTATAGTGAGTGTTTTAGTTAAAGATCTTATTAAAGAAACCATGGAAGAAGAAATAAACATTAAGCAAATTATTATACTAACCCACAACACATATTTTTACAAGGAAATTACATTAGAATGTGATTTAAAACGCTATCAAGGGAAATATTCTTTTTGGATAATTAAAAAGGATAATAATGTTTCAAAAATTAAAGATTATAAAGAAAATCCCATTAAAAATTCCTATGAATTGCTATGGCAAGAAGTAAAACAAGCAAAAGAAAATAATGCTTCTTGGGTATCTTTACAAAATGTTATGCGAAGAATTATTGAGTATTACTTTAAGATTTTAGGCGATTTTAAACATAATGATAACTTGAGTGAATGTTTTAAAAAGATTGAAGAAAAACAAGTGTGTGATTCTTTCATTCCATGGCTTAATGATGGCTCTCATGGGATTTCAGATGATTTGTTTGTGCAAAGTCAAGATACAAGTATTGAAACATATTTAAAAGTTTTTGAAAAAATATTTAAAGAAACCGGTCATGAAGCTCATTATAAAATGATGATGAGAATAAAGTAATTGAATTAAAAACAAGGAATAACATGCGAATCGTATTTATGGGAACGCCTGGTTTTGCTGAAGTGATCTTAAGGGCGTTGGTTGAAAATAAAAATAACCATATAGAAGTGGTGGGGCTATTCACTCAAAGGGACAAACCTTTTGGGCGTAAAAAGGAATTGAAAGCCCCAGAGACTAAAACATACATTTTAGAAAATCATTTAAATATCCCCATTTTCCAGCCACAAAGTTTGAAAGAGCCTGAAGTTCAAATTTTAAAAGACTTGAAGCCTGATTTTATCGTGGTGGTGGCTTATGGTAAGATTTTGCCTAAAGAGGTTTTAGCCATCGCTCCTTGCATCAATGTGCATGCGTCGTTATTGCCTAAATACAGGGGGGCTTCGCCCATTCATGAGATGATACTCAATGACGATAAGATCTATGGCATAAGCACCATGCTTATGGATGTGGAGTTGGATAGCGGGGATATTTTAGAAAGCGCTTCTTTTTTGAGAGAAGATTATTTGGATTTGGACGCTTTAAGTTTAAAATTAGCACATATGGGGGCGACTCTACTTCTTTCAACGCTCAAAAATTTCTCTTCTATCACAAGAAAGCCTCAAGATCATATGCAGGCTAGTTTTTGTAAAAAAATCACCAAAGCCGATGGTTTAGTGGGTTTTAAAGACGCTAAAAGCTTGTTTTTAAAATCGCTTGCGTTTAAATCTTGGCCAGAAATCTTTTTAGAAAACAGCCTTAAACTTTTAGAAGTGGAGTTGGTGGAGAATGAAAAGAGCCACAAGGAAGGCGAGATTTTAGAAATTGATGAAAAAGGCGTTCTTGTGGGTTGTTTGAAAGGCAGCGTGCGTATAGCAAGGTTGCAAGCGGTGGGTAAAAAGCCTTTGAAAGCGAAAGATTATTTGAATGGCAAGCGTTTGAAAATAGGCGGTATTTTGGCATGAGACAATGTGAAAAAAGGGTTTTTGAGAGCCTGCCTTCCACGCAAACCTATCTTTTAGAAAAACTCAAAAATAACGAACTCAAAGCTCCTATTTTGATTGTGGCTAAAAATCAAAGCGCTGGGATAGGCAGTAGGGGGAATATTTGGGAGGGCGTAAAAAGCGCTTTGACTTTTTCGCTCGCTTTAAACGCAAGCGATTTACCTAAAGATTTACCCATGCAAGCGAACGCTTTGTATTTGGGGTTTTTATTTAAAGAAGTTTTAAAAGAATTAGGCTCTCAAACCTGGCTTAAATGGCCTAATGATTTGTATTTAGGGGGCCAAAAAATAGGGGGCGTGCTGGTTAATGCTTATAAAGACATGCGGGTGTGCGGCATTGGCGTGAATAGGGTTTCAATAAAATGGGCATGTTTAGATATTGGCACGAGCGATGATTTGATTATGGAGGGCTTTTTAAAAAAAATAGAAGAAAATCTTTTTTGGGGGGAAGTTTTAAGTAAGTATGCGTTAGAATTTCACAGAAACGACTCTTTTAGCTTCCATAATGATTGGGGCGAAGCGATGAGTTTGAAAGATGCGGAATTGTTAGAAGACGGCCGTGTTTGTATTAAAGGTAAGATTTATGATAGGATGTGAGTATGATGAGTGAAATCATTGCAGTGGCTAATCAAAAAGGGGGTGTGGGCAAAACGACAACAGCGGTTAATTTAGCGGCTTCTTTAGCGGCGCATGAAAAAAAAATCTTGTTGATTGATTTTGACCCTCAAGCCAACGCCACTTCAAGCTTGGGTTTTAGGCGCGATAAAATTGATTATGATATTTATCATGTGTTGATTGGCCGTAAGCAAATTTCTCAAGTGATCTTAAAAACCCAAATGCCTTTTTTGGATTTAGTGCCTTCTAATTTGGGTTTGGCCGGGTTTGAAAAAACCTTTTATGACAGCCAAGATGAGAACAAACGAGGCGAGCTCATGCTCAAAAACGCCTTAGAGGGCGTGGTGGGGCTTTATGATTATATTATTATTGATTCCCCGCCGGCTCTTGGGCCTCTCACGATCAATTCGCTTTCAGCAGCCCATTCGGTGATCATTCCTATCCAATGCGAATTTTTTGCCCTTGAAGGCACTAAATTATTGCTTAACACCATTAGAATGTTGCAAAAAAGCACGAACCCTAAGCTCAAAATCAGAGGTTTTTTACCCACAATGCATGTCCCTCAACTCAATTTGACAAAAGGGGTTTTAGCGGAATTGTTCAAGTATTTTGACTCAGAGTTTTTTAGAGATTCAGTTACAGGAGAGTATATTATGATCCCTAAAAGCGTGAAACTAGCAGAATCGCCTAGCTTTGGCAAGCCCATTTTACTCTATGATATTAAATCTAATGGCAGTATCGCTTATCAAAAATTAGCTCAAAGCATTCTTCAGGGGTAGTGATGGCAAAAAATAAAGTGTTGGGTAGGGGTTTAGCGGATATTTTCCCTGAAATCAATGAAGTGTATGAGCAAGGGCTGTATGAAAGAGCGAATCGGGTTGTGGAGCTTGGTATTGATGAGGTGATGCCCAATCCTTACCAGCCCAGAAAAATCTTTAGCGAAGAGTCCTTAGAAGAATTAGCACAATCCATTAAAGAACATGGTTTGTTGCAGCCGGTTTTAGTGGTGAGTGAGAACGGGCGTTACCATTTGATCGCGGGTGAAAGGCGCTTAAGAGCGAGCAAATTGGCTAAAATGCCCACGATTAAGGCGATTGTTGTGGATATTGAGCAAGAAAAAATGCACGAAGTGGCGTTGATTGAAAATATCCAACGAGAAGATTTAAACCCCCTAGAGTTGGCTAGATCGTATAAAGAATTGCTTGAAAGCTATCAAATGACTCAAGAAGAGCTGTCTAAAATCGTTAAAAAATCCCGAGCCCATGTGGCCAATATCATGCGTTTATTGACGCTTTCTTCTAAGGTTCAAAACGCTCTTTTAGAAGAAAAAATCACTTCAGGGCATGCGAAAGTCTTGGTGGGCTTGGATGAAGAAAAACAAGAATTGATTTTAAATTCCATTATAGGGCAGAAACTCAGCGTGCGTCAGACAGAAGATTTAGTGCATGATTTTAAAATAAACACAAATTTTGACAATAAAAAACATGGTTTCAAGCAAACCCAAACGCTCATCGCTGAAGATGAATTAGAGCGTTTTAACCAAAGTTTGTGGGATCGTTACAAGCTTAAAGCCACTTTGAAAGGGAATAAAATCATTTTACGATGTTATGAAAATTCTCTTTTAGAGGCTTTTATGAAAAAAATGATGTCTTAATGCTTAGATATTCTCAATTTTTAAGCGATTTTTTGTTAGGATAGAGTTAATGTTTTTATAACAAATGCGAGTTTCAAATATTTTGTAGGATTTTAGGAAAGAAATAGGTTATGAATATATCGGTTAACCCCTATTTAATGGCGGTCGTTTTTGTGGTGTTTGTGTTATTGTTGTGGGCGATGAATGTTTGGGTGTATAGGCCTTTGTTGGCTTTTATGGATAACAGACAGGCAGAGATAAAGGATAGCTTGGCTAAAATCAAAACGGATAACACCCAAAGTGTGGAGATTGGCCATCAAATTGAGACTCTTCTTAAGGAAGCCGCTGAAAAACGCAGAGAAATAATAGCAGAAGCGATTCAAAAAGCCACAGAGTCCTATGACGCTGTGATCAAGCAAAAAGAGAACGAACTCAATCAAGAGTTTGAAGCGTTTGCAAAGCAATTACAAAATGAAAAGCAAGTCTTAAAAGAGCAGTTGCAAGCGCAAATGCCGGTATTTGAAGACGAGTTAAACAAGCGTGTGGCTATGGGTTTAGGGAGTTGATGAATGTTTGTAGTTAAAATGGTGTTAGGGTTTTTGATCCTTTTAAGCCCTTTGTGTGCTACTGGATTGGATATTTCACAAACAGATATTATAGAGCGTTCTTTAAATTTCCTTTTATTTGCGGGGATTTTGTGGTATTTTCTGGCTAAAAAACTGCGAGCGTTTTTGCACTCCAAAAGCCTTGAAATCTCCAAACGATTAGAAGAGATTCAAGCCCAACTCAAAGTGAGTAAAGAAAATAAGAAAAAACTCCTTAAAGAATTAGAGCAAGCCAAAGAAAAAGCTGAATTGATTATTTCTGATGCGAATAAAGAAGCCTACACGATCACGCAAAAATACGAATTGCAAACCAAAATGGATGTGGAAAATTTGATCAAAAATTCTAAGGCGTTGATGGATTTAGAAGTTAAAAAGATCAAAAGAGAGTTGGTTGAAAGCGTTTTTAAAGATCTAAGAGAGAGCAAAAAAGTCTCTTTCAATGTGCAAGATTGCGTGAATATTTTGAAACAAAGGCTTTAAATGCAAGATTTAAAAGTGATCTCTAAGCATTATGCTAAGGCGTTGAAAAACCACACTAAAAGCGATCTAGCGTTATTGGAAGAAATCGTTGTAGGGCTTAAAAATCTAGCAGAAGCCATAAAATTGCACAAACTCAACCAGGTGTTAGCTCATGTTTCTTTAAAAGTTAAAAAAGAGGTTGTGTTTGAAATCTTAGAAAAAATAACTTCCACAAAAGCATGTTCAGTTTTAAAGCCTGTAATGGAAGTGGTGTTAAAAAATAACCGGCTTGACATGTTGGAATTGATCACTGAAGAGCTGTCTTTTGATTCTAAAAAGACTTTAGAAGCCACACTTTTAGTCCCGCAAAAGCTTGAAAATAATGAACTAGAAGAAGTGCGACAAAAATTGCAAGCGCGTTTTAACGCCCCTGTAGAAATCGCTCAAGACACTTGGTCTAAAAAAGGGGTTTCTTTGAGCGTTTCAAGCCTGGATTTAGAAATAGGCTTTTCTAAAGAAGATATTTTAAAAAAAATAGAAAAACAGGTTATTCAATCTATTTAATCAATCTAAGGAGATAAAGATAATGTCCCAACTAAAATTGGAAGAAATCAGTTCGGTCATTGAAGAAAAAATCAAGAATTTTGAACTTGATTGCGATATGGCTGAAGTAGGAAAAGTCGTTTCATACGCTGATGGTGTGGCTAAGGTTTATGGCTTAAATGGTGTGATGTCGTATGAAGTGCTGGAGTTTGAAACAGGGGATAAAGGCGTTGCGGCTAACTTAGAAGAAGATAGCGTTGGCGTGATTGTGTTTGGTTTTGGCAACAATATTAAAGAGGGGACTGGCGTTAAACGCACGAAGAGTTTGATGAAAGTTCCTGTTGGCGATGCGGTTGTAGGGCGTGTGCTAAACGCTTTGGGTGAGCCTATTGATGGCAAGGGTGAGATAGAAACGAATGAGTTTAGCCTTATCGAGCAAAAAGCCCCGGGCATTATGGACAGAAAATCGGTGCATGAGCCTTTACAAACTGGCATTAAAGCCATTGATGCGTTGGTGCCTATTGGGCGCGGGCAAAGGGAATTGATTATTGGGGATAAACAAACCGGTAAAACCACCGTAGCGATCGATGCGATCATTAACCAAAAAGGGCAAAATGTGATCTGTATCTATGTGGCTATTGGGCAAAAAGAATCCACTGTCGCGCAAGTGGTCCGCAAATTAGAAGAATATGGGGCGATGGAATACAGCGTCGTGATCAACGCTTCGGCTTCCGATTCAGCTGCGATGCAATATTTAGCCCCTTATTCAGGTGTGGCCATGGGGGAATATTTTAGAGATCATGCCCGCCATGCCCTAATCGTTTATGATGATTTGAGTAAGCATGCTGTCGCTTACAGAGAGATTTCTTTGATTTTGAGAAGACCCCCAGGTAGGGAGGCTTTTCCTGGAGATGTGTTTTATATCCACTCACGGCTTTTAGAAAGAGCGGCTAAACTTTGCGATGAAAAGGGTGCCGGCTCTTTGACCGCGCTCCCTATTGTGGAAACTCAAGCGGGCGATGTTTCAGCTTATATCCCTACGAATATCATTTCTATTACAGACGGGCAAATTTTCTTAGAAACGGATTTGTTTTATTCAGGGATCCGCCCAGCTATTAATGTGGGTTTGTCGGTTTCAAGGGTTGGAGGGGCCGCTCAAATCAAAGCGACCAAGCAGGTTTCAGGGACTTTGCGCCTAGATTTAGCGCAATACAGAGAGTTGCAAGCCTTCACGCAATTCGCTTCTGATTTAGATGAAGCGAGTAAAAAGCAATTAGAAAGGGGGCAACGCATGGTGGAAGTGCTGAAACAAGCCCCTTATTCGCCCTTACCGATTGAAAAACAAGTGGTCATTATTTACGCTGGGGCTAAGGGCTTTTTAGATAGTGTGAGCGTGAAAAAAGTCGTGGATTTTGAAGAGCAACTGCACCCTTTCTTGGAAGCAAAATACCCCCAAGTTTTAGAAGAAATCCACACTAAAAAAGTGCTAGATAAGGATTTAGAAGCCATGCTAAGAAAAGTCTTAGAGGAATTTAAGCTCACTTATAGCGAGTAGGAGACGGCTAGAATATGGCGAATTTAAGAGACATTAGAAAGAAAATTGGAAGCGTTAAAAACACGCAAAAAATCACGCATGCGATGAAACTCGTTTCCACTTCCAAGCTAAGAAAAGCCGAAGAAGTTGCAAGAAATTCCAGAGCGTATGCAATGAAACTAGACGCCGTGTTTGATGATGTGCTATCCAAAATGAAAAATCAAGGGATTGAAGACATTCAAAGCAAGTATTTTAGGGAACTAGAAAGACTTGAAATCAAAAAAGTGGATATTATTTTTATCACAGCCGATAAGGGGCTTTGTGGGGGCTTTAACACCAATACCATTAAAAAAGTTTTAGCATGCACGAATGAATACAAAGAAAAAGACATTAAAGTGCGTTTGCGCGGTATTGGTAAAAAGGGTAATGAGTATTTTAGCTTTAACGGGATAGAGGTTTTAGACAAGATCAATAATTTGAGTTCTATGCCTAATTATGAACGCGCACAGGAATTCATGAAAAAAGTGGTAGAGGATTATTTGAGTGGGAAAACCGATAAGGTGATTATCATTCATAATGGCTTTAAAAACATGATCACTCAAGAAATAAGAGTCAAAACAATTTTGCCTATTGGGTATAAAATCATCCACCAAAACCCCCAGCCTAGTGAGTCTCAAGAGACTATTACTAGTGAGCCAAGCGGGAGTGAAGATGAAATTTTAGACTCTTTGGCAGAAAAATATGTGGAGTATAGTTTATACTACGCTTTGATTGATTCTTTAGCCGCAGAGCATAGTGCTAGAATGCAGGCTATGGATACAGCGACGAATAACGCTAAAGATTTGGTTAAAACTTTAACCATTTCTTATAATAAAGCCAGACAAGAGGTGATTACGACCGAGCTAGTAGAAATCAATGCGGGCGTAGAAGCCCTAAAATAAAAATTATATTAATCAAGGAGCGATGAAAGCGATGGAAGGTAAAATCATTCAGGTTTTAGGCCCTGTGGTAGATGTGGAATTTGAATCCTATCTGCCGGCGATTTTTGAAGCGTTAGACATTAATTTTGAAGTCAATGGCGTTCAAAAATCTTTAGTCTTAGAGGTGGCAGCCCATTTGGGCGGTAATCGGGTGCGAGCGATTGCTATGGATATGACAGAAGGCTTAGTGCGTAACCAAGTGGTGAAGGCTCGTGGCAAAATGATTGAAGTGCCTGTGGGCGAAGAAGTGTTAGGGCGTATTTTTAATGTTGTGGGCGAGAGCATTGACAATTTAGAACCTCTTAAGCCGTCCTTAACTTGGCCCATTCACAGAAAAGCCCCTAGTTTTGAACAGCAAAGCACCAAGACAGAAATGTTTGAAACCGGTATTAAAGTCATTGACTTGCTCGCACCTTATTCTAAGGGCGGTAAAGTAGGCTTGTTTGGTGGGGCTGGCGTAGGGAAAACGGTGATCATTATGGAGCTTATCCATAATGTGGCTTATAAGCATAATGGGTATTCGGTGTTTGCGGGTGTGGGGGAGCGCACCAGAGAAGGGAACGATCTGTATTTTGAGATGAAAGAAGGGGGCGTTTTAGACAAAGTCGCGCTGTGCTATGGGCAAATGAATGAGCCACCAGGTGCAAGGAACCGCATCGCATTCACCGGCTTGACGATGGCGGAGTATTTTCGTGATGAAAAGGGCTTAGATGTGTTGATGTTTATTGACAATATCTTTAGATACGCTCAAAGCGGTGCGGAAATGAGCGCGCTATTAGGCCGTATCCCTTCAGCGGTGGGGTATCAGCCCACGCTAGCTGGGGAAATGGGGAAACTTCAAGAGCGTATCGCTTCCACTAAAAATGGCTCTATCACTTCCGTTCAAGCGGTGTATGTGCCAGCCGACGACTTGACTGACCCAGCCCCTGCTTCGGTGTTTGCGCATTTGGATGCGACTACGGTGTTGAACAGAAAGATCGCTGAAAAAGGGATTTATCCTGCAGTTGATCCCTTGGATTCCACTTCAAGGATTTTAAGCCCTCAAATGATCGGCGAGAAACACTATGAAATCGCTACCGGCATCCAGCAAGTTTTACAAAAATACAAGGATCTGCAAGATATTATTGCGATTTTGGGATTGGACGAATTGAGCGAAGAGGATAAAAAAACGGTTGAAAGGGCCAGAAAAATTGAGAAGTTTTTATCCCAGCCGTTTTTTGTGGCTGAAGTGTTTACGGGAAGTCCCGGTAAATATGTGACTCTTCAAGAAACTTTAGAGGGCTTTGGAGGGATTTTAGAAGGTAAATACGATCATATTCCTGAGAACGCGTTTTACATGGTGGGCAGCATTCAAGAGGTTTTAGAAAAAGCTAAAAACATGAAAAATTCCTAAGGGTTTTGTGATGGCTTTGTTGAAAATTAGTGTGGTAGTTCCTGAGGGGGAAGTTTATACAGGAGAGGTTAAAAGCGTTGTGTTGCCAGGAGTTGAAGGGGAATTTGGGGTGCTTTATGGGCATAGCAACATGATCACCTTGCTTCAGGCAGGAGTGGTTGAGATTGAAACCGAAAACCAAAAAGAGCACATTGCGATCAATTGGGGCTATGCGGAAGTCACTAATGAACGGGTGGATATTTTAGCCGATGGGGCGGTCTTTATTAAAAAAGAATCAGACGACAGAGACGATGCTATCTCTAGGGCTAAAAAGCTTTTAGAGGACGCAAGCTCTGACAGGTTAGCGGTCTCTAGCGTGCTGGCTAAGATTGAGTCTCTTTAAGGGGATAATCATGTTGGATTCAATCGTTTATTTTTTCAATAAGAGCGGGTTTGTTACCACGCTTGTTTTAGTTTGGATTTCGCTTTATTTGGTGATGACTTTATGGGTCTTTTTGTATAAGAGCATTGTGTTAAAGATTGAACTCAGGCGCGAGATGCAATCTTTGTCTAACATTCTTAATGGGGCGCAAGACGCTCCAGAGCATTTCATGTTTAATAAAAAAAGAAATGATGAGACCAAAAGGTATTCTAATGAATTGTTGCAGGCTTGGAAACACCAGGTTCTTAAGCAAAGCACGACAGGTTTAGTGGTGTTGAGCATCATCTCTTCTACAGCCCCCTTTATTGGTTTGTTTGGGACGGTGGTTGAAATTTTAGAAGCGTTTAACAATTTGGGCGCGTTAGGTCAAGCTTCTTTTGGGGTGATTGCGCCCATTATTTCTAAGGCTCTTATCGCCACCGCTGCAGGTATTTTAGCGGCCATTCCAGCTTATTCTTTTTACTTGATTTTAAAACGCAAAGTGTATGATTTATCGGTTTATGTGCAGATGCAAGTGGATATTTTGTCTTCTAAAAAATAAAGCTTTTAAGGGGATTTTATAAATATCTTAAATAGGGAGTTAGAAGGTTTTTATGAATTACGATAACTATTGGGATGAGGACAAACCAGAACTCAATATCACGCCCTTAGTGGATGTGATGCTTGTTTTATTGGCTATTCTTATGGTAACGACGCCCACTCTCACTTATAAAGAAGAGATTGCTTTGCCTTCTGGTTCAAAAACTGCTAGAGCCACTCAAGATAAAATGATAGAGATCCGCATGGATAAAGACGCAAAAATCTATATAGATAGTCAAACCTATGAATACAACTCTTTCCCGGATACTTTCAACTTGCTTTCTAAGAAATACGATAAAGATACTAGGGTTAGTATCCGCGCGGACAAGCGATTGACTTATGATAAAGTGATTTATTTGCTAAAAACGATTAAAGAAGCGGGGTTTTTAAAAGTTTCTTTAATCACAAGTCCTTAAAAAGTAGGGCTAATTTGCATGAGTAAGAGCGCGATCTTTGTTGTTTCTGGCTTTTTAGCGTTCTTGCTCTATGCTTTGTTATTATATGGTTTGTTGCTAGAAAGGCATAATAAAGAAGCGGAGAAAATCCTTTTAGATTTGGGCAAAAACGAACAAGTCATTGATTTGAATTTAGAGGATTTGCCAAGCGATGAAAAAAAAGATGAAAAAATCGCTGAAAAGGCAGAAGAAAAAAAAGATGAAAAAATAGTTGAAAAAAATGCAACTGATAAGGAGGGCGATTTTATTGATCCTAAAGAACAAGAAGAAAGCCTTGAAAATATTTTTTCTTCACTCAATGATTTTCAAGAAAAGACAGACACAAACGCTCAAAAAGATGAGCAAAAAAATGAGCAAGAAGAAGAGCAGAGGCGTTTAAAAGAACAGCAACGCTTAAGAAAAAACCAAAAAAATCAAGAGATGTTGAAAGGTTTGCAACAGGATTTGGATCAATTCGCACAAAAACTAGAAAGCGTTAAAAACAAGACTTTAGATTTGCAAATCCCTAAACAAGATGGGGTTGATGAAAAGGCTTACCAAGAATGGTACGCTCAAATCTATCAGATTTTATATAAAGGTTGGAAAGGGGTTTTTTATCACAAGGCTTCAGTGAGCGCTCTGATTATGATCACTAAAGATGGAGAGTTTGATTATACCATTCTTAGCTACTCCGATTTTAAGGATTATAACAAGAGTGTGATGACCCTTTTAAATGATTTAAAGAAAGTGGATTTTCCCCCATATCCTGGAGGAAACATAATTTCTATTAAAGTTAATTTCACCACTAAGGAAGAACAATGAGGCATTTATGGCTTTTTTTAATATACACTATAGGGCTTTTTGCAACGGATAAAACACTAGATATTATTAAAACCATTCAAAAACTTCCTAAGATTGAAGTGCGCTACTCTATAGATAACGATGCCAATTACGCTTTAAAATTGCATGAAGTCTTAGCGAATGATTTAAAGACTAGCCAGCATTTTGATGTTTCTCAAAACAAGGATCAAGGTGCTATCAATTACGCAGAACTCAAGGATAAAAAAGTCCATCTTGTAGCGCTTGTGAGCGTGGCGGTAGAAAACGGCAATAAAATTTCACGATTAAAACTTTATGATGTGGATACAGAAACGCTCAAAAAGACTTTTGACTACCCCATTGTAAGTTCCGATCTATACCCTTTTGCAGCGCACAACATGGCCATTGTGGTGAATGATTACTTAAAAGCCCCTTCTATCGCTTGGATGAAGCACCTGATTGTTTTTTCTAAATACATTGGACCAGGAATCACAAACATCGCACTAGCGGATTATACGATGCGTTATCAAAAAGAAATCATCAAAAACAACCGACTCAATATCTTCCCTAAATGGGCGAACGCTGAGCAAACGGAGTTTTATTACACGCAGTATGGCGAAAGAACGCCCATGATTTTAAAATACAACATTCAAAAAGCCACTCATGAGAATATCGCTAGCTCTCAAGGAATGGCTGTGGTTTCTAGCGTGAGTTCTGATGGCTCTAAAATTTTAATGTCTTTAGCCCCTGATGGCCAACCGGATGTTTATTTGTATGACACGCATAAAAAAACTAAAACTAAAATAACGCGCTATCCTGGGATAGATGTTTCAGGAGTGTTTTTAGAAGATGACAAGTCTATGGCTTTTGTTTCGGATAGATCCGGTTATCCTAACATCTATATGAAGAAATTGGGGTTAAAAGAGAGCGCGGAGCAACTCCTTTATGAAGGAAGAAGCAATGAATCCATTGACGCTTATAAAGATAGTATTGTGTATGTGAGCCGAGAAAACCTTAATGAATTTGGCAAAACGGTGTTTAATTTGAATCTGATCACTCTAAACAGCAAATATATCCGCAGGCTTACCGTGAATGGCTCTAACCAGATGCCTCGTTTTTCTATGGATGGGAGAAATATCATGTATATCAAAAAGACACCCCAAGAATACGCCATGGGGCTTATTTTGCTAGACTATAATCAGAGTTTTTTATTCCCTTTAAAGAATGTGAAAATACAAGCCTTTGATTGGTAAGGTTAAATTAAGCGAATGTGAGTTAGTATTTACACTTATTAAAATTTGATTCTTGGAGAATTTATAATGAAGAGATCTTCTGTATTTAGATTTAGTTTCTTGGTAGCTTTTTTATTGGTAGCTGGCTGTAGTCATAAAATGGATAATAAGACTGTGGCTGGCGATGTGAGCGCTAAAACGGTTCAGACTGCACCTGTTACTACAGAACCAGCTCCAGAGAAAGAAGAGCCTAAACAAGAGCCAGCTCCAGTGGTTGAAGAAAAACCGGCTGTTGAGAGTGGGACTATCATCGCTTCTATTTATTTTGATTTTGACAAGTATGAGATCAAAGAATCCGATCAAGAGACTTTAGATGAGATCGTGCAAAAAGCTAAAGAAAACCACATGCAAGTGCTTTTGGAAGGCAATACCGATGAATTTGGCTCTAGCGAATACAACCAAGCACTTGGCGTTAAAAGGACTTTGAGCGTGAAAAACGCTTTAGTCATTAAAGGGGTAGAAAAAGATATGATCAAAACCATCAGTTTTGGTGAAACCAAACCCAAATGCGCCCAAAAAACTAGAGAATGTTACAAAGAAAACAGAAGAGTGGATGTCAAATTAGTGAAGTAATTCTAGGATGAAAAGGCTTTTTTTTATCCCTTTTATCGCTCCCTTTTTTCTCAATGGGGAGCCTTCAGCGTTTGATTTGCAAAGCGGGGCTACCAAAAAAGAACTCAAGCAGTTGCAAATCAATAGTAAGAATTTTTCTAATATTTTGACCAAAATCCATTCGCAAGTAGAGGCTAACACTCAAGCTCAAGAGGGTCTAAGGAGCGTTTATGAAGGGCAGGCTAATAAGATTAGAGATCTCAATAACGCTATCCTTTCCCAAGAAGAATCCTTGCGAGCCTTAAAAGCCTCTCAAGAAGTGCAAGCTAACACATTAAAGCAACAATCGCAAACTTTAGAGGATTTGAGGAATGAGATTCACGCTAACCAGCAAGCTATCCAGCAGTTAGACAAGCAAAACAAAGAGATGAGTGAATTATTGACCAAGTTAAGCCAGGATTTGGTTTCACAAATCGCCTTAATCCAAAAAGCCCTCAAAGAACAAGAAGAAAAAGCTGAGAAACCGCTCAAATCAAGCGTTCCGGCCAATAAAAACCCCTCTTTAAAAGCCGAAACCCCAAAAAATCAAGAGAAAAAAACCCAAGAAAAGGCGAAAGTTGAGTTTGATAAAGATTTGTCCAAGCAAAAAGAGATCTTTCAAGAAGCTCTGTCTTTTTTTAAAAATAAATCCTATGCAGAAGCCAAAGAGCGCTTGTTGTGGTTAGAAGCCAATAGTTACAGACTTTATTATGTGCGTTATGTGCTTGGAGAAGTGGCTTATGGAGAAAAGAGATATAAAGAAGCGATCAAGTATTACAAAGAGAGCGCTCTTTTAAATCAAAAAGCGTCTTACATGCCTGTGCTTTTGTGGCATACGGCATGGTCGTTTAAAAAAATCAAAGACGATCAAAACTGTTATAAATTTTTAAACACTTTGCAACGCTTGTATCCTTCAAGCGAACAGGCTAAAATGGCGCAAAAAATCTTAGAAAACAAGGAGAAACACCACCATGCAAAACCATGATTTAGAATCAGTCAAACAAGCCGCTTTGATTGAATATGAAGTGAGGGAGCAAGGCTCTAGCGATGTGCTAGATAGTAATATTTCTAAAGAGCCTTTAGAGTTTATCATAGGCGCTAATCAAATCATAGTAGGGTTAGAAAAGGCGGTATTAAAGGCTCAAATTGGCGAGTGGGAAGAGGTTGTTATCGCCCCAGAGGAGGCTTATGGGGTTTATGAAAGCGGTTATTTGCAAGAAGTCCCTAGGGATCAATTTGAAGGCATTGAATTAGAAAAAGGCATGAGCGTTTTTGGGCAAACTGAAGACAATCAAACCATTCAAGCCACTATCAAAGACTTTAGCAACACGCATGTGATGGTGGATTATAACCACCCGTTAGCTGGGAAAACTTTAGCGTTTCGTTTCAAGGTTTTAGGTTTTAGGGAAGTGAGCGAAGAAGAAATTTTAGCTTCACACCATGGCGGTGGGACAGGTTGCTGTGGCGGTCATGGGGGTCATGGCGGAAAGAAAGGTGGGGGTTGTGGTTGCTCATGTTCGCATGGGTAGTAAGGTATAGGAGTATTTAAAAGGCAAGGTCATGAATAGTTCTAACCTCAAAAATTGGCTATTCCCTACCATTTGTTTTTTTTTATTTTGTTATATTTTAATTTTTTTAATGTTTTTTATGTTTAAAAGTTTACAATCGCAATCGTTTGGCTCTGTGGCAGAAACCGGAAAAAAACCCATCACCACCACCAAGAAATTTGGTAAGGAATTGCAAAAACAGATTTCAAAAATCCATTAACTTTTTTTCTTTTTTGCCGATACTTGTTGTAATGGAATGAATATCAAATTAAAGGATTTTACAATGATCAATGCCGTTTCTTCTCTTGCTCCGGTGCAGTCTTTGGGGAATTACAAGCGTGTGGAAAAGAATGAAAAAGTTGAAAACAATGAGGCCGCTCTTGATAGGGTGGCTGAAATCAAGAAAGCGATTGAAAATAACCAGTATAAGATCAACTTGCATGAGACTTCTCACAAAATGGCACAGGATTTATTGGGGATAAGCTAGGGGGTTTAACGGCTTCATTTCTAGGGGGTTTGTTCTTGCTGTGATTTTGTTTTTCATTAAATTTTAGTTTCTTTATGTTTTGAATGGATCTGTCGCTTTCTTAAATAGGGCGTGTTTTTAGTCGTGTGTTAGGAATGATTGATTGGGGATTTTAACTTTTATGGATTTTTGCTCTGGTATTGGTGGAGGCCGTTTGGGCTTGGAGCGATGCCATTTAAAATGTGTAGGGCATGCAGAAATCAATGATGAAGCCCTTAGAACTTATGAATTATTTTTTAAAGATACCCATAATTTTGGGGATTTGATGCGAATCAACCCTAATGATTTGCCCGATTTTGATGTGTTAGTTAGCGGGTTTCCTTGTCAAGCTTTTTCTATCAATGGCAAAAGGAAGGGGCTTGAAGATGAAAGAGGGACTATTATTTATGGGCTTATTCGTATCTTAAAAGTCAAACAGCCCAAATGTTTCTTGCTTGAAAACGTTAAGGGCTTGATTAGTCATAAGCAACAAGAAACTTTTAAAACCATTATCAAAGCCTTGCAAGAAGCGGACTATACAACTTATTATCAAATTTTAAACAGCGCTGATTTCCAATTAGCCCAAAAGAGAGAGCGCCTTTATATCGTAGGGTTTAGGAAGGATTTGAAACACCCATTTCATTTCCCTTTAGGTTTAGCCAATGATTATTGTTTTAACGATTTTTTAGACGCTGATAATGAATGCTATTTGGATATGAGTAACGCTACTTTCCAAAGATACTTGCGCAACCCATACAACCATAACCGGGTTTTTTTAGAGAATATTTTAACTTTAGAAAACGCCGTTTTAGACACAAGACAATCTGATTTAAGGTTGTATTTTAATGTTTTTCCTACTTTAAGGACTTCTCGGCATGGTTTGTTTTATACCCAAAAAGGCAAAATCAAAAGATTAAACGCTATTGAAAGCTTGCTTTTACAAGGATTTCCTAGAGATTTGATCGCTAAGATTAAAAATAATCCTAACTTTAAAGAAAGCCATTTATTATCCCAAGCGGGGAATGCGATGAGCGTGAATGTGATTGCTGCTATCGCTAAGCAAATGTTAAAGGCGATTTAATAGGGGAGCTTTAAATAAGGGAGCTTTAAATAAGGGAGCTTTAAATAAGGGAGCTTTAAGGGGAAAATGATTTCAAAATACCCCTATCCCCTTAAGAAATTGAGCTTTATAATAAAACTAAAAATGGCATAGTATTTGCTTGAATATCACTGAAACAAGAGCTAAAGGATTTGTTATGGTCGTTTTACATTCTCATTTAGAAAACGCGCTAAACCAATTGAAAGAATTGATTGATTTAACGGAGCGCGATATAAGAGACATCAAGCTCGCTAAACACACCGAAATTTTTGAAAGAAACCATCAAAAACAGCTAGCGATTCAAGCTTTTGAAAAAGAAAAAGCGAATATAGATGCGCAAATGTTGTCTTTAAAAAATCAATTCCCTAATAAAGAAATGAATGAATTATTAGACGAAAAAACGAGCGATTTTTTAAACCAAATGCGAGAGTCCTTGCTTGTTTTGAAAGAAAAAAACTTGATTTATTCGCGCATGGCGTTTGCGGTTTCTGAATTTTATTCTTCGCTCATCCAACAAATCATTCCCCATGACACTTGCGATTATAAAGGCTCTAGGCATGTGGGGAGCCATTTTTTAAGAGTACAGGCGTAAAATGGGCGGAATCTTATCTTCACTCAACACTTCTTACACCGGCTTACAAGCCCATCAGAGCATGGTGGATGTTACCGGGAATAATATTTCTAACGCTAGCGATGAATTTTATAGCCGTCAGCGCGTGATTGCAAAGCCCCAAGCGGCCTATATGTATGGCACTAAAAACGTGAATATGGGCGTGGATGTAGAAGCCATTGAAAGGGTGCATGATGAATTTGTTTTTGCTCGCTACACGAAGGCTAATTACGAAAACACTTATTATGATACAGAGTTTTCACATTTAAAAGAAGCGAGCGCGTATTTTCCGGACATTGATGAAGCGAGCCTTTTTACGGATTTGCAAGATTATTTTAACTCATGGAAAGAATTGTCTAAAAACGCCAAAGACTCCGCTCAAAAACAGGCTCTCGCTCAAAAAACAGAAGCTTTAACGCACAACATTAAAGACACTAGAGAGAGGTTAACGACCTTACAGCATAAAGCGAGCGAAGAATTAAAAAGCGTTATTAAAGAAGTCAATAGCTTGGGTTCTCAAATCGCTGAGATCAACAAACGCATTAAAGAAGTGGAAAACAACAAGAGTTTAAAGCATGCGAATGAATTAAGGGACAAGCGAGATGAATTAGAGTTTCATTTGCGAGAGCTTTTAGGGGGGAATGTTTTTAAAAGCAGCATTAAGACTCATTCGCTCACAGATAAAGACTCAGCGGATTTTGATGAGAGCTATAACCTTAATATCGGGCATGGGTTTAATATCATTGATGGTTCTATTTTCCATCCTTTAGTGGTTAAAGAATCCGAAAATAAAGGGGGTTTGAACCAGATCTATTTTCAAAGCGATGATTTTAAGCTCACTAATATTACCGACAAGCTCAATCAAGGGAAAGTGGGGGCGTTATTGAATGTGTATAACGACGGCTCTAACGGGACTTTAAAGGGCAAATTGCAAGATTATATTGATTTGTTGGATTCTTTTGCTAGGGGCTTGATAGAATCCACTAATGCGATTTACGCTCAAAGCGCGAGTCATCATATTGAAGGCGAGCCTGTGGAGTTTAATAGCGATGAAGCCTTTAAAGACACGAACTACAATATCAAAAACGGCTCGTTTGATTTAATCGCTTACAACACCGATGGTAAAGAAATCGCCAGAAAAACCATTGCTATCACGCCCATTACAACCATGAACGATATTATCCAAGCCATTAACGCTAACACCGATGACAATCAAGACAATAACACCGAAAACGACTTTGATGATTATTTCACAGCGAGCTTTAACAATGAGACTAAAAAGTTTGTTATCCAGCCTAAAAACGCTTCGCAAGGGTTGTTTGTCTCCATGAAAGATAACGGCACGAATTTTATGGGAGCGTTAAAACTCAACCCTTTTTTTCAAGGCGATGACGCTTCTAATATCAGCTTGAATAAGGAATACAAAAAAGAGCCTACCGCTATCCGCCCATGGCTTGCCCCCATTAACGGGAATTTTGATGTGGCGAACATGATGCAGCAATTACAATACGACAGCGTGGATTTTTATAACGATAAGTTTGACATTAAACCAATGAAAATCAGCGAGTTTTATCAATTTTTAACCGGTAAAATCAACACGGACGCTGAAAAATCAGGGCGTATTTTGGACACCAAACAAAGCATGTTAGAGACCATTAAAAAAGAGCAACTCTCTATTTCGCAAGTGAGCGTGGATGAAGAAATGGTGAATTTGATCAAATTTCAAAGCGGCTATGCCGCTAACGCTAAGGTCATTAGTGCTATTGATCGGATGATAGACACTTTATTGGGGATTAAACAATAATTTTTCTACCCATAGCGTTTTTATCAAATAAGCCTTATTTAACTTATTTTTTAAACTCTATTTATTTTAAAACTCATTAACGATAATGCTTAATAGAATTATAAGCTATAAGCGAGAGGGTGTTTTGTAAAGCTTGTGTTATAATAACAACGAAATTTTAAGCGTAACTGATTGAAAGGAAAACAGATGAGACGGAGTTTTTTAAAGACGATTGGCTTGGGTGTGATAGCGCTCTCTTTGGGTTTGTTAAGCCCTTTGAGTGCAGCGAGTTACCCGCCCATTAAAAACACTAAAGTGGGGTTAGCCCTTTCTAGCCACCCGCTAGCCACTGAAATTGGGCAAAAGGTTTTAGAAGAGGGAGGTAATGCGATTGATGCGGCCGTAGCGATTGGCTTTGCTCTAGCGGTTGTCCATCCGGCAGCAGGCAATATTGGTGGTGGGGGTTTTGCGGTTATCCATTTGGCTAATGGTGAAAATGTTGCCTTAGATTTTAGAGAAAAAGCTCCTTTAAAAGCCACTAAAAACATGTTTTTAGACAAGCAAGGCAATGTAGTCCCTAAACTCAGCGAAGATGGCTATTTGGCGGCTGGGGTTCCTGGGACGGTGGCGGGCATGGAAGCGATGTTGAAAAAATACGGCACCAAAAAACTATCGCAACTCATTGATCCTGCCATTAAATTGGCTGAAAATGGTTATGCGATTTCACAAAGACAAGCAGAAACTTTAAAGGAAGCAAGGGAGCGGTTTTTAAAATACAGTTCTAGCAAAAAGTATTTTTTTAAAAAAGGGCATCTTGATTATCAAGAAGGGGACTTGTTTGTCCAAAAAGATTTAGCCAAGACTTTGAATCAAATCAAAACGCTAGGCGCTAAAGGCTTTTATCAAGGGCAAGTCGCTGAGCTTATTGAGAAAGACATGAAAAAAAATGGAGGGATTATCACTAAAGAAGATTTAGCCAGTTACAATGTGAAATGGCGCAAACCCGTGGTAGGGAGTTATCGTGGGTATAAGATCATTTCTATGTCGCCACCAAGTTCGGGAGGCACGCATTTGATCCAGATTTTAAATGTCATGGAGAATGCGGATTTAAGCGCTCTTGGGTATGGGGCTTCTAAGAATATCCATATTGCTGCAGAAGCGATGCGTCAAGCTTATGCGGACCGATCGGTTTATATGGGAGACGCTGATTTTGTTTCAGTGCCGGTGGATAAACTCATCAATAAGGCGTATGCCAAAAAGATTTTTGACGCTATCCAGCCAGATACGGTTACGCCAAGCTCTCAAATCAAGCCAGGAATGGGGCAGTTGCATGAAGGGAGCAATACCACGCATTATTCTGTAGCAGACAGGTGGGGGAATGCGGTCAGCGTTACTTATACCATTAACGCTTCTTATGGGAGTGCTGCTAGTATTGATGGGGCAGGATTTTTATTGAACAATGAAATGGATGATTTTTCCATAAAACCAGGAAACCCCAACCTCTATGGTTTAGTAGGGGGCGATGCGAATGCGATTGAAGCCAATAAACGCCCTTTAAGCTCCATGTCGCCTACGATCGTGTTGAAAAATAATAAGGTTTTTTTGGTGGTGGGAAGCCCTGGAGGGTCTAGGATTATCACTACGGTGTTGCAAGTGATTTCTAATGTCATTGATTACAACATGAATATTTCTGAAGCGGTTTCAGCCCCTAGATTCCACATGCAATGGCTCCCTGATGAATTAAGGATTGAAAAGTTTGGCATGCCCGCTGATGTGAAAGATAACCTCACTAAAATGGGCTATCAGATTGTTACTAAGCCGGTTATGGGCGATGTGAATGCGATCCAAGTTTTGCCTAAAACTAAAGGGAGCGTTTTCTATGGATCAACGGATCCAAGGAAAGAATTTTAATCCTAATTTAGCCTTATTTTTTGGGAGGGGGACTTTTTTAGCGAGAAAGTCTTGAATTAGTTTTAAGATTTATAAAAATGGTGTAAAATTTCTCATTACAAGAGACGATATTAGATCTAAAATGGTGTGTGCAGAATGGAGTTTGAGAATGTTTGTTAGTTCTAGGACGCACGCAGTTTCTTTTTAAGATTGGTAGCTATGGCATTATGTTTGATCTTATTAATAGCAGAGGAGTGGCAATGGGATACACAAGCAAATTAGCTTTAAAGGTTTGTTTGGTAGGTTTATGTTTATTTAGCACCCTTGGTGCAGAACACCTTGAACAAAAAAGGAGTTATATTTATAAAGGGGAGGAAGCCTATAATAATAAGGAATACGAGCGAGCGGCTTCTTTTTATAAGAGTGCGATTAAAAATGGCGAGCCGCTTGCTTATGTTCTTTTAGGGATCATGTATGAAAATGGTAGGGGTGTGCCTAAAGATTACAAGAAAGCGGCTGAATATTTTCAAAAAGCGGTTGATAACGATATACCTAGAGGGTATAACAATTTAGGCGTGATGTATAAAGAGGGTAGGGGCGTGCCTAAAGATGAAAAGAAAGCCGTGGAGTATTTTAGAATAGCTACAGAGAAAGGCTATACTAACGCTTATATTAACTTAGGCATCATGTATATGGAGGGTAGGGGAGTTCCAAGCAACTATGTGAAAGCGACAGAATGCTTTAGAAAAGCGATGCATAAGGGTAATGTAGAAGCTTATATCCTTTTAGGGGATATTTATTATAGTGGGAATGATCAATTGGGTATTGAGCCGGACAAAGATAAGGCGATTGTCTATTATAAAATGGCGGCTGATGTGAGTTCTTCTAGAGCTTATGAAGGGTTGTCAGAGTCTTATCGGTATGGGTTAGGCGTGGAAAAAGATAAGAAAAAGGCTGAAGAATACATGCAAAAAGCATGCGATTTTGACATTGATAAAAATTGTAAGAAAAAGAACACTTCAAGCCGATGACTCTCAAGCTTGGGCTTGATTCAAGGATTTTTGTTTTATTTTAAGTAGCATGTGTCTTTGAACAATTGATTTGAAGCGATAGATTAAAGACATTGCATTCTTCATGGCTAAGTGGCTTTATACCAAAAACTTTAGCCAAAAAACATTGCTTGCTTAACCTTGCTCTGTTTTTGCCTTAAATACTCCCACAATCTTAACAAAACCCCTAGACTTACAAACTCCAAACAATAGCGAGCGGTTTTCATAAGCTTTTTAAAAACGACGCTAAGATCGCAGAAAGCCTAAAGCCAGCCACTACTAAGAACTTAAGCCAAGGTTTAGCGACCACTTTAAGCGGAGCGTTAAAATACCAGT
>NZ_MVYP01000002.1:0-157466 GCF_003638305.1 Helicobacter pylori | reverse complement strand
CCCCCCCCCCCGAAAATTTGAGAGAGGTGAGCGGAATGAAGGGAACAGAAAAAGCCAATTGTGGGGCTAAAGAAAAACAATAAAGAGAGAACATGTTCAAACGATTGAGAAGATTACGAAGCAGCGAAAATTTAAGGGCGATGTTAAGAGAAACGCATTTAAATATTGATGATTTCATCGCTCCCTTATTTGTCATAGAAAGCGATAGTTATATTAAAAATGAAATCAGCTCCATGCCTGGCGTTTATCAAATGAGCATGGAGCCTCTTTTAAAAGAATGCGAAGAATTAGTGGGTTTAGGCATCAAAGCCGTTTTATTGTTTGGCATTCCTAAACATAAGGACGCTACAGGAAGCCATGCGTTAAATAAGGATCACATTGTCGCAAAAGCCACCAAAGAGATTAAAAAACGATTCAAGGATTTAATCGTTATAGCGGATTTGTGTTTTTGTGAATACACCGACCATGGGCATTGCGGGATTTTAGAAAACGCTTCTGTGTCTAACGATAAAACGCTAGAGATTTTAAACCTTCAAGGGCTTATTTTAGCTGAAAGCGGTGTGGATATTCTAGCCCCAAGCAACATGATGGATGGGAATGTTTTCAGCTTGAGAAAAACGCTAGATAACGCCGGCTATACCCAAACGCCTATCATGAGCTATTCCACTAAATTTGCGAGCAGCTACTATGGGCCTTTTAGAGATGTGGCTAATTCTGCGCCGAGTTTTGGCGATCGCAAAAGCTATCAAATGGATTACGCTAACCAAAAAGAAGCGCTTTTAGAAAGTTTAGAAGATGAAAAACAGGGTGCGGATATTTTAATGGTGAAGCCGGCTTTAGCGTATTTGGATATTGTTAAAGAGATTAGAAATCACACTTTGCTCCCTTTAGCACTCTATAACGTGAGTGGGGAATACGCCATGCTCAAACTCGCGCAAAAACACAACCTGATCAATTATGAAAGCGTGCTGTTAGAAACGATGACTTGTTTTAAAAGAGCGGGAGCGGATATGATTATTAGCTATCATGCTAAAGAAGTGGCTAACTTATTACAAAGGAATTGAATGGGACGAGCGTTTGAATACAGAAGAGCGGCCAAAGAAAAACGATGGGATAAGATGAGTAAGGTTTTCCCCAAGCTCGCCAAAGCGATCACTCTAGCGGCAAAAGATGGCGGGAGCGAGCCGGACACGAACGCCAAACTGCGAACAGCGATTTTAAACGCTAAAGCGCAAAACATGCCTAAAGACAACATTGATGCGGCGATTAAAAGAGCGAGCAGTAAAGAGGGGAATTTGAGCGAGATCACTTATGAGGGTAAGGCGAATTTTGGCGTGCTAATCATCATGGAATGCATGACTGATAACCCCACTAGAACCATTGCCAACCTTAAAAGCTATTTCAATAAAACGCAAGGAGCGAGCATCGTGCCTAATGGCTCTTTAGAGTTTATGTTTAATAGGAAAAGCGTGTTTGAATGCTTGAAAAATGAAGTGGAAAATTTAAAGCTCAGCCTAGAAGATTTAGAGTTCGCTCTCATTGATTATGGTTTGGAAGAATTAGAAGAAGTGGGAGATAGAATCATTATTAGAGGGGATTATAACAGCTTCAAGCTTTTAAATGAGGGGTTTGAAAGCTTGAGATTGCCCATTTTAAAAGCGGGTTTGCAACGCATCGCCACAACGCCCATTGAATTGAATGACGAACAAATGGAGCTTACCGAAAAGTTATTGGATAGGATTGAAGACGATGATGATGTGGTCGCGCTTTATACGAATATTGAGTGAAATGCAAAAAGGCTCAAAGTGTTTTTAACAATGAAAATCAACAAAAAGTTTTGTCGCTATAAGCTTGTAAAATCCTATAAAGAGTTATAAAACTCCTTTTTGATTGGATTTTTAATTTTATTTTGATTAGTTTTTGTTTTTATCAAATAGGAATAAGCTTGATTCAATATTCTTTTTTAAAAAACTTGTTTTTAAGCTTTTTTTATAGTTAATTTTTTTGTGGTAGAGCTATTTCTTAAAGCGGATAGGGGGATTTTGAAACAACACCCCTTTTTTTTAACCCCATTAAATCCCCTAAAGAAGCGCTTTAAAAAATTATCGCTTGTGTCTGGTGCAAGCTCTTTTATGTTTATTTTAAAAGGCCTTTGAGGATTTTTATTACCAATATAAGAATAAATCCAAACCCTAAATCTGTAGATTTTTATCGCATTCTTAATTTTCATCAATAGAGAAGATTAATCCCTATTTGAATAGCAAGAGAGGTGAAAGATTCCTATAAGATGAGTTTTAACGATTAGCCCTAAGCTTTAGCTTATTGCGTATCGTCTTGCGTGTCGTTTTGCACGTCATCTTGCAAATTATCAGACTCCTTGCCAATCATTTCTAACACTTTACAACTACCACTAAAGCCTAAAGTGCACCCTTTCTTGTAATATGAAATGGCTTTATCTAAATCCTTTGGAGCTCCCTTACCCATGTAATACATCACCGCCACATTATGACAGCCGCTCCCTTCTTTTAAAAAACAACCTTTTTTATAAAGATTCAAAGCCTGCTCTTCATTTTGTTTGACATTCATACCGGCTTCATACATGTATCCAAAACTCACACAGCTCGCCCCGTCTTTTAAATGGCACCCTCTTTTAAAATTCGCAAGGGCTTTTTTCAAATCCTTCTGTACGCCTTTGGCGCTCCTATACATATACCCTGCAAAGTTACAACTAATGCCATAATTCAAACTGCAAGCGTATTTAGAAAGAGAAAGGGCTTTGGCATAATTTTGTTTAACGCCCGTGCCATTAAAATACATAAAACCCAAACTACCGCAACTCACCCCACCCTTTAAGTGGCACCCTCTCCTATAATAATAGATAGCCTTTGGAAGGTCTTTTTGAACGCCATCGCCATCTTCATACATAGAGCCTAGACTCGCGCAAGCGAGATGATCCCTTAAATTGCACCCTCTTTTGTAATAAAAAACGGCTTTTGGAATATTCTGATCCACGCCATCGCCATCTTCATACATAGAGCCTAAACTCGTGCAACCAACCCCCACCCTCAAATTACAGCTCCTCTTATAAAAAGCCACCGCTCTATGGTAATCCTCTCTCTTAAAGGCTTGATTAGCCATCTTAAAATATTTCTCACCGGTTGTAGCCACCAAATAACTGGAACAACTTGCCATTAAAAATAAAATCAAAACCCATTTTTTAGTCCAACTCTTTATCATCTCATTCCTTACAAAACTAAGCCAAAGCTCACACAAAGAAAGATCAGTAAAACCCCAATCTAATTGGTTATTATAGTATAATATTGTCAAAAAATAAATTCAACTTTGGATTAAATTTAATTAAAAACCTATTTTAGGAAAACCACTTAAATGAGTATCATTATTCCTATCGTTATCGCCTTTGACAATCATTATGCCATTCCGGCTGGCGTGAGTTTGTATTCCATGCTGGCTTGCGCTAAAACAAAACACCATGATAAAAAACTTTTTTATAAAATCCACTGCTTGGTGGATAACTTAAGCCTTGAAAACCAACAAAAATTAAAAGAAACTCTAGCCCCCTTTAGCGCTTTTGCGAGCGTGGATTTTTTAGACATTTCAACCCCTAATCTTTACACCACTTCAGTAGAACCCTCTGCGATTGATAAAATCCATGAAGCTTTTTTGCAACTCAATATTTACGCTAAAACGCGCTTTTCTAAAATGGTCATGTGCCGCTTGTTTTTGGCTTCTTTATTCCCACAATACGACAAAATCATCATGTTTGATGCGGACACTTTGTTTTTAAACGATGTGAGCGAGAGTTTTTTTATCCCGCTAGATGGCTATTATTTTGGAGCGGCTAAAGATTTTTCTTCTCCTAAAAACCTTAAACATTTTCAAACAGAAAGGGAGAGAGAGCCTCGCCAAAAATTTTCTCTCTATGAGCATTACCTTAAAGAAAAAGACATGAAAATCATTTGTGAAAACCACTATAATGTTGGGTTTTTAATCGTGAATTTAAAGCTATGGCGTGCTGATCATTTAGAAGATAAATTATTCAATTTAGCCCATCAAAAAGGCCAGTGCGTGTTTTGCCCTGAACAGGATCTTTTAACGCTCGCATGCTATCAAAAAGTTTTACAATTACCTTATATTTACAACGCCCACCCTTTCATGGCCAATCAAAAACGCTTCATTCCTAGCCAACAAGAAATTGTCATGCTGCATTTTTATTTTGTAGGAAAACCTTGGGTTTCACCCACTGCTTTATATTCTAAAGAATGGCATGAGACTCTTTTAAAAACCCCTTTTTACGCTGAATATTCCGTGAAATTCCTCAAACAAATGACAGAATGTTTAAGCCTTCAAGACAAACAAAAAACCTTTGAATTTCTTGCCCCTCTGCTCAATAAAAAAACCCTTTTAGAATATGTCTTTTTTAGATTGAAGAGGATTTTCAAACGCTTAAAAGAAAAACTTTTAAACTCTTAGCGTTCTCGTTTGGGCAACACGCTATAGGCGAATTTAACATAAATCGCTAAACTGATCAAAAGCACCGCCACACCAACAGCCAAATACACCGCATAAGTGATTTTATCCGGTTCGCTCACGCTGAATTTAAACACTAACATTAACGCTTCAATGGCTAATGCGATAATGATAGAGCCTAAAAACCTGATCATCGTGCGGTGGATTGCATGGTGGTTATCCCCACTATTTTTACCCAAAACTTCCTCTTCAAAAATCGCCTTGACTAGATCAAAGGTGGCTAAGGCTAGGGTTAAAAGCACAATGGGGTGGAACACTTCTTTAATGTCAAAACTGCTAAAATTGACAATCGCTGTCCAAAAGCTAGAAATGCATTTCACAAATAAAAGCAACGACACTAAAGTGAGCATGATAGAAATCATAAAATACATGACCATGCTCCCTTCGCTAAAGGTCCTGAAATACTTTGAAGGCGAGCTGATTTCAATCGCCACCCTCAAAGGGATTTGCAAGCACACCACAAACGCTAGATCGTTATTTTGATCATACACCGGGTAAGACGCGCTCACTACCAAATGGTTTCCTTTTTTAGAAGGATAGGGGTCGGTTAAAATGCAACGCTTTTCACTCACGGCTTGATAAAAATAATACTTATCGCTAAAACTGGCATGCGATTCTAATTCAATCCCTTCTGTTAAATCATGCTCTAATATCCCTTCCTTATGCCCTTCCTCTTTAAGTTGGCTTGGCTTAAGAACTAGCATGCCCTTAGCGTCTAACACAAAAAAACTTTTTGCCATTTTGATTTCAGCATGCATTTTTCTGATCTGTTTGTTTAAATAATCCAAAGTGACTTCAGGGAGGTGGTTGCGGATATTGTGCGAAAACAAATAGGTAAGATAAGCGTATAACTCGGTGCGGATCTTGGAATATTGGACAATGTCTCTACTTAACATCACAAGGCCTTTAAAAAAAATTTATGCGATGAATTGTAGCACTTGTTTTAAAGAATTATTTAAACCACCCCTTGCATCAATGATAAAGGAGGCGTTTTTTTCATAGAGGGCTTGGCGTTTTTCAAAAAGCTCTTTGGCTTGAGTGAGGTTATTCAAAAGGGGGCGTTTCTCCCTTTCTTTTTGGTTCAAACGCTTAATCAAGGTCTCAAAATCCATCTTGAGGTAAAAAGTTGTGCCTAAACCCTTAAGGTTATCATGCACCACAATGCCCCCACCGGTAGAAATAACATGGGGGGTTTTGAGCGTTTTTAATTCATCAATCAAATTTTTTTCAAACATCCTGAAATTGTCTTCGCCAAGCTCTTCAAAAATCTCCCTCACGCTCAAGCCCACCTTCTCGCTAATGATCATATCCGTATCCAACACTTCTAATTTCAAAGCCAGCCCCAATTCTTGCGCTAAAGAGCTTTTACCGCTCCCCATAAAACCGATTAAGACTAAATGCTGCATGCTTTTATTTCAATTTCAATTCATACGCCCCGTTTTTTTCTTCCAAAAGATAGCGGTATTTCCCGTCTAAAATGAGCGTGATGCGGTAATAATCTTTGTGCGTACCGACTTTAATGTGAGAAAAAAACTTCTGGTTTAAATCCATGTTTTGATAAATATCCAAAGGGCCTTTTTGCGTGTCCAACACGATTCTATAAGGATTGACTAGCACAAAAGAGCGCAAAATTTTATAAGGGGAGCGCAAAATCATCGTGTTGTTTGCCATTAAAAAATCAAAATCTTGGATCTGGTAGCGTTTTTCAAAAGCGTCTTGATTAAGGGTGTGTTGGGAAAGTTTTAAGGGGTAGTGCCAATCAATGCTTTTATCAATGCCCACGACTTTAGAATGGATAGAGCCATCAATATCCTGGTAAGTGAGCGTGATTTGTTTTAAAATCCTAGCGCTCGTGGGCAAATCCACATGGATTTCTTTAAAATAGCTGTCATAGATCCCATTAAAGCCCCCTTGCAAATTCTTGGAATTGATTTCAGGCTCAAAAGGGTTGTCTCTGGCTAATAAGACGCTTAAAACCACCACCAAACCTATCATCTTTTTTAACACTGCCATTTCCTTAAATCTAATCTCTAGGCCGTAATTCCCTCAATTCAAACAAACGCTTTTGCAAGCGCACATTCTTGCTTTGCAATTCGGTGATTTCTTGTTGCAATCGTTCATGCTTGTCTCTTAAATCCAAATAAACTTCTAAAGAAGAGCCCCCAAAAAGCAACTTCCCTAAATAATACCCAAACCCAAGCAGTAAAAGGAAAAAGACAATAAGGGAGCTATGGCTATAAAAAAAATCTCGTGCTTTGTTGTCTTTGATTCCATCGTTTTCAAAAAGGCCACTAGCCATGCTTAAACAACTCTTTGCCGATATAAATCCCCCCTTTTAATTCATGCTCAATCTCTAAAAGGCGGTTGTATTTAGCGATCCTTTCACTCCTTGCGGTGGATCCGGTTTTAATTTCTCCCGTATTCAATGCGACAGCAAAATCAGCGATAAAGCTGTCCTCACTCTCCCCGCTTCTATGGCTCATCACGCATTGATAGGCATGGTGTTTGGCTAATCTTATGGTTTCCAAAGTCTCACTAATGGTGCCGATTTGATTGGGTTTGATCAAAATGGCGTTCGCAATGTTTTTTTCAATGCCTTTTTGCAAGATGCTTGCGTTCGTTACAAACAAATCATCGCCCACTAATTGGATTTGACGCCCTAATTCCTTGCTTAAAAACGCCCAACCCTCCCAATCGTCTTCGCTCAAACCATCTTCAATAGACACAATCGGGTATTTTGCCACCAATTCTTTATAATAAGCCACTAATTCATGCGAATCTAAAATCTTATTTTCACCCTTTAAATGGTAATTAAAATGTTCATCCACTAACTCACTGCTCGCCACATCTAAAGCGAGTGCGATTTCTTCGCCTAATTTATAGCCGGCTTTTTCAATGGCCTGAGAAATGACTTCAAGGGGTTCTACATTGTTGTTAAAATTAGGCGCAAAACCCCCCTCATCGCCTACGCTTGTGAGCTGATTCTTTTCATCTAAAAGTTTTTTAAGCGTGTGATAGACTTCCGCGCTCGCTCTTAAGGCTTCTTTAAAACTCTCAAACCCTAAAGGCATGATCATGTATTCTTGAAAGTCTATGGAATTATTCGCATGCGATCCGCCGTTGATGATATTGAGCATCGGCACCGGCAAAGTCAGAGCGTTAGCCCCCCCTAAATAGCGGTATAATGGCAGATTTAAAGCTTTCGCGCTAGCCCTTGCTAACGCCATAGAAACGCCCAAAACAGCGTTCGCCCCTAAATTAGCGTAATTAGGCGTGCCATCCAAAGCCCTTAACCTCTCATCTACAAAGGCTTGATTGATCGCTTCAAGCCCTATCAAATGGTGTTTGATCACGCTATTGACATTTTCGCATGCCCTTAAGACCCCTTTACCCAAAAAACGGGTTTTGTCATTATCCCTTAATTCTAACGCTTCTCTTTTACCGGTGCTCGCCCCGCTAGGCACAATCGCGCTCGCCTTAGTGTTATCGCTCAAAATCACGCTGGCTTGAATGGTAGGATTGCCCCTACTATCCATCACTTCTAAAGCATGAATATCTTTAATGGTTAGCATCAAAATCCTTTTTATTCCATTTCTTCTAAAGGCTCATCGGGTAAGGGCATGATCTCTTCATTAGAGCCAATACTCTCTTTAATCTTAAGAGTGATTTCATCCGCTAGCGCTTTATCTTCTTTCAGTAGGGCTTTAGCGTTTTCTCGGCCTTGCCCTAGCTTTTTATCCTGGTAGCTAAGCCATGCCCCACTCTTATCCACAATGTCTAATTTCACGCCATAGTCAATGATTTCGCCCTCTTTAGAAATCCCTTCCCCAAACATGATGTCAAATTCCGCTTCTCTAAAGGGCGGAGCGACTTTATTTTTAACCACTTTAGCTTTAGCCCTGTTGCCGATATGCTGTTCGTTTTGTTTTAAAGCGGCGATTCTTCTAATATCAATCCTAACGCTCGCATAGAATTTTAAGGCATTGCCTCCGGTTGTGGTCTCTGGACTCCCATAACCCATCATACCGATCTTCATTCTTATTTGATTGATAAAAATGAGAGTAGTGTTCATCTTGTGCAAAACACCGGTGATTTTTCTTAACGCATGGCTCATAAGCCTTGCTTGCAAGCCCACATGCTGATCGCCCATATCCCCATCAATCTCCGCTTTAGGCGTAAGAGCCGCCACCGAATCCACCACCACTAAATCAATCCCTCCGCTTCTGGTGATCGTTTCTAAAATCTCTAAAGCTTGCTCGCCTGTATCAGGTTGGGAAACGAGTAGATTTTCCGTATCCACGCCCAATCTCTTAGCGTAATGCACATCTAGGGCATGCTCAGCGTCAATGAACGCGCACACGCCGCCATTTTTTTGGCATTCTGCAATAATGTGCAAGCTTAAAGTGGTCTTCCCGCTTGACTCTGGCCCATAAATTTCAATGATCCTACCCTTTGGAACGCCCCCAATCCCTAAAGCCAGATCCAATCCTAACGAGCCTGTAGAAATAGCGTCAATCTTTTCTACTTGCTTATCCCCAAGGCGCACCAACGCCCCCTTACCAAAAACCTTATCAATTTGTTTGATCGCTAAAGAAATCGCTTTTTGTTTGTCTTCATCTATTGCCATTAAATTACCTTAATTGAATTTGATTTGTTTATTCTATCAAATCCTAGCCTAAAATCTATTATAATAAAAGGACTTACCCTATCACAAAAGGATTTTACTTTGATTAGTGTCGCTCATAGCCCTGATGCTGATGATATTTTCATGTATTATGCGATTAAGTTTGGCTGGATAGATTGCCCTATTAAAAATAAAACATTCCACAACATTGCTTTGGATATTGAAACCCTAAACCAAGAAGCCCTAAAAAACACTTATGATGTGAGCGCGATTAGTTTTGGGCTATACCCTAAAATTGCGAACGATTACGCCTTACTCCCCACAGCGACAAGCTTTGGGAATGGCTATGGGCCTAAATTAGTGAAAAAAAAAGGCGTGAAATTGAAAAAAGACTTTAAAGTCGCATTGAGTGGGGAACACACCACAAACGCTCTCTTGTTTAAGATCTATTACAAACATGCGCGCATCGCTTACATGAATTTTTTAGACATTGAAAAAGCGGTTTTGGAAGGAAAAGTGCATGCAGGCGTGCTCATTCATGAAAATATCTTGGATTTCCATGATGGATTAGAAGTGGAAAAAGAATTGTGGGATGTTTGGAAAGAACTCATTGAAGTGGATTTGCCCCTGCCTTTAGGGGGCATGGCGATTAGGCGCTCTATCCCCTTGTATCGCGCGATTTTGATTAAAAAGGCTTTGATTAAAGCGGTTGAAACCGCTTTAAAACACCAAAATTTGCTCTCTAGCATGCTGTTAGAGCGTTCGCTCATTCGTGTCAATAAAGAGCGGTTACAAACTTATTTAAGCTTGTATGCGAATGAAACTTCAACGCGCTTAAGCGAGATTCAAATTCTCGCCATAGACAAGCTTTTTGAATTAGGCTATCAGCATGGGTTTTACGCTAGTTTGTTAAAGACTAAAGATTGCTTGCTCACTGATGAATATTTAAAATACCGCTTTTCTTAATCCAATTCTAGTTTATGCATAAGCAAGTAACGGATCACCCCATACAATAAAAGGATTTTTAAAAAATCCACCCCCCATAAAAGATAGTATTTATTTTCTTGCAATTCTTGTTGTTGCAAGAAATAATAAAATCCCTCATTGATGCTTAAACTAGAGCTCATTAAGGGCAGTAACGAATTGAACGCTAATTCCAAAACAACCCCCACCAAAATGAACAACAATCCTCCGAGTAAAAAACGCGCTTTTTTGATCCTAGCAGCGTTTAAAACGCTCAAAACAAATAAAAATTTCATTAAAACAAGCCCTAAAAACAGCGCAACGCCTATAGTTTTAGTGGGTTTTAACGCAAAGGTTTTTAAAGCGGTGTGCAAGATAAACAACACGCTGGATTGCGCGTTAAAAAGATAATAGCCCAAACGCACGCTCGCCACAAACCAGAACAAACTGAAGATAAAAAACACCATGGGGAGCAAGATTTTAGGGAGCAATAAAGACTCTAAACTAACGGGTAAAGAAAAGCTTAAAACCCCCCTTTTAGAAAAAAGCGCGTTGAGATTTTTGATCGCTCCCACACTGATTGCAATCAGTAAAAACGCCCCCAAGACAAAAAAGAGCGTGTAGCTTAAAGTGAGCATGGTCGTTTCTTCAGCACCTTGAGAGGAAAAACAAACCGCTAAAATAGTGAGCGTGATTAAAAAATTCCCCACAACAACATTCCCTAATTGCCCCAAGGCGTCATGTTTCAAAACTTTTAAAAAACCCATAGCCTTATTATATCCATTTGGATAGAAAATTCAGGCTTTTTATCATCAAGTGCCAATAAAAAACGCTAAAGGCATTTTTTAAACGCGCTACTTTAAAAAAGCCAGTTGCTCCAAAATCAATTCTTCTTTATTTTTAAAAACAAATTTAAAAAGGATCTTATAGCGCCCCATTTTATCGCTCTCTAACAAATCAAATTTTAAAGGCTCGCATGCGATCTTACAATCAAGCGTTCCTAATAATCTGGGCTGTGATTGGCTGGGGTAAAACGCTAAATACACTTGAATATTTGGCGAATCTAAAGCGGGTTTGAGCGGTTGCAATTGCGCATAAAGCGTGTTGGATTTTTCCAAAATCAAAGCGTTTTTTAAAAGGTTTTCTTGGAGTTTTTTATCCCCATGCGTGCCTTTAGAAAAATAGGGCAAAATGGGGGTTTTAGGGCTTTCTATAAGGGGCTTTAAACCCACTAAAAAACGATAGTTAGCTTTAAAATCTTCATAGGTTTTAAGCATAGCGTTAAAGTTTAAATCCACTTCGTTATGCCCTTTGAAATACACTAAATCGTTTTTAGGGGAATTTTTTAGGGCAAACACCACCAAAAACACCACGATCCCAAGCCCAAAAATAAGCACGCTCATGATCCCTAAAGGCCAAAAGTTTTTTTCTTTCATTGATTTTCCCTCTTAAGATTTTTTAAAAAAATAAAGCCCCAAAAACGCGCCCAAAAGCGTCAATAACAAAATATAAATAACCACCTTTACAAAAGTTACTCCCTTAGGAGCGTTAAAATTTTGCGTGATATTCACATGATATTTTTCCGCTAAAGCGTCTACTGCGACCGAATAGCCATTAATAAGCATGGCTGAAATCCTTTGAGGCGTGTATTCTTTAGCGTTTGTGGGGAGTAAGGGAGCGATTTTTTCAAAAAAGATTTTATCAGTGTCTAACAAATCTTTAGGGTTAGCCACTAATTCTATTTTTTGAGCGTCATGGTAGAAAAAGAATACCACAAAAGGGGGTTTGAGCTGTTTTAAAAAGCCCTCTTGATACTTTTGGCGTTCCTTTTTGAGTGCCAAAGCGATAGGATTTTTTTCAAAATCCGTCATATCAATCACAAAACGCACGCCTGTTTTAAGATAAAGCTCTTTAGAAACACCCTCCACAAACGCAACGCTTTTTTTTACCAAACGCCCTTTAGAATTATTCAAAACATAATCATCAGCCCCCAAACAACAAACAAAGGCTATTACAAGCCACAAGATCCTCATGTGCTAAACAAAAACAAGTTAGGCACAAAAGAAATAACAATCGTCATTAAAATGGTCGCTACTACCATTAAGGCTAAGATTTTTTCTAAAGTCGTGAATTTCATTTTTTGCTCCCTTGATTGATCAATTCATAATTAGCCCGGTTTTGGGTGTTTTTTGCCTCTAAAGCGTTAATATCCTTATAGCGGTAATAATTGGTGGCTTGCTCTTTTTGGATATGGATCGCTTTGAGTGCGAAAAAAACGACCACACACAATAAGATAACCACAATCAGTAAATTCCCTGCTAATCCGTTTAAAAATTTCATCTCTTTTCCTTTAATCTTCTAAGGGTTTTAGCGATTGGATAAATTCGGCCAACGCTTTAACTTGCAAGCCACTAAAGTTTTTATACTTGAATGATGGCATATGTCCTATATTGCCCTTTTTGCCATGCGTTAAGATGTTTCTTAAAAAATTCTCTGTGCCGTAAGTGGTCAAATCGGCCGCAAACGCTTGATTTTCTTGCAAGCCCTTACCATCATTGCCATGACAGCCTGTGCAACCCATGCTTTCAAACAGCTCCTTGCCTTTATCAATGAGTTGAGGGTTTTTTGTCTTTTTAACGCTAGAAAGTTCTGCCATCACATAGCTCGCGATCGCTTTAGCATCCTTTTCATCCAATTCCATAGCGGGCATTTCCCCAGCGAGATAATCCATGCCCTTAGAGCCATGCTTAATGGTATCCATAATGCCCTCTTCTTTACCCCAACGCACCAGATTTTGAGCGCTCCCATGCAAGCCCTCAGCGGTGATACCATGGCATTGCGAACAATGGACTAAAAAGATGCCTTGACCCATATCCACTAATTCCTTTTGACCCAAATGCTTCCACTTGGCTTCAAATTTTTGGTTGTGCGCTTTAATCTCTTCATTGTATTGCCCGATTTGAGAAAAGCTATTCAGCGGATACCCAAAGAAAAAATACCAAAAAGCCCACACAATCGTGCACATAAAGCTTGCGATCCAGCCTACTGGCACATTATTGGCGAACTCTCCTATCCCATCAAACAAATGCCCATTATCCATGAGCTCCCCTTGGGATTTGCTGTCGCGCATTTCTTTAATGAGCGAACTGGATTCATAGATGGTTAAAACTAAAATCACAAGCGCTGCAATCAAGCCAAAAACATTTATATGGTCGTTTAAAAAATCCATTTCAATTTTCCTTTATGCCTTTATCATGAACTTCTTTATGGCGTGGTTCAATCAACTCATCTTCTAAAGCGTCATTTAACGCTAAATACCCGTATCGCTCATAATCCACGACACCCTTTTTTTGCTTTCTATACATGCTAAAAATATAAGCGTACAAAAAGAGCGTAAAAAGAATAGTGAAAAACGCATACGCAAAACCTCTCAAACTTTCTAAATCCATCATTCACCCCTTATTTAGCGTTTTGATTAGCGTTGATCCTGGAATTACCCAAGCTATTCAAATAAGCGATCAAAGCCACAATTTCTAAGACTTCGCCTCTCTCAATCGCTTCTAGCACTCTCTTGTCTTTCATGTCGGCTGTGATTTTTTTAGCTTCTTCTAAATAGGCTTTTTTCGCTTCTTCTGCATTCCCTAATTTCACGCCGTTTTCGGTGTCATAAGGCACGCCAAAAACCTTTTTTTGCGTCAAAGCTTCCGCATAAGCGGTGTCAAAATCGCTCTTTTTGATAAATAAATGCTTATAGGCTGGCATGATGCTGTGTGGCACAACGCTTTTAGGATCCAGCATGTGCTTTTCATGCCAATCGGTTGTGCGATAATCCCCCACCCTGTGCAAATCAGGGCCAATCCTTTTAGAACCCCACAAAAATGGCCTGTCATACGCGTATTCCCCACTCAAACTATACGCACCATATCGATCCACCTCAGCTTGGAAAGGGCGAATAAGCTGGGAATGGCAATGATAGCAACCTTCTTGGATATAAATTTGCCTCCCCGCTGTCTCTAAAACCGTATAAGGCCGTAAGCCTTCAATGGGGCGAGCGGATTTAAAAAAATTGGGCAAAATCTCCACCAAGCCTGCGATCGCAAACACAAAAATAAACGCAAGAGTGAAAAAAAACGGATTCTTCTCTAAAAAACTAAACATTTCCAACCTCCCCTATCTAGACATAGGCGTGGCGTAATTAGGCTCACGCTCTAATTTTTTGCCTGCCGTGATTGTCATAAAAATATTGTAGGCAAAAATAATAAATCCAATAAAATACATAAGACCCCCAACGCCTCTAATATTGTAATAAGGGATTAGCGCCTTAACCGTGTCAATGAATTGGTAAGTGAGATTCCCATACTGATCCACATCCCTCCACATCATCCCTTGCGTGATCCCTGCAATCCACATGGACGAAAAGTAAAGCACAATCCCTAAAGTCATGATCCAAAATTGGAAATCCACAAGTCTGCCTGAATAGATCTCTCTTTTGAAAAGCCTAGGGGTCATGTGATACATGCTCGCAATCAAAGTGAAGCCTACCCAACCAAGCACGCCGTCATGCACATGCCCTATGATCCAATCGGTAAAATGCGCTAAGGCGTTCACGCTCTTAATGGCTTGAATAGAGCCTTCTAAAGTGGAAAGCATGTAGAAAGTTGAAGCTAAAACTAAGAACTTGATCAAAGGGCTTTCTTTGAGCTGGTGCCATTGGCCTCTCATCGTTAAAAGCATGTTAATCGCTGTCCCCCACGAAGGCAAGATCAACACCACTGAAAACACGCTAGAAAGGGTTTGCACCCAATCAGGCACGGTGGAATAAATCAAATGGTGTCCGCCCGCCCAAATATAAACAAACATCAAGCTCCAAAAGGAAAACAAAGTGAGTTTGTAAGAAAAGATAGGCTGACCGCTCTCTTTAGGCAAGAAATAATAAATCGTGCCAATCACCCCACTCGTAAAGACAAAAGCGACCGCATTATGCCCCCACCACCATTGAATGAGCGCATCATTACTGCCTGAATACATAGAAATAGAATGCCAAACACTCCCCATATCAGCGACAAAATAGGTGGGGATAGAAAGGTTATTGAAGATATACATCACCGCTATACCCACATAAGTAGCGATGTAATACCATAAAGACACATAAATGGTATTTTCTCTCCTAACGCTCATGCTCCCAAACATATTAACCCCCCATAGCACCCATGCCACAACCACAATAATATCTAAGGGCCACATCAATTCGGCGTATTCTTTAGATTGAGTAAGACCAGCAAACAAGCTAATGACCCCTAGGACTAAAAGAAGAATCCAAAGCCAAAAATGCAATAACCCTACAATTTTCAAAAAGGGGTGTTGGTAATAAGTGATTTTAAGCACCCTTTGACCAATATAATACCAACTCGCCCAAATCCCTCCAAGAGTGAAACCATAGATCACCGCATTCGTGTGTAAGGGGCGTAAGCGGCCAAAAACGCCATACTCCCCTGCAATATAGTTCAAACTAGGGAAAGACAATTCAAAGGCTAACACGATCCCTATTAACATGCCTATTATCCCAAAAGCGATCATCGCATAAAGAAACAATTTGCTAATGGAATAATCATAACTCAAAGGCACATTTTCTTGCATGCAATACTCCTATTTGTAGTAAATTCAACAAAGATAAACATAATTATAAAGTTTTATCTTTTTCAAAAAGCTTAATTTTTAATCTTTTTCTGTAACATTGTAATAACTCAATCCCATTTGAATGATATTTTTAAGCCAAATTATTACTATCTTTGGCTAAAGGCTACATATGATTAAACAAATCCTCATCATTCTTACCCCTTTTTTTGTCGCAACATTATTGTATTTTTTAGGCGCACCGGATGGGCTAAACCCTAACGCATGGCTTTATTTTTGTATTTTCATGGGCATGATTATAGGGCTAATTTTGGAGCCAGTGCCAGCAGGTTTAATAGCGCTAAGTGCGTTAGTGTTGTGCATAGCGTTAAAAATTGGAGCGAGCAGTGAGATAGCGAGCGCTAATAAGGCTATTTCATGGGGTTTGAGCGGGTATGCGAATAAAACGGTGTGGCTTGTGTTTGTCGCTTTCATTTTAGGTTTAGGGTATGAAAAAAGCTTGTTAGGGAAACGGATCGCTCTTTTACTGATTAGGTTTTTAGGGCAAACCCCTTTAGGTTTGGGCTATGCGATTGGTTTGAGCGAATTGTGTCTAGCCCCCTTTATCCCTAGCAATTCCGCTAGAAGTGGGGGTATACTCTATCCCATCGTTTCTTCTATCCCGCCTTTAATGGGTTCTACCCCAAACAATAACCCTGACAAAATCGGCGCGTATTTGATGTGGGTCGCTTTGGCTTCAACTTGCATCACTTCGTCCATGTTTTTAACCGCGCTCGCCCCTAACCCCCTAGCAATGGAGATCGCTACCAAAATGGGGGTGAATGAAATCTCATGGTTTTCGTGGTTTTTAGCGTTCTTGCCTTGTGGGGTGGTTTTGATCTTGCTTGTGCCTTTATTGGCGTATAAAACCTGCAAACCCACCTTAAAAGGCTCAAAAGAAGTGAGTTTGTGGGCTAAAAAAGAGTTAGAGGGCATGGGGAGGTTTTCTTTAAAAGAAATTTTAATGCTCAGCCTCACTTTATTGGCTTTATTGGGTTGGATTTTTGGCAAATCTTTAGGCTTGCATGCGAGCGCGACGGCTTTGATTGTCATGGTGTTAATGGCGTTTTGTAAGATTGTAAGCTATGAAGACATCATTAAAAACAAGAGCGCGTTTAACATTTTTTTATTGCTGGGATCGCTACTCACGATGGCTGGCGGGCTTAAAAATGTGGGTTTTTTAAATTTTATCGGCAATGCGGCTCAAAATTTTTTAGAGCATGCTCACTTGAATCCGTTAATAGCGGTATTGTTTATTGTAGCTTTATTCTATCTGTCGCACTATTTTTTCGCTAGCATCACCGCTCATGTGAGCGCGTTATTCGCGCTTTTTGTAGGGATTGGTTCGCACCTTCAAGGGGTCAATTTGCAAGAATTGAGCTTGTTTTTAATGCTTTCTTTAGGGATTATGGGGATTTTAACGCCCTATGGCACAGGCCCATCCACCATTTATTACGGGAGCGGGTATATTCAAAGCAAGGATTTTTGGAAATGGGGGTTTATTTTTGGCTTTTTGTATTTAATCGTGTTTTTAAGCGTGTGCGCGCCTTGGGTCAAATTCATCGCTTTTAGGTGGTTGTAGTTGGAAACTTTACACAACGCCCTTTTAGAATGGTATGAAGAATGTGGGCGAAAGGATTTACCTTTTAGGAATTTAAAGGGCATTAACGCCCCTTATGAAGTCTATATCAGCGAAGTGATGAGCCAACAAACCCAAATCAACACGGTAATTGAGCGTTTTTATTCCCCTTTTTTAGAAGCTTTCCCCACTTTAAAAGACTTAGCGAACGCTCAATTAGAAGAGGTTTTATTGCTCTGGCGAGGGCTTGGTTATTATTCAAGGGCTAAAAATTTAAAAAAAAGCGCTGAAATTTGCGTTAAAGAACACCACTCACAGCTACCCAATGACTATCAAAGCCTGTTAAAACTCCCCGGGATTGGCGCATACACGGCTAATGCAATCTTGTGTTTTGGCTTTAGAGAAAAGAGCGCATGCGTGGATGCTAATATCAAACGAGTGCTTTTAAGGCTTTTTGGTTTGGATCCTAATATCCACGCTAAAGACTTACAAATTAAGGCGAATGACTTCCTCAATCTCAATGAAAGCTTTAATCACAACCAAGCCCTAATTGATCTAGGGGCTTTAATCTGCTCCCCTAAACCCAAATGTGCGATTTGCCCTTTCAATCCTTATTGTTTAGGTAAAAACCACCTAGAAAAACACACGCTTAAGAAAAAACAAGAGATCATTCAAGAAGAGCGTTATTTGGGCGTTGTGATCCAAAATAACCAAATCGCTTTAGAAAAAATAGAGCAAAAACTCTATTTGGGGATGCACCATTTCCCCAATCTAAAAGAAAATTTAGAATTCAAACTCCCCTTTTTAGGCGCTATCAAGCACAGCCACACTAAATTCAAGCTCAATTTAAACCTTTATTCAGCTGCAATAAAGGATCTAAAAAACCCCGTTCGTTTTTATAGCCTTAAAGACTTAGAAACCTTACCCATAAGCTCTATGACGCTTAAAATCCTGAATTTTTTAAAACAAAAAAATTTATTTGGGGGTTAAACCCTGCCAAATCTAAAATGGTTCTACTTTATCGCAGGCACCACTTCAGGGATCAAATACGCAATCGCGCTGATCACGACTCCCATGATCGCTACAAAAATAAGGGAGTATTTAACCGTGAATTTGAATAAATCGCTCTCTTTCCCGGCTAATCCCACCGCCGCGCAAGCGATAGCGATACTTTGAGGGCTTATCATCTTGCCCAAAGTCCCACCCACGGTATTAGCCGTTAGGGTTAAAATCTCAGGGAGGTGCAATCGTTGGGCGGTGAGTTGCTGTAAAGAGCCAAATAAAAGATTAGAACTCGTATCGCTCCCGGTTAAAAACACGCCTACCCACCCGATCAAGGGCGAGAAAAAGGTGAAAGCCAGACCCGTATGGGTGAGCGCTAAGGCTAGAGTGGAAGAAATCCCGCTGTAATTAGACACATAAGCAAAGCTTAAGACTAAACCAATGGTGAGAATGGGGTAGCGCATTTCTTTTAAAGTTTCGCCAAAGACGCTCAGCGCATCGCTCACTCGCACCCTTAAAACGAGCATGCTAACAAGAGCGGCTAAAAAAATGGAAGTGCCAACCGTGTTGATTAAGAGGAGTTTAAACACCACAGGAAAACTCACGCTTTGATTGGCTTCTACAAAAGGCGGGCTTTTAAAGATGTGGTTACTGATGTTATTGAACTCAAAATAAAAATTAGAAAAAGCTAACAAGCCGTCTTTTTCAAATAAGGCTTTAAAAAAAGGCTGTATCCATAACACAATCACTAAAACCAAAATCACAAAAGGAGACCAAGCGACATAAACCTTACAGATATGATGGTTACTCTTAGTGAATGAGGCCACTTTGCCATCGCTTCTAAAAATCGCTTTAGGCTGCCAAAATTTCAAAAAGAGCGCTGTTGCAACGAGTGAAACAAGGGCTGAAATAATACCAGGCAATTCTGGCCCTAAATAATTAGAGCTTAAAAATTGCGCGCCAGCGAAAGAAAAAGCCGCGATAAAAACGGCCGGAAAAGTCTCTTTAATCCCTTTAAAGCCATCCATTAAAAACACAATGAAAAACGGCACGAACAAGCTCACAAAAAAGAGGATTTTACCCGTCATGGCTGAAATTAAAATCGCTGGCACCCCTACCGCGCTCGCCATAGCGCTTATAGGGATACCCACCGCGCCAAAGGCTACAGGAGCGGTGTTAGCGATTAGGCACAATCCGGCAGAATATAAAGGGCTTAAGCCTAACCCCACTAAAATCGCTGCGGTAATGGCAATAGGCCCTCCAAAGCCGATCGCGCCTTCTAAAAATGAGCCAAAACAAAAGCCAATCAAAATCACTAAAATCCTGTGATCTAAAGTGATGGACTGGACGCTTTCTTTTAAGATTTCAAAATAGCCGGATTTAACGCTGAGTTTGTATAAAAAAATCGCCGCAATAATGATCCAAGCGATCGGCCACAAGCCATAGAGAAAGCCATAAAGAAAGCTTGAACCCACCATGCTAACAGGCATTTTATACACTAAAACCGCAATAATGGCTGATAAGGCCACGCTCAAAAAGGCCGCTGTATAACCTTTGAGTTTAAAAACCATTAAAGATAAGAAAAATAACAAAATCGGCAATAAGGCTACAAGAGCGCTCAGCCAAATATTACCCAAAGGGTCATAAACTTGATGAAATTCTAGCACTAAAAAATCCCTTTTTAAAAATATTCTCTTAGTGCTAGATCTCTTTAAAAACCCCCTTATTTAGGAATGATGGGGATAATAAAGGGGAAGACATAAGCAATAAGAGTGAAGACAATCCCCATAATGATTGCCAAAGCGATAGAGTATTTTACTGTAAATCTGAACAATTCACTCTCTTTCCCCACTAACCCCACCGCCGCGCAAGCGATAGCGATACTTTGAGGGCTTATCATTTTGCCCACAACGCCCCCGGAAGTGTTGGCCGCTAAGAAAAGCACTTCAGGCAAGCCAAGCTGTGTAGCGATGAGCATTTGTAAAGAGCCAAATAAAAGATTAGAGCTTGTATCGCTTCCGGTTAAAAACACCCCAAGCCAGCCTACAACAGGCGAAAAGAAAGTGAAAACATGCCCAGTATCCGCTAACGCTAAAGCGAGCGTAGCGCTCATGCCGCTATAATTAGCCACATACGCGAACGCTAAAACCACGCCAATGGTTAAAATCGGCAAACGCATTTCTTTTAAAGTGGCCCCAAACACCCCTATCGCATCGCTGATTTTCACGCGCAACAAAAACACGCTTAAAAGGGCGGCTAAAAAAATGGAAGTGCCTGTCGTTAAAATCAAAGGGAGTTTGAACACCACAGGAAAATTGGTCGCTTCAGTAACAATGGGAACGGTTTTAAAAATCTTTTGACTGATAGAACTGAATTCAAACGCAAAGCTAGAAAACGCCAAAGCCCCGCCTTCTTTAAAGAGCGCTTTAAACCAGGGTTGCGTCCATATGATGATCGTAATCGTGAGCAACACAAAAGGCATCCACGCCACAACCACCTTACAAATATGGTGTTTTTCTGTGCTGATTGTGGGCTCTTTGCCATTGCTGGTGAAAATGTGTTTGGGCTGCCAGAATTTTAAAAATAAAGTGGTAGCAATCAATGACACTAAAGCTGAAATAATATCCGGAAGCTGCGGCCCTAGATAATTAGAGCTTAAAAATTGCGCGATAGCGAAACTAAACCCAGTAACGGCCACTGCAGGAAAAGTTTCTCTAATCCCTCTAAAACCATCCATTAAAAACACGATGAAAAAAGGAATACCAATGGAAAAAAGGGGTAACACCCTGCCCACCATTTGAGAAATCTCTAATTCAGGGATACCCACCACGCTAGCCATCGCCGTAATAGGGATACCCACCGCGCCAAAAGCTACAGGAGCGGTGTTAGCGATCAAACACAACCCGGCAGCGTATAAGGGGTTTAGCCCAAGGCCCACTAAAATCGCCGCTGTGATCGCTACCGGGCCTCCAAAGCCAATCGCGCCTTCTAAAAACGAGCCAAAACAAAACCCGATCAAAATCACTAAAATGCGATGATCCGGCGTTAGGGTTAAAATGCTTTCTTTTAAAATCTCAAAATACCCGGATTTCACTGAAAGGTTGTAAAGAAAAATCGCAGCGATCACAATCCAAGCGATCGGCCACAAGCCATAAAGGAAGCCATAGAAAAAACTCGCGCTCACCATTTGAGCGGGCATTTTATACACGAATAACGCAATAAGGATTGAAAGCACTAAGCTTAAAAACCCAGCGCTATACCCTTTAAGTTTAAAGACAATAAGAGAAATAAAAAAGAGCGCAATAGGCGATAGCGCCACTAAAGCACTCAGCCAAATATGGCCTAATGGGTCATAGACTTGATAAAATTCCATAAATTTTCCTTGAATAATTAAAAGTATTCTTTTATCTTACTTAAAAGAAAAAACTAATTTTAAGTAGCATTTAATATTAAGTCAAATTTAATGGGTTTGTGGTTTATTTTAGTAACAATGTTTGAGCGAGTGGGTTTACCAACTTATGATTACAATCTTACTAATTTTGAGTATTATATTGTGTTTGAAACTCTTAATTTGGAATTTTAAGGAGCATTCTTTGAAAGTCAATTTCTTTGCCACTTGTCTAGGAGCAGCCATTTATAGCAACGCATCGCTTAACGCTATCAAATTACTCCGTAAGGAAAATTTAGAAGTGGTTTTTAAAAAAGACCAGACATGTTGCGGCCAGCCAAGCTACAATTCAGGATACTATGAAGAGACAAAAAAAGTCGTTTTATACAATATCAAACTTTATTCCAATAACGACTACCCTATTATCTTGCCTAGCGGTTCATGCACAGGGATGATGCGGCATGATTATTTAGAATTGTTTGAAGGGCATGCGGAATTTAACATGGTTAAAGATTTTTGCTCTAGGGTGTATGAATTGAGCGAGTTTTTGGATAAAAAATTGCAAGTCAAGTATGAAGATAAGGGCGAACCCCTTAAAATCACATGGCATTCTAATTGCCATGCCTTAAGGGTGGCTAAAGTGATTGACTCGGCGAAAAATCTCATCAGACAGCTTAAAAACGTGGAACTCATTGAATTGGAAAAAGAAGAAGAATGCTGCGGGTTTGGGGGGACTTTTTCAGTTAAAGAGCCTGAAATTTCAGCCGTTATGGTCAAAGAAAAGATTAAAGACATAGAAAGCCGTCATGTGGATGTGATCGTTTCAGCGGATGCGGGGTGTTTGATGAATATCAGCACCGCTATGCAAAAAATGGGCTCTTTAACAAAACCCATGCATTTTTATGACTTTTTAGCCTCAAGGCTTGGGCTTTAACATTAAAGAATATTTTAAGGAATGATCAATGGAAAAATATCATAGCGACCAAGAATACGAAGAAATCATCACCGACCAATTAAGCGATATGCAATTAAGGGAAAATTTGCGTTCTGCAATGGATACCTTAAGGGCTAATCGTAAGAATCTCCTTAAAAATCGTTACAGCGAATGGGAAAATTTAAGGGAATTAGGCAAAGAAGTCAAGCTTAAGATTTTATCCAGGCTTGATGAATATTTGGAATTGTTTGAAAAAAACGCCACTCAAAACGGCTTTAAAATCCATTACGCTAAAGACGGCGATGAAGCTAATGAAATCATTTACAACCTCGCTAAAGAAAAGAATATCAATCGCATTTTAAAGCAAAAATCCATGGCGAGCGAAGAAATTGGCTTGAACCATTACCTCAAAGAAAAGGGCATTCAAGCGCAAGAAACGGATCTGGGCGAATTGATTATCCAACTCATCAATGAACACCCTGTGCATATTGTCGTGCCAGCTATCCATAAAAACCGCAAGCAAATCGGTAAGATTTTTGAAGAAAAACTCAACGCCGCTTATGAAGAAGAGCCTGAAAAGCTTAATGCGATCGCCAGAAAGCACATGCGCAAAGAATTTGAAAGCTTTAAAATGGGGATCAGTGGGGTTAATTTCGCTATCGCTAATGAGGGGGCGATCTGGTTAGTGGAAAATGAGGGTAATGGGAGAATGAGCACCACCGCATGCGATGTGCATGTCGCTATTTGCGGGATTGAAAAATTAGTAGAAAGCTTTGATGATGCAGCGATTTTAAACAATTTACTCGCCCCAAGCGCGGTGGGTGTGCCTATCACTTGCTATCAAAACATTATCACAGGCCCCAGAAAAGAGGGCGATTTAGACGGCCCTAAAGAAGCCCACATCATTTTATTAGACAACAACCGCTCTAATATTTTGGCTGATGAAAAGTATTACCGCGCTCTTTCATGCATTCGTTGTGGGACTTGTTTGAACCACTGCCCTGTGTATGATAAAATCGGTGGGCATGCCTATCTTTCTACTTATCCTGGCCCTATAGGCGTGGTGGTATCCCCCCAACTCTTTGGCCTGAATAATTACGGGCATATCCCTAATTTGTGCAGTCTTTGCGGGCGTTGCACTGAAGTATGCCCCGTAGAAATCCCTTTAGCCGAACTCATTAGGGATTTACGAGCCGATAAAGTGGGCGAGGGCAGGGGTGTAGTTAGGGGGGCTAAAAGCACCCAACACAGCGGGATGGAAAAATTCTCTATGAAAATGTTTGCCAAAATGGCAAGCGATGGGGCTAAGTGGCGTTTCCAATTGAAAATGGCTCAATTTTTCTCGCCTTTAGGCAAGCTTTTAGCCCCCATACTGCCTTTAGTCAAAGAGTGGGCGAGCGTGAGAACCTTACCCAATATGGACACGAGCTTGCATGCAAAAGTCCAGCACTTAGAAGGGGTGATTTATGAGTAAAGAGTTTATTTTAAAGCGCATTAAAGAAGCCAGAGCCAAGCATGCCATTCAGGGAGCAAACCCTGTTTATAGAAATATCATTAAAGTGGAGTTTGAAGACTTGGTGGAAGAATACAAGCATTTCCAGGTGTTGAATAAAGCTGAAGTCATTGAAAGCGCTAAAGAGAATTTAGAGCAAGCCATTTTAAAGGCTTTAGAAAATTTTCAAAGCAAAAAGGTCTTACACTCTACGGATTTAAATTTGAATTTTGAAGCGTTTAAGGATTTCACTTTACAGCCCTATGACAAAGAAATTGAAGCGATGCGTGAAGAGTTGTTTGAGATTGATACGGCTTTATTGCATGGGGTTTGTGGGATTTCAAGCTTGGGCATGATTGGGGCGGTTTCTTCGCATGCAAGCCCACGATTGCTTTCACTCATCACCCTTAATTGCATCATTTTATTGAAAAAAGAATCCATTGTGCGCAACTTGAGTGAAGGCGTGCAAGCTTTAAAAAATCAAGGCCAAAACGGCGTATTGCCCACAAACATGCTCCTTATTGGCGGGCCCAGTCGGACAGCTGATATTGAATTAAAAACCGTTTTTGGGGTGCATGGGCCTCAAAAAGTCGCTGTCATTCTCTACTAAAGGATAAAAATGGAAAAATTAGAAGTGGGGCAATTAGCCCCTGATTTTAGATTGAAAAACAGCGATGGCGTGGAAATTTCTTTAAAAGATTTGCTCCATAAAAAAGTGGTGTTGTATTTCTACCCTAAAGACAACACCCCCGGATGCACCTTAGAAGCCAAAGATTTTAGCGCTTTATTTAGTGAATTTGAAAAGAAAAACGCTGTTGTCGTAGGCGTAAGCCCTGATAATTCTCAATCGCATCAAAAATTTATCAGCCAATGCTCTTTGAATGTGATTTTGCTCTGCGATGAAGATAAAAAAGCTGCCAATCTTTACAAAGCTTATGGCAAACGCATGCTTTATGGGAAAGAGCATTTGGGGATTATCCGCTCCACTTTCATTATCAACACGCAAGGCGTTTTAGAAAAATGCTTCTACAATGTCAAAGCGAAAGGCCATGCTCAAAAGGTTTTAGAGAGTTTGTAGTTTAACTCTCTAGATTTCGCCCATTTTAGTTTTAGGCTTTTTAATTTTAGGCTTTTTAGCCATTCTCTTATTTTTAAAAACTTGTTTTTTAAACTCCGTTTTAGTTTGATAATAAAACTTCATAAGGGATAGGGAATGTTTTGAAATCATTCCCCTACAACCCTAAGATCGCATCACAAAAAACCACCACTCGCTAGCTTTTTGATTGTGTTATTTTAAAAACGCTTTTGAGTATTTTTACAATTTTTATTTTTGTTCGGGTTGCCAAATGGTTTTTTCTGAAGGGGTGCTATCGGCTTCGTTTTGTAAAATTTGTTTTTTAGTTTCATGGCAAGCCACAAACAATAACGCTAAAATTACAGCTAAAAGAGAAATTCTCATTTCAAGCTCCTTTGAATATTAAAATGCTTACGATAATTATAAAGAAAAAGAGTTAAAGATAGATTAATATTTGGCTCTGTTTTCATCAAATGTCGGCACTCAAAACCTTATTTAACCTTATTATTCTTTAATTTTTAAAACTTTATTTTATGTAAAACTCATTCTCTTAAGGGGATAATTGGGGTATTTTGAAATAACTCTCCCCCTACAACCCCCAACTAAATCCCCCTATAGAACGCATTACAAGAAACGATCGCTTGACTAAAGCCTCTTATTATCTTGATTTCAATCAAGTGCGTTGTTTTTTAAGCATGTCAGCGATTAAAAAAGCGAGTTCTAAGGCTTGAGTGGCGTTTAGTCTCGGATCGCATTGCGTATAGTAATGGCAGCTCAAACCCTCTTCGGTGATCGCTTGCGAGCCACCGATACATTCTGTAACATTCTCACCTGTCATTTCCAAATGAACCCCTGAAGCCAAACTCCCTTCAGCCCTATGGATTTCAAAAAAGCTTTTCACTTCATCTAACACGCTATCAAAAGCCCTTGTTTTAACCCCCAAGCTGGTTTTAACCGTGTTGCCATGCATGGGATCAATGCTCCATAAAATATGGCGTTTTTCTTTCAACACCCCTTGTAAAAGCTTAGGCAAACGCTCTTTAATCATTTTAGAACCCATGCGCACGATCAAATTCAAACGCCCCTTAATGTTGTGCGGATTTAAGACATCGCACAATTCTAACACTTCACTCACGCTCGCATTAGGCCCGATTTTCACGCCAATAGGGTTACAAACCCCCCTTAAAAACTCCACATGCGCACCCTTAGGGTCTCTTGTCCTTTCGCCAATCCACAGCATGTGCGCGGAGCAATCATAAAACTGGTTAGTCAAACTATCCTTACGCACCAAAGGCTCTTCATAATGGAGCAGTAACGCTTCGTGGCTGGTGTAAAATTCCACTTCCCTAAGAATAGGCGTTTTTTCTATCTCCACCCCGCATGCTTGCATAAACCCTAAAGCTTGCGTGATCCGGTCAGCGATTTGCTGGTATTTTTGCCCAAAGTCGTTGTTTTTGACAAAATCCAAATTGAAACGATGCACTTGTTCTAAATTGGCTAACCCGCCTTGAGCAAAGGCTCTGATAAGGTTTAAAGTCGCTACGCTTTGATGATAAGCTTTAAGCATTCTTTCAGGCTTTGGCTCTCTTTCTTTTTTGGAAATCCCATTGATAATATCCCCCCTATAGCTTAGCACTTCTTCATCATCCAGTATTTCAGTCGCATTGGAGCGAGGCTTGGCAAATTGCCCGGCAATGCGCCCCACTTTCACGATCGGTATAGAGCCAGCAAAAGTTAAGACAATCGCCATTTGCATCATCACTTTAAACATGTCCCTAATTCGGTTAGCGCTAAATTGAGAAAACGACTCCGCGCAATCGCCCCCTTGCAACAAAAACGCTTTATTGTCAATGACTTGGGCTAAGCGCTCTTGCAAGTTCCTCGCTTCGCCAGCAAACACTAAAGGAGAGTAGGAGTGCAATTCTTTTTTGACCTTTTCTAATTCTTGCTCATCTTTATAAGTGGGGTGTTGCTCTATCTTAAAAGAATGCCATGAAGTGGGCGACCAGGTTGTGTTTGACATTTCTATAATCCTTTATTAATCTTTTTTTAAGCGTTATTATAGCTTGTGCGGGTTAAATCGTGGATTTTAGAAAATAAATGCGCACCCAAAACCACCCCTTAATCTCAAAAAACCCCAATCATAAAAAGCTTTATGCTACAATGAAAACTCTTTAACACGATACAAGGGCGGTTTAATAGCATGGCACAAGAAAAAGCAGTTCCAAGAGATCCTAAAAAACTCAATTTGTTTGATTTGCGTTGGATGGTGTCCTTATTTGGCACGGCGGTGGGGGCTGGGATTTTATTTTTGCCTATTAGAGCCGGTGGGCATGGGGTATGGGCTATTGTGGTGATGAGCGCGATTATTTTCCCTTTGACTTATTTGGGGCATAGGGCTTTAGCTTATTTCATAGGATCTAAAGATCAAGAAGACATTACCATGGTCGTTCGCTCTCATTTTGGCGCTCAATGGGGTTTTCTTATCACTTTGCTTTATTTCTTAGCGATTTATCCTATTTGCTTGGTTTATGGGGTGGGTATCACTAATGTGTTTGATCATTTTTTCACTAACCAGTTGCATTTAGCGCCTTTTCATCGGGGCTTACTGGCTGTGGTATTAGTCTCTTTAATGATGTTGGTGATGGTTTTTAACGCTACGATTGTTACGCGCATTTGTAACGCTTTAGTGTATCCTTTATGCTTGATTTTATTGCTTTTTTCTTTGTATCTTATCCCTTATTGGCAAGGCGCTAATCTTTTTGTGGTGCCGAGTTTCAAAGAATTTGTGTTAGCGATTTGGCTAACCTTACCGGTGCTTGTGTTTTCATTCGACCATAGCCCCATTATTTCAACCTTCACTCAAAACGTGGGAAAAGAATACGGCGCTTTCAAAGAATACAAACTCAATCAAATTGAATTAGGGACATCGCTGATGCTTTTAGGGTTTGTGATGTTTTTTGTGTTTTCGTGCGTCATGTGCTTGAATGCTGATGATTTTGTGAAAGCAAGGGAACAAAATATCCCCATTTTAAGCTATTTGGCTAACACTTTAAACAACCCTTTAATCAACTATGCGGGGCCTGTGGTGGCCTTTTTAGCGATTTTTTCATCTTTTTTTGGGCATTATTATGGGGCTAAAGAGGGTTTAGAAGGCATTATCATTCAAAGTTTAAAATTGAAAAAAGCTTCTAAGCCCTTGAGCGTGAGCGTAACGATTTTTTTATGGCTGACTATCACACTTGTGGCTTATATTAACCCTAATATCTTGGATTTTATTGAAAATTTAGGCGGTCCCATTATCGCGCTCATTCTGTTTGTGATGCCCATGGTCGCTTTTTATAGCGTTTCTAGTTTGAAGCGTTTTAGAAACTTCAAAGTGGATATTTTTGTGTTTGTCTTTGGGAGCTTAACGGCTTTGAGCGTGTTTTTAGGACTATTTTAATGGCTAGTTTTTCTATTTTATCCATTTTTAAAATCGGCGTGGGGCCTAGCTCTTCACACACCATAGGGCCTATGGAAGCGGGAGCGAGATTTTGCGGGTTGTTAAAAGGCATTTTAGAGCAGGTTGAGCGCGTTCAAATCACCTTGCATGGCTCATTGGCTTTAACCGGTAAAGGGCATTTGAGCGATGAGGCGGTTTTAATTGGCTTGCATGGCATTTATGCTAACGAATTAGATATAACAACCAAAAAAGCCTTATTGCATGAGGTGTTTGAAAACAAAGTTTTAAAACTCGCTAACCAGCATCATATCCCTTTTGATTATGCTAAAGATTTGATTTTTGACAACAAACCTTTAGCCAGACACCAAAACGCTCTCATTCTAAAAGCTTTTAACGCTAAAAATGAGGTTTTAAAAGAAGAGACTTATTATTCTGTTGGTGGAGGATTTGTCTATACTGAAAAAGAATTAGACAACTTGTCTGAAGAGAGTGGAAGTGAAAGCGTTGCTTATGATTTTTCAAGCGCTAAAGAATTGCTAGAATTGTGCCAAAAACACCAAAAAAGCATCGCTGAAATCGTGCGTTTGAGAGAAAACGCCCTCAAAAACCACCCTGATGCAACGATGACTAAAATTTATCATGCGATGCTTGAGTGTTATTATAATGGGGCTAATTCTAAAGAAAGGTATCTGCCTGGTTCTTTGAAAGTAACACGATTAGCCCCAAGCATTAAAACGCGATTAGAAAAACACCCCACAAGCGGGAAAGACCCCCTAGCACTGATTGATTACATTTCGCTTTACGCTCGCGCCATTGCCGAAGAAAACGCTAGCGGAGGCAAGGTGGTAACCGCCCCCACTAACGGGGCGTGTGCGGTGGTGCCAAGCGTGCTTTTATACGCCAAAAACCATTTGTTTGAAAATTTATCGCAAAAATCTATCAATGATTTTTTACTCACTAGCGCGGCGATTGGCTATCTTTACAAAAAAAACGCTTCCTTGAGCGGCGCAGAAGCCGGGTGTCAGGCTGAAATTGGCGTGGCAAGCTCTATGGCTGCAGGAGGGTTAGCCCATTTGTGCCAAGCGACCACGCAACAGGTTTTGATCGCTAGTGAAATCGCTATGGAGCACCATTTAGGATTGACATGCGATCCGGTGGGGGGCTTGGTGCAAATCCCTTGTATTGAACGCAATGTTTTAGGAGCGATTAAAGCGATCAGTGCTTCTAAATTGGCTTTAGAAGATGAATACAAACCTAAAGTGAGCCTAGATGAAGTGATCGCTACGATGTATGCGACCGGAAAAGACATGAATGAAAAATACAAAGAGACCTCGTTAGGAGGGTTAGCCAAAACCTTAAAATGCTAAGGGATAGCTCTCAACTTTAGGGGTTTTAAATTCAAAATAAAAGGCTTTGTTTTTAACCAAAACAAATAAGCCCTATCCAACTTTAATATCCTTTAAAAATTTTTAAACATAGGGTTTTAAAGCGTTATTTCATTGTTTTGGATTCCATTTTGTAGTAAAAAAGTTTATTTGAAACTCATAAGGGGATAAGGGATATTTTGAAATCATTCCCCTACAACCCCCTTTTTTAAAAAATCCCCCTAAGAGCGCGTTATGAGAAACTATCACTCGCTTTTCGCAAGCTTTTTTTAAATGTGAAAAACACTCAAAGGCATCAATTGATTGCCAATACTCTAGTGAAGTGCCCAACCGCTAAAGACGATTGGGCTTCCTAGGCTGATGTTGCCCGTAGGGAGAGTTTGGTTCTCACTCTGTGTCCCTATAGTAGGGATTTTACAGAGTTTGAGCTCCAACGCATTCCCTACAGGTCTCACACATCATATCTCCAAAGGCGTAACTTTGCGCACTTCCTGTGCTAGATACGAATGTATGGGGATATGATACCATGAATTGGTAGCATTCATCCCAACCGCTAAAGACGATTGGGATTTCTGCTAAGGAGTATTAAAAAACTTTTTATAGGCTCTATAAAATGCGTTGGAATGTCTGAGATTGTGTTTAACTCTATCAATCGCCATATTTCAAAGATTTTTGCGTAACAAAACCTTAAGCTAATTGTTACCAATCGTTACTACAAAAAAAGCCAAAAAGCTTAAATTCTAAAGATTTTAAAAAAGCGGTGGTTTTTCAAGAGATAGTCCTAACATAGGACAGAGTGATAGAAAGCTAAAAGCCTAAAAAAGGAGTGCTTAAGAAACTTATTTAAAGCCCCCTACTCAAAAAAGTAAGCTAGCTATTCCTTACTACTTTTCAGACTTACTAGAGTCGCTAATTTGCTTTTCAAACTCTTGTTGCAAGGCCTGTTGTTGCCTTTCTTTCTTTGAAAGGCGGCGTTTTTTCTTAGGTTTTTTCTCTTTTTTTGAAGAAGCCTCTGGCTCTTTTGAAGCTGTTTCTTTGAGCGTGTTAGCGTTAGTTATAGAATCTAGTTCTGGATTAGAAGTCTGTGTTTTCTTAGAAGAACTTATAAATTCAGGGCTATCAGTATGGTTTTGAAGCTCCCCATTGCTCCTCTTTTGAAACGCTGCTTTGGTGTCTTTCTCAGCTTGTTCTTCCATTTTTTTAAGAGCAACTGCATCCAGTTTTCTAGCCTTTTCTTTTTGGCTCACCCTAACCATGCTGATCAAGTATTTGATATACCCATCATACATATCCCCAAACTGCTCATGCAAAGCCCCAAAATCCGAGCCCTTGTAAAGCCAGTTGAACAAAGGGAGTGAAAGCTCTGTCCCTAAGTCTTTAAGCACATGCTTATAAAACTTTTCTCTGTCATTCACCACAAAAGAAACCTTGCCATTCCTATGCTCATAATAACAAATCTTTTGCTCCACGCAATCTTCCAAACTTCCCTTAAAGAAAGCTCCAAAAGCGGATAAATCGCCCTTACTCATCTTAGTTTCAGAATATTGGTTAAAATTCTTCACGCGCTCTTTTTCCAAATCAACCATACTCTTTAAAACCCTCTTGCGGTCCTTTTTCACATTCCCTGTGGAGCTTTCAGAAAACATAACATCGGGATCAACTGTAGTGTTAATAGTGGCAGAATCCGTTTCTGCTCTCAACAAAAAAGTCGTAACCGCTAAAAAAAATAAAATCCGTTTCACACCAAACTCCTAATTAATATATAACCGCAACAAAAATAGGTACCGTTCTTCATAAAAGCTCTCTTTTGAAATCTTCTTCTATTGATAAAAAACCACCTAGAATTCAAGCTGTTTTAGCCGTCTTAAAATACAGACTTTCAAAGGGTCTTTACTATTGGGTATGATACTATAAATATCCAAAAAATACAAACACTCCAAAAACTTTAACCCTAAAAAAATTGAGACGCTCTTTACAGCTAAAGGATTTGAGAGTAACAAAGCCCACCCAAAGTAGGCAGTCTCCATTCTAAGGGTCAATGCCCAAACGCCATGACAATTATAACGCAAAAACGCCCTAATCCCCACAGCCAAAAGCTAGGGGCTTACGGCGTGGTTTTACAAAAATCAAAAAAAGTTAGCACACCCTAAGCGCTAATGCTTAGGATGGCTTGGTTTTTTCCCTTTTTTTCCCTTTTTTTCATGGTCATGAAAAGGGCCTTCGCATGCACAATCATGCAAATCTAACCCTTCTTCACGATACTCTTTCATGGTCATTGTTTTCTTTTTGTTAGCAATCACTTCAAGAATTTCTTTTTTACGCTTGTTGCGATCTTCTTGGCTTAAAGAAGCTAAATTCTTATCCATCGCTTTCTTAAAATCCGCTTTATAATTTTTACGCTCTTCTTCTTTCATCGCTTGTAATCGTTTATTGACTTCCGTGCGAAACTCTGGAACTTCGCTAGGAGCGACTTTCCCTGCTTGCTCTAATAGTTGCTGATTATCCATGCTCTTAAAATCACTCGCATTCAAAAAAAGCCCCAAAAAAGTCCCTGTAAATAATAAAGAAAACGCCATTTTTTTCATCAAATGCTCCCAATTCAAAAATAAAGAATAAATTCTATCATTTGATTGATTAAAGATAACTTATAGCGCTTTAATAGCGAATTGATTTTTAGATTTTATGATCAGTGCTCCATTAAAACAGCTAACCTATATCCCTTATTTTTAAAAATAATGAACTCATTTTTGATTTTTCAAAGACTTGTTTGTGTGCGGTTGTTGGTGAGTTCAATTGTATGTAAAGGTTGCGATTTCATTTTTGCTGAGTGGCCGTATTGATTAAACAACGGCTTTGATACAAGAAAGTCATGAAAGACCACAAAGAGCAAAAGCCCTTTTCTATGCCCCCATAAGATTAACCCTAAAACACCTTAAAAGCTTACAATGTAACGCCAATAAAAGGCATAGGGGCGGTGGAAAGTGAATCTATAGGTAGTCCCTTCAGGAACATTATCCGCACTAGCGGTATAATAATTGTTGCGAATGGTTTGGATTTTCAAGCCAATTTCAAAACCTTGGTGTTTAGTGCCTAAGCGGATCCCGCCATTAACTAAGACCTGGAAATTTGATGGGTGGAAACTCCCTCTATATTCTTCAGCTAAGTCCTTAAAATAATAGTTTGTTGGACCCCAAGAGGTGCCACCAATCGCAACGCCAAGAAAAAACCCAAAATGCAAGTTCTCACGATTGAAAATAGCTGGGTTAAACAACACATCTGTGCCAGCCCCATAGCCAAACATGAAACTTTGAGAACCCTTGCGAGCGTCTCTCATGCCATAATCGTTATAAGTGTAATACTTGTAATAAGAGCTTGCAAAATCAAAGAACCCGTAATAACGCATTCCAAATTGCGGGGATTTCTTAAAAAAATGCTTATACCCTACAACAAAACCAAAACCATTGATAGCGTATTGTTGGTTGCTCAAGCCTTTATACCCACGAGTCCCTAGAGCGCCATGGGTAAGCCCTCCTGTGGGGTTTGACGCTGTGGGCATGTTAGGCGTGTTAGAGCCATAAGCCCCACTTTGATTACCATTACAATTGCCATGGGAACAATTTTGAGCGGTAGTGCTAAGCATACCCAACTGGTAATCAATCCCTATAAAAGCAGCATTTCTTTCACCTTTTTTGGTAGGGCTAGTCTTAATAGCTTTTTCTTGCTTAGGGGTCTCTGCTGACAACAAGCTTGTCATTGCTAGAGAGATAGCACCTACTATAACAGATTTCTTCATGTATTCCTTCCTTCTACATTTTCTCTATTTGAGTTCTAAATGCTACATTCTACTATAAAATTGCTTTCTTTTTGATTAAATATAGCGATTGAATGAGAATAAATTGAAACAAAAATCAATTTTAGGAACTTTTTAGTAAAAATTCCTAAATCCTCTCACCTTTTTTAGGCTAAAACCAAAACCTAACAGCCAGAGATTAAAGATGCTCTTTCACGCTCCCTAACACGCTCTTAAAGGCTTGCATGTCATTCATCGCCATGTCTGCTAAAACCTTGCGGTCTAATTCAATGTTAGCCACTTTTAAGGCATGCATGAAACGCGAATAACTTGTTTCATGCATTCTGCAAGCCGCATTAATCCTTACCACCCACAAACTCCTGAACTCTCTTTTCTTTTGTTTGCGATCCCTAAAGGCATAATACATGCTCCTTTCAAGCTGTTCTTTAGCCTTTCTAAAATGCTTTCTTCTGCCACTATAAAACCCTCTAGCGAGTTTTAAGACTTTTTTATGGCGTCTTCTGCGCACAACGCCTATTTTAACTCTCATTTCTTTACCTTTCTTTTTAAAATATTTTTAGGTGCGTTTTTAAAACGACTTTCCCTTAAACAAGGGGATTAACTCCACTTTCTAATGAGCATTCTTAAGCCCTGCAAAGCAACGACATGACAGAATGCGCGTTAGTGTGATGCACATGTTTTGGCGCGTTTAAATTGGCTTTACGCTTAGGGCTTTTTTTAGTCAAAATATGGCTTTTAAAAGCGCTGCCACGCTTAATCAAGTTTTTTTTAACTTTAAAACGCTTAGACGCGCCGCGATTAGTCTTCATTTTTGGCATGATTTTCTCCTTTCATAAGGTTAATGCGATTAAAAGGCGGGTTATTTTCTTTAGTTTTCTTTTCGTTTTTGGGGGTTTCTTTAGCCTTAGGCACAAACATCCACGAAACAAAACGCCCCTCGGTTTTTGGCTCTTTTTCAGGGTTGGCTAAATCTTCCATCATTGTTTGGACTCTCAAAAGCACATCAAGCCCAGCTTTTGAATTTTGGCTCTCCCTACCCTTTAAAACCACCTTGAATTTGACATGTTTATTGGCTTCAATAAATTCTCTCGCATGCTTGACTTTGTAGTTAATATCGTTTTGCGCAATCTGAGTGGAAAGCTTGATCTCTTTGATTTCAATTTGCTTTTGCTTTTTCTTGGCTTCCTTGATTTTCTTTTCATTTTGGTAGCGGAATTTATTATAATCCATCACCTTACACACAGGGGGCTTCGCGCTCGCTGAAATCAAAACCAAATCCAAACCTAAATTTTGAGCGATATTGAGCGCTTCTTTAGAAGAAATAATCCCATACACTTCGCCATTATCACCCACGCAACGCACTTCTTTAAAATTAATGTCTCCGTTTAACAACACTTCGTTCCTACTCAAAAACTAACCTCTTGCATCTTAGATTCAACCATGTTTAAAAACTCCTTTAAGGGCATTTTATATTGAGCTTGTTTTTCTCTGTCTCTAATGGATAAAATTTCGGTCTCCACCTCTTCATTCCCTAACACTAAAATCATAGGGATTTTTTGCTTTTCGGCTAAGCGCACCTTTTTATTCAAGCTGTCGTTTTTATCCAGCACTTCTACAAAAATATCGCACTTTTTTAATTCCTCTTTTAATTTCAAAGCAAAAACATGATGCTCCTCATTAATGGGAATGAGAGCGATTTGAGTGGGCGCGACAAAGAAAGGGAAATTCCCCCCAAAATGTTCGCTCAAAATCGCAATAAACCTTTCAAACGAGCCTAAAATCGCTCTGTGGATCATCACCGGCTGTTCAGCGTGATTGTGTTCATTAATGAAAGCGAGCTTGAAGCGTTCAGGCAAATTCATATCCACTTGGATCGTGCCGCACTGCCATTTACGCTTTAAAGCATCGGTGATTTTAATGTCAATCTTAGGCCCATAGAAAGCCCCTCCCCCTTCATCAATTTTATAATTAATATGGTGCTCTTTTAGGGCTTCTTTTAAAGCGTTAGTGGCCTTTTCCCAGACTTTATCATCGCCTATGGATTTAGCCGGTCTAGTGGATAATTCCATTTCATAGCTAAAACCAAACGCTTTCATGATTTTATGCGTAAAATCTAAAATCGCGCTCACTTCGCTTTGGATCTGTTCAAAAGAGCAAAAAATATGCGCATCGTCTTGGGTAAATTCCCTAACCCTTAAAAGCCCATGCAACACGCCGCTTTTTTCATGCCGATGCACCACGCCGTATTCATAAAACCTTAAAGGCAAATCCCTGTAGCTGTGTAAAGCGCTTTGATAGACTTTAATATGCCCCACGCAGTTCATAGGCTTTATGCCGTATTCTTGCTCATCAATCGTGGTGAAATACATGTTTTCTTTATAGTTGTCATAATGCCCGCTGATTTTCCACACATCGCTTTTTAAAATCTCAGGGCCTTTAACCGGCTCATAGCCTCTTAAAAGTAACGCCTTGCTCAATAAATCTTCAATGCGCTTCCTGAGCCTTGCCCCTTTAGGCAGCCATAAAGGCAAGCCCGCCCCTATCTCATCATCAAAACTAAAAAGCCCTAGCTCCACGCCCAGCTTTCTGTGATCCCGTTTTTTCGCTTCTTCTATTTGGAAAAGATAGTCTTTTAAGCCCTCTTTAGTGGCAAAAGCGATGCCATAGATTCTAATGAGCATTTCATTGTTTTCATCGCCGCCCAAATAAGCCCCAGCCAATTTAGTGAGCTTGAAATGGTTTAAAAAACGAGTGTTTGGGAGGTGAGGCCCCTTACACAAATCTTCAAACTCGCCTTGTTTATACACGCCAAATATATCGCCACTGATTTTACTCATCACCGCATGCTTTAATTCATCGCCCTTAAAACGCTCCAAGGCTTGCTCTCTGGTTAAAGTCTCTTTAGTGATAGCGAGTTTCAACTTCGCAAATTCTTTCATTTTCGCTTCAATTTTAGGCAAATCCTCTTCGCTGATTTTTGAAGAAGTCTTAAAATCGTAATAAAACCCCTCTTCTACCACAGGGCCTACAAAAAATTTCGCGTCCGGATAAAGGGCTTTCAAGCTTTGCGCGAGCAAATGCGCACATGAATGCCTAATCACCTCCAAAGCCAAAGGCGAATCATCAAAATATATCGGCTCTGCCCCTTTTAACGCTTTAATCCCATCGCTCAGCCCTAAGACTTTCGCGCTCTCTAAATCTATTATTTGCTCGTCTTTATAAACTGCAATCAGTTCCGCACTCATTCTTTAAAACTTATGTTTCCTTTCTTTAAACCTTAAAATTCAGCAATCTTTTGAGCCAAACCCGCATTGCACTTGCGAATCCACTTTCTCAGCTTTAGGGTCGCTCATAGGCTTTAAACACGCTTGTAAAAACACCATACAAAACAAATTCAATAACAACCGCCTATACAAAACCACCCTTTCTATATTCAAAAATACCTAACTAATCGCCTATTATACAATAAAATCATAAATCAAAAAGAATACACCCCTATTAGAAAGCTTAGAATACAAACTAGCTAAAACTAAAGCTCTATCATGCTATCATTCATTAATTAGATTTTTGTTTTAAAAGACTTAATGATAATTTTAAGGGAGTTTTGTGCGATATATCAAGTTTTTCAAAGAGTTGAACAATAAGAATGTGAATCTGGTTGGGGGCAAGAACGCTAGCATTGGCGAGATGTTTCAAGAACTAGTGCCAATTGGGATTAAAGTGCCTGATGGCTTTGCGATCACGAGCGAAGCGTATTGGTATCTTTTGGAGCAAGGGGGGGCTAAACAAAAGATCATAGAGCTTTTAGAAAATGTTGATGCCACGGAAATTGATGTGTTAAAAATCCGCTCCAAACAAATCAGAGAGCTTATTTTTGGCACGCCTTTTCCTAGCGATTTGAGAGATGAGATTTTTCAAGCTTATGAAATTTTAAGCCGACAATACGACATGAAAGAAGCCGATGTGGCGGTAAGGAGTTCCGCTACTGCAGAAGATTTACCGGACGCTTCTTTTGCCGGGCAACAAGACACTTACTTAAACATTAAAGGTAAAACAGAATTGATCCACTATATCAAATCCTGTTTAGCGTCGCTTTTTACCGATAGAGCGATTAGTTATAGAGCGAGTCGTGGGTTTGATCATTTAAAAGTCGCGCTCAGTGTGGGGGTGCAAAAAATGGTGCGAGCGGATAAAGGCAGCGCGGGCGTGATGTTTTCTATTGACACTGAAACCGGTTTTAAAGACGCGGTGTTTATCACTTCAGCGTGGGGGTTAGGCGAAAATGTGGTGGGCGGCACGATAAACCCTGATGAATTTTATGTGTTTAAACCCACTTTAGAGCAAAACAAACGCCCCATTATCAAACGCCAACTCGGCAACAAAACGCAAAAAATGGTCTATGCCCCAAGGGGTAGCGAACACCCTACCAGAAACATTAAAACCACCAAAAAAGAATGGCAATCCTTTTCATTGAGCGATGAAGACGTGCTGATTTTAGCCAAATACGCCATTGAAATTGAAAAACATTACTCTAAAGAGGCCAAACAATACCGCCCTATGGATATAGAATGGGCTAAAGATGGCGATAGTGGGGAAATCTTTATCGTTCAAGCGCGCCCAGAAACCGTTCAAAGCCAAAAAAGTAAAGAAGAAAATCAAGTCTTTGAAAAATTCAAATTCAAAAACCCTAACGAAAAGAAAGAAATTATCTTACAAGGCAGAGCGATTGGGAGTAAAATCGGCTCAGGAAAAGTGCGCATCATCAACGATTTGGAGCATATGAATTCTTTTAAAGAGGGCGAAATTTTAGTTACGGATAACACCGACCCAGACTGGGAGCCTTGCATGAAAAAAGCGAGCGCGGTTATCACCAATCGTGGGGGGCGCACTTGCCATGCCGCTATTGTGGCTAGAGAAATTGGCGTGCCGGCCATTGTTGGGGTGAGCGGGGCGACGGATAGCCTTTATACCGGCATGGAAATCACGGTTTCTTGCGCTGAGGGCGAAGAGGGCTATGTGTATGCAGGCATTTATGAGCATGAAATTGAAAGGGTGGAGCTTTCTAACATGCAAGAAACTCAAACAAAAATTTACATCAATATTGGAAACCCTGAAAAAGCCTTTAGCTTTTCTCAACTCCCTAATCACGGCGTAGGGCTGGCCAGAATGGAAATGATTATTTTAAATCAAATCAAAGCCCACCCCTTAGCTTTAGTGGATTTGCACCACAAAAAAAGCGTGAAAGAAAAAAATGAAATTGAAAACCTTATGGCAGGCTATGCTAACCCTAAGGATTTTTTTGTGAAAAAAATCGCTGAAGGCATTGGCATGATCAGCGCGGCGTTTTACCCTAAACCTGTGATTGTAAGGACTAGCGATTTCAAATCCAATGAATACATGCGCATGCTTGGCGGCTCTAGCTATGAACCTAATGAAGAAAACCCCATGCTTGGCTATAGGGGGGCTAGTCGGTATTATTCAGAAAGCTATAATGAAGCGTTTTCATGGGAGTGTGAAGCCTTAGCGTTAGTGAGAGAAGAAATGGGATTAACCAACATGAAAGTGATGATCCCTTTTTTGCGCACCATTGAAGAGGGTAAAAAAGTCCTAGAAATCTTAAGAAAAAACAATTTAGAGTCCGGTAAAAACAGGCTTGAAATTTATATCATGTGCGAATTGCCGGTGAATGTCATTTTGGCTGATGATTTCTTAAGCTTGTTTGATGGCTTTTCTATTGGATCAAACGATTTAACCCAACTCACTTTAGGCGTGGATAGAGACAGCGAGTTAGTCAGCCATGTCTTTGATGAAAGGAATGAAGCGATGCTAAAAATGTTTAAAAAAGCGATTGAAGCTTGTAAAAGGCACAACAAATATTGCGGGATTTGCGGGCAAGCCCCAAGCGATTACCCTGAAGTAACAGAGTTTTTAGTCAAAGAGGGCATCACTTCCATTTCTTTAAACCCTGATAGCGTGATCCCCACTTGGAACGCTGTAGCCAAGTTAGAAAAAGAGTTGAAAGAGCATGGCTTAACTTGATAATAAAAGGGTTGATCTAACTTGAGTGGATTTTTCGTATTGGTTTCCATGATATAATTTTGAAAAGTGGGATTGTTTTTTGAAAAAAGGTTGGTAATGGAATCAGTAAAAACAGGAAAAACAAATAAAGTTGGCAAAAACACAGAGACAGCTGACACAAAGGCAAATAAAGAGACTCATTTTAAACAAGCGAACGCCATTACAAATATAATCAGATCAATTGGTGGGTTTTTTACAAAAATTATGAAGAAAGTTAGAGAACTTGTAAAAAAACACCCCAAGAAAAGCAGGACGGCATTAGTAGTATTGACCCATGTTGCGTGCAGGAAAGCGAAAGAATTGGACGATAAAGTCCAGGATAAATCCAAACAAGCTGAAAAAGAAAATCAAATCAATTGGTGGAAATATTCAGGACTCACAATAGCGATAAGTTTATTATTAGCCGCTTGTAGCACTGGTGATATTGATAAACAGATAGAGTTAGAACAAGAAAAAAAGGAAGCTGAAAACGCTAGGGATAGAGCAAACAAGAGTGGGATAGAGTTAGAACAAGAAAGACAGAAAACAAACAAGAGTGGGATAGAACTCGCTAATAGTCAAATAAAAGCAGAACAAGAAAGACAAAAGACAGAACAAGAAAAACAAAAAGCAAATAAGAGTGGGATAGAGTTAGAACAGCAAAAACAAAAGACAATTAATACACAAAGAGATTTGATTAAAGAACAGAAAGATTTCATTAAAGAAACAGAACAAAATTGCCAAGAAAAACATGGCCAATTATTTATTAAAAAAGCAAGAATTAAGACCGGTATTACTACTGGTATTGCTATAGAAATAGAAGCTGAATGCAAAACCCCTAAACCCACAAAAACCAATCAAACCCCTATCCAGCCAAAACACCTTCCAAACTCTAAACAACCCCGCTCTCAAAGAGGATCAAAAGCACAAGAGCTTATAGCTTATTTGCAAAAAGAGCTAGAATCTCTGCCCTATTCACAAAAAGCTATCGCTAAACAAGTGGATTTTTATAAACCAAGTTCTGTCGCTTATTTAGAACTAGATCCTAGAGATTTTAACGCTACAGAAGAATGGCAAAAAGAAAATTTAAAAATACGCTCTAAAGCTCAAGCTAAAATGCTTGAAATGAGGAGTTTAAAACCAGACTCACAAGCCCACCTTCCAACCTCTCAAAGCTTTTCAATCATTCAAAACATCGTTGCCGATATTAATAAAGAAATAGAAGTAGCGGCTAATACTGAAAAGAAAGTAGAAAAAGCGGGTTATGGTTATAGTAAAAGGGTGTAGCGATTAAAATATTACACCAAGTTTTTAATGATCTGTCGGCTTTTGATTTTTTATGGTAGCGTTATTTGGTAATAAAAGAGATTCTTATTAAAAGCTTAAACTATCCCTAAAATAAGGTAAAACTACAGGTTATAAATGGAGGTTAAAACGCACAATAAAACTCCAAAGAGCCGACTTTTTTAATCGTAATTTGCTTATGGTTTAACAAAGTTTCTAAATGCTTAAAAGCGTTAGGATCCAGTATTAAGGGGGCTTCTTCTGCGCTTAAAGGGCGTCTGGAAATTAAAGCGAGCAATTCGTCCGCATCGCAAGAAATCAATTTTTTAGCTTGAGTAATGGATCGTTTAGGCAAACTCACGCAAAGCCCTTCAAAAAATAAAGAGCATTTTAATAATTCATCTTCGCTTAATTTTGGGGCTTTAAAGCTTGAGGGTCTGTCTATGGTGCTTAAATCCACTCTGGCTATATTGATTTTTTTTAAAAAGGCAGCGATGAGTTTTAAGTTGTTCGCGCTATCATTCACGCCTTTAATTAAAAGCACTTCAGCCACCAGTTGCCCTTGATAGATTTGAGAAAAGCGCAAAATCCCCTCTAAAATCTTGTTAATGTCTTTAGAATAAGGCTTATCCACTCTTTCAAAGGCTTTCAAATCAATAGCGTCTAAAGAAAATTTAACGATGTCAAATTCCTTTAAGGCTTGTTGGACTTTTGGCTCATAAAAGAGCGAGCCGTTGCTTAAAATCAAAGTTTTAACGCCCTTTAAAAAAGGCTTGATGCTTTGGATAAGCTCTAATAAATGAGGGTATAGCGTGGGTTCGCCATTAGCGGTAATGGTTAAAACATCAATGGGGGTGGTGAGGTTGTTTAGGGCGTTTTGAATAGCGTTAATCAAGGTTTCCACTTTGATCACTTCTTCCATGCGTTCAATGGGCTTGGCTTTACCCAACTCGCAATAAATGCAATTGTAATTGCATTGTTTTTTAGAGGGCGATAGATCCACGCCCAAAGACTTCCCAAAACGCCTGGATAAAACAGGCCCAAAAACGACAGGCGGATTTTCTTTAGCCATTATCTTCCTCTAAAAACACGCGCTCTTTGCATTTGATGCATTCATGCACCTTTTTTTTGCGATAGATTCTTTCACTCATTAAATAATGGCATTTTTCACAGCGTTTGTTGATGGGCTTATGGTTGGATAAAAAATTGCATTTAGGGTAATTGTTACAGCCATAAAACGAGCCTTTCTTACTCCTTTTTAAGGCAATATCCCCTCCGCATTCTGGGCATTTCACGCCTTCTATTGTTTCTTTGGCGTTAGGGGTGTTTTTTAACGATTTGGTGTTTTTGCATTCAGGGTAATTGTTGCAAGCTAAAAACGCACCGTTTCTGCTGAATTTTTGCACCATTTCCCCTCCGCATTTTTCGCACAATTCTTGCTTGGCTTCATCATTGGCGTTTTCAGTCTGTTTGACATATTTGCATTTAGGGTAATTATTGCAAGCGATAAACTCCCCATAACGGCTATTCTTTTTGACTAATTCCCCCCCGCATTTAGGGCATGATTGGCCGGTTTTTTCATGCACTTTTTGAGAGATGATATTCTTTTTCCCGGCTTCAATTTTATCCATAAAGGGGTAGTAAAAGTCCTTTAAGACTTGCTGGTAGTCGGCTTTATTTTGAGCGATATTGTCCAGTTCTTCTTCTAAAGAAGCGCTGAATTTGGAATCCACGATTTCTTCAAAATGCTTTTCTAAAATTTCTATCACTTTAAAAGCGCTCTCTAAAGCGCTGATTTGCTTTTTTTCTACCTTGATGTAGTCTCTGTTTTGTAAAAGAGAAATCGTTGGGGCGTAGGTGCTGGGCCTGCCTATGCCTAAACTTTCTAAAACTTTAATCAAACTCGCTTCTGAATAGCGCGCTGGAGGCTCTGTAACATGAGTGTTGCTCTCTAGTTTTTCTAATTTAATGGGATCATTTTCTTTCAAATTAGGGAGCAATTTGTCCTTATCGTCATTGCCTAAGATTTTATAATAGCCATCAAAAAGGAGTTTTCTCCCACTCGCTTTAAACTCGCCTTTTTCGCAAGCCACAACCACGCTTTGGCTTTCAAAAAGAGCGTCTTGCATTTGAGAAGCTAAAAAGCGTTTGTAAATTAAAGTATAGAGCTTTAATTCTTCAGGCTTAAGGTAGTCTTTTAAAGCGTTTGGCTCTAAAATAATAGAAGTGGGCCTGATCGCTTCATGGGCTTCTTGGGCGTTTTTATTCTTGCTGGAATAGACTTTGGCTTTAGGGGGTAGGTAGTCTTTGCCATAGTCTTTTAAAATCTTATTCCTCGCTTCTTCTAAAGCCTCTTTAGCGATATTCAAGCTATCGGTCCTCATGTAAGTGATCACCCCCATAACCCCTTGCGGGGTGGCTACGCCTTCATATAATTTTTGAGCGATACTCATGGTTTTTGTGGGCGAAAAGCCTAAAAGACTGGAAGCGCTTTGCTGTAAAGTGGAAGTCATGAAGGGGGGCGGTGTGGGGGATTTTTTAGACTTTTTAACGATACTAGAGATAGTGTAGCTTTCTTTTTCTAATTCGTTTTTAATTTCTTGGGCTTTTTTTTCATCAATAAGTTCTTGGGCTTTGAGTTTGTTGCCCTTATAGCTGATGAGTTGCGCTTCTAAATCCGGCTCAAAGTAAGCGTCTAGCGTGAAGTAGGTTAAAGGCTTAAAGGCTTTGATTTCCCTTTCTCTATCAATCACAAGCTTTAAAGCCGCGCTTTGCACCCGCCCAGCGCTCAAACCTTTAGTGATTTTAGATGAAATCAACGAGCTGAGCTTAAAACCCACGATCCGATCCAAAAAGCGTCTGGCTTGTTGGGCATTGACCTTAGACATGTCAATTTGTCGTGGGGTTTTTAGAGCGTTTAAAATCGCATTTTGCGTGATCTCATGAAAAACAATCCTGGGATAACTCTCCAATTTCCCTCCAATCAAACATGCCACATGATAGCCTATCGCTTCCCCCTCTCTGTCTTCATCGGTAGCGATATAAGTAATAGACGCCTTTTTAGAAAGCTCTATGATCTGTTTGACAAGCTCTTTGTGGTCTTTATCCACGACATAATTAGGAGTGAAGCCGGTTTCATCAATCTTAATGCCTAAAGCGAATTTGGATAAATCCCTAACATGCCCTTTAGAGGCAATAACTTCGTAATTTTTATCCAAAAAATTTTTAATGGTTTTGGCTTTTGCGGGGGATTCTACGATAATAAGGTGCTTCATTGAACGCCTTTAATAAAATGTTTATACCTATTAATGAATGATTGTAGCATAGAATTTTGACTAAACGATTCATCAAACCATAAAATTCTATAACGGCGCTAAAAATCAAAGAGTTGGAACACCCTTTGCTTGACTAACAGCAAATATCTATGCAAAGGATGCAAACATGAGTTTTAGGATAAATACCAATATCGCCGCTTTAACTTCTCATGCGGTAGGGGTTCAAAACAACAGAGACCTTTCAAGCTCGCTTGAAAAGTTAAGCTCAGGGCTTAGGATCAATAAAGCCGCTGACGATTCTAGTGGGATGGCGATCGCTGATAGCTTAAGGAGTCAAAGCGCGAATTTAGGCCAGGCGATTCGCAACGCTAATGACGCTATTGGTATGGTTCAAACCGCTGATAAAGCGATGGATGAGCAAATCAAAATCTTAGACACCATTAAAACCAAAGCCGTTCAAGCCGCTCAAGACGGGCAAACTTTAGAAAGCCGAAGAGCACTCCAGAGCGATATTCAAAGGTTGTTAGAAGAACTAGACAATATCGCTAACACCACAAGCTTTAACGGCCAACAAATGCTTTCAGGAAGTTTTTCTAACAAAGAATTTCAAATTGGCGCGTATTCTAACACCACGGTTAAGGCGTCTATTGGCTCAACGAGCTCAGATAAGATCGGGCATGTGCGCATGGAAACCTCTTCTTTTAGCGGTGAAGGCATGCTCGCTAGCGCGGCGGCGCAAAACTTGACTGAAGTGGGTTTGAATTTCAAACAAGTCAATGGCGTGAATGATTATAAGATTGAAACCGTGCGCATTTCCACAAGTGCAGGCACAGGGATTGGAGCGTTAAGCGAAATCATCAATCGTTTTTCTAACACCTTAGGCGTTAGGGCGTCTTATAATGTCATGGCCACCGGCGGCACTCCCGTGCAATCAGGAACCGTGAGAGAGCTTACCATTAATGGCGTAGAAATTGGAACCGTGAATGATGTGCATAAAAACGACGCTGATGGCAGATTGACTAATGCGATCAACTCCGTCAAAGACAGGACCGGCGTGGAAGCGAGCATGGATATTCAAGGGCGCATTAATTTGCACTCCATTGACGGGCGCGCGATTTCAGTGCATGCAGCGAGCGCGAGCGGTCAGGTTTTTGGGGGAGGGAATTTTGCGGGGATTTCTGGGACACAGCATGCGGTTATTGGGCGCTTAACCTTGACGAGAACTGACGCTAGAGACATCATCGTGAGCGGTGTGAATTTTAGCCATGTGGGCTTTCATTCCGCTCAAGGGGTGGCAGAATACACCGTGAATTTGAGAGCGGTTAGGGGTATTTTTGATGCGAATGTGGCTTCAGCAGCCGGGGCGAACGCTAATGGCGCACAAGCGGAGACCAATTCTCAAGGTATAGGAGCCGGAGTAACAAGCCTTAAAGGGGCGATGATTGTGATGGATATGGCAGATTCAGCGCGCACGCAATTAGACAAGATCCGCTCTGATATGGGTTCGGTGCAAATGGAATTGGTTACCACCATTAACAATATTTCTGTAACCCAAGTGAATGTCAAAGCGGCTGAATCTCAAATCAGAGACGTGGATTTTGCTGAAGAGAGCGCGAACTTTTCTAAATACAATATTTTGGCGCAAAGTGGGAGTTTCGCTATGGCGCAAGCGAATGCGGTGCAACAAAATGTCTTAAGGCTTTTACAATAACAGCCCTTGATTTAAGGGGGCGTTAGCCCTTTTTATAAGTTATTTTTATAAGTTAAAATGATGGATATTTATCAAAAAAACTTACAAGCTCTTTTCAAAAAAGACCCTCTTTTGTTCGCAAAGCTCAAAGCCATTAAAGAAAACAAAAAATACGAAGTGTTTTTAGGGAATGATAGCGCGAATTTCAACCTCTTAGATAAAGAAACAAACACGCCCTTATTTGAAAAAAGCCCGCTAGATTCAAGCTTAGAGCTATACAAAAATAGCGAAATTTACATGCTTTATCCTTATTTGTATTATTTTGGCTTGGGTAATGGGGTGTTTTATCGCTTGCTTTTAGGCAATGGCAATTTAAAACGCTTGGTGGTCATTGAGCCTGAAATAGAAATTATTTTCATCGTGCTGAATCTTTTGGATTTTTCCACGGAGATTTTAGAAAATCGTTTGATTGTATTGCATGCAAGTTTTTGCAATTACAACATGATCGCTTCATTGTTTGATATGGATAAAAAGTCTCGTTTATACGCAAGAATGTATGATTTAAAACTTTTTAACGCTTATTATGAACGATATTCCAACCAAATGATAGAAATCAACCAGCATTTCACGCGCGCTTTAGAGCATGGCGCTATTAGCGTAGGCAATGACGCTAAAGACGCGCTCATAGGCATCAAACAGCATGCCGCTAATTTGCCTGAAGTCATCAAAAGCCCTAGTTTAGTGGATTTTGTGAACGCTTTAAAAAACAGAGACACCGCCATTATTGTTTCAACCGGGCCCAGTTTGAACAAACAACTCCCCCTTTTAAAAGAAATCGCTCCTTATGCGACGCTTTTTTGCATAGACGCTTCTTTCCCTATTTTAGCCAGAGCCGGTATCAAGCCTGATATTGTGTTGTCTTTAGAAAGGGTGGATTTAACGGCGAAATTCTATGAAGAAACCCCCTTAGATTTTCAAGAAGGCGTTATCTTTGCTTTGACTTCCATTGTGCATAAACGATTGATTCAAGCGGTTAAAAAGGGGGTTAAGCAATTCAGTTTCCGCCCCTTTGGTTATACCAACCTTTTTGATTTGCACCAGTATGGCTATGTGGGCATAGGCATGAGCGCAGCGAACATGGCGTATGAATTAGTGGTGCATTCTCGTTTCAAAAGATGCGTGTTTATTGGGCAAGATTTGAGCTTTTCACAAAGCGGTAACAGCCATGCTAGTGGGGCGATTTATGGCGATAAAGAGATCAAGCCTAAAAAAGATAAAGATAAGATTTTTATAGAAAAATACGGGGGTAATGGGGAAGTAGAAACCACTTTAGTGTGGAAACTTTTCTTAGAATTTTTTGAAAAAGATATTTTCAACACGCCCTATAAATTAGAAGTCATTAACGCTACTGAAGGGGGGGCTAGGATTAAAGGGACTAAAGAAATGCCCTTTAAAGAAGTGTGCGAAAGAATAGATAAATCCAAGCCAAAGCCTCCTATCAATCTTATTTATCCCACCCAATCAGAACAGGCTAAAAATTTAAAGATCGCTAGGCAAAAATGCGAAGAGATCATCAAATACGCCAATGAGAAAAAAACGCAAGTTGAAGAAGCGTTTTTAAAGGTGGCAGAGTTTTTAGAAAAAGTGGAAAAGCTTCATGAAGAAAGCAAATTAGAAGAGTTGGATTTTACAGAATTAGAAAATTTGAGCGCTGAAATTGATAACGTTAAAGAGCTTTTTGATGACAAGCGATTCAATTCGTATTTCATGGATGCGATACAATCTTACATCTTCCACCAGGAATTGCATATCGCTGAAATCGTGTGTAAAAAAACGAGTAATGAAGACGAATTAAGGGCTAAGCAATTAGAATACATTTACGCGCACAAATACTGGCTTTTTAGTTTAGCGGGTGGGATGGATTGCGTGATAGAAGCGATCAAAATGGCTTTGAAAGAATGGTAAAAACCCCTTTTTTTAAGCGTATGTGTCTTTAAGCGTATGTGTCTAGGCTGGAATAAATTTTAGGGGTATTTTCGCCATCAGCAAGGCTTTTTTCAACTTGGGATTTATCTTTAATCTCGCCGTCGTTATTGATAGCGTTTAAAGCTTGTAACCGGTCAAAATCAGGGGCGTTTGGCGCATTATTTTGGCTGAAACCATCTTGAATACTGCTTTGTTGTAAATCCTGCTCTGCTTGATTCCTATCCTTTATGGTTGCGTCATTATTGATATTGTTCAAGGTTTGGAGCTGTGTGAAATTAGGGGTGTAATGGGTGTTGATGGTCATGTTTTATCCTTTTTAGCTTTTTACACGCTCAATCGTGGATCATCATTATAGCAATAATCCATTAAATCGCCCAATCGTAAAACCTTGCATGAGTTTTCAATCAAATCAAAAACTTCCATGAGTTTAGAAAGCTCTCTGTGGTAGGCAAAAATCCCACACCCCTTAATGAAAACAAAATATTTTTTGCTCTCTTGTAATTGGCGTAAAATTTCTGTATCCGCTCTTTCTTGCCAGCTGTCATAATCTTTGGGGTTAAAAATGGCAATTTCTTCGCCCAAAGAACGATACCCTAAATAATCCCTAGGGAGCAATCGGTTGTGGCGCAAGGAATACGCCAAACTATAAGGAGGGCGCGCGTAAGCGATGAATTTAGCATCCAAAAACTCCCGATACACGCCCGCATGAATGGGCGAATCCAGGCTCGCTTCTTTCCAGCGGTAATCTATCTTGTCATGCAAGACCAGTAAGGTGTTTTCATTCAATTGATCAAAAACAGCGTTTCTTTTATTGATCACAAATTGGTTAGTGCCAATGCGCGCCGAAATGGAGCCTTGATAAAGCCCAAAAAAACCCTTTCTAAACATGGATAATGAAATGCTTTGGAGCGAATGAATCAGATTGCTGTCAATGCTTCTTGTGTGTGTGTTCATGTTTATCATGATAACAAGTTTTTTTAATAAAAGGTATTAGTTGCCTAACAGATCTAAATTAAATCAACTCTATAAAAAATCCTAATTTAATGATAGTAAATAAATTTAGTTATACAGACTAAAGTTTAAAGAAAAATCGGGTAATTTTTATCACTTTTTTAAAACAAGTGATAGATTATTAACTTTTTGCGCTATAATGCGAGGGTTCTTTCATCAAGAATGGTGATTGACGAGATTTTTCAAATAATGATGTTAAGAAGAATTAAAGTAGGTTCTAATTTGAATAAAAAAGAGAGTTTGTTAGATGCGTTTGTTAAAACCTATCTGCAGATTTTAGAACCCATTAGCTCTAAACGCTTGAAAGAGTTGGCAAACTTGAAAATATCTTGCGCGACGATCAGGAATTATTTTCAAATCCTTTCTAAAGAGGGCATGCTTTATCAAGCCCATTCTAGCGGCGCTAGATTGCCCACTTTTAAGGCGTTTGAAAACTATTGGCACAAGTCGTTGCGCTTTGAAGTTTTAAAGGTGAATGAAAAACGCTTAAAAAGCGCGAGTGAAAATTTTGGGCTTTTTACGCTGTTAAAAAAACCCAGTTTGGAGCGTTTGGAAAGAGTCATTGAATGCGAAAAACGCTTTTTGATTTTGGATTTTTTAGCGTTTTCTTGTGCGGTGGGTTACAGCGTTAAAATGGAGAAATTTTTATTAGAGCTTGTGGGTAGAAGCGTTAAGGAAGTGCGCTCCATCGCTGCTTCTGTCAATGCGTTGAGTTTGGCCAAGCAATTAGAGCGTTTGGAGTATTCCAACACACAAATTGCGCGCTTTAATCTAATGGGGTTAAAAACGCTTTTAAACAGCCCTTTATTTTTTGACATTTTAGAGGGTAAGGTTTTGGAGCGTTTGAGTAAGGGGTTGCATTTTATAGAGCCTGATTGCATGCTAGTAACACGCCCTATAGAATTTCAAAACAAGCGGATGCAACTGCTTTGCGTGGGGAAACTAGAATGCGACTATGAAGGGTTTTTTCAAACGATTTCTGAGGAGGAATAATGAAAGATGAACACAACCAAGAACACGATTTAAGCCAAAAAGAGCCGGAGTCTTATCAAAACGCTTGCGCTTGCAAAGAACAACAAGATGAAGAAAAACAAGAAGCGAGCGAAAAAGAAGGCGAGATCAAGGAAGATTTTGAGCTTAAATATAAAGAAATGCACGAAAAATACTTGAGAGTGCATGCGGATTTTGAAAACGTGAAAAAGCGCTTAGAAAGAGACAAGAGCATGGCGTTAGAATATGCGTATGAAAAAATCGCATTGGATCTATTGCCGGTGATTGATGCGCTTCTTGGGGCTTACAAGAGTGCTGTAGAAGCGGATAAAGAGAGCGCTTTAACCAAAGGCTTGGAGCTTACGATGGAAAAGCTGCATGAAGTTTTGGCAAGGCATGGCATTGAGGGGATTGAATGCTTAGAAGAATTTGATCCCAACTTCCACAATGCGATCATGCAAGTCAAAAGCGAAGAAAAAGAAAACGGGAAAATCGTGCAGGTTTTGCAACAGGGTTACAAGTATAAGGGTAGGGTTTTGAGGCCGGCAATGGTGAGCATTGCTAAAAACGATTAAAACATTTATTTTAATAAGAAAGGATAACGCATGGGAAAAGTTATTGGAATTGATTTAGGGACAACCAACTCCGCAATGGCGGTTTATGAAGGTAATGAAGCAAAGATTATTGCGAACAAAGAGGGTAAAAACACCACTCCTTCTATTGTGGCTTTTACAGATAAGGGCGAGATTTTAGTGGGCGAGAGCGCCAAAAGACAAGCGGTAACCAACCCAGAAAAGACCATTTATTCTATTAAAAGAATCATGGGCTTGATGTTTAATGAAGATAAGGCTAAAGAAGCTGAAAAACGCTTGCCTTATAAGATTGTGGATAGGAATGGGGCTTGCGCGATTGAAATTTCGGGTAAAGTTTATACCCCTCAAGAAATTTCAGCCAAAATTTTAATGAAGCTCAAAGAAGACGCTGAGAGCTATTTAGGCGAGAGCGTTACGGAAGCGGTGATCACCGTTCCTGCTTATTTTAACGACAGCCAACGAAAAGCGACTAAAGAAGCCGGCACGATTGCAGGGCTTAACGTTTTAAGGATTATTAATGAGCCTACTAGCGCGGCGTTAGCTTATGGCTTGGATAAAAAAGAGAGCGAAAAAATCATGGTTTATGATTTGGGTGGGGGGACTTTTGACGTTACCGTGTTAGAAACAGGCGATAATGTCGTGGAAGTTTTAGCCACAGGGGGCGATGCGTTCTTAGGAGGCGATGATTTTGACAATCGTGTGATTGATTTTTTAGCGGCTGAGTTTAAAAGCGAAACGGGCATTGAGATTAAAAACGACGTGATGGCGTTGCAACGCCTGAAAGAAGCGGCTGAAAACGCTAAAAAAGAATTGAGCTCTGCGATGGAGACTGAAATCAATTTACCCTTTATCACCGCAGACGCTACCGGGCCTAAACACTTGGTTAAAAAACTCACTAGGGCTAAATTTGAAAGCTTGACAGAAGATCTCATGGAAGAAACGATTTCTAAAATTGAAAGCGTGATCAAAGACGCGGGGCTAACCAAAAATGAGATTTCAGAAGTGGTGATGGTGGGTGGCTCTACTCGTATCCCTAAAGTCCAAGAAAGGGTGAAAGCGTTTATCAACAAAGAGTTGAATAAAAGCGTCAATCCTGATGAGGTCGTGGCGGTGGGAGCGAGCATTCAAGGGGGCGTGTTAAAAGGCGATGTGAAAGATGTGCTTTTATTAGACGTTACGCCTTTAAGTCTTGGGATTGAAACTTTAGGAGGCGTGATGACTAAAGTGATTGATAGAGGCACGACTATTCCTGCGAAAAAATCTCAAGTGTTCTCAACCGCTGAAGACAACCAGCCTGCTGTGTCTATTATGGTTTTACAAGGTGAGAGGGAATTGGCAAGGGATAATAAATCTTTGGGTAAATTTGATTTGCAAGGCATCGCTCCCGCTCCAAGAGGCGTGCCGCAAATTGAAGTAACCTTTGATATTGACGCTAATGGGATTTTAACCGTGTCAGCGCAAGATAAAAATACCGGCAAAAGCCAAGAGATTAAAATTTCTGGTTCTAGCGGGTTGTCTGATAGCGAGATTGAAAAAATGGTGAAAGACGCTGAATTACACAAAGAAGAAGACGCTAGGAAAAAAGAAGTGATTGAAGCGAGAAACCATGCCGATAGTTTGGCACACCAGACCCAAAAGAGCCTTGATGAGCATAAAACGAACTTGAATGAAAACGACGCTAACGAGATCCAAAACGCCATTAACGCTCTTAAAGATTGCATCAAAAACGATAACGCTACTAAAGCGGAGCTTGAAGACAAAACGAAATTATTAGCGCAAGCGGCTCAAAAATTAGGCGAAGCCATGGCGAATAAAAACAACGCTGAGCAACCCAAGAAAAAAGACGATGATGTGATTGATGCGGAAGTGGAGTAAAAACGCTTTTAAAACTTCTTTCAAGCGAGCGGTTTTAATCAAAACCCGCTTGCTTTTTTATTTGCATCAATGGGATACCGATTGCAAAGTCTAAAAAACACTCAAAGCGTTTTTTTTAATCCAAATATCAAAGCTTGATTGTAATCAAGCGATAGCTTTTCAAGGTTTATTTTAAAAAGCGTTGGTGGGATTTTAGGAAAATCCCTTATGAGAGAGTTCTTTTTTGGTATGGGGTTGTTTCATCAAGTTATTTCTTAATGGCTCGCGCTAGATGGCTCTAATTCAAAATGCGCAGTAGGGATTTGATTAAATTCATTAATAAGGTGTAAAAAATAGTCTGTAATGCTTTCAAGATCGGATTCTAAATCGTCATAGAGCTTTTGATAGCATGCGTTTTCAATAATGATCTTATCATACGCTAGGCATTTTTGACACTCTTTTTCCCCATCTTTCTCTCTGGATCGACCTATGCAAAGATCAAACTTTTTTACATTCTCGTGCTCGCGATAGTGCTCGCACCAATAGTAAGCAAACCAAATATAAAAACCTTTTTTTGGGGTTGGTTTTTTACCATTGACAAACTCTTCCCCTAAAATATCCTGACGGCAAAAGGCGATGGATGGCTCATGGGATAAATTCCCAGAGCCAAGACTGATTTTGCACGCATAACCCCATGGCGCTAAAAACTCGTTCAGCCCGTTTTGGCATGAAGCCCGCTCTGGTGCCGTTGGGGTTTTGCCTGTTTGCTTTTTCTCTTGTGCTTTAGCGTCTATTAGCTCTACAAACTCTCTTAACAAGTCTTGAAACGCTTTTCTTTGCTCTTCATTCCATTCTATCGTTTTCATTGAAAGCTCCTTGATCGATCTTAATAAGCTCAAATTTTATCCTTAATTTTACTCCATTTAATGAGTTTAGGCATAATCGCTAAAATTGAGTTATTGTTATTTTTATTATTAGGAGGAATAATGATCCTTACCGCAATGCAAGACGCCATAGGCCGCACCCCCGTTTTTAAATTCACCAGAAAGGATTACCCCATTCCATTAAAGTCCGCTATTTACGCCAAACTAGAGCATCTAAACCCAGGAGGGAGCGTTAAAGACCGCTTAGGCCAATACCTCATAAAGGAAGCGTTTAGAACGCACAAAATCACTTCCACAACGACCATTATTGAGCCTACTGCAGGCAATACCGGCATCGCTCTAGCCTTAGTGGCAATCAAACACCATCTCAAAACCATCTTTGTTGTCCCGGAAAAATTCAGCACAGAAAAACAGCAAATCATGAGAGCTTTGGGGGCTTTAGTGATCAACACGCCTACTAGCGAGGGGATTTCTGGCGCCATTAAAAAAAGTAAAGAGCTAGCCGAAAGTATCCCTGATAGCTATTTGCCCTTGCAATTTGAAAACCCTGACAACCCTAACGCTTACTACCACACCCTAGCCCCTGAGATTGTCCAAGAATTAGGCACAAACCTTACGAGCTTTGTAGCCGGGATAGGGAGTGGAGGCACTTTTGCAGGCACAGCCAGGTATTTGAAAGAGCGCATCCCTAATATCCGCTTGATTGGGGTGGAGCCGGAGGGTTCTATTTTGAATGGGGGAGAGCCTGGGCCTCATGAGATTGAGGGCATTGGCGTGGAGTTTATCCCCCCTTTTTTCGCAAACTTGGATATTGATGGCTTTGAAACGATCTCAGATGAAGAGGGTTTTAACTATACCAGGAAATTGGCCAAGAAAAACGGCTTATTAGTGGGGAGCTCTAGCGGGGCAGCTTTTGCGGCAGCCTTGAAAGAAGTGCAACGCCTCCCCGAAGGCAGCCAGGTTTTAACCATTTTCCCGGATGTTGCCGATCGTTATCTTTCTAAAGGTATTTATTCATAAAGATTCAATAAAAAGGAAAAACCATGCGCATGCAAACCAAATTAATCCATGGGGGCATTAGCGAGGACGCAGTAACAGGGGCAGTGAGCGTGCCTATTTATCAAACTTCCACCTACCGCCAAGACGCCATAGGCCGCCATAAGGGCTATGAATACTCTCGCTCAGGCAACCCCACGCGCTTTGCTTTAGAAGAACTCATCGCTGATTTAGAAGGGGGGGTTAAGGGGTTTGCTTTTGCCTCTGGTTTAGCCGGGATCCACGCCGTTTTTTCCCTCTTGCAATCAGGCGATCATGTGTTATTGGGCGATGATGTCTATGGGGGGACTTTCCGCTTGTTTAATAAAGTGCTTGTCAAAAACGGGCTTTCTTGCACCATCATAGACACTAGCGATATATCCCAAATTAAAAAGGCTATCAAGCCCAACACCAAAGCCCTTTATTTAGAAACCCCTAGTAACCCCTTGCTTAAAATCACGGATTTAGCGCAATGCGCTAGTGTCGCTAAAGATCATGGTTTGCTTACTATCGTGGATAACACCTTTGCCACCCCCTATTGCCAAAACCCGCTTCTTTTGGGGGCGGACATTGTGGTGCATAGCGGCACAAAATACTTAGGCGGGCATAGCGATGTGGTTGCCGGTCTTGTAACCACTAATAATGAAGCACTAGCCCAAGAGATCGCTTTTTTCCAAAACGCTATCGGCGGGGTTTTGGGCCCTCAAGACAGCTGGCTGTTGCAAAGAGGGATTAAAACGCTGGGATTACGCATGGAAGCCCATCAAAAAAACGCTCTTTGCGTGGCTGAGTTTTTAGAAAAACACCCTAAAGTAGAGAGGGTTTATTACCCAGGCCTTCCCACTCACCCTAATTACGAACTAGCCAAAGCCCAAATGCGTGGCTTTAGTGGGATGCTCTCTTTCACCCTCAAAAATGACAGCGAGGCGGCTCTTTTTGTAGAAAGCCTTAAATTATTCATTTTAGGCGAGAGTTTGGGCGGGGTGGAAAGTTTGGTTGGGATTCCGGCGTTTATGACCCATGCGTGTATCCCTAAAGAACAACGAGAAGCTGCAGGGATTAGAGATGGCTTGGTGCGTTTGTCTGTGGGGATTGAGCATGAACAGGATTTGTTAGAAGATTTAGAGCAAGCGTTCGCTAAAATAAGCTAAAGTTTCATTACAATTTATGAATAAAGGAGTTAAAAACATGAAAATGAATGTAGAGAGTTTCAATTTGGATCACACCAAAGTCAAAGCCCCTTATGTGCGTATCGCTGATCGCAAAAAGGGCGTTAATGGGGATGTGATTGTCAAATACGATGTGCGCTTCAAGCAACCCAACCAAGATCACATGGACATGCCAAGCTTACATTCTTTAGAGCATTTAGTCGCTGAAATTATCCGTAACCATGCCAGTTATGTCGTGGATTGGTCGCCTATGGGTTGCCAAACGGGATTTTATCTCACGGTGTTAAACCATGACAATTACACAGAGATTTTAGAGGTTTTAGAAAAGACGATGCAAGACGTGTTAAAGGCTAAAGAAGTGCCTGCCAGCAATGAAAAGCAATGCGGTTGGGCGGCTAACCACACTTTAGAGGGCGCACAGAATTTAGCACGCGCTTTTTTAGACAAACGCGCTGAATGGTCTGAAGTGGGGGTTTGATGAATGGGGGGAATGATTTTACTCCCCTACCCCCTTACCCATTTTGCCCATAAGCGTTAAATGCCAATCAAAAACCATCGTATCGGTGTTAATATTATGTAAAAATTAATGTTATGAATCTCTTGTATTAGAAGGATTTCAATGAAAAAATGGATTTTGGTCATCTTTTTAACGCTAACACTTTCAGTATCTGCAAAAGAAGTCAAAATAGTGTTTTTAGAAACTTCAGACATTCATGGGCGGCTTTTTTCGTATGATTATGCGGTGGGGGAGCAAAAACCCAATAACGGCTTGACAAGGATTGCGACTTTAATCAAAAAGCAAAGGGCTGAGAATAAAAATGTGGTTTTGATTGACAGCGGGGATTTGTTACAAGGCAATAGCGCGGAGTTGTTTAATGATGAGCCAATTCATCCGCTAGTTAGAGCCGAAAACGATTTGAAATTTGATGTTCGTGTGCTTGGGAATCACGAGTTTAATTTCAGTAAAGATTTTTTAGAAAAGAATATTAAGGGGTTTAATGGCGGTGTCGTGAATGCGAATATTATCAAAATTGTAGACAATAAGCCGTTTGTGAAGCCTTATATGATTAAAAAAATTGATGGCGTGAGGGTGGCGGTTGTGGGGTTTTTGGTGCCGCATGTCCCAACTTGGGAGGCTTCTACGCCTGAGCATTTTGCAGGATTGAAGTTTTTGGACGCTGAAGAGGCGTTAAAAAAGACCTTGAAGGAGTTAAAAGGGAAGTATGATATTTTGATTGGCGCTTTTCACTTGGGGCGAGAAGATGAAAAAGGTGGCGATGGGATACCGGATCTGGCGAAAAAATTCCCGCAATTTGACATCATTTTTGCTGGGCATGAGCATGCGGTTTATAACACCAAAGTAGGGAAAGTGCATACCATTGAGCCTGGAGCGTATGGGGCTTATCTGGCAAAAGGCGTGGTGGTGTTTGACACTAAAACGAAGAAAAAAACCATAACGACTGAAAATTTACCCACTAAAGATATTCCAGAAGATGAAGAATTAGCGAAAAAATATGAATATGTGGATAAAAAATCAAAAGAATACGCTAATGAAGTGGTTGGCGAAGTGACAAAAACCTTTATTGACAGGCCTGATTTTATTACAGGAGAAGAAAAAATCACCACGATGCCAACCGCCGCCTTGCAAGAAACACCGGTGATAGAATTGATTAATAGAGTGCAAAAATATTACGCAAAAGCCGATGTTTCAGCGGCAGCCTTGTTCAATTTTGGGGCGAATTTGAAAAAAGGGCCTTTCAAAAGAAAAGATGTCGCCTATATTTACAAGTTCGCTAATACGCTCATTGGGGTGCATATCACGGGTGAAAACCTGTTGAAATACATGGAATGGTCATATCAATTTTACAACCAGTTGCAACCGGGGGATTTGACGATCAGTTTTAATGAAAACGTTCGTGGCTATAACTTTGATATGTTTTCTGGCGTGAAATACCAAGTTGATGTTACCAAACCCGCCGGGCAAAGAATCATTAATCCCACAATTAATAACAAACCCATTGACCCTAAAGCGGTGTATAAATTAGCGATCAACAATTACCGATTCGGGACATTATCCACGACTTTAAAGCTGGTTACGGACGCTGATAGGTATTATAATTCTTACGATGAACTGCAAGATAACGGGCAAATACGGGATTTGATTATTAAATACATCACTGAAAAAAAAGGCGCAAAAGTAACCCCTGAACTGGAACATAACTGGGAAATCATCCACTACGATTTTAAAAATCCGTTGTTGGAAAGATTGGCAGAAAAATTAAAAGAGGGGAGCATCAAAATCCCCACTTCAAAAGACGGGAGGACTTTGAATGTCAAATCCATTAAGGAAAGTGAAGTTAAATAAGATTTTTTATTTTTATTATTTATTCTTTAAGCCTAACTTAAAAAAGGGTGTTCTATAATCCTAGATTGTTGGTTTTTCACTTTGTTAGCGGTTTTCAAACGACCGGATTTTAATTTTGTTTTGCGCCACTCATTTTTCGGGGGGGGGGGGGGGGGCATTTAGAAGCTGAACTCTCAAATTAGGGTTTGACTTAAAAATGATTGATAGGAGATAAATGATGTTTGCTTCAGTATTTGCTTCGCTAGGGACTCGTATCATGTTTGTCGTGCTAGCTGCGCTTATTTCTTTAGGGGGGCTTTTTATTGGTTTTGTAAAAGTTATGCAAAAAGATGTGTCAGCGCAACTCATGGAGCATTTAGAAACCGGGCAATACAAAAAGCGTGAAAAAACGCTCGCTTACATGACAAAAATTCTTGAACAAGGCATTCATGGGTATTACAAAAATTTTGACAATGCTACTGCAAGAAAAATGGCGTTGGATTATTTCAAACGCATTAACGACGATAAGGGCATGATTTATATGGTGGTGGTGGATAAAAATGGGGTGGTATTGTTTGATCCAGTCAATCCTAAAACCGTAGGCCAATCAGGGCTTGACGCTCAGAGCGTTGATGGGGTGTATTATGTTAGGGGGTATTTGGAAGCGGCTAAAAAAGGGGGAGGCTATACTTATTACAAAATGCCTAAATACGATGGAGGCGTGCCGGAGAAAAAATTCGCCTACTCGCATTATGATGAGGTGTCTCAAATGGTGATCGTAGCGACTTCTTACTACACTGACATTAACACCGAAAATCAAGCGATCACAGAAGGCGTGGGTAAGGTTTTCAGTGAAAACACCACAAAATTATTCCTTTGGATACTGACAGCAACGATAGCGTTAGTGGTTTTGACGCTCATATACGCTAAATTGAGGATCGTGAAACGCATTGATGAACTGGTCCTTAAAACCAACGCTTTTAGCCATGGGGATAAGGATTTGAGGGCCAAAATTGATGTGGGTGATCGCAACGATGAAATTTCGCAAGTGGGTCGTGGAATCAATTTGTTTGTGGAAAACGCCCGCTTGATTATGGAAGAGATTAAAGGGATTTCCATTTCCAATAAAACTTCAATGGATGAATTGGTCCAAATCGTGCAAGAAACCCAAAAGAGCATGAAAGATTCCTCAACCACCCTAAATTCCGTAAAAAATAAAGCCACGGATGTAGCGAGCATGATGAATGCTTCTATAGAACAATCTCAAGGGTTAAGGAAGCGCTTGATTGAAACGCAAGGGCTTGTCAAAGAGAGTAAGGATGCGATCGGGGATTTATTTTCTCAAATCATAGAGAGCGCGCACACTGAAGAGGAACTCTCTAGTAAAGTGGAGCAATTAAGCCGTAACGCTGATGATGTCAAATCCATTTTGGATATTATCAATGATATTGCCGATCAAACGAATTTATTAGCCCTAAATGCTGCTATTGAAGCCGCAAGGGCTGGTGAACATGGCAGAGGCTTTGCGGTGGTGGCGGATGAAGTCAGGAATTTAGCCGGGCGCACTCAAAAGTCTTTAGCCGAAATCAATTCCACTATCATGGTGATTGTCCAAGAAATCAACGCCGTGAGCTCGCAAATGAATCTCAATTCGCAAAAAATGGAGCGCTTGAGCGATATGAGTAAAAGCGTGCAAGAAACTTACGAAAAAATGAGTTCTAATTTAAGCTCAGTCGTGTCAGACAGTAATCAAAGCATGGACGATTACGCCAAATCCGGATGCCAAATTGAAGCTATGGTAAGCGATTTTGTAGAAGTGGAAAAAGTGGCTTCTAAAACTTTAGCGGATTCTTCAGATATTTTAAATATCGCCACGCATGTGAGTGGAACGACCATGAATTTAGACAAACAAGTGAATTTATTTAAAACTTAATTAGGGGGAGTTTATCAAAAAAGGGTTGGATTGTTAAAAGTTTCTGTGATCACGGCGTGTTTTAATAGCGAAAAAACCATTGAAGACACCATTCTTTCCGTGCTTCATCAAACTTATAAAAACATTGAATACATTATTATAGACGGGGCTAGCGCGGATAGCACTTTAGAAATCATTCAAAAATACAGAGACAAAATCGCTTGCGTGGTGAGTGAAAAGGATAAAGGCATTTATGACGCTATGAATAAGGGCATAAGGCGTTCTAGTGGGGATATTATCGCTTTATTGAATAGCGATGATTTTTATGCTGATGAGTTTGTGATAGAAAAAGTGGTGCATGAGTTTGAAAACAAAAATTGCGATAGCGTGTATGCGGATCTGGTTTTTGTCAAACCCAATCGTTTAGAAAAAGTGGTCCGTTATTATGAAAGCGGGGAGTTTAACCCTAAAACCTTGCTTTATGGCGTGGTGCCAGCCCACCCCACGCTCTTTGTCAAAAAAGCCATTCATGAACGCTATGGGCTATACAAAACCGATTATAAGATTTCAGCGGATTTTGAGATGATCATCCGCTTGTTTGTGGTGCAAAAAATAAGCTTTTCTTATTTGAAAGAAGTGCTAGTCGTCATGCGCACCGGGGGGGTTAGCGCAAATGGGTTTAAAAGCCTTTTATTAAGGAATAAAGAAAACATAAGAGCATGCCAAGAAAACGGCATTCAAGCGAATGTTTTTTCCATGCTTTTGAAATACCCTAGGAAAATCATGGGCTTGTTTAAAAGGGGGAAAGGGGGGCTAAAACGAAACGATTAAAGAAAGATTAGCGTTAAATCGTGGTTTGAATCTTTCTTGATGGTTGTTGTAGGTGTAAAAAACATTCCTCACTAAAGGCATTTCAATCCCTAACTGCAAGGACAAATAGCCGATAAAATCCACGATAAAACCAAAACGCAAAGGAGCTTGAAAAAAGGTTTTTTTGGTTCTTGGGATAATCGTCGTGATAGCACCGGTTTTAATCGTATCCACTAATAGCACCCCTTGCTCTAAAGCGATTCCTAAATAACTCCTAAAACGATAAATATTTTTATCTACAAAAATCCAAGAAAAATCTAACGCGCCCCCGTAATTTTGCACCATTAGGATTTGAGGCTGAGAGAGCGAAACAAAATGGAAATAGTTATAGACGCTAAAGATTCTAAAACCGACTTTAGGGTGGTTTCTTAAAAAATGCTCCAAGCCCGTAGCGGTGTTAAACCCTATGCTATTGGCTACAAAAGTCAAGCTTTGATTGGAAGTTGAAAAAGTGGCTTGCGAATAGTTGTATCCAAAAATGAAAAAGAATTTAAGGCTTTTTTCTAAAGCCCTTTTTAGGATTTGCTGGTTTTTGTCTAGGATTTGCTGTTTTTCATTGTTTTTATCAATAGTTAGGGGTTTAGGTTTGTCGTCTTCATTCTTGTTTTTAAAATTTTCCAAGAATTGAGACCAAGTGATCTCTTTAGCTTCTAAAAAGAGTGGGTTCAACGATAAAAAGAGATAAACACTGAATAGAGTTTTCAAATACAGCCTTAAACTTTTTACGGCTATTGTGCCTAATTATCTTAAATTAACTTTAAATTACTTGCATGTTTTGACTAAATATAACCCCTACTTACACGCAACGCTATATTTTAAAATACGATCTATTGAGATTTTGTCCTCATCAAGTAGGATACTAAAGCCAACTTTAATGATTTTTTATTACGAGAATTTATCGCTCCATTAAAGTTCAGCTTAGAGCAAATAAAACACCTTTTCTTCTTGAAAAACGCTTTTAATTTCTACAAAAAGGGTTTTTTCTGTGCGTTCTTCTAGCACGATAATAGGATTAATACTCTCGCTCCCGCTCACTAACGCCCTTAAGGATAACTCTTCTTCATAATTCAAGGGGTTAAGGTTTAACTCTTTTAAATTATCGTAGTTTTTTGCCATAAGGGTATTAAGGCCTTCTAAAGTTAAAAACAAGGTTTCATCTCTTTGGCTATAACCCACTAGAGCGCTTAAACGCTGAGAAAATACCCACCTTAAATCGTTGATCCTAACCTTAGCCTTACTTTTAGAGCGCGCTAGAATGCAGCAATCCAAGGGGTTTGAATTTTTAGAAAGCCACACGCCCCCATTCAATAAGCGGTAAGTTGCGATCGTTTTTTGGGCTAAAAAAGGCTTATTAGCGTCCTTTTTAGCCGCTTCTAATGCTCTAAAAACTTGCGTTCTTTCTTCAATACTTGCGGGTAAAATCTGGCGTTTTAAAGGCGAGTAAAGCTCAAAGGGGCTTCTGTTTTGGGATTCTTTTTGGATTTTTAAAGCGAATTGGCAACCGCAATAATTTTGCCTGTAAAGCTCATTTTCTCTCGCCAAAGCTTGCAAATTTAAATCCAACTCGCTCTTAAAATGTTCAAAATTATCGTTTCTAAACACAACAAATTCCAAATTGTGCCTTTGTGCGATGCTCTGCCCCTTAGCGATGAGCTGGTTAGGGTCTTTTTTAGGGCTTGTGAGTAAGGTGGTAGTGAATCTTTCTTCCCCTAATTCAAAGGCTTTCAAAGCGCTCGCTTCTAAGCGTAAATCAAAGCACTCAAAACAGCGTTCGCTTTTTTCCCCTAACAATTCCTTACCCTTAGCTTTATCTAAAAATTTTTCTAATTCATAATCGCCCTCAAGCAATTCAATTTCTAGCATCTCGCAAGTGCGTTTCACATCCTCTAAACGCAACAAGTATTCGCTATAAGGGTGGATATTGGGGTTATAAAAAAACCCTACAATTTTTTCACCCACAAAAGCCTCTTTAGCCTTTTTTAAAAAATAGAGGTTATCCACCGAGCAGCAAATATGAATGAGCATTAAAACTGCTTTTTATTCACATCTTCTAAAATATCGTTAGAGACTTTGTCAATTTCTTGACTGATTTCTAACGAATCGCTAGCGATTTTTAGATTGCCCTCAGTAACCGATCTTAAGGCTTCAATAGAAGCGTTGATCTCTTCTACTTCTTTAACCTGGTTTTTAATGCTCTCGCTCGTGTCTGAAATGCTTTGAACTAAAATATTGATATTGGCTTCAATCTCGCTGAGGGATTTTTGCGTCCTTTCAGCGAGCTTCCTCACCTCATCAGCCACCACCGCAAAGCCTCTGCCATGTTCGCCCGCTCTTGCGGCTTCAATAGCAGCGTTTAGGGCTAATAAATTCGTTTGATCAGCGATGTCTCTAATGATTTCCACAATGCTTTTAATGTCTTGCCCTTGCTCAATCATGGCTTCACTTTGAGAGCTCACGCCTTGAATGGAAGTGGTGATATTTTCTATCGTTTTGGAAGTTTCCATCAAGCTTTTGTGTTGGGAGTTTGAAGCCTTTTCTAAATTTTGCACGCATTCTTTTAAATTCGCGCTATCGTTCGCTAAATCTTTGGCAAAATTAGACGAAGTTTCTAGCATTTTTTGGATTTCTTGCCCTAAAGCGTTAGTGACCAATTCCACCCTACCCGAAGCGTTTTGGATCCGGCCTCTAAAATCCAAACCAGAATAGCTTTCAAAAATTTTGAAAATGCTTGGCATGTGAGTCCCTACGCTTTCTTGCAAATAATCCATGATTCCGTTTAGCGCATCCCTCAATTCTTTCAAATCAGGGCTTGCGGGATCAGCCGTGATGCGCACCGCAAAATTCCCTGCTTTCACATCTGAAACCACTTTAATGGTGTCTTGGACGGCTTGCTTGTCTTCTTGCATGGTCTTTTGGGTTTGCAAGATATTTTTATTAATGGCTGTTTGCATGCGCCCCAATTCGTCATTAGATCGCGCTTCAATCAATTTAATATCGCTAGAATGGGCTTGATTGTTCAATAATTTAAAGAAATGAGACAAGGTGCTAGAAACGGCTTCCAAACGATTGCTCACGATCGCTCGCATTAAGAGAGTGATCGCTATAATCAAGGCTAACACCATGATCGCACTCGCTATGATCACCACAAAACGCACCGAGCCTACTTGCTCATAGACCTTGTCTTTTTCAATAATTAAAGCGATCATCCAATTGAGATTGTCTTTACTTTCTGTTTTGCCTAGCATTTTAAAGGTTTCAACGGCTAAAAAATTCTCCTTATGGCTAAAGGGATCTAAGTATTCTAAAGTCGCTTTAGAGCCGTTTTCTAAAATTGCCATCACTTCGTTGGTGGCTTTAGGCACGCTCTTATAAATTTCGGTGATGGATTTGTCTTGCAAGCTTTTATTCGCGCTCAAAAGCACTTTACCTTTAACACCGATTAAGAATAAATCGCTCCTGTTTTTAGTGATTTCATTACTGAAGCTGTCAATGGAAAAGAAAATCATCAAAACCCCTACAACCTCTTGAGTGTTCCCATTCAATAAAGGTAAAAGAATATCCACCCCATAAACTTCCGCCCCGTTAGGCATTTTCCTGTAATAAGGCAAGCTTTTAGAAATTTCTCTATTTTTCATCGCTTTTTGCACTAAAGGGTTATTCCCTAATGACGGGTTTTCCATCACTTTGATCGTATCGTTATCTCGTAAAAGCGTCAGTCTTAAATCTTCTCTGTCTTTAAAAAACATGCTCACCCCAGCGACATGCGAATTGGCTAAAATGAAGTTTTTTAATAATTGGATTTTGATTTCTCTTTTGGTGTCTTTAGGGAGCATTTCTTTGACAATGCCCATGCTCGTATAAGTGTTTTCCAAAACCCCTTGCACTTCCTTAACCTTGAAATGCAAACTATCTTGCATTGAATGCAGAGCGCTTTCTTTTAAAATCTCTTTCACCCTGCTGTTTAAGGATACCCCTAAAATGCTCACGCACACGATCACAATCAACGCCACGCACAATATGATTTTATTACCGATGCTCAAACCTTTAGACAAAACACAACCTTACTATGATGAATTTTTTGCCTATTTGTGGCAAAATTTTAAACCGCATTATAGTATTATAAGCATAAATCCAAAATTAAACTGAATAAAAAAAGCGATCGATCATTCTCATTAAAAAATCATTTTAAGGTTGCATTCGCTCTTTTAGGGTATGCTACGGCTTAAAATTATCCAAAGTATTAAGAAGGAAAAATCATGCCTTTTGTCCCCACGCGCTCTTTGAAAGAAAGAAAGATTGATTTTATTGAAGCAATATTAAACCCCAACGCCCCCAAAGGCGGGCTTTACACTTTAGAGCATTTTGAAACGCTAGAATGGCAAGATTGTTTGAGCATGAGCTATAGCGAATTAGTAGAGCATGTGTTTGAGCTTTTAAATTTAGAAATCCCTAAAAATTTACTGGCGAGCGCTTTAAAACGCTATGAAAATTTTGATAACCCTAAAAACCCAGCCCCTATTTTTGCGCTCAATGAAAGGCTTTTTGTCCAAGAACTCTACCATGGGCCTAGTTTGGCGTTTAAAGACATGGCGTTACAGCCTTTAGCGAGCTTGTTTTCTAATCTAGCGGTGGGGAAAAACGAAAAGTATTTGGTGTTAGTATCCACAAGCGGCGATACCGGCCCTGCGACTTTAGAAGGTTTAGCGGGCATGCCTAATGTTTTTGTGGTGTGTTTATACCCCAAAGACGGCACAAGCTTAGTGCAAAAACTCCAAATGGTAACCCAAAGCGCTAGCAATTTAAAGGTGTTTGGGGTGAGTGGGGATTTTGATGATGCGCAAAACGCGCTCAAAAACCTTTTAAAAGACGATGATTTTAACGAAGCGCTAAAAACGCGCCAATTAAAATTAAGCGTGGCTAATTCCGTGAATTTTGGGCGCATCGCTTTTCAAATCGTCTATCATATTTGGGGCTTTTTGGAATTGTATAAAAAAGGGGCGATCAATTCTAAAGAAAAAATCACCCTAGCCATACCTAGCGGTAATTTTGGGAACGCTTTAGGGGCGTTTTATGCCAAAAAAATGGGCTTGAATATTGCTAAAATCAAGGTGGTAACCAACAGCAATGATGTTTTAAGGGAGTTTATAGAGACAGGGCGTTACGATTTAACCCACCGCTCTTTAAAGCAAACTTTCTCGCCGGCTATGGATATTTTAAAAAGCTCTAATGTGGAAAGGGTGCTTTTTAGCCTTTATGGGTTTGAACGCACGCTAGAATTGATGCAAGCTTTAGAAGAAGAGAAATTTTATGCCTTAAAGCCTAAAGAATTAGCCCTTTTACAAGAGCATTTTTCTTGTGCGAGTTGCTCAGATGAAGCTTGTTTGAAAACGATCCAAGAAGTTTATGCAGAGCACCAATACCTGATTGATCCCCACACCGCCACCGCTTTAAACGCCAGCTTGAAAACCAACGAAAAAACCCTTGTTTCTGCCACCGCCTCTTATGAGAAATTCCCTAAAACCACCCTTTTAGCCCTGAATGAGCAAAAGAAAAACGATAACGATAAAGCCGCCCTAGAAACGCTTAAAAACAGCTACAATACCCCGGATAGCCAGCGCCTTGATGATTTATTTGAAAGAGGGATCAAGCACCAAGAAGTTTTAAAACTCAATGAGATCAAATCTTCTATTCTTTTGTGGTTAGAAAGCCTACATTAAATCTTTTTTAAGCCCTTATTCCTAATAAAATCTTAATTTTAAGTCAAACTACACTATAATAAGGAAATTCTAAACGAAGATTAAACTTTGAATGAAAGGAGTTTGAATGAAAAAAATCGTTTTAGTAGCGATAGCCTTACTGATAAGTGGTTGTGCGAGCTATAAAATCACGCCTGAACATGTTACTTCCTATAATAATGGGATTCAAGTGATGACCTCCACGCAAGCCAAGTCTAAAGTCCAGTTAGAAATCGCTCAAAGCAAATTGAAAGGTTTGAATGAATCCCCCTTAGTGCTGTATGTAGCGGCACAAGTTATAGAGGGAAATCCTGTGGTGTTTAGCCGTAAAGCCATTTCAGTGTCTATCAACCAAACGAATTTACCGGTCTTAAGCTTGAGACAGGTGATGAAATCCAGTTTTGATTTTGAGGGCATTTTACAAAGTTTTAATATTGCCGTGCCGACCGCCCCTATTGATAATGTCAATATGATCACCCCGCCTATGTTTTATTACGGGCAAGGGGGGTTTTTAGCTTATAACGGCATGATGTATGGGGGAATGGGCATGTATGGGCCAGGCTTTGGCATGATGATGATGGATGATGTGGAAGAGCAAGAAGTCATGCAAGAAAGCCGCCAAGCTTTAAAAATCCTAGCGATCAATTATCTTAAAAACAACACCCTTAACGTTGAAAATAAGGCTAAGGGAGGGTTTGTGGTAGTGGATACCAAAAACCTTAAAACCCCGGGCGTGGTGGTGGTTAAAGTCTTTTTAGAAGATGAAATCCACACCTTTAAAATTGATATTTCTAAGATGTAATCATCCCCATTTAATAAAAGCCTTTGGGTCAATCCACCTAGAGGTTTTTTCTTAATTGGGTTAAAAACGATTGAACCTTACCCCATTTTTTAGACTTTATTTAATGGTAAAAGGGGAGAAAATCCCAACAATTAACCCCTTTTTTTGCGTTTATTTTTGAGAAGCTAAAAAATCCTGGATATTTTCTTTGGTTTTTTCTATCAAGGTTTTCAAGCTGTCGCTATACGCCCATGCGATGTGGGGGGTTAAAAGCAATTTGTTTTGGATCTTTGGGTTCAAAAACGCATGGTCTTTTTCAAAAGGCTCTTTCACAAACACATCGCTAGCGTAATACAAATCTTTGGTTTCTAAAGTTAAAGCCAAATCCTTTTCATTCACAATGCCCCCACGCCCCACATTGATTAAAATCGCCCCTTCTTTTAGGCTTTGCAATTCTTTGAGAGCAATTAAATCGCGCGTGCTTTCATTTAAGGGGGCATGAATGCTGATAATATCGCTTGTTGCGAGCAGATTTTTTAAACTCAAGTGCTCATACTCTTCTTTTTTATCTTTAGGGGAATAATACACCACCTTTGCCCCAAAAGCTTGAGCGAGCTTAGCGACTCTTTTACCAATAGTTCCTAAACCAATAACCCCCCATTGACCCCCTTTAATAAGCCCCATTTTCATACCGCTAATGTGCGTAAAAATATCGCTTTGGCTATATTCCCCGCTTTTGCAATAACGATCGTAATAGTTGATCCTCCCCAACAAAGACAACGCGCACGCTAAAGTGTGCTGGGCTACAGATTCCGTAGAATAAGCATTCACATTTTTGACTTCTATACCCAAAGCTTTCGTGCTTTTTATATCCACATTATCCGTGCCTGTAGCGGTGATGCAAATGAGTTTGAGTTTAGGCAATTGGCTTAAAACCTCTTCAGTAATCACGACTTTATTCAATACCATGATTTCAGCTTCAATAGAGCGTTCAACGATTTGACTGGGCGAAGTAACCTCATAAAAATCAAAATCCGCCACTTCTTTTAAAACTTCTAGCGCTTTTAACCCCACGCTTTTAGCGTCTAAGATCACGCCTTTTTTGAATGTTTCCATCTCTATACTCCCAGATTTAATTTTAAAGTTATATAATTAAACCACAAAAATCCTTTTTTAAAAGAAACTAAGCATGCCAAAACCCAAGAAAAACACCCTCCCTTGTAGCCTTTCTGTCAAAATGTCTTATTTCATGCACCTTCTCATTAAATGGCGCACCCGCTCTTTAAGCCATAAGATGATGACTCTAGTTCAAATTTTAAGCATTCTAGCCTTAGCGAGCAAGGCCAGTGAAGATTTAGAAGAGCAGCTCAAAAAAATCAAAGACTACATTTATAGAACCCTAAACGCTAAAATCGCATCGGATGTGTATGACCGAGTGCTTATTTTAGTGAATGAATATTGCGCTAATGAAGAATTGTTTGATAAAGAGAGCGTTAAAATTTCAGATTTACTCATTCAAGACATTCAGCTTTACGCTTTAGTGGATGAAATGCTTAAAGAAGATAAATACCAGGTCCAGCACACCATTTTAAAGGGCATTATCAAGCACAAATACGATGAAGCCTACTCGCTCAATAGCGAAGACAGGATTCTTTTAGAATACCAAGAACGCTTGCTAGAACCCTCATACGCGTCTTTTTCCAATAAAAAATTCAAATGATTTGAAAGCGTTACCCCACTTTTTAGGTTTTTATTGAAAAAGGGCTTTAAAATAAGCTAAAATGAGCGTTTTATTTGAAAATATAAAGGGATTGAATGGCTTTTAAGGTGGTGCAAATTTGTGGGGGGCTTGGGAATCAAATGTTTCAATACGCTTTCGCTAAAAGTTTGCAAAAACACCTCAATACGCCCGTGCTATTGGATATTACTTCTTTTGATTGGAGCAATAGGAAAATGCAATTAGAACTTTTCCCTATTGATTTGCCCTATGCGAGTGAAAAAGAAATCGCTATGGCTAAAATGCAACACCTCCCCAAGCTAGTGAGAGAGGCGCTCAAATACATGGGGTTTGATAGGGTGAGCCAAGAAATCGTGTTTGAATACGAGCCTAAATTACTAAAGCCAAGCCGCTTGACTTATTTTTATGGCTATTTTCAAGATCCACGATATTTTGATGCTATATCCCCTTTAATCAAGCAAACCTTCACCCTACCCCCCCCCGAAAATGGAAATAATAAAAAAAAAGAGGAAGAATACCACCGCAAACTTGCTTTGATTTTAGCCGCTAAAAACAGCGTGTTTGCGCATATAAGAAGAGGGGATTATGTGGGGATTGGCTGTCAGCTTGGTATTGATTATCAAAAAAAGGCTATTGAGTATATGGCAAAGCGCATGCCAAACATGGAACTTTTTGTGTTTTGCGAAGACTTAAAATTCACGCAAAACCTTGATCTTGGCTACCCTTTTATGGACATGACCACTAGGGATAAAGAAGAAGAGGCGTATTGGGACATGCTGCTCATGCAATCGTGTCAGCATGGCATTATCGCTAACAGCACTTATAGCTGGTGGGCGGCTTATTTGATAAACAATCCAGAAAAAATCATTATTGGCCCCAAACACTGGCTTTTTGGGCATGAAAATATCCTTTGTAAGGAATGGGTGAAAATAGAATCCCATTTTGAGGTAAAATCCCAAAAGTATAACGCTTAAAGCGGCTTAAAAAAGGGGCTTATAAGATTTAAATCTTTAATTTTAGATCGTATCTCTTGATAGCGAGCGTCTAATTCTAATTTTCTGTTCATGGATATTTTGATAAATTCGCTTTCTTTTTCTATACCGATAAATTCCCTTTTCAAAAGATTAGCCGCAATGCCTGTGGTGGAGCTCCCGCTAAAAGGATCGCCAATGAGGGAATTGTCATCGCTCGCCATTAAAAGCAAGCGCACCAACAGCGCGAGGGGTTTTTGAGTGGGGTGCTTGCCATTTGCTTTTTCCCAAGGAGCGATCGCTGGGAAGCTCCACACATCACGCATTTGTTTATCGTTATTGATCTTTTTTAAAACCTCATAATTAAAAACATGCTTGTGCTTGCGGCTTTTCCTCGCCCAAATGATTTGTTCAGCGGAATGCGTCAAATAACGGCAGCTGAAATTGGGAGGAGGGTTGGTTTTTTGCCAAGTGATGAGGTTTAAAATCTTAAAATCCAGTTTTTGTAAAACACGCCCCAAAGAAAAAAGGTTGTGGTAAGTCCCGCTGATTAAAAGGCTTCCTGTGTTTTTTAAAGCCTTTTTGGCGTTGTTGATCCACTGGTAATTAAACTCATCAATATCGTTAATCCCATTTTCTTTATCCCAATCGCCTTTATTGACGCTCACAATCTTACCGCTCTGTATGCTTAAGCCGTCGTTAGAAAGGAAATAAGGCGGATCGGCAAAAATCAAATCAAAAGCATTTTCAAATTGGGGCAAAATCTCATTACAATCCCCTTGATAAAGAGTGAAAAGCTCGTCTGCACTTTTAAAAATGGGGTGTGCGATTTCATTAGAATGCGCGATTATCATTTTTGCACCTTTGATATAAAATCATTCACATAGCTTAAGTTATAGATTTCTACAGATTTGTAAGCTTCTTGGAGTTTGCTTTTAGCGTCTAGCCAACCTGTGCCATCAGTTATCCAAATAAATTCGTAATTAGGGAATGCTTCAAATTTTAAAGCTAAGTCTTGATAGGATCTTGCGACTTCATTAAGCTTGCTCCCACTAATGGTATAAAAATTAGCTTCTATAAAATAAGTTTTATTTTTACCAAAAATAACAAAATCAAATTTTTTAATATCATTTCCAAAAGCTTGGCATAAATCCTTAAATTCTCTAATATCTACTTGTTCTTTAAAATTTAATTGGGCTTGGACAAAAAGATCGCTAAGATGATTTTCCATAGCCTTTCCGCTGCGATTTTTTCTTGCATTGCTATCAAGCCCCACTTCTATACCAAATATACCAAAAACAAAATCATTTAAATCTTTAATGTTTCTGTTGCAAAAAATTTGCTCCAACCCCGTTTGGCGAATAAATTCATAGACTTTTTCATCATTTTCAAAATAAGAATGTAGGGGATAAAAATTACCATTAGCATCACGCACTATATCATCTTTATCTCTCACAGCAATGAGAATATTTAAAACATTAAAAGCTTTGGGATATTCTTTAAAAAGTATTTTAATGCAATTTTTAAGCTCTTTTGTATCTTTCCCAAGTAAAAAATTCAAGTGGTTTAAAGCGATACTTATTTCATTTTTATTTTTGAGACACTTTTGCCAATCGGTGAAAAAGTCTAAAGTCCTGTTGCTTGTCTTAAGGCTTTTTAAAAAAGTATCAAAGGGCAGATGGTTTTTCATTTTTGCTCCGTTTTAATGTTTTTCTTTAACTATATATTGTTTGTGCTTTACAACCCTTAATAGGGTTTAGGCTGGGTGTCTCTCTTCACCCAACCTAAAATTTGTATTTGTAAAATCTGTAAAAGGAGTGTCGTAAAAGGAATGCTTAGAAACTATGGTGTCTCGTTAATACATTCTAAACAAAAAGTTTTTAAAGGCAAAAAGGCTGGCGGACAGGGAGGGATTCGAACCCTCGGTAACCTTGACGGCTACGCATCCTTAGCAGGGATGTGGTTTCAGCCAACTCACCCACCTGTCCTCATTCATAAAGTGGAATTATAGTAAAAATAAGTTAAAATAAACCTTAAACTTTAATGGTTTCTAAACAAAACTAAGGGCTTTTATATTACAATTTTAAATTATGGATTAATAAAATTTAAAGGATAACACCATGCAATACGCGCTATTATTCCCAGGGCAAGGCTCGCAATGTATAGGAATGGGGAAATCGTTCTATGAGAGCCACACCCTAGCTAAAGAATTGTTTGAAAGGGCTTCTAACGCGCTTAAAGTGGATATGAAAAAAACGCTTTTTGAAGAAAACGAGCTTTTAAAGGAGAGCGCTTACACCCAGCCTGCCATTTATTTAGTGAGCTATATCGCTTATCAGTTACTCAACAAGCAAGCAAATGGGGGGTTAAAACCCGTTTTCGCTTTAGGGCATTCGCTCGGTGAAGTGAGCGCGGTGTCTTTGAGTGGGGCGTTAGATTTTGAAAAAGCCCTTAAACTCACGCACCAAAGAGGCAAAATGATGCAAGAAGCGTGCGCGAATAAAGACGCTTCCATGATGGTCGTTTTGGGCGTTTCTGAAGAAAGCCTTTTGAGTTTGTGTCAAAGAACTAAAAACGTGTGGTGCGCGAATTTCAATGGCGGCATGCAAGTGGTTTTAGCCGGGATTAAAGACGATTTGAAAGCCCTAGAGCCGACTTTAAAGGAAATGGGGGCTAAAAGAGTGGTTTTTTTAGAAATGAGCGTGGCGAGCCATTGCCCTTTTTTAGAGCCTATGATTTTTAAATTCCAGGAATTGCTAGAAAAAAGCCTAAAAGATAAATTCCATTTTGAAATCATCTCCAATGCGACTAATGAAGCGTATCATAACAAAGCAAAAGCCGTTGAATTATTGAGCTTGCAACTCACTCAGCCGGTGCGTTATCAAGACTGCGTGAAATCCAACAACGACCGAGTGGATGTCTTTTTTGAATTAGGCTGTGGGAGTGTGTTAAAGGGGCTTAACAAGCGCTTAAGCAACAAGCCCACCATAAGCGTGGGGGATAATAAAGGGCTTGATGAAGCCATTGAGTTTTTAGAAGAATACGTGTGAATTAGGAGAAAATGGTGCAAAAAATTGGCATTTTAGGGGCGATGAGAGAAGAAATAACCCCTATTTTAGAATTGTTTGGCGCGGGTTTTGAAGAGATCCCTTTAGGGGGGAATGTTTTCCATAAAGGCGTTTATCATAATAAGGAAATCGTTGTCGCTTATAGCAAGATTGGCAAGGTGCATTCCACTTTAACCACAACGAGCATGATTTTAGCGTTTGGCGTTCAAAAGGTGCTTTTTAGCGGGGTGGCTGGAAGCTTGGTTAAAGATTTAAAAATCAATGATTTGTTAGTGGCTAACCAATTAGTCCAGCATGATGTGGATTTGAGCGCGTTTGATCACCCTTTGGGGTTTATCCCAGAAAGCGCGATTTTTATTGAAACGAGTGGAAGTTTAAACGCTTTAGCTAAAAAAGTCGCCAATGAGCAACATATCGCGCTCAAAGAAGGCGTCATCGCATCAGGCGATCAGTTTGTGCATAGCAAAGAAAGGAAAGAGTTTTTAGTTAGCGAGTTTAAAGCGAGTGCGGTGGAAATGGAGGGAGCGAGCGTGGCGTTTGTGTGCCAAAAATTTGGCGTGCCATGCTGTGTGTTAAGGAGCATTAGCGATAACGCTGATGAGGAAGCTAACATGAGCTTTGATGCGTTTTTAGAAAAAAGCGCTCAAACTTCAGCGAAATTCTTAAAAAGCATGGTGGATAAGCTTTAGGTTTGTTTTTATAGAGTTATGGAATGGAGTGGTGGAATGCAAAAAAGCTTTTTAGTATTTTTTACATTTTGTGATGAATATTTAATAAAGTGGGGAAAAATTCCAATAATATAATTAGAATTTAAGCTATTTTTTAGTAGAATGGCAAAGGATTAGGTGTATCTTATCTTATAGGCCTAGCTTTTGATTGAAAGCATGGGTTCTTATTTATGGAGTGTCCAATGAAAAAGAAAGCTAACGAAGAAAAAGCCCCCAAAAGAGCCAAAACAGAAGCCAAAGCAGAAGCCACACAAGAAATTAAACAAGAAAACAAAGCTAAAGAAAGCAATAAAGCCAAAGAGAGCAAAATTAAAGAAGCCAAAACCAAAGAAAGCAAAGTCAAAGAAACAGCGAAAGAACCTGTTCCTGTTAAAAAGCTTAGTTTTAATGAAGCGTTAGAAGAATTGTTCGCTAATTCCTTAAGCGATTGCGTTTCTTATGAGTCCATCATTCAAATCAGCACGAAAGTCCCCACTCTAGCCCAAATCAAAAAAATCAAAGAATTGTGCCAAAAATACCAAAAGAAATTGGTCAGCTCTTCAGAATACGCTAAAAAACTCAATGCGATTGACAAGATTAAAAACACCGAAGAAAAGCAAAAAGTTTTAGATGAAGAATTAGAAGATGGCTATGACTTTTTGAAAGAAAAGGATTTTTTAGAGTGGAGCAGGAGCGATAGCCCAGTGCGCATGTATTTGCGTGAAATGGGGGATATAAAACTTTTAAGCAAAGATGAAGAGATTGAATTGAGCAAGCAAATCCGCTTGGGTGAAGACATTATTTTAGACGCGATTTGCTCGGTGCCGTATTTGATTGATTTTATTTATGCGTATAAAGACGCTTTAATCAATCGTGAACGAAGGGTCAAAGAGCTTTTCAGGAGCTTTGATGATGACGATGAAAATAGCGTGAGCGATTCTAAAAAAGATGACGACAGCGAAGAAGATGAAGAAAACGAAGAAAGGAAAAAAGTCGTTTCTGAAAAAGACAAGAAGCGCGTAGAAAAGGTTCAAGAAAGCTTTAAAGCCCTAGACAAGGCTAAAAAAGAATGGCTTAAAGCCCTTGAAGCCCCCATAGATGAAAAAGAAGACGAATTGGTGCGTTTATTGACCCTAGCTTACAAACGCCAAACGCTCAAAGACAGACTCTATGATTTAGAGCCTACCAGCAAACTGATCAATGAATTAGTCAAAACGATGGAGACCACTTTAAAAAGCGGCGATGGGTTTGAAAAAGAGTTGAAACGCTTGGAATACAAACTGCCCTTATTCAATGACGCTTTGATCGCTAACCATAAAAAAATCCTCGCTAATATCACTAACATGACTAAAGAAGATATTATCGCTCAAGTGCCAGAAGCGACCATGGTGAGCGTGTATATGGATCTCAAAAAACTCTTTTTGACTAAAGAAGCGAGCGAAGAAGGCTTTGATTTAGCCCCTAACAAGCTAAAAGAAATTTTAGAGCAAATCAAAAGAGGGAAATTGATTTCCGATCGCGCTAAAAACAAAATGGCTAAATCCAATTTAAGGTTAGTAGTGAGCATCGCTAAACGATTCACGAGCAGAGGCTTACCCTTCTTGGATTTGATTCAAGAGGGCAATATCGGCTTGATGAAAGCAGTGGATAAGTTTGAGCATGAAAAGGGCTTCAAGTTTTCTACCTATGCGACCTGGTGGATCAAGCAAGCCATCAGCAGAGCCATAGCCGATCAAGCCCGCACTATCCGCATCCCCATTCACATGATTGACACGATTAATCGCATCAATAAAGTCATGCGCAAACACATTCAAGAAACCGGCAAAGAGCCTGATTTAGAAGTGGTGGCTGAAGAAGTGGGGCTTTCGTTAGATAAAGTGAAGAATGTGATTAAGGTTACTAAAGAGCCTATCAGTTTGGAAACCCCAGTCGGCAATGATGATGACGGCAAATTTGGGGATTTCGTGGAAGATAAAAATATCGTTAGCTCCATTGATCACATCATGCGAGAAGATTTAAAAGCGCAAATTGAAAGCGTTTTGGATCAGTTGAATGAGCGAGAGAAAGCGGTGATCCGCATGCGTTTTGGGCTTTTAGACGATGAAAGCGATCGAACTTTAGAAGAAATCGGTAAGGAATTGAATGTTACTAGAGAAAGGGTGCGCCAGATTGAAAGCTCTGCGATCAAAAAATTGAGAAGTCCGCAATACGGACGCATTTTAAGAAACTATTTGCGCATTTGATGTTAAGGTTCTCTAAAGCATGCGTTACTTTCTTGTAGTTTTCTTGTTTTTGTTTGTGGGTTGCATGAAAAAGGATTTCACGCTCAAAGATTTATCCTTGCCCCAAGAGGCTTCAAGCTATCTTGCAAACTCTCAAAATGGCAGTCATAATAACCAAAGCATTGACCCCCAAGCGTTAAGAGAAAATCTAAAAGAGAGCTATCTCAAAGCGTGGTATTCCCCATGGCTAGATGCGAAAGTCAAAAGCAATAAAAAAGAAGTGTTTTGGATCCTTAAGGAAATGAATAAATCCACCGGTTATGGCGAAGATCTAAAACCCAACGCAAAAGCTTTCAATGACGAGCTTATTAAAAGCATGGATATTGCGCATTACCCGAGCGCTAAGATTAAGGCTGTTGTGGTGCGAGATAGCGATGTGAGGGCTGTGCCTACTAACAAGCCTTATTACCTTTCTCAAAAAGGCTATCCTTTTGATAGGTATCAAAATTCGCTGATTTTTCAAGGCACGCCGGTTCTAGTCACGCATTTTAATCTAGATAAAACTTACGCCCACATTCAAAGCAGTTTTGTTTATGGCTGGATTAAAGTCAGCGATTTAGCTTACATGCGCGATAAAGACATAGAGCTTTTAACCAAGCTTAAAAATTATGTCATGCCCATAAAAGACAAGATCCCCCTTTATACAGACTATGGGGATTTTTACACCGATGCTAGGGTGGGCGAATTGTTCGCTCTCATCCCCCAAAGTCAAAACGCATCTCAAAACCCCCAAAAAAAGGAATTGAAAGCCTATGGTTTTTTGAAGGACGCTAAGGGCTATGTAGCTTTACAAAGCGTGATCTTAGATGAAAAGGATTTTTTTGTTTTCCCTAAGGCTTTTACTAGCGAGAACATGGCGTATTTTATAGACACCATGCTAGGGCAAAAATACGGCTGGGGTGGGCTATTGGGCAACAGAGATTGCTCGGCTTTCACTAGGGATAGTTTCGCTAATTTTGGTATTTTGCTCCCCAGGAATTCCTACGCGCAAAGCCGTTATGCGAACAATTATGTGGATTTAAGCTCCATGAAAGCCAAAGAAAAAGAAGACTACATTATTAAAAACGCCACGCCTTTTGGCACGCTCATCTACTTAAAGGGGCATATCATGCTCTATTTAGGCGCATACAACCATCAAGCGATAGTCGCTCACAGCATTTGGTCGGTGCAAACCCAAAAGCATTTTAAAACCTTGAGCCATAAAATAGGGGGCGTGGTGATCACTTCATTATGGTTAGCCGAAGAACATAATGGGGCGTTTTCTAAAAAGAAATTATTGATTGATAGGGTGCTTGGAATGAGCGATTTGAAAGATTTTGTCCATAAAACTTCAAGCCCTTTGAATGCGAATTGATTTTCTTATACTATGATTACGATTTATCAATTTAAAACATTTGGAGAAAGACAATGAGTATGGAATTTGATGCTGTGATTATTGGAGGTGGGGTTTCAGGGTGCGCGACCTTTTATACTTTGAGCGAATACAGCTCTTTAAAGCGCGTGGCTATCGTGGAAAAATGCTCTAAATTAGCTCGAATCAGCTCCAGCGCTAAGGCTAATTCACAAACCATTCATGATGGCTCTATTGAAACGAATTACACTCCTGAAAAAGCTAAAAAAGTGCGTTTGAGCGCTTATAAGACTAGGCAATACGCGCTCAATAAAGGCTTGCAAAATGAAGTGATTTTTGAAACCCAGAAAATGGCTATAGGCGTGGGCGATGAAGAATGCGAGTTCATGAAAAAACGCTACGAATCCTTTAAAGAAATCTTTGTGGGGCTAGAAGAATTTGACAAACAAAAGATTAAAGAATTAGAGCCTAATGTGATTTTAGGGGCTAATGGCATAGACAGGCATGAAAACATTGTCGGGCATGGTTATCAAAAAGATTGGAGCACCATGAATTTTGCGAAGTTGAGCGAAAACTTCGTTGAAGAAGCTCTAAAATTAAGGCCTAACAACCAGGTGTTTTTGAACTTCAAAGTGAAAAAGATTGAAAAACGCAACGACACTTACGCGCTCATTTCAGAAGACGCTGAAGAAGTGTATGCTAAATTCGTGTTAGTCAATGCCGGCTCTTACGCTTTGCCTTTGGCTCAGAGCATGGGCTATGGCCTGGATTTAGGGTGCTTGCCTGTGGCGGGCAGCTTTTATTTTGTGCCGGATTTATTAAGGGGTAAGGTTTATACCGTTCAAAACCCCAAACTCCCTTTTGCAGCCGTGCATGGCGACCCTGATGCGGTCATTAAAGGAAAAACACGAATCGGGCCTACCGCTTTAACGATGCCTAAATTAGAGCGCAACAAATGCTGGCTTAAGGGCATTAGCTTGGAATTGTTGAAAATGGATTTGAATAAAGATGTGTTTAAAATCGCGTTTGATTTGATGAGCGATAAAGAAATCCGTAATTATGTGTTTAAAAACATGGTTTTTGAATTGCCCATTATCGGTAAAAGGAAATTTTTAAAAGACGCTCAAAAAATCATCCCCTCTCTTAGCCTAGAAGATTTAGAATACGCTCATGGTTTTGGCGAAGTGCGCCCACAAGTTTTAGACAGAACCAAGCGAAAGCTGGAATTGGGCGAAAAAAAGATTTGCACCCATAAAGGCATCACTTTTAACATGACCCCTTCTCCAGGTGCGACGAGTTGTTTGCAAAACGCCCTTGTGGATTCCCAAGAAATCGCTGCGTATTTGGGTGAAAGCTTTGAATTAGAGCGCTTTTATAAAGATTTATCCCCAGAAGAATTGGAAAATTAAAACGCATGCAAAACGAACAAGAAGCCCGAGAAATCGCTAAAAAAGCCGTTCAAATCGTGTTTTTTTTAGGGATTGTGGTGGTGCTTTTGATGATGATAAACCTTTACATGCTCATCAATCAAATCAACGCGAGTGCTAAAATGAGCCAACAAATCAAAAAGATAGAAGAAAGGCTTAACCAAGGGCAAAAATAAAGGCTTTGGCTTATTAAGCATGAGTAACAAAATTAAAAAAGCTTAAAGGCATTTTTTAAAATAAATACAATAAAAGAGCTTGCGAAAAGCAAGTGATAGCCTCTTTAAAAGCAGTCTTTTGGGGTTAGAGGGTCTTTAGTTGGGGGTTGTAGGGGAGGGTTATTGTAAAATACCCCCCTATTCTTTTAAGAAAATGCATTTTACTTAAGAAATGAGTTTTACCATAAAATCAAAAGCAGTCAAACAAATTTTTTAAAAACCCTATTTTTAAACTTTAAACTTTCCTTAAATTCAGCAATATTTAAGCTTATTTCCTTATAATAGTCGCTTTAATTTTATCAAAGGATTCTCATGACAAAGACTGCTAAAGTCAATGACATCGTTCGTGATTGGGTCGTTTTGGACGCTAAAGACAAGGTTTTTGGCCGCTTGATCACTGAAATCGCTGTGCTTTTAAGAGGCAAACACCGCCCTTTTTACACCCCTAATGTGGATTGTGGGGATTTTGTGGTGGTTATCAACGCTAATAAGGTTAAATTTTCAGGCATGAAATTAGAGGATAAAGAGTATTTTACCCATTCAGGCTATTTTGGCAGCACTAAGAGCAAGACTCTCCAAGAAATGCTAGAAAAAACCCCCGAAAAGCTCTACCACTTAGCCGTTAGGGGCATGCTCCCTAAAACGAAATTAGGGAAAGCGATGATTAAAAAACTCAAAGTTTATCGTGATGATAAGCACCCTCACACCGCACAAACTAGCAAAAAGGACGCTAAATGAGAAAAATCTATGCTACCGGTAAAAGAAAAACCGCTATCGCTAAAGTGTGGCTCACTCCGGGTAAAGGCGAATTGAGTATCAATGAGCAGAGCCTGAATCAATGGTTAGGCGGGCATGAAGCCATTAAAATGAAAGTCATGCAACCCCTACTTTTAACCAAACAAGAGCAATCTGTGGATATTAAAGCGGTGGTTTTTGGTGGGGGCTACTCAGCGCAAGCGGAAGCCTTAAGGCATGGCATTTCTAAAGCTTTGAACGCTTATGATATTGCTTTTAGAGCCATTTTAAAACCTAAGGGCTTGCTCACTAGGGATTCAAGGGTGGTTGAACGCAAAAAATATGGTAAAAGAAAGGCCAGAAGAAGCCCGCAATTCTCTAAAAGGTAATTTTTATTTCTTTAGCTCTTCTTTGGGGGGGCTTTGGCTCTCTTTTATTCTACTTTTTGTTCTCTCTTGTTTTATTAAAATTTCAAAATAATGTATAATAATCGTTCTCTATCAATTCGTTTTAAAAGGGCAAAGGGAATGAAATCTACAAGAATTGGTTCTAAAATTGTCATGATGGTGTGTGCGGTTGTTATTATCATTAGCGCTATTATGGGCGTTATTATCAACCACAAGGTTGAAAGCGTGTTGCAAAGCCAAGCCACAGAATTGTTGCAAAAAAAGGCTCAGTTAGTCAGTTTTAAAATTCAAGGCATCATTAAACGCATTTTTATTGGCGCTAATACCCTTGAAAAATTTTTAAGCGATGAAAATAGTGCTATCAACGACACCCTAAAAAGGCGCATGCTCTCTGAGTTTTTACTGGCAAACCCCCATGTGCTATTGATTAGCGCAATTTATACGAATAATAATGAACGAATTATCACTGCAATGAACATGGATTCAAAAATCGCTTACCCTAATACCGCGCTCAATGAAAACATGGCCAATCAAATCCATTCGCTCAAAAGTATAACCCATTCAGATCCCTATTATAAAGAGGTTAATGGCGATAAAATCTATGGCATGGATATTACCCTCCCCCTAATGGGTAAAAATCAAAATGTGATAGGCGCGCTGAATTTCTTTTTAAACATTGACGCTTTTTATACCGATGTAATAGGCCAAAAAAAGAGCAACACCTTTTTAATGGGGAAAGATGGCAGGCTTTTAATCAACCCTAATCGTGAGATTCAAGATAAAATTTTAAGCGCCATCAATCCAGATAAACGAGTCGCTAAAGCTGTGGAGTATTATGACAAAAACGAAGCGGGCACTTTGAGCTACCATTCATTGAGCGGGAATACAGAAACCTTTTTAGCCATACAGCCCTTTGATCTTTTTGAAGAAAAAGGGAATAACGGCAATCATTGGCGTTGGGCAATCGGAAAATATGTCAATAAATCTTTAGTCTTTAAAGAAGCGACAAACACCAAATTCATTATTATCACCACTTTGATTTTAGGCGTGCTGGTGTTAGCCTTTTTAGTCTTTATCATCGTTTCTAGCCTCATAACCAAACGCATCAGTAGGGTCAATAACACCCTAAATGGTTTTTTCAACTTACTCAATAACCCCAAAAATAACCATGCCATAAGCCTAACGCCCCCAAGCGCTTATGATGAAATCGGGCAAATGCAAGCTTCCATTAATGAAAATATCCTTAAAACCCAAGAAAACATTCAAGCCGATAATAAAGCCATTCAAAACAGCATTGAAGTGGCTAATTTTGTGGAAAATGGGGATTTCACGCAAGAAATCGCATGCGTGCCTAAAAACAAAGACTTGCAAGCTTTAAGAAGCACGATTAATAGCATTATCCAGTATTTCCGCAACCAAATTGGTGCCAATATTGAAGCCCTAAATAACGCCCTAGAGCATTATAAAAACCTGGATTTCACCCACCACATCCAAAACCCCAAAGCCAACATGGAAAAAGCGCTCAACACTTTAGGGCAAGAAATTTCTAGCATGCTTAAAGCTTCTTTAGGGTTTGCGAACACGCTCAATCATGAATCCAAAGATTTAAAAACTTGCGTGGATAACTTGACTAAAACCGCCCACAAGCAAGAAAGAAGCTTAAAAAACACCACCCAATCCTTAGAAGAAATCACTAATATTATTACAACAATTGATTCTAAAAGCCAAGAGATGATCTCTCAAGGCGAAGACATTAAAAGCGTGGTGGATATGATTAGAGATATTGCCGATCAAACGAATCTATTAGCCCTAAATGCTGCTATTGAAGCCGCACGAGCCGGTGAGCATGGCAGAGGCTTTGCGGTGGTGGCTGATGAGGTGAGGAAGCTCGCTGAAAGGACGCAAAAATCCCTCAGCGAGATTGAAGCCAATATCAATATTTTAGTTCAAAGCATTGCCGATAACGCCGAGTCTATCAAAATGCAAAACAAGGGCGTAGAAAACATCCACAACTCCATTAACGCCTTGCAACAAGATGTGCAGGATAATTTGACTATCGCTAACCATTCCTTACAAGTCAGCGCAAAAATTGATGGGATTTCCCAAGATATTTTAGAAGATGTGAGCAAGAAGAAATTTTGATTTCTGCTTTTAATTTTGAGCGTCTAAAATGTGAAACCGCCCCCTTTTTCTAAAGCAAGGGGATTTCTAGCTGTAAAGTGTTCTAACGGACGCTAATGCGAAAGGCTCTTTAAAGTCTGCATGGGCATTTCTTACCCTAAAAAGATTAGAGGTATTTTGTTAGCTTGAATATAGCCTAAGCGCTTACATCTTGCGCCCTAAAGGACGGAGTTTTTTGCGCTAGTTTGATGATAAAAAGTTTTGGTTGGATTTTTAAAAGCGTTCTTAGGGGGAGTGTTAGTTGTGGGGGTTAAAGGGGTATCAAAATATCCCCCTATCCCCCTTAAAAGAATGGTTTTTACTACAAATAAAAAATACCCATTGAAGTTTTGGCTATCAATCTTTGATTAAAAACAAGGCTAGTTTTAACCAAAGAGCTAGGGTTTAATCTCAATTCCCCATATCGCCCATATCCCCCATGTCTCCCATATCGCCACCCATATCGTCGTTCATATCCCCCATATCGCCCATGTCATCGTTGCCATTACCCATGTCGTCGTTCATGTCGTTCGCGTTGTTCATGTCATCGCCCATGTCGTTGCCGTTGCTCATGTCGTCATTAGCGTTACCCGCATCATCGTTGCCGTTGTTCATGTTGCTCATATCATCAGTGTTACCGGTATCGGTGTTACCAGTGTCCGTATTGCCGGTATCCGTGTTATTCATATCGCCGGTATTGTTGCCGCTAGCATCTTTATCATCAGTGGGGGTGTCGTTTGCGTTGCCGGTGTCAGTGGTGTTAGTGTCCATGTGATCATCATTGTGATCATCGTTGGTGGTGTTGTTAGGGTTTATGAGCGCGTTACTCCCTTGATCTTTGCTGTCATTTGCATGGGTGTTGTCCATGTTGTTAATAGGCGTTTGTTGCGCAGGTTGTTGCATAGGGTTATTCATCGCATCATTCAAATCGTCTCTGTCATCGCCATCAATTTTCAAACTCCCGTCTAAATAATTCCCCACCACATCGCTGCTATGGCTTAATTGTTGCACGCTGTCTAGGGCTTTATCCACTTGGGCTTGTTGCTCGCTTGAAAGCCCTTTTTGATCTTTTAAGTCATTGTCTAGTTGGTTGAGGTTATTGTCTAATTTGTCCCTCACTTCCATAGCTTTATTGACCACTGAATCAATCTTACTAGGACTCGCCCCGTCTTGCTTCATCTCTTTGATTTGCCCCACTAAATGGTTAAGCTCTTTGGCTTGAGAAGTAATTGCATCCACGCTTTTAGTGGGCATGGCTTTAGTGTGGAAGAGCGAATTGTCTTTGAGCATGCGGCTGTTGTCTAAATTGACTAAGGCACTATTCAAGCGGTTGGTTTGAATGCCTTTACTGAATTTGGGATCACGATAAAAGCTCATGAGATTTGCTGGTTGCGAAGATTTATCGTCCTTATCGTCTTTGTCATCATCAGTAGGCGTATCAAGTTGGTCAGTAGAAGCGTCATGGTCTAAAATCTCTTCTTGATCGAGCGCATACATGTAATTTTCTAACATCAAGTAATCTTGAACTTGCATCATGAAAAACATGTTAGGGTAGAACCCATACATGCCATCATAAAAGTCATAAAAATCATACATGCCCATTCCATACATTCCATACATGCCCATGCCATACATGCCATACATGCCATAATAAGGGCTATAGTAAGAGTTGTAATAGTTGTTGCTCCTGTAATAAGGGCTTTGAGCCTTTTCATTCTCTTGTTGTTTTTTAAGATACGCCCCTACCACGCTCAAATCAGCGAGCATCTTTTGAGCCGTTTTTTGATCTTTTAAAGAAATCCCTAAGGGGATATAAATACCGGTGCGGTAGCTATAAAAAGAATCCCTAGCGATGATTTTAAGGCAATATTTCAAATTCTTTTGCAATTTTAGGGCTTGCCTTAAACGCGCATGCGCTCTAAAATTCCCCAAGATGCCGGAGTTAAAACGCATTTTTTCCACTAGCGCGCTGAATTTTTTCGCATCGCCATTAGCCGCATTGATATAGTTTAAAGCAGTAGCTCCCCACTCTTTGGTGCTGCTTTTATAACCCCCAAAATTCACTATTTTTGGCGTTAATTCCCCTTTTAATTGCGAATCTTTTAAATCAAACAACGCCCTATTCACGCTGATAGCGTTCAAACTGAGTGTCATTATAAAAAGTATTTTTATAGCTTTCATTGATAACCTTAAAAAATATCTCTTGCGAGCATTATAGACTATTTTTAGAAATCAAAATGATTTTTGAAAACAAGCCAAAGTAAAAAATCAAATCCCAAAACAAAAGGTTCTGTTTTAAACGCTTCTTTAGTTTTAAAAAACTTTCTTAAACAAAAACCTAACCCCCCAACACAACAAAACAAACACCACAAAAAAAGAAAAAAGAAACCAACAGAGAGAAAACCCTCTGTTAAAAAGAAGAAAAAGGATTAGAAGTTGATCATGTAGTTAAAATAGATAGAGAAGTTCCTTTTATAGAACACATCTACTGATCCATCTACGCCCCTTTCCTTATAGAATTGGTTGGTAAATAAAGGCAATTTAAAGCCCACTTCAATCCCACTGTGTTTAGAAAAATTGCTCCTAAAACCAAATTCAACAGGCATTTGGAAATAGCTCGTGTTCATGCTCGCTGAACAGCCTGCGGTGTTGTTGCAAATTTGCATTTGAGATTTTAAGTAGCTCTCTCCTTGAACGATAAACGAATCCCCTCCTAACCCAAAGCCCACGAACAACCCTGCTGTGTTATAGCTCTCTTTACTTTCATAGAAGTTATAGAGCGCATCAAAGCCCACGCCATAAGTGAAGTTATTCACTTGAGACGCGCCCTCCATGATTCCAAGCTGGCTCCCCACAAAGCTTAAATTCGCATGGTTATAGCTGTAGTATCCATAAGACCTAAAGCCAAAGCGTTTGGTTTTACCAAAGAACCACTTATACCCTGCCATCGCATCTACCCCATACATTTGCCCGTAATTATTGGTATTAATCACGCTTGGCGTTTCTTGGGCTGGAGCTACTTGATTGCCGCTAAACATTGAAGTGTCTATCGGGGTGTTATTGTTAGCGCCTGGGGTGCGGGTGGTGTTTTGGTTTTCTAAATTAGAATATTGAAACCCTCCCCCTAAAAACGTGCCGCTTTTTTCTGCCATAGACACACCAAAGGCTAATGCCATACCTAAAAAAACTTTTTTCATTCAAAACTCCTTAATATGAGAAATCCTAAGGATTTCTTTTTTATTGCATTCATGCTATGACACAAAAATATAGGGATCTATCAAAATTTGAGAGTTGTCCTTGAATACATTCGCTTCTACAGAATACAATTCGCTCTTACAAATATTAAGCTTTGGAGTTATATCACAAAAAAGTGAATTTTTTGTTAAGAATGGGTTAAATAAATCGTTTTATGTTTTAAAAATGTATTTATATATAAAAATATATATATAGAATTTAAAATTATATTTATAACTAGATTTTATGGAAGCTTTTACGCTGTTTTTGTGTGGGGCGAAAATTTAGAGCATGTAAACATGTTAGGGTTTGTGGTAGTAGTGGGTGGCTATCTTAAAAAATGCTTGAGTGTTTTATCGCTTTGTTTTATCGTTTTAGTAATGGTCTTATTCAAACTGGCTTTGAGCATGAGCGATTAAAGGGTTGATCACTTCATCTAAATTCCCTGAAAGCATGATTTCTTCTAAACTATACAGAGTTAAATTGATTCTATGCTCGCTCAAGCGGTTTTGCGGGTAATTATAGGTGCGGATCCTTTCGCTCCTGTCCCCACTACCCACTTGCTCCTTTCGGTCTTTAGCGTTAGCGAGCTGTTGCTCTTCAATTTGTTTTTCATAAAGGCGCGCTTTTAGGATTTTTAGGGCTTTGTCCTTGTTTTTATGCTGGGATTTTTCATCTTGCATGCTCACGCTGATATTGGTGGGAAGGTGCGTGATGCGAACCGCAGAGTCTGTGGTGTTGACGCATTGCCCCCCATGCCCGCCAGCGCGAAACACTTCAATCTTTAAATCGCTAGGGTTGATAGAAACTTCCACATCATCCACTTCAGGCATGATCGCCACTGTGATAGCGGAAGTGTGGATTCGCCCTTGAGATTCTGTCTCGGGGACTCTTTGGACTCGATGCGTGCCTGCTTCAAATTTGAGCCTTGAATACACGCCCTTGCCCTTAATCAAAGCGATGATTTCTTTATAGCCCCCTACGCTGTTTTCGCTAGAGCTTACTATCTCCACTTTCCATTTTTTCAAATCCGCATAACGGCAATACGCTTTAAACAAATCCCCTACAAAAATGCCCGCTTCATCGCCCCCCGTGCCGGCCCTTAACTCTAAATAGATGTTTTTATCATCGTTAGGATCTTTGGGGATAAGGAGTTGCTTAATGGCAGTTTCTAGCTCGCTTTTTTGGATTTCTAAAATTTTTAACTCTTCTTTAGCCAGTTCGCTCAATTCCTTGTCTTCTAAAAGCTCTTTATTTTCTCTAATGCCCTCCAAAACGCTCAAATACTCCTTACTCGCTATGGAGATTTCTTCAATGGAGCTTTGCTCTTTGCTCAATTCGGTGAGTTTTTTAATATCGCTAATCACTTCAGTGCTAGAAAGCAACGCCGTGAGTTCATCGTATCGTTTGAGAATGGAAGAAAGCTTTTCAGCTAGAATGGACATGCGAGACTACCTATAAAAAGATGTGAATAAAAAATACAACAATCTAAAAAACGCAAAACTTAAAAAGAAGCCCAATAACAAAACCCATTACTGAGCTTAAAGAAGTTAAAAACACCCCAAAACTAAGCGAGAGCGATTTTTTTCACTGAAGCGTTAAGCCTTGAAACTTTCCTAGAAGCGGTGTTTTTCTTTAAAATCCCTTTGCTGACAAATTTATGCAACTCTTTGTTAGCGATTTTCAAACGCTCTTGAGCTTTTGCTACATCATTGACAGCGACCGCTTCACGCACGGCCTTAATGATATTTTTAATTTTAGTTTTATAGAACCTGTTGCGTTCGGTTCTTTTAATGGTCTGTCTGATTCGCTTTTCTGCGGACTTATGATTTGCCATAGCCTTGTTTTAATCCCTTTGTAATGTAAAATTTGGCATAATCCTATCTAAAAATTGATTAAAAATAGTTTAAAAGGTATTTTATAACGATGAAAATTTTTGGGACTGATGGCGTGAGGGGTAAAGCAGGGGTGAAACTCACCCCCATGTTTGTGATGCGTTTAGGCATTGCTGCCGGGTTGTATTTTAAAAAACATTCTCAAACGAATAAAATTCTAATCGGTAAAGACACTAGAAAAAGCGGCTATATGGTAGAAAACGCTTTAGTGAGCGCTCTCACTTCCATAGGCTATAATGTGATCCAAATAGGGCCTATGCCTACCCCTGCGATCGCGTTTTTAACCGAAGACATGCGCTGTGATGCGGGCATTATGATAAGCGCGAGCCACAACCCTTTTGAAGACAATGGTATTAAGTTTTTCAATTCTTATGGCTATAAGCTTAAAGAAGAGGAAGAAAAAGCGATTGAAGAAATCTTTCATGATGAAGAATTACTGCATTCTAGTTATAAAGTGGGCGAAAGCGTCGGTAGCGCTAAAAGGATAGATGATGTCATAGGGCGCTATATCGTGCATTTAAAGCATTCTTTCCCCAAACATTTGAATTTACAAAATTTAAGGATCGTGCTAGATACCGCTAATGGCGCGGCTTATAAGGTAGCTCCGGTCGTTTTTAGCGAGCTTGGGGCTGATGTGTTAGTGATTAATGATGAACCTAATGGGTGTAACATTAATGAGCAGTGCGGGGCTTTACACCCTAACCAATTGAGCCAGGAAGTGAAAAAATACCGCGCGGATTTAGGCTTTGCTTTTGATGGCGATGCGGATAGGCTAGTGGTGGTGGATAATTTAGGGAATATCGTGCATGGGGATAAGCTTTTAGGGGTGTTAGGGGTTTATCAAAAATCTAAAAACGCCCTTTCTTCTCAAGCGATTGTCGCCACGAGCATGAGCAATTTAGCCCTTAAAGAATACTTAAAATCCCAAGATTTAGAATTGAAGCATTGCGCGATTGGGGATAAGTTTGTGAGCGAATGCATGCAATTGAACAAAGCCAATTTTGGAGGCGAGCAAAGCGGGCATATCATTTTTAGCGATTACGCTAAAACCGGCGATGGCTTGGTGTGCGCTTTGCAAGTGAGCGCGTTAGTGTTAGAAAGCAAGCTTGTAAGCTCTGTTGCGTTAAACCCCTTTGAATTATACCCCCAAAGCCTAGCGAATTTGAATATCCAAAAAAAGCCCCCTTTAGAAAGCCTGAAAGGTTATAGCGCTCTTTTAAAAGAATTAGACCAATTAGAGATCCGCCATTTGATCCGTTATAGCGGCACTGAAAACAAATTACGAATCCTTTTAGAAGCTAAAGACGAAAAATTGCTCGAATTGAAAATGCAAGAATTAAAAGAGTTTTTTGAAGGGCATTTGTGCTAAACACCACCCAACAAAGCCTGTTGGTTTTTATAGGGGTTTTTTTTCTTATTTTTGGCGTGGATCAAGCGATTAAATACGCTATTTTAGAGGGGTTTCGCTATGAAAGTTTGGTTATAGATATTGTTTTGGTGTTCAATAAAGGCGTGGCGTTTTCCTTGCTCAGTTTTTTAGAGGGGGGTTTGAAATACTTGCAAATCCTTTTGATTTTAGGGCTTTTTATTTTTTTAATGCGCCAAAAGGAGCTTTTTAAAAACCATGCGATAGAGTTTGGCATGGTGTTTGGCGCTGGGGTTTCTAATGTTTTGGATCGGTTTGTGCGTGGGGGCGTGGTGGATTATGTGTATTATCATTATGGCTTTGATTTTGCCATTTTTAACTTCGCTGATGTCATGATAGATGTGGGCGTGGGCGTTTTATTGTTAAGACAATTCTTTTTTAAGCAAAAACAAAACAAAATTAAGGCATAATCACTCCTTTTAAAATAAAAGGTCGCGTAGCTCAGTTGGTAGAGCACTACCTTGACATGGTAGTGGCCGCTGGTTCAAGTCCAGTCGTGGCCACCATTATCACTCCAATTTTAATTCTCATTTTTTTGTGGGTTTTTGATCTTTATAAATTCTAAAGGGGTGTTAAACACGCTTCCAATAACGATTTTATAGCACTTCAAAACTATAACACTAATTCATTTTAAATAATAATTAGTTAATGAACGCTTCTGTTAATCTTAGTAAATCAAAACATTGCTACAATTACATCCAACCTTGATTGCGTTATGTCTTCAAGGAAAAACACTTTAAGAATAGGAGAATGAGATGAAACTCACCCCAAAAGAGTTAGATAAGTTGATGCTCCACTACGCTGGAGAATTAGCTAGGAAACGCAAAGAAAAAGGCATTAAGCTTAACTATGTAGAAGCAGTAGCTTTGATTAGTGCCCATATTATGGAAGAAGCGAGAGCTGGTAAAAAGACTGCGGCTGAATTGATGCAAGAAGGACGCACTCTTTTAAAACCAGATGATGTGATGGATGGCGTGGCAAGCATGATCCATGAAGTGGGTATTGAAGCGATGTTTCCTGATGGGACCAAACTCGTAACCGTGCATACCCCTATTGAGGCTAATGGAAAATTAGTTCCTGGTGAGTTGTTCTTAAAAAATGAAGACATCACTATCAACGAAGGCAAAAAAGCCGTTAGCGTGAAAGTTAAAAATGTGGGCGACAGACCGGTTCAAATCGGTTCACACTTCCATTTCTTTGAAGTGAATAGATGCCTAGACTTTGACAGAGAAAAAACTTTCGGTAAACGCTTAGACATTGCGAGCGGGACAGCGGTAAGGTTCGAGCCTGGCGAAGAAAAATCCGTAGAATTGATTGATATTGGCGGTAACAGAAGAATCTTTGGATTTAACGCATTGGTTGATAGGCAAGCAGACAACGAAAGCAAAAAAATTGCTTTACACAGAGCTAAAGAGCGTGGTTTTCATGGCGCTAAAAGCGATGACCACTATGTAAAAACAATTAAGGAGTAAGAAATGAAAAAGATTAGCAGAAAAGAATATGTTTCTATGTATGGCCCTACTACAGGCGATAAAGTGAGATTGGGCGATACAGATTTGATCGCTGAAGTAGAACATGACTACACCATTTATGGCGAAGAGCTTAAATTCGGCGGTGGTAAAACCCTAAGAGAAGGCATGAGCCAATCTAACAACCCTAGCAAAGAAGAACTGGATTTAATCATCACTAACGCTTTAATCGTGGATTACACCGGTATTTATAAAGCGGATATTGGTATTAAAGACGGCAAAATCGCTGGCATTGGTAAAGGCGGTAACAAAGACATGCAAGATGGCGTTAAAAACAATCTTAGCGTGGGTCCTGCTACTGAAGCGCTAGCCGGTGAAGGTTTGATCGTAACGGCTGGTGGTATTGACACACACATCCACTTCATTTCACCCCAACAAATCCCTACAGCTTTTGCAAGCGGTGTAACAACCATGATTGGTGGCGGAACCGGTCCTGCTGATGGCACTAATGCGACTACTATCACTCCAGGTAGAAGAAACTTGAAATGGATGCTCAGAGCGGCTGAAGAATATTCTATGAACTTAGGTTTCTTGGCTAAAGGTAACGCTTCTAACGATGCGAGCTTAGCCGATCAAATTGAAGCCGGTGCGATTGGCTTTAAAATCCACGAAGACTGGGGTACCACTCCTTCTGCAATCAATCATGCGTTAGATGTTGCGGACAAATACGATGTGCAAGTCGCTATCCACACAGACACTTTGAATGAAGCTGGTTGTGTAGAAGACACTATGGCTGCTATTGCCGGACGCACTATGCACACTTTCCACACTGAAGGCGCTGGCGGCGGACACGCTCCTGATATTATTAAAGTGGCCGGCGAACACAACATTCTACCCGCTTCCACTAACCCCACTATCCCTTTCACCGTGAATACAGAAGCCGAACACATGGACATGCTTATGGTGTGCCACCACTTGGATAAAAGCATTAAAGAAGATGTCCAGTTCGCTGATTCAAGGATTCGCCCTCAAACCATTGCGGCTGAAGACACTTTGCATGACATGGGGATTTTCTCCATCACTAGTTCTGACTCTCAAGCGATGGGTCGTGTGGGTGAAGTTATCACTAGGACTTGGCAAACAGCTGACAAAAACAAAAAAGAATTTGGCCGCTTGAAAGAAGAAAAAGGCGATAACGACAATTTCAGGATCAAACGCTACTTGTCTAAATACACCATTAACCCAGCGATCGCTCATGGGATTAGCGAGTATGTAGGTTCAGTAGAAGTGGGCAAAGTGGCTGACTTGGTATTGTGGAGTCCAGCATTCTTTGGCGTGAAACCCAACATGATCATCAAAGGCGGATTCATTGCGTTAAGTCAAATGGGCGATGCGAACGCTTCTATCCCTACCCCACAACCGGTTTATTACAGAGAAATGTTCGCTCACCATGGTAAAGCTAAATACGATGCAAACATCACTTTTGTGTCTCAAGCGGCTTATGACAAAGGCATTAAAGAAGAATTAGGGCTTGAAAGACAAGTGTTGCCGGTAAAAAATTGCAGAAACATCACTAAAAAAGACATGCAATTCAACGACACTACCGCTCACATTGAAGTCAATCCTGAAACTTACCATGTGTTCGTGGATGGCAAAGAAGTCACTTCTAAACCAGCCAATAAAGTGAGCTTGGCTCAACTCTTTAGCATTTTCTAGGATTTTTAGGAGCAACGCTCCTTAAATCCTTAGTTTTTAGCTCTCTGATTTTTTGTTTATCAAAAAATTGGGGGCTTTTTTTTGTTTTTATTTTTTGTCAATTTACTATTTTTCTTTATGATTAGCTCAAGCAACAAAAGTTATTCGTAAGGTGCGTTTGTTGTAAAAATTTTGTTTTGGAAGGAAAAGGCAATGCTAGGACTTGTATTGTTATATGTTGGGATTGTTTTAATCAGCAACGGGATTTGCGGATTAACCAAAGTCGATCCTAAAAGCACTGCGGTGATGAACTTTTTTGTGGGCGGACTTTCCATTGTTTGTAATGTGGTGGTCATCACTTATTCCGCGCTCCACCCTACAGCCCCTGTAGAAGGTGCAGAAGATATTGTTCAAGTATCGCACCATTTGACTAGTTTCTATGGGCCAGCGACTGGGTTATTGTTTGGTTTTACCTACTTGTATGCGGCTATCAACCACACTTTTGGTTTGGATTGGAGGCCTTATTCTTGGTATAGCTTATTCGTAGCGATCAACACTGTTCCTGCTGCGATTTTATCCCACTATAGCGATATGCTTGATGACCACAAAGTGTTAGGCATCACTGAAGGCGATTGGTGGGCAATCATTTGGTTGGCTTGGGGTGTTTTGTGGCTTACCGCTTTCATTGAAAACATCTTGAAAATCCCTTTAGGGAAATTCACTCCATGGCTTGCTATCATTGAGGGTATTTTAACCGCTTGGATCCCTGCTTGGTTGCTCTTTATCCAACACTGGGTGTGATATGATCATAGAGCGTTTAGTTGGCAATCTAAGGGATTTAAACCCCTTGGATTTCAATGTGGATTATGTGGATTTAGAATGGTTTGAAACGAGGAAAAAGATCGCTCGTTTTAAAACCAGGCAAGGCAAAGACATGGCCATACGCCTTAAAGACGCTCCCAAGTTGGGTCTCTCTCAAGGGGATATTTTATTTAAAGAAGAGAAGGAAATTATCGCCGTTAATATCTTGGATTCTGAAGTCATTCACATCCAAGCCAAGAGCGTGGCAGAAGTAGCGAAAATATGCTACGAAATAGGGAACCGCCATGCGGCTTTATACTATGGCGAGTCTCAATTTGAATTTAAAACACCATTTGAAAAGCCCACGCTAGCGTTATTAGAAAAGCTAGGGGTTCAAAATCGTGTTTTAAGTTCAAAATTGGATTCCAAAGAACGCTTAACCGTGAGCATGCCCCATAGTGAGCCTAATTTTAAGGTCTCACTAGCGAGCGATTTTAAAGTGGTCATGAAATAGAAAAGAAATAGAAAATAACAGAATGGATAAAGGAAAGAGCGTGAAAAGCACTAAAAAAAGCGTGGGTACGCCCCCAAAAACCCCAAAGACAGACGACAACGCCAATAGTCATGTGGATAACGAATTTCTGATCTTGCAAGTCAATGATGCGGTGTTCCCTATTGGCTCTTACACGCATTCTTTTGGGCTAGAAACTTACATCCAGCAAAAAAAGGTTACCAATAAAGAAAGCGCTTTAGAGTATTTAAAAGCCAATCTTTCTAGCCAATTCCTTTACACGGAAATGCTGAGCTTGAAATTAACCTATGAAAGCGCCCTCCAACAGGATTTAAAAAAAATCTTAGGGGTTGAAGAAGTTATTATGCTATCCACAAGCCCCATGGAATTACGATTAGCCAATCAAAAGCTAGGCAATCGCTTCATTAAAACCTTAAAAGCCATGAACGAATTAGACATGGGTGCATTTTTTAACGCTTACGCTCAACAAACCAAAGATCCCACCCATGCCACTAGCTATGGCGTTTTTGCGGCGAGTTTGAACATTGAATTGAAAAAGGCTTTAAGGCATTATCTTTATGCGCAAACTTCTAACATGGTGATCAACTGCGTTAAAAGCGTCCCACTATCTCAAAACGATGGGCAAAAAATCTTATTGAGTTTGCAAAGCCCTTTTAACCAGCTCATAGAAAAAACCCTAGAACTAGACGAAAGCCACCTGTGTGCGGCAAGCGTTCAAAACGACATTAAGGCGATGCAGCATGAGAGTTTATACTCGCGCCTTTATATGTCTTGAATTTTAATCTCAAATTGAAAGGAATTTTATGGTAAAAATTGGAGTTTGTGGTCCTGTAGGAAGCGGTAAAACCGCCTTGATTGAAGCTTTAACGCGCCACATGTCAAAGGATTATGACATGGCGGTTATCACTAATGATATTTACACTAAAGAAGACGCAGAGTTTATGTGTAAAAATTCGGTGATGCCACGAGAGAGGATTATTGGCGTAGAAACAGGAGGCTGTCCTCACACCGCCATTAGAGAAGACGCTTCCATGAATTTAGAAGCGGTAGAAGAAATGCATGGCCGTTTCCCTAATTTGGAACTGCTTTTGATTGAAAGCGGAGGCGACAACCTTTCAGCGACTTTCAACCCAGAGCTAGCGGATTTTACGATTTTTGTGATTGATGTGGCTGAGGGCGATAAAATCCCCAGGAAAGGTGGCCCAGGAATCACGCGCTCAGACTTGCTTGTCATCAATAAAATTGACTTAGCCCCCTATGTGGGAGCGGACTTGAAAGTCATGGAAAGGGATTCTAAAAAAATGCGCGGCGAAAAGCCCTTTATTTTTACAAATATCCGTGCTAAAGAAGGCCTAGATGATGTGATCGCTTGGATTAAGCGCAACGCTTTATTGGAAGATTAATGAACACTTACGCTCAAGAATCCAAGCTCAGGTTAAAAACCAAAATAGGGGCTGATGGGCGGTGCGTGATTGAAGACAATTTTTTCACTCCCCCCTTTAAGCTTATGGCGCCCTTTTACCCTAAAGACGATTTAGCTGAAATCATGCTTCTAGCGGTAAGCCCTGGCTTAATGAAAGGCGATGCGCAAGACATGCAATTACACATCGGTCAAAATTGCAAGTTAAGGATCACTTCGCAATCCTTTGAAAAAATCCATAACACTGAAGACGGGTTTGCTAGCAGAAACATGCATATCGTTGTGGGGGAAAACGCTTTTTTGGACTTCGCACCCTTCCCGTTAATCCCCTTTGAAAACGCGCATTTTAAGGGCAATACCACGATTTCTTTACGCTCTAGCTCCCAATTGCTCTATAGTGAAATCATTGTCGCCGGGCGAGTGGCGCGAAATGAGTTGTTCCAATTCAACCGCTTGCACACCAAAATCTCTATTTTACAAGATGAGAAACCTATCTATTATGATAATACGATTTTAGATCCCAAAACCACCGACATGAGTAACATGTGCATGTTTGATGGCTACACGCACTATTTGAATCTGGTGCTTGTCAATTGCCCCATAGAGCTGTCTGACGTGCGAGAATTGGTTGAAGAGAGCGAAGGAGTGGATGGAGCCGTGAGCGAGATTGCTAGTTCTCATTTATGCCTAAAAGCTTTAGCGAAAGGCTCAGAACCCTTGTTGCATTTAAGAGAAAAAATCGCTCGCTTCATCACGCAAACCACCACGCCAAAGGTTTGAAAGCACTTTAAAAAGATTAAATCCCTTTAGTCTTTTTAACCCCCCCCACTTTTTTTAACTCTCTTTTTTTAACCCCCCCTTTTTTTAATCTTGTAAGCTGAAGGGCCTAAACTCAGTGCGGCTGTCTTTGGAAAGCTCTATGAAGAGCGCGTTGTGTTCGCTTGGTGAGGGTAAACCGCTTTGGAGGGCGTTCAAGTTTTCCCCATTGCACCTAAAGGCTAGGCATTGCTTGAAGTGGTTGCTTAACAATTCTCTTAACTTGTCAAGATGGTAATTAGTTTTAATTTGTTTGTAGTCATGTGCAAAAATGACGCAATACTGCTCGTTGTCTGTGGCTTTTTCTAAAAACGATTTTAACTTTTCTGCCCCTACTTTGTCGTGCAATTCTTTCGCTTCGTTGAGATTGTCTATCACAAGCGCACTATTAGGGCGGTTAGTAGTGGCATCTAAAGCGTTTAAAGCGTTTTCTATGGGCGTAATACCGTATTCTTTTTGCACATCAAAAGACCTTATCAAGCGTTTTTCTTTATTGCAAAAAACCAATTCTTTGTTCGCGCTCTTAATGTTTTGGAACAAGAGTTTCATTAAAGCGATGCGAGCGTTTAAATCTTGGCTAACCACTAACAAATGCGATTCGTTGTTTTCAAACTCCACTATCAAGTCCTTTTGCTCATAATCCACTTCTTTGCCCAGATGCAAACGCATTTCATTAGCCTTAAGGATATTGGGCATTTTTAAAGGTGTCTCGCCATTATAGATTTTACGCTCTATGGGTGCAAGGTTTCTTTGGTTAAATTCAGCGTGTATTTTTGTGAGAAAAGATTTGAAATCATCAGGGGCTTTAGGGATACTCATCTTGGTGTGGTATTTTTTATGCCCTCCGTTGTTGTTGAAAATGCCTTCTGGCCTGACAAGCTCACAAGCCGCATCATCGCCCAAAACACTACTGCTGTCTTCTGCATCCATAGGCAAAGCGATGCGGTTGGCGATTTGAGCCTTAAAGCTTGGATTAATGTCAGTGCCGCGCATGGTTTGAGTGGCTAAAACTAAATGCACCCCATAGCTGCGGCCCTTTTTGAGTAGGGTGTTTAAATGCCGCTCCACCTCACCTTTTCCTTTTTTATCGTTAAAAAGCACCTGAAATTCATCAATCACTACGATCAATCTGGGCATTTCGTCATGCTTTCGGTAATCGCTTAAGTCTTTCACCTTAAACTGCTTGAACCGATCGGCTCTTTTTTCCATTTCACCGCAAAGCCATTTCAAGAAAGTGATGCCATAAGAGATTGAACTCGCCACGCTCACCAACCTCGCATGCTCTAAAGGGGGATCTGCTACATACGCGTTAAATTCCACCCCCTCTTTATAGTCTAACAAAAAAAGTTGGACTTCATTGGGCGCGTAGTAGAAGGCTAGATTTTGGATCAACACATGCAAGAAATTGGATTTCCCGCTCCCGCTGTGCCCGCAAATGAGCGTGTGGTTTTGTTCGTTACCGATTTCAAAACACACTTCCTTATGGTTAATATCCCACCCCACCGGCACAACCACCTCATGCTGAGAGCTTTTAGTCCAAAATTCTTTATCCCTTTGTAAGTCTTTCAATTCCCTTTTAATTTCTTTTTTTTTGCTTGTAATACGCTTTAATTCTATCAGCGAAGTCTTTCATGTGCTGGGATTTAATACCTTGATCATTGATGACTTCTACATTAAGGTATTTTAAGCGTTCAAAACTTGTCCTATCTTTAAAAAACTCCGCATAATTTTTCAAATATTCTGCGGATTGATTGTTTTTTTCGCTCTCCAAATTGACAAAGCTCAAAACCCCATTTTTAGAGCCAAAACGCACGATTTTTTCCAAATAATAAAGCGCGTCTTTACTCAAAGCATCTACCCCGCTTAAAAAAAGCGCTTTTAAAGGCAAGCGGTCTTCTTTTTCTTCATTATAATGCGCAAAATCTCTAAAACCGGCTAATTTTTCTTGCAAATTAACCTTTAAATATTCATACAAATGCTTTAGGGCTTCTTCTATTTCCTTGCTTTCGGTCAAAATCCTTTGCTGGTAAATAAAATCATTGTCTTTATTTAAAAGCCTTCTGGCCAGATTGAAAATACCCCCCAAACTCAACGCATCAATTAAAATCACTTCCAGTTGCACTAAAGGCACGCTGGAGAGTAAGTGCATGAGCATTTCTCTCAAAAACTGCCCGTCTTTTTCATGCTCTATATACAAGCTTTTAGGGGGGAAAGGATAAACTTTAGGCAATAAAAATTCCATATTAGCGCCATTTTTGCCCCTAACATGCAACAAACCACAGCTTAAAAATTTAGGGTAAGTGGTCGTTTCATTGAATTTTGGCGCGTCTATGAATTGCGCTTGAATTTGCCTGATACTCTTTTGATAGTCCTCTATTTTTAAAGTGGATGGCCTAAGAAAACTCTCTGGCTCTTTTTTAGCAACAACCTTATCTAAGGCGTCGTCTAATTCTTTTAATAAATTACCCGCATCAATCATTTTTATCCTTAAGATATTCATCATAGCGTCTCTTAGCTTCTCTTTCATGCTCTTTGGCTTCACGCATAAGCCTATCGATCTCGCTTGGTGAATGGAAATTCATATCAATTTGCTTCTCCAAATACTTGGCTTCTTCAATTTGCTCGTTGATTTTTCTTCTTTGGTATTGAGTGTCTTGCTCTAAATTTTCTAAGTCATGCGCGATTTTTAGCATCTCCTCTAGCACCTCACTTTTAAGTTTCTGCCCCAAATCATCTTGCATGGCGTTTTCTACAAATTCATCGCAAATCTTTCTTAATTTATTGGTGCAACCCTCCAAAAAAACTTTATGAGAAAACATTTTAACCACTTGATTCCAGTTTTTTTAAAAACATATTAAGATTTAATAGCGCTTTTTTTGAGCCATCATCAGTGTCTAAAAACAGCACCACATCAGTAGTCGTATTCCAAAGATAATACCCCCCATACCCGTCATTAGCGAAGACGATTTCTTCAGGCTCTAACCATTCTTTCAAGCTTTGCATGAAATCAATCAATAAACCCTTGCCCTCTAAATTGAAATTCAAAACATGCTTGAACGTGTAGGATTCATTGCCCACCATGAAATAACGCCATTGGCTAAAACCATAGTTTGATCGTTTGATGAAGTCCTTAAACGCATCGCTCAAGCCTATTTTCAACCGCTCTTCTAACCCGTTCAACGCATTCTCATTGAGCGGCTCTACAAATTCCCAATTCAATTCTGTTTCTGTAGAAATTCTGTCCATAGTGAATATCCTTTCGTGTGTTTCACGCCTAATAATAATTCTTCTCTCACCAACGCCACATTCCCTAAAACATTCGCGTCAAAATGCCACAAATAGCCCCTAGGGATGAATCCTTTTGCGATCTGTTCCAGTTCTGTTGCATCAAAGCCCAAATCGTTGTCTTTAAGCGCGGTTTGTAAAGCCTTTAGGGCATGATGAGCGCATGCGGTTTTATTTAAATCTTCTAAAGGCGCAATGGCGCTAAAAACGCTATCAAATTCCGCCAAATGCAAATCATTGAATTTGACCTCATCAGGGTAGGGGTTTTGCTCATCTACAATAAAGCCCTCTTTACGGCTTTCTAAAAACTCCCTATACTCCAACGCTTTTTGCGTATAATCTTCATTCCGTTCTAAGATGGGATCGATTTTTTGGCTCAAATTTTCCGTAGCGCGCTCCAACTCTGTTTCTAAGTTATCAAAGGCTTCATTGATAGCGTTTGAATCGTTGGGGGATTTTTTGATTTTTTCTGTAAAACCTTCCAAAGCTTTCTTACAATTTTTAACGCAACGATTTTTGGCTAGAGTCAAGCTTTCAATATCAACATTCATCAAATCTAATTCTCGCTCTTTAGAAGTTGTGGCGCGATCCCTATGAGAAAAAGCGTTGATCTTGTCTTTCAAATCAGCGCATAGATCAGCGTATAAAGAAGCACTAAAATTTTCCCTCAAATCTTTCAAGCGCTCATCAAAAACGCTTTTTTTAGGGGTATAAGAGATAGCAGGCCGTTCAAAATCGTATTCCATTAAAACGCCTGGGGTTGGCAAGTTGTATTCGTTATCTATCGCATCGCTCGCTTGTTTCAAACGCCTAATAAATTCCTGGTGTTTATCAGTATAAAAATGCAACCTCTTTTTAATGCCCTCCCAAGCTTGATTCACAAGATCCACGCTCGCTTTGGCTTGATTCGAGTAGATTTCAAGCATTCGTTCTAATAGCTCCACATTCCTTTTGCATTTTTCTGTGTCTTCTTTCATAAATTTCAAAACAGTTTCAGCGACTGCAATGGCTGCCGCAGCAGCTATTCTAGCAGGAGGCCAAATACACGATACAATAGAAGCACCTTGCAAGACTCTTAAAGCAATTTTAGCGTCATCTTCATTGCTTTTGGCTTTTTTTAATTCTCCTATGGCTTTTTCCAATTGCATTTCAATTTTTCTGCGCTCTACTATGATTTTTCGTGCGTAACTATCAAGGTCTTTGATAAAACCAAGACACCTTTCTTCTTGCAAGGATCTTTTAAATTCCCTGCATTTATCAACAACCTTTTTGACTTCTTCTGTGTCCGTTTTCCATTCGGCCATAAACCACCCCTTAATAATCTTGCTCTAAAACCCTAATCCTCTCTTTAAGCCATGCGATTTGCTCTTGCGCGGCTTCATCAAATTCATTGAAAGTGCCTTTCAAGTTATCCACCACCTCGCTAAATCTCTCTCTTTTAGCGTCTTGCCATGATTCTAAATTATGGAAATGATTACTCAAGCTATTCACTTCCTCTCTTAGTAACTCTTTAAAGCGTTCTAAATGCCCTACAAATTCCCTGACCTCTTCGGTATCCATTTGCACTTTGCTCATCGGTTATCCTTTCTTTTAAAAATTTTCTTCATTAGAATCAGGCTTTTTATCGCCGCTGATTCTAATGCTCCCACCCCCATAGCTAGGGGGTGTTGTGGGGCGAACCTCTAGCGTTTCGCCTCTTTCTCTTTTGTATTTTTCTTGCTGGCTTTGGTGGTATGTTTTCATGCTGTCTATCACGATTGTTTTATGGTTGCTCCCTAAATCAGCGTTGGTGAGCAATTTTTTAGCGCCATTACCCAAGCTATTAGAACGCTTGTCTTCTACTTTAAGAGACAAATTCAAACCCTTAAAACTCTCCAAAGCCTCCACTAACGCTACCACAAGCTTTCTGTCCCAAATGGAATTTTTCAAATCCTTACACAAGGAAAAAACCTCGCTTGAAAACTGGTAGTCATACAAAAACAAAAGGTCTAAATTTTCTAAAAATTCCAGATTGCAACGCTCTTTAAAACTTCTCAAAAAGCTCTCTTTTAACGGCGCAAAGCCTTCAGTGATAGGGATTAGCCCCTTGTCTTTGGCGCATTTAAACACCATAATGCTTTTTTCAATCACGACAAACGCATAAGCGTTCTTAGTCATCATAGTTTTTCTACCTCGCTTTCATAGATCAATTGGTCGTCTTTAAACAGCCCCACTTTAATGCTTTGGGAATCCACGCAACACACTTTCACGTCCACTTCTTCAACCTCTTCTAGCGCTATGGAAATCATTTGCGTATCTTTAATGTCCAAAGTGTTGGTGTTGGCTAGGGCTTTGTCGCTGTAGCGTATCTCTAGCTCATCAAAGCCTCCCCATTCCTCTTTAGTTTGGAAAATCTGGTATTCATTAGGCTTTAAAGAATCCCTGTGGATTTTAGCGTGGAATTTCCCCTCTATCTCAATGCCCAAATCGTATTTAAACACAGGGTTGGAGCTTATAGAGGACCTTTCAATCCCTTTAGCCTTGTCCCTGCTTTCTAAAAGCCCAAAAGCCACCCCGGTTTTGCAAGTGGGCTTCAAATAAGCGGGCGTGTTAGAGACATCTTCTCCTGTAAGCTCTAAAATCTGTTTGTCTGAGGCTTCTGTGCCTAGTGGCTCATAAATAATGAATGTGAAATCATCTTTAGAAGTCTTTTGCTTGTAATCTTTGAGCTGCTTTTCTTTGGCGTTTTCAAACGCTTGTTTGACTAGCACCGATCGGCTCGCATTCCCTCCTAAGAAAATGTGAAACGCTTTGCATTGATCATCAATGTTTTCAGCCATCACTTTAGAAAATCCTGCAAAGAAGTTGGCAACGCCTTCATTGATCTTGTCTTTTAAGAGGTTTAAAAGCTCTTTGCAATCAACTTTAAGATCGCATTCTGTTTCTACCCCATTCCTATCCAACAGCATGGTTTTAAAATCCTTTTCAAAACCCTCTATGTTAAACTCTTCATTTTCTTCTATCGTCTCTATAATACCAGCGTCTAAATTTTCTAAAAAAGGGCGTAATGTAGAAGCGATCTCTTGCAAATTCAAACATGCTTCCCTGGAGTTTTGCATAAACGATCCAAAGCGTTGCGTATCGATCCTGTCATAGTTGGGCTTAGCGATGACAATATCTTTTGCTTTCAGCTCTTGGAAATTTTTGGCATACGCTTCAAAAGCCAATAATTCCAATAAATTTTCACCGCCTAAATATTTATCCCCTCCGCTACTAAAATGCGTCATTTTGTAAAGGAATTTGGGGTTAGCGCTTTTTTCCCATTTGCCAAAGTCAAAATCCGTCGTCCCGCCCCCAAAATCAAACACCCCATAATAAACCGGCTTGTCTAACTTCTCTGATTTAAAAACCCATAGCTTTTTAAAGCGCTAATGGCATACGCGCAAGGCTCGCTCGCTCTCAATTCCACTTTGAAAGTTTTAGCCGTTTTTTCATCGCCAAAAACATGCCGGGGTAAGGATTTCTTCAAGCCTCTTTCAAAACTCTCTCTGATTTTTTCAGCCTGATGCTTTTCATACTTGATGGGGTAGGATAAAAAGTATTTCAAAAACACGCCATTGTGCATGTTGTTGATGCAGCGGCCGATGCAGTAAGCGTAGATTTCTATGGGGTTAAAACCCGTGCAGTGAGCGAAGCTTTCTAAAGGAAAATCCTCTATGAGATCCCTAAAATTCTGTTTTTCATCCGCTCCAGCCCATTGCTTCAATTGAGAAAAAAACCGATACAAATCATTCCCTTTAACGCCTGCAGCGCTCTTTTGGGCTTCATGCGCCACTTCTATATCGTTCTTTTCTGTGAAAGGGCGGTGATCTAGCGCGTTGTATTCTGTAATAAATTTTTTTCTGTGTCTAAACTCCATGATCGTAGGGTTTTCAAACTTTGCAAGGCTTGCGTCATCTACTAGCCCGCCAATAGAGAGCAAGCGGTATGTTCCCATCTTATCCATATAGCTTGCGGTCGTGCTTTTAGTCCCAAAGTCAATAGCGACAACGCCCTTGTTTAAGTCTTTCAAGCTTGAGCGGGCATAGAAGTTCATTTCTTTGTTATTGCTGTCTAAATTATCAAACCTAAAGGTTACCCTTTCTTTAGGCAAGCTAGGCACCTCTAAATCCCAATGCCCTCCATTTAAATCAAGCAATTGGCTTTGACTATAGCTCTTAAGGCCTACCGCTATATTATCCACATTGAGCATCAATTCTTTAAATGCTTCAAAATCCACATACACATCGCTAGTAGAAACGATCTCTAAGGTTTTTTCTATTTGCTCATTAGCGATCTTTTCAGCTTGCGCTAAACTCTCTAAGAATTTTTGATTGTCATCAGAAAGATACCTTGAAGAAGTCTCATTATTGACGATCGCATGAAGCACCCGCAACGCTCGTTCAAACTTAGTTCGATCTTCTTTTGACACTTCTTCTTTGAAATGGATCGGTATTTCTTCATTGAATGCGGCTTTATTGTTTAAAGACAGATCGCACAATTTCTCTACTAAGGGGTGGCCAAGAGGCAGTCTTAAACTTTGTAAGGGTTTTACCATGATATTTCCTTTATTGTGGTTTTTGTGGTTGCAATGTGAAGAGTTGCTCGTTCAAGCCATCAACCCTCTCTTTGAGTGCCATGTTCTCTTCTTCTAATTTTCTGTTTTGGCGTTTTAAATCCTGGTTTGCGCTCGCTAAACGCCTGTTATCCAAGTCCAGTTTGCTTTTTTCTTGGTGCGATGCGATAAGCTTATCTCTTTCTATGGCTAGCGCTTTAATTTTTCCAGTCAGCTCTGTTCTTTCTGTTTTTAGCTTGGTGTTTTCGTTGGTCAGCTCGGTTTTTTCATTTTTTAAAACTTGCTGAGATTGTTCTAACGCTTCTACTTGCTTTTGTGATGCGATAAGCTGATCGTTTAGAAGTTCTTTTTCTATGACTAGCTTGTGTTTTTCTTTTTTTAGCCTTTCTTTTTCTTTTAGCCAATCGGTTTTTTCATTTTTTAAAAGATGATAAGAATTTTCTAGCTCATGTACTTGCTTTTGTAATTTGTCGTTTTTGTTGGCTAGCCTTTCTTTTTCTTTTGATAATTCGGCGTTTTCACCTTTTAAAAAATAATAAGAGTTCTCTAACTCTTCTACTTCCTTTATGAGTTCTTCAAAGTCTTCGTCTTCTGTTTCTTCGTCAAATGACATTACCAGCCTCCTCTTTGAGTTTTATATTCTCTTCTTCTAATTTTCGGTTTTGGCGTTTTAAATCCTGGTTTGCGCTCGCTAAACGCCTGTTATGCAAGTCCAGATCGCTTTTGGCTCCCATACCCTCTAAGCTCTTCAAACGCGCGATTTCTCGCTCCAGCTCGCTTTTTTCTGTGGCTATTTTTTTCTTTAGCTTGCGCTAATTGAGCGTTAGAGTTTTCTAAAGCTTGCCGTAATTGATTGTTAGTGTTTTCCAAATTTTTTTGAGCGCTTTCTAATTGTTTGAGCTTGTCGGTTAGGCGTTGGTTGTCTTTTTCTAAATTGGTGCATCGTTTTTCTAAAAACCCATGCTCACCTTGCAATTTCGCTCGCTCTTGTTTGAGGCTGCCCTGCTCTTTATTGAGTGCGATAACTTGGTGGTTGAGCTTGTCGTTTTCGGTTTTCAAATCGGCGGTTTTTTCAGTCAATACGGCGTTTCTGTTTTCTAGATCGGTATTTTTTCTGGCTAGCCTTTCTTTTTCTGTTGTCAATTCTCTTTTTTCTTCAGTCAGCCGATCTCTGGCTGCTAATAAGCGTGTGTTTTCTTTAGCTAAAATGTCTTTTTCTGTTTTCAGTTCTGCTTTTTCTTTAGTGAGCTTTTCTTTAGCTTGCCATAATTGATCGTTAGCGTTTTCTAACCCGCTGATTTTTACAGATAAGCTTTCGTTTTCTGCGAATAACTTGTCATTTCTGTTTTCTAGCTCGGCGTTTTCGTCTTCTAACTCACCGATGCGAGCTTCTAATTCTTCTCTTATTTGAGAGAAGCCAAACCATTTTTCAATAAGCCTTCCCATTTATGATCCCATATCCACGATAGTGTGATACACTTTATCATTGTGCTTATAGCCTCTTAAAACCACTCTTTGCATCTTTTGAGAAGTGTTTTGCTCTGGGTATAGCTTTTTGCATGAATGGTCATAAGCGCTTGGCTCTTTCAAACGCTCAAATTTACTATCCTTAATATATTCAAAAAGCAAATCAAACAATTCAGCTAATTTTTCGCCTTTATCGCTCCTCTTATCGCCTAATTCTTGGCTCGCTTGGTTATAAAGGCTTTCTAAATAGTATTTGCTATCGCTAAGAACAGATGCGATCAAGTCCATTGCACTGTGAGTTGTTGCTACAAAATTAAAATTCAAGCGATCTTTGACTCCCAAAAAGACTTCATAGAGTTTTTCTAATTTTTGGTATGGAGCGTGCCTTCGCTCTAGCTCGTTTAGTTTTTGGCTCGTTTGTTCGGCTTGGGTTTTTGCATTTGATAGCGCTGTATTGAGTTTTTCTTTTTCTTTAGTTAGATTATCTTTTTCTGTGGCTAATCCGGTGATCTTATTAGTCAGCTCTGTTTTTTCATTTTTTAGCTTGGTGTTTTCGTTGGTCAGATCGGCTTTTATATTTTCTAAAACTTGCTTAGAGTCTTGTAACGCTTTCACTTGCTTTTGTAATTCGGCATTCTTGTTAGTCAGCTCTGTTTTTTCTTTAGTTAGGTTATCTTTGTCTGTGGTTAGATTTTTACTTTCTCTTTCTAGCTTGTCTTTTTCTGTAGATAACCCGGTGATCTTGTTATTCAGCTCGGCGATTTTGCTAGTCAGCTCGGCTTTTTCATTTTTTAAAACTTGCTGAGATTGTTCTAACGCTTGCACTTGTTTTTGTGATGCGTTAAGCTGATTGGTTAGGTTTTCTTTATCTGCGGATAACCCGGCGATCTTGCTATTCAGCTCGGTGGTTTCAGTCGGCTTGGTGTATTTCTCTTGGAAATTGGTGAATTTTAAAGCGTCTTTTGGGTTTTCTTGGGTGTCGTTAGAAGATTTTCCAAGCGAAAAGAAAGAGCCTATAAAATGAGAGGGTTTTCTAAGGGGTTCAAAGTCTTCTAATTTAAGGTCTTCTAATTTTTTAAGGCGATCTGCAAGATCTCCAACAAGTTTTAAAAGCTCTTCATTATTGGGGGGGGGGTGGAAGCGGTGGGATTTGAAATATTTGGTTTTTCTATTTTCTCATTATTCGTATTTTCTACAATATGAGTGCCACTCATAAGAATATCTCCTTTTTTATTATATCAGTGTTAAAAAGGTTGTTATTGTAATTTGAGAAAACTTAAAATGAGCTTTATTTCCCCCCCTTTTTTCGCCCCCTCTAATAAACCCCTAGAATGTAGAATCCCAGTGGTTTAAGTTAGAAGAATAAGGGTCAAAAAAGCCCTTAGGCGTGTATTGCGCTTCTTTTTTGGTAGAAGCGTCTTTTGAAGAATGGTCTTTAGGGAGACAAGCGAAACGCTGAGCATCAAAGCTAGAGCAACCGCTCAATAACAACGCACCGAGTGTGCCGATCATAATGCCATTTTTAATTGTTTTCATTTTATATCCTTTGTTTTGTAAAATTTTTATCAATCCGTTTAATTTAAAATCGTTTCGTTCAATGGTTTTAAATTATACGGCGAGAATGATAAAATTTATTTTTAAACGAAAAGTAAATGAACTTTTTAAAAGATCAAAAATTCTCCCCATTTTAACGCTCAATTGGTAAATAATTACCACATTTGAATATATCAATTTTAATAATTAAATTCATTTAGTATAAAAACAATCAAGAAATAAAAATCATTATTAAAAAATGCCTGTTTAAAACATGTTATAATCAAGCCAAATTCTTAAATAAAAGGTAAGCTCATGCAAAAAATCATTGACGATTCATTAGAATTAGCTAAAAAACTGCAAGATAGTATCAGTAGTCATTTGAGCGAGCAAGAAAAAGCGTTCCACTCTAAAATGCAAAAGCTTTTAAATAACCCTGAAAACAAAGTCATGCTCATAGAACTTATGGATCGGAGTTTTAGATGCCTAGACAATAAAGCCCGCTTTGAAATGATTGAGCATGTTTTAGACAAATACAAAAGCCGTGAGATTTTTTCTTCGTTTGAAAAATGGCTTTTAATGGGGTTTTTAAGCTTTGGGAAAATGCTCCCTGATATGAGCGTGCCTTTCTTTGTCAATAAAATCAGAAGCGACACGAAAGCGATGGTCTTGGATCAAGAAGAGAGCCAATTAAGAGAGCGGATTTTAAAAAGAAAGAATGAAAAAATCATTTTGAACGTGAATTTTATTGGCGAGGAAGTTTTAGGCGAAGAAGAAGCTAATGCGCGCTTTGAAAAATACTCTCAAGCCCTAAAATCCAACTACATCCAATACATTTCCATTAAAATCACGACGATTTTTTCTCAAATCAATATCCTTGATTTTGAATACTCTAAAAAAGAAATTGTCAAACGATTAGACGCTCTTTACGCTCTAGCTTTAGAAGAAGAAAAAAAGCAAGGCATGCCTAAATTCATCAACTTGGATATGGAGGAATTTAGGGATTTAGAGCTAACAGTGGAGTCATTTATGGAATCCATCGCTAAATTTGATTTGAACGCCGGTATTGTGTTGCAAGCTTATATCCCTGATTCTTATGAATATTTGAAAAAACTGCATGCTTTTTCTAAAGAAAGGGTTTTAAAGGGGTTAAAGCCCATTAAAATCCGCTTTGTTAAGGGAGCGAACATGGAGAGCGAAGAGACTATCGCTTCCGTGAAAGACTGGGCGTTACCCACATTTTCTAGTAAGCAAGACACCGACTCTAATTACAATAAAATGCTGGATTTTGTTTTAGATGGCGATAATTATAAATACATTCATATCGGTGCAGCGAGCCATAATATCTTTGAAATCGCTTATGTCTATACGCGCATTCATGCCCTTAATGACCCTGTTGTGTTGGAGCATTTTAGCTTTGAAATGCTAGAGGGCATGAGCTTGCAAGCGAGCCAAGAATTAAAAGAGATGCACAAGCTCATTCTTTATGCGCCGGTGTGCGATGAAGCGCATTTCAATAATGCGATCGCTTACTTGGTGAGGAGATTAGATGAAAACACCTCAAGCGATAATTTCATGAAAGCTTTCTTCAACCTCAAAGTAGGCACGAGCGAATGGAAAGACCAGGAACAACGCTTTTTAAACAGCCTTAAAGGAATCGCCACTTTAGACAACGCCACCCACAGGACCCAAGACAGAAACGCCAAGCAAACCGGGCATACCACCTACCCAAACCACTCCTTTAAAAACGAAAGCGATACCGATTTTATCTTAAAAGCCAACCGAGAATGGGCTAAAAAAGTGCGCGAGAAAATGCATAACGCCCCTATTTTAGAGCTTTACCCAGAAATAGATGGGAGGTTTGAAGATCCTAATTTAACCCCTTTAGAAGTCTTTGATAAAATCCATCATAAAAAAATCGCCAGCGTGCATTTAGCGGATAAGGAAGCGATTTTAAAAGCCCTAGAAGTGGCTAAAAGCGATAAGAGTCATTTCAGTCAAAAAAGCTTCACAGAAATCCATGCTTTATTGAGTCAAACCGCCCAGCTTTTTAGAGAAAGGAGAGGCGATTTAGTAGGGATTTCGGCTTTAGAAGTGGGTAAGACTTTCGCTGAAACGGACGCTGAAGTGAGCGAAGCCATTGACTTTTTAGAGTTTTACCCTTACAGCTTAAGAGTGTTGCAAGAGCAAAATGAAAAAACGCAATTCACCCCCAAAGGCGTGGGCGTGGTCATCGCTCCATGGAATTTCCCTGTGGGCATTTCTGTAGGCACTATCGCTGCCCCTCTAGCCGCTGGCAATCGGGTGATTTACAAGCCCTCAAGTTTGTCTAGCGTAACGGGTTATAAGCTTTGTGAGTGCTTTTGGGATGCGGGCGTGCCAAGAGATGCACTCATTTACTTGCCCTCTAAAGGGAGCGATATTAGCGAGCATCTTTTGAAAGATGGAAGCATCCAGTTTGCCATTTTAACCGGGGGCGAAGACACCGCTTATAAAATGCTAGAAGCTAACCCCACTTTGGCCTTGAGCGCTGAAACGGGCGGTAAAAACGCCACCATTGTGAGCAAAATGGCAGACAGGGATCAGGCGATCAAGAACGTTATCCATTCAGCTTTTAGCAATTCGGGGCAAAAATGCTCCGCCACTTCGCTTTTAGTGTTGGAAAAAGAAGTCTATGAAGATGAGAATTTCAAAAAGACTTTGATAGATGCGACTCTAAGCCTTAGCGTGGGCGATCCTTTTGATTTCAAAAACAAAATCGGCACTCTAGCGGACAAGCCTAATGAAAAGGTCATCAAAGCCATAGATGAATTGAAAAGCTATGAAAATTACGAAATCCCGGCAAGCTTTGTTGATGATAACCCCTATTTGATGAAGCCAAGCATCAAATACGGCACTAAAAAAGGCGATTTCACGCACCAAACTGAGCTTTTTACGCCCATTTTATCCGTGATGAAAGCGCAAGATTTAGACGAAGCGATAGAGATAGTCAACTCTACCGGTTACGGGCTGACTAGCACGTTAGAGTCTTTGGACGAAAGGGAGTGGGAATATTATTTAGAACGCATTGAAGCCGGTAATATCTATATCAACAAACCCACCACAGGAGCGATCGTTTTGCGCCAGCCTTTTGGGGGGGTTAAAAAATCCGCTGTGGGGTTTGGGAGGAAAGTAGGTATTTTTAACTATATCACGCAATTTGTGGATATCCACCAAGAAGAAGAAGATGAACACGCCCTAAAAAACCCCTTAAGTGAAGCTTTAGAGGGCTTGACTCAAAAAGGCTATGACGAGCACACGCATGAGTTGAAGCGTGCAATTTTTATGGCGAAGAGCTACGCTTATCATTACAAGCATGAATTTAGCCAAGCTAAAGACTATGTCAAAATCAGAGGCGAAGACAACCTTTTTTCCTACACTAAAGTTAAAAGCGTGGGCTATCGCATCACCGAAAAGGACACCTTAAGCGACATGTTAGGCGTGGCTTTAGCGTGTTTAGTTTCTCAAATCCCTTTAACGCTCAGCATAGAAAACGAACGAACGAACAAGGATTTAACATTTTTCTTGGAATGCTTAAAAACGCTCCAAGCAAACGCCCCTATCGTTTATGAAAGCTTGCAAGCTTTTAGCGAGAAATTGTATGCTTTCAATCGTGTCCGTTATTTAAAAAGCGATTTGGATTTATTGCACAAGCAAGCGAGCGCTTTAGGGATGGTTTTAGCCACGGCTAAACCCTGCTTGAACGGGCGTTTTGAATTGCTGTATTACCACTTAGAGCGATCGGTTAGCATCTCATATCATCGTTACGGGAATTTAGGCTCAAGGGTTTTAAGGCAACCCACTTGCCACAAATCATGTTGTGCTGAAAAATAAATATTGTATTAAATAAGGAGATCAAAATGGGACATGTTGTTTTAAGCACCCCTATTGTTACGATGTTTATCGTTTATTCGCTACTAATGCTCTATATTGGTTTTTATTTTTATAAGCAAAATGAAACGACTGAGGATTATTTCTTAGGCGATCGCTCTATGGGGCCTGTGATTAGCGCTTTGAGCGCTGGGGCGAGTGACATGAGCGGGTGGCTTTTAATGGGGTTACCTGGAGCTTTATATGTGGGGGGGCTTATCAATTCACACATCGCCATAGGATTGAGTTTAGGGGCATTGATTAATTGGGTTTTTGTGGCCAAACGCTTACGCATTTATACGAGCGTGATCGCTAATTCCATTACCATTTCAGATTATTTTGAAACGCGCTTTAGCGATGATAAACACATCTTGCGCTTGATTTCGGCTTTTGTGATTTTAATCTTTTTTATTTTTTACATTTCTTCAGGGCTAGTGAGTGGGGCCAAACTCTTTGAAGCGACCTTTGGCATCCAATACAACTACGCTTTAAGCATTGGCACGCTGATCATTGTTTCTTACACCTTTTTAGGAGGGTATAAGGCGGTGTGCTGGACGGATTTGATTCAAGGGCTTTTGATGATGAGCGCTTTAATCGTGGTGCCGATCGTTATGACAATCCATCTTGGTGGGATTGGAGAGGGGATTAAAATCATTAGAGAAATCAAGCCTGAAAACCTTTCTTTCTTGCAAGGATCTAGCGTGGTCGCTATTATTTCAAGCCTTGCTTGGGGCTTGGGCTATTTTGGACAACCCCATATTTTAGTGCGCTTCATGTCTATCCGCTCCATTAAAGATGTGCCTAAAGCGACCACTATTGGGATTTCTTGGATGGTTATTTCTTTGATTGGGGCATGCGTTATGGGGCTTTTAGGCGTTGCGTATGTACATAAATTTGATTTAAGCTTAGAAGACCCTGAAAAGATTTTCATTGTGATGAGTCAATTGCTCTTTAACCCTTGGATCACAGGCATTTTATTGAGCGCGATTTTAGCGGCAGTGATGAGCACGGCCAGTTCGCAACTGCTTGTAAGCTCTTCTACCATTGCTGAAGATTTCTATGCGACGATTTTCAATAAAAACGCCCCCCAAAAATTAGTGATGGTTATTTCTAGGCTTTCGGTTTTAGGGGTGGCTTGCATCGCTTTTTTCATTTCAACGGATAAAAACGCTAGCATCCTCAGCATCGTGAGTTACGCATGGGCTGGCTTTGGCGCGAGTTTTGGCTCTGTGATTTTGTTCTCGCTTTTTTGGTCAAGAATGACGCGCATTGGCGCGATTGCTGGCATGCTCTCTGGGGCTAGCACGGTGATTTTATACGATAAATTTGGCAAAAGCTTTTTGGATATTTATGAAATCGTTCCGGGCTTTATTGTAGCGAGCGTAGCTATTGTGGTGTTTAGTTTGTTTTCTAGCGTGCGAGCAGGCACTAAAGAGGCTTTTGAAACCATGCTCAAAGAAATTGAGAGCTTGAGGCGTTGAGGCACTTCAAATGAGCTTGGTTTAATCCTTAATCCCCCTATGCTCTTTGATCAAACCTTAACCTATGTTTCTTTATTTTCTGGGGTTAGGGCAAAATTTGAGTGGCGATACTCTATGATGAGATAATCAATTCTAAAACCTTTAAACAAAAACTAATGAGCACTATTTTATAATCCTTTTTAAAAAATGAAAGGTTATTGTTGCTTGTTTCTTACTTTTTAAACGCCATTGACCCTTTTAATTTAGGGGTGTTGTTGAGCCGTTTTCAAATTAAAAATGGTTGTATTTATGGGGTGTGTTCTTATAGGGCTTCAAAATTTATCCCTGGCTATGAAAAAAGCAAAGCGCGAGTTTTAAACGCTCTCAATACTTTAAGTGCATATCCAATTTGGCAATCCAATCAAGAGAGCGTTACAAAAATCAAAGGAACTTTTGTTTTCATTTTAGAAAACGACTTGCATTTAGACGAAAACGCTTTTTACAAGAAACTTTTAAACCTGATTATAGACAACGACTTTTTTAACCGCTCTCATTTAATTAATTCAATGACCCCCAATCAAAAACGCTTTTTGAGCGGCTTTTTTGAAAGCAGGGGCAGCATTGATACGCAACGGAATTTTTTAACTTTAGATCACTTCTTTCATAGCCCTTTAGAGTTTAAAAAGTTCCATTATTTAATTGATCATTTCACTATTCCTAGCGAAGCACTGAATTTTAATTTTAGGGAATTACAGCCTGAATACGTGCAAGGCATTAACCAACGAAACGCTCAATTCAGGATTTATTTGGATTGGTATTTATACCATATCGGTCTGTTTAACCCCTATAAAGCGAAAATCGCTGAGCATGTTTTTAAGACCACTCTTGTTAATGATAATGGGTATTACAAATTAAGCTACCCGCCAAGAACAAAATATCATGGTAATAGCTTCATAGAACGCGCTCATTTTTATTTGAAAAACGTTTATCAACAGGATTTAGACGATAAAAGCATTGAAAAATTAAGGGAGCGGTTAGGATTTATCCAAGATAGCGAGGAATTTAGACGAGATAGCAAAATCATCAATTTTTATCGTATTTCAACGCCTAATGTTTGCAGTGCATGTTGCGGTGATTATGACATTAAAGAAAGGAGTTTTATTTCTTTGCCTTTATATCAAATCACTCAAAGATCTGATTCCTACTACACTGAAATACACCATGTGATCTCTTTAGGCAAAAACCAAGAATTAGATGTTTTAGAAAATCTCGCTAAACTCTGCCCCACTTGTCATAGGGCTTTAAAAAAAGGGGCTAGCGAAGAAGGGTTTCAAAAACGCTTGATTAGAAAGATTTTAAAACGCAATAAAGACAATTTAGAGTTCGCGCAATTGCGTTTTGAAACCGATGATTTTTTAACGCTTATTGATAAGGTTTATGAAAGCTTAAAATGAATTATAAAATTTTAGATTTATTTTGTGGGGCTGGAGGTTTTAGCGCTGGGTTAGAGCGTTTAAAGGAGTTTGACACTTTAATAGGGCTAGATTGCGATAAACAAGCCCTAATCACTTTTGAAAACAACCATAAAAACGCCATAGGCGTTTGTGGGGACATCACTCAAACCGAAATTAAAGAAAAAGTTATAGAGTTGGCTAAAAAATTAGAAATCAACATGATCATTGGCGGGCCTCCTTGTCAAGGCTTTTCTAATAAAGGGAAAAATTTAGGGCTAAAAGACCCTAGAAATTTTTTATTCTTAGAATATATAGAAATAGTCAAAGCCATAAAGCCAGAAATTTTTATCATTGAAAACGTGAAAAACTTAATCTCTTGCGCTAAAGGCTATTTTTTAGAAGAAATTAAAGAAAGGTTGAACGCTTTAGGGTATCAATTAAGCTATCAAATCCTAAACGCTAAAGATTATGGCGTGCCTCAAAACAGAGAGAGAGCTTTTATTGTAGGGGCTAGTCGTTTTAGTTTTGATTTCAATCTTTTAGAGCCTTCTCAAAACGTGAACGTTCAAGATGCCATAAGCGATTTGGCTTATCTTTGTTCTAATGAAGGGGCGTTTGAGAGCGATTATTTAAACCCTATCCAATCAAGTTATCAGGCTTTAATGCGAAAAGATAGCCCTAAATTATACAACCATCAAGCCACCAACCACTCGCAAGCCGCTTTAGAGAAATTAAAGCTCATCAATAAAGAGCAAGGCAAAGAATGCTTGCCTAAAAACTTGCATGGCAAACAGCAATTCAAAAGCACATGGGGGCGCTTAAATTGGAACAAAATCAGCCCCACCATAGACACGCGCTTTGACACCCCCAGCAATGGCACCAACTCCCACCCCGAATTGCACCGCTCTATCACACCCAGAGAAGCCGCCAGGATACAAAGTTTTAGCGATAATTATATCTTCTATGGCAATAAAACGAGCGTTTGCAAGCAAATCGGTAACGCTGTGCCTCCTCTTCTAGCCCTAGCCTTAGGCAAAGCGATCTTAAAAAGCGCAAGAAATGATACAAATCCATCACGCTAACGCCTTTGAAATCATCAAGGATTTCCACCAGCAAAATTTAAAAGTGGATGCGATCATCACAGACCCTCCTTACAACATTTCGGTTAAAAACAATTTTTCCACCCTAAAGAGCGCTAAAAGGCAAGGCATAGATTTTGGGGAATGGGATAAAAATTTCAAGCTTTTAGAATGGATCACGCGCTACGCCCCCTTAGTCAATCCAAACGGCTGCATGGTGATTTTTTGCTCTTACAGGTTTATAAGCTATATCGCTGATTTTTTAGAAGAAAACGGCTTTGTGGTCAAAGACTTTATCCAATGGGTTAAAAATAATCCCATGCCAAGAAACATCCACCGGCGCTATGTCCAAGACACAGAATTTGCCTTATGGGCGGTTAAAAAGAAAGCCAAATGGGTGTTTAATAAACCTGAAAATGAAAAATATTTACGGCCTTTGATCTTAAAAAGCCCTGTGGTGAGCGGGCTTGAAAGAGTGAAACACCCCACGCAAAAAAGCCTAGCTTTAATGGAAAAAATCGTTTCCATCCACACAAACCCTAATGACATCGTGCTAGATCCTTTCATGGGGAGCGGCACCACCGGCTTAGCATGCAAGCGTTTGAAACGAAAATTTATCGGTATAGAATCAGAAAAAGAATATTTTCAAACCGCGCAAAAGCGTTTGAGCTAGCTTTTAAAAACGCTATTTGAATGAGATTGTGTTATAGTTATTTAAAAGGATATTTTGAATGAAAAGAATGTTAGCGGAGTTTGAAAAAATCCAAGCGATTCTAATGGCGTTCCCCCATGAGTTTGGCGACTGGGCGTATTGCATTGAAGAAGCCAGGGAGAGCTTTTTACACATCATTCAAACCATAGCCAAACACGCTAAAGTGCTAGTGTGCGTCCATACTAACGACACTATCGGTTATGAGATGCTTAAAAACTTACTGGGCGTAGAGATCGCAAAGGTCGACACTAACGACACATGGGTTAGGGATTTTGGAGCGATCAGCGTTGAAAATCATGGCGTTTTAGAGTGCTTGGATTTTGGTTTTAATGGCTGGGGGTTAAAATACCCGTCCAATTTAGACAATTTAGTGAATTTCAAGCTCAAACATTTAGGTTTTTTAAAACACCCTTTAAAAACGATGCCCTATGTTTTAGAGGGCGGGAGCATAGAAAGCGATGGGGCTGGGAGCGTTTTAACCAACACCCAATGCCTGCTAGAAAAAAATCGTAACCCCCATTTGAATCAAAATGGAATAGAAACCATGCTTAAAAAGGAATTAGGGGCTAAGCAAGTGCTGTGGTATTCTTATGGCTATCTCAAAGGCGATGATACCGATAGCCATACCGACACGCTCGCTCGCTTTTTAAATAAAGACACCATTGTTTATAGCGCATGCGAGGATGAAAACGATGAGCATTACACAGCCTTAAAAAAAATGCAAGAAGAATTAAAAACCTTTAAAAAACTAGACGGCACGCCTTATAAACTCATCCCCCTAGAAATCCCCAAAGCCATTTATGATGAAAACCAACAACGCTTGCCGGCAACTTATGTGAATTTTTTATTGTGCAATAACGCTCTGATTGTCCCCACTTACAACGACCCTAAAGACGCGCTCATTTTAGAAACCTTAAGACAACACACGCCCTTAGAAGTGATAGGGGTTGATTGCAACACTTTAATCAAACAGCATGGAAGCTTGCATTGTGTAACGATGCAGCTTTATTGAACAAAATCACGCTTTTTGGCGTGGTTCAAGGCGTGGGCATGCGCCCTTTTGTTTATACCCTAGCTCAAAAATTAGAGCTTGTAGGCTTTGCGCGTAACACCCAAGCGGCTTTAGAAATCATCTTACCCGCTCACAAAACAGAGTCTTTTTTAAACGCCCTAAAAAAAGGATTACCCCCTTTAGCGTTGGTGGAAAAAATCATTATTAGCCCTTATGATAAGGCGCTTCATTTCAATGATTTTAGGATTTTAGAAAGCAAGAACCACCCCTTAAATTTGCTCAGTCAAATCCCTAAAGATTTAGGCATGTGTGAGGATTGCTTGCGCGAAATCAGGGATAAAAACTCCCCCTATTTTCATTACGCTTTCAATTCTTGCGCGAAATGCGGAGCGAGATACAGCCTTTTAAACGCCCTACCCTATGACAGAGAAAACTCCGCCTTAAAACCTTTCAAACTCTGCGGATTTTGCGCATCCGTTTATAAAGACGCTCATAACAAACGATTCCACATTCAAGGCATCAGCTGCAAAAAATGCGGTATCGCGCTCAATTATAAGCGATTCAAAAATGATGACGCTCTTTTAGAATGCGCTAAAGACATTCAAAAGGGTAAAATCATCGCTCTTAAAGGTTTGGGGGGCTTTGCTCTCTTGTGCGATGCGAGGAATTTTCAAACCATAGAAAGGTTACGGCTTTTAAAAAACCGCCCCCTAAAGCCTTTCGCGCTCATGTTTAAAGACTTAAAATCAGCCAAACAGCATGCGTTTTTGAACGCGTTAGAAGGCGAGAGCTTAAATTCTACAAGCGCCCCCATTCTTTTAGCACGTAAAAAACCTGACACAAAATTAGCCCCCAATATCGCTAAAAACTCCCCCTTTTATGGCGTTATCTTGCCCTATACCCCTTTGCATGCTTTATTACTGGATTTATTGGATTTCCCTATTGTGTTCACGAGCGCGAATTTCAGCTCCCTCCCTTTAGCGAGCGATGAAAAAGAGATCGATTCGCTTCATTTTATTTTTGATTTTAAGCTCACGCACAATCGCGCTATCATCCACAGGATTGATGATAGTATCGCGCAGCGCGTGGATAATGTAATTCGCCCCATGCGTTTGGCTAGAGGGTTTGCCCCTCTTTACCTCACTTTACCCAAACGCTCTAATTGTTCGCAAAAAAAGATTTTAGCGCTTGGAGCGGAGCAAAAAGGGCATTTTAGCTTATTGGATAGCGGAACTTCTGTTCTTTTACTCTCGCCTTTTTGTGGGGATTTGAGCGTTTTAGAAAATGAAAAGCACTTTAAAGAAACTTTGAATTTTTTCTTAAAAACCTATGATTTCAAACCCACGCTCTTAGCTTGCGACAAGCATCAAAACTACACCACCACTAAAATGGCTTTTGAGTTTAATACGCCCTTATTGCAAGTCCAGCACCACCATGCCCACTTTTTAGCGAGCGTCTTAGACGCATTGTTACAAGATCCGCATTTAAATCACCCCTTTATAGGTATTGTTTGGGACGGGAGTGGGGCTTATGAAAATAAGGTTTATGGGGCGGAATGTTTTGTAGGGGATTTGGAACGCATTGAAGAAATCGCCAGATTTGAAGAATTTTGGCTTTTAGGGGGGCAAAAAGCGATTAAAGAGCCTAAACGCTTGGTTTTAGAAATTTCCTTAAAACACCAACTCAACAAGCTTTTAAAACGCGTTCAAAAGCATTTTAAAGAAGACGAATTAGAAATTTTCCAACAAATGCATGACAAAAAAATTCAAAGCGTCGCTACCAATTCCATAGGGCGTTTGTTTGATATAGTGGCGTTTAGTTTGGATTTAACAGGAACGATCAGTTTTGAAGCCGAGAGCGGGCAGGTTTTAGAAAATCTAGCCCTACAAAGCGATGAGATCGCTTTTTACCCTTTTACAATCAAAAACAGCGTGGTGGGTTTGAAGGAATTTTATCAAGCGTTTGAAAAGGATTTGGGCGTTTTAGAACCCAAACGCATCGCTAAGAAATTTTTTAACAGCTTAGTAGAAATCATTACCGCTTTGATTGCGCCTTTTAAAGAGCATGTCGTGGTGTGCAGTGGGGGCGTGTTTTGTAACCAATTGTTGTGCGAACAATTGGCCAAGCGATTGAAAAAACTTCAAAGGGAGTATTTTTTCCACAAGCATTTCCCCCCTAACGACAGCAGTATCCCTGTCGGTCAGGCCTTAATGGCGTATTTCAACCCTACAATCATCAAAAAAGGATAAAAAGGATAAAAATGGATAGCGTAACTCTAGCATGCGGGAACGGAGGGAAAGAAACAAACGCTTTAATTGAGCGGGTCTTTATGCCCTATTTAAAAGAATGGATTGTTGCGTTTGATGAAGACGCCCCTAAATTTGAAGCTAGTGGGGAATATTGCGTAAGCACGGATAGTTTTGTCATCACGCCCTTAATTTTTAACGGAGGCGATATAGGCAAGCTTTGCGTTTGCGGGAGCGCGAATGACGTGAGCGTGCAAGGGGGCGAACCTTTGTATTTGAATATGGGTTTTATTTTAGAAGAAGGCTTAGAAATCCCTCTTTTAAAACACATTTTACAATCCATACAAAAAGAATTGTTTAAAGCCAACCTAAAACTTCTCTCCCTAGACACTAAAGTCGTGCCAAAGGGGAGCGTGGATAAGCTTTTTATCAACACAACCTGCATTGGTAAAATCATCAAGACAGGGATTTCTTCGCGCCATTTACAACAAGGGCAAGCCATTATCCTAAGCGACACGATCGCCAATCATGGGGCAAGCCTGTTTGCGATGCGTAATGAAATCAAGCTTAAAACGAATCTAGAAAGCGATTGCCAACTGCTCTATCCCTTATTAAAACCCCTATTTTTAAGCGATCTCAAAATTGATGCCTTAAGAGATGCGACTAGAGGCGGTTTAGCGAGCGTGTTAAACGAATGGGCGAACAGCTCCAGAGTGAAAATCGTTATAGAAGAAGAAAAAATCCCCTTAAAAGAAGAAACTAAAGGGATTTGTGAGATTTTAGGGCTAGAACCCTACACGCTAGCCAATGAGGGGGTGTTTGTTTTAGCGCTCAATCAAAAAGACGCCCCTAAAGCCTTAGAAATTTTAAAAAGTAACGAGAAAGCTAAAAACGCTTGCGTGATTGGCAAAGTGTTTGAAAACCCTTATCCTAGCGTGGTTTTAAAGAACGCATGGGGTTTTGAAAGGATTTTAGAGGTGCCAGAGGGCGAATTATTGCCTAGGATTTGTTAAAGCTAAGGCGCTTTTTAAAACCCTACCGCCTTTGCCCTCTAAAATTTTTTAGAGATCACCTAAGCTAAGTCTACTATACTCAATCCATTTGAGAAAACTTACAATAAGAGGGTGTTAGTGGCGGGTTATAAAAAAGCGGGCTTGGTATTAGCAGTCATTTTTGGGTTTGCTGTGTTTTTTTCTGGGTGTAAGAGTGATTACGCAAAAAAAAAGATAGTAAAGATAATAAAAGAGAAGGGAATTAAAAAAAAGATAAAAGAGGAAGAGACAATAAAAAAAGAAAAGATAAAGGAAAAGATAAGAGAAGCGTTTGATGAAAAACTGCCAAAAAACCACCAATAGATCTTATAATGACTTTTGGATACAATCCTTATTGGATAAGCATCATTTCAAATGTTGATAGTATCACTATATTGAGCGCAAAAATCAATCGTGGGAATTGTGATAACGATGGATTTCCTTATTTTAAGATTAATAAAACGCTAAGATTTGGCGATAGCTATCAATTTTATATACTTCGTTGTCAGCATATAAAGGAAGTTAGTATAAAGACTGATAAAGGGACTTTGGATTTTGGAATTGGAAGAAGATAAAAACCAACTGATAATCATCTTTAAAAACAGACAGCATAGAAATCTAGGACATTCAGTTCAATAGAGGGAATTGCCCGCTCACATAGGATAATAGACAGATTTTCATGCTATTCAAAACTATCTCTTGTAAAAGTTTATTTTTAGCGTAAAGATATTGATGATTAGCCCAATAAAAAGCCCCTTACTTTCCCCCACTCCCTAGCTCTTTATGAAAAATTAAAGCGTTAACACGCCTTACTTTTTGAAAGCGTTTGAAATTGAGAGCGAAGCGACCAAACCCCCATTAATGGCTCAAGCTTTTTGAAGCGAATTGATAAGCACAATATCGTAAAATCGCTAGCCTAACGCCTAATAGCGGAGCGTTTTTATAACCCTATAAGAGCCTTGATTTTATTTCAAACCTCTAAAAGTTTCAAATAATACTCATAAGCTTCTTTGATGCCCTGCTCTAAAGGGATTTCTAATTCCCATTTTAAAGCCTTTTGTTTGGAAATATCCATAAGTTTTTGCTGCATGCCCACTGGTTTGGATAAATCCTTAACAAACACGCCCTTATAGTCTAAAACCTGAGCGACTTTTTCGTAATACTCTTCAATGCTGTAATCCACGCCAGAGCCGACATTCATCACGCTAGGGATTGAAGCGATATTCTCATAAGCTAGGGCGATGAATCTCGCTAAATCTTTAGCGTTTAGATACTCTCTTCTGGCCGTGCCATCGCCCCACATCGCAAAATTTTTTTCATTTTTTAATTTAGCGGTGTGCATCCTAGCGATAAGCCCTGGTATCATGTGCGCTATTTTTTCTTCAAACTTGTCAAACTCGCCATAAAGGTTGCAAGGCACTAGAGTTTTATAAAAAACGCCCTTTTCAGTGCTCATGTATTCGCAATACTTCATCACAGAGAGTTTGGCTAAAGCGTAGCCCTCATTCGTTGGCTCTAAAGAGCCGTTCAATAAATCGCTCTCTTTTAAAGGGTTAGGGGCGTATTTAGGATAAGCGCAAGAGCTCGCCAGATTAATGGCTTTTTTCACACCCAAATCTAGAGCGCTAGAAAAGAGGTACAAGCCCATGAGTAAATTCTCAACCATGTAAGTTGAAAGATCGTTCATGTTCGCGACAATGCCCCCCACTCTCCCGGCGCAATGGATAATGCCTGTAGGCTTGTATTCTTTCAAATAAGCCTGAATGTTATCCTTATCCAACAAATACAATTCGCTCTTTTTAGGGGTGAGTAAAGTAACATCAGGCCTATTTTTTTTAAAATACAACGCCGTGTTCTGCCCCACCATGCCATAAGCGCCGGTGATTAAAATAATCTCATTCATAAAAATTCCTTAAAATATAGCCCCCATCTTGCAAGTAAAGGTTTTTCTGGCATTCTTTTAAATCGTATTCTAACATGTCCTTAATTAACTCTTTTAAATCGTATTCCCTAACCCAGCCTAGCTCTTTTTCTGCCTTAGTGGGATCGCCTAAGAGCAAATCCACTTCAGTAGGCCTGAAATAGCGCTCGTCTATGCGCACCACGACTTTGCCCGTTTTTAAATGGCTTAAGTTTAATTGTAAAGCGTTCGCTCTTTTTTCATCAACGCTTTTAATCAAACCGATTTCTTTAATCCCTGTATTTTGAAATTCTAGATCAATGCCGATAAATTCAAAGCTCATTTTCACAAAATCGCGCACGCTCGTGGTCTTCCCTGTGGCGATCACATAATCTTGTGGAGTGGGCGCTTGGAGCATTAAATGCATCATTTTCACGTAATCTTTGGCATGCCCCCAATCTCTTTTAGCGTCCAAATTCCCTAAATACAAGCAATCCGTTAAGTTATACGCTATCGCACTAGTGGCTCGTGTGATTTTACGGGTTACAAAAGTTTCGCCCCTTACCCTGCTCTCATGGTTAAAAAGGATGCCATTAACCGCAAACAAGTTATAAGCCTCTCTGTAATTTTTAGTGATGTAAAAGGCATACATTTTAGCGACCGCATAGGGGCTTCGTGGGTTAAAGGGGGTGTTTTCATTTTGTGGGGTTTCTAAGACTTCGCCATACAATTCGCTCGTGCTGGCTTGATAAAAGCGCGTTTTCTTTTCTAAGCTTAAAATCCGCATGGCCTCTAAAATCCTAAGCGTGCCAATACCATCAGCGTTAGCGGTGTATTCTGGGGTTTCAAAAGAGACTTTCACATGGCTTTGCGCGGCTAAATTATAAATCTCTGTAGGCTTAGTGGTAGCGATTAAATGGATGAGGTTGGAGCTATCGGTCATATCCCCATAGTGCAAGAAAAAACGCCTTTTGTGTTCGCTGTGCAAATCCTCATACAGATGATCGATCCTAGAAGTGTTGATGCTAGAAGAGCGCCTTTTTAACCCATGCACTTCATAACCCAAATTCAGCAAGTATTCGGCCAAATAGCTCCCGTCTTGCCCGGTAACCCCGGTGATCAAAGCGATTTTTTCTTTCATTATTTTTCCTTTATTGAATTTTCTTTATCAAATCTTTTCATTAGGCGTTTTGATTCTGCCTGTTAAAATCATCATCAACCCTTACAATATCGTCTTCACCGACATACTCGCCCACTTGGACCTCTATGATAATCAAAGGGATTTTGCCATAATTAGCCAGGCGGTGTAGGGTGTTTTTAGGGATATAAGTGGACTCATTAGCTTGCAATTCAAACGATTGGTGATCCAATTCCACGCTCGCCATCCCGCTAATCACCACCCAGTGTTCGCTCCTGTGGAAATGCTTTTGTAAAGAAAGCCTAGCGTTTGGTTTGACTTCTAAAATCTTAACCTTGTAGCAACCGCTCTCATGCAAGACTTCATAGCTCCCCCAAGGGCGATACACTTTAGTGTGCGTTTGCAACAATTCTTGGTTATGCGTTTCTATCTCGCTCACTAAAGCTTTTAAATCTTTAGCCTTGTCTTTATGAGCGATTAAAAGAGCGTCTTTAGTGTCAATGATGGCTAAATCCTCAACGCCTAAAAGAGCGCTCACTTTATGGGAAAACACTAAATTATTCTCGCTCTCTTTGGCAAAAACAGGCGTTTGATTCAGGCTGACATTTTCTTTAGTGCCGTTAGCCGCTTCTTCAAAAAGGGCGTTAAAATTCCCTAAATCGCTCCATTTGGCGTTCAATTCTACCATTTTGATTTTGTGGCTTTGCTGCATTAAGGCTATATCAATACTCACGTCTTCTAAATCTTGCATGCTTTTTTCACTCAAACGAGCGATCTTTTGTTCAAAAAAATACGCGTTTTCTAACGATTCAAACGCTCTTTCGCACCCCTTTAAAATAGTAGGGGCATGCTTTTTTAGTTCGTCTAAAAAAACGCCCGCTTGGAAAACAAACATGCCGCTGTTGAAATAAAAACCCCCGCTTTTTTGAAACTCTATCGCTTTTTCTAAACTTGGCTTTTCAATGAATCGCTTGACATCTAGAGCGTTAGGGCTTTCAATATACCCAAACTCCGTGTTGGGCTTGTCAATACTCACCCCAAAAGTGACTAAAAAGCCTTCTTGGGCTAAACCAATCGCTTTTTTTATCGCATTTTCATACGCTTGAAAATCTTTAATCAAATGATCGCTTGGCGTAACGATGAGTAAATCTTCTTTATCGCTCATTAAAGCGCTCAAACTAATGGCGTTAGCGGTGTTTTTACTCAAGCTCTCTAATAAAAAACCCACGCTTTTGTTTTTGATTTCGTTTTTTATTTCTTCTAGGGCTAAAAAATAATGCTTTTCATTGCACACAATGAGCGTTTCATCTACTAAGGAAGCGTTTCTTTTAAAACTCAATTCAAACAAGCTTTTATGGTTAAAAAGCTTTAAAAATTGCTTAGGGTATAGGCTACGGCTTAAAGGCCATAAGCGTTTGCCGCTCCCCCCACTCAGTAAGATATTTTTAATTTTCATGGGTTTTCTTGTTAGGCTCTCTTTTGTTTTTTAGGGTTATTATAGCGTTTTTAATTGGGCATTTTTTAAGTCACTTCAAAAACTCCGCGATGACTTCATTCTCTCTGGGTATAGGGAAGAAGATGTCAGTATTAGGCGAAATGAATACCCTACTCCCCTCTCTAATCACCACAATGGGGGCGATCTTGCTCTTGTCTCTTAAAATTTGATTGACCACTTGATTGATCCCCATGCCGCTTTGTCTCATCAATTGCAATAAAAGATAATCCCCAAAGAAATTAGTTACCTCTTCTTTATTGCCTCTGTTGTTTAAAGCTGAAGTGATCCCAATCAATAAGCCGTTAGTGAGCGTAGAAAGCAGTAACGGCACGCCATAGCGTTGGAAATTCCTTTCAATCAATTCCCCCACTAATCCGTTATAGCCTTTAATATCCGCCCCTTTAGCGTTAGTGAGCATGATATTAATGCCATGGGGAGTGATGATGCGACTCCATACAATATCCAAGCGGTATTCGCCCATTTTGTTATTGTTGCTGTAATAGCCTATGACTTTAGAGCCTTTGGGGATTAAGACGGCTTTGCCCATGTGAGCGAAAATATCGCTTTCCACTTGCGCAATCACTTTACCAGCGATCTGGCTAGAAATGGGCGTGATCAAAAAAGCGGGTATCATTTTATCGGCTGTAATGGTGCGTAAAAGCTTGTTTTCATTAGTGGCGATGTCTTTTTCTTTAAGGTTAGTGAAACCATCAATGCCATTAGGGTTATCCACAGGGAAAATCAGGTTTTCTTCGTAATTTTTAGGACTTTGTTTGAAAGGGGTGATGCGAGCGGCTAATAAATCTAATTGCTTTAAAGAAAAATCTTTTTTAGGGGGGGTTGTGTTTGTTTTTAAATCCATGGGAGGGCTCTTAAAAGTTTCTTCTTTGGAATAGTTCATTTCTTTGGAGTTTAGGGCTTTTAAAGCGGCTTTGAGCTGTTCTTGTAAGGCTTTGATGGTAGCGTCTTTGGAGCTTTCTGTGTTAGTTGGCTGTGGGTTTTGAGTGAAGGTGTAGTCTTGTAAGGGGTATTTCACCTCATCGTCATTCAAAAGGCTAGGTTGGTTATTTAAGGGGGCTTTTGGCTTTTGATGATAGACTAAAGAAATTGTTGTAATCGTTGCAAAACCCCCTATAAAAATAAGCACACCCTTAAGCCACTTATTCATCTCTAGCCCTTTTGACAAAACGGATGCACAAATAGTCCTTACCCAACCTTAAAGTCCATTTAGTAGAAACGTCTTCAGCGATAATGTAATCGCCCACAATCCTAGTATTCACCGGGTTATCATAGCCATCAACGACCTTATAAATCACCGGGAATTTAGAAAGCGCTAATCTTTTGTCAAATTTGAAATAAGTGAATTGCTTGTCGTTAAAAATTTCTTTAGGCATTAAGGAGAGTTTGGATTTTTTAGAACAAGCCCATAAACAATACCATTTCCTTTGAGAGCTTTTTAAAGCCTTATAACCTTTTTGGATGTCTTTTTTAATAATTTTCATCGCGTTGGTGTTATCGCCAATAGTTATAGTCTCTTCTTCTTTTTCTTTAGTTTCTTCTTTTTCTTCTTTTAGGGGCTTATTATTTTTTTGGGCATCTTTAGGGGCATTTTCAGCCATATTTTCTTGATTTTCTTTTTGGGGCTTGATAAAAGCGTTAGTGTAATAGTTTTTATCTTCTATAAAAACCTGCAAATTAGGGTGTTTGGAGCTGGTGAAAGTGGTAGAAAACACATAGAAAGAAAAAATCTTACCCTCGCTATCAATCACGCTGATATTAGAATCCACACCAATTTGTAAAGGCTTGATGAGTAAAATGCGATCGTTGCTTTCTAAGATTTTCGCATCAAAGCCCACCTTATCCCCCAAAACAAAATCGCTAATGGGTTTTGAAAAAAACAATAAGGTTGCCATCGCATAACGCAAGCGGATTTTATAGGTTTGCCCTTGAAAATAATTAATGTTCAAAGTGTTGGACATTTTGGAGCGGTTTTTGTCAAAAAAGCTCCCTTGAATGGCGTTTAAATCCTGCATGGGGTGGTTCAAATTCGCCGGGGCTGTTTCGTTCGCTTCTTCTAAAAAATCATCGGCTTTTAAAACGCTAAAAGCCAACAAAAAGCCCATGAGAGCGTATAAAAATTTCCGCATCAATCATTCCTATTAATCGGCGCGATTTCAGTGATGCTGTAGCGAGTGATTTTAAAGCCGGTAGGGTTTTTAGGCATGGAAGCGTAATCAAAATCCGGGGTGTCAAACAAATAGCTCAATACGATTTTATAACGCTTTTCATACACGAGCTTGTTTTCATTCAAAAGTTTAGCCGCAATGGACACGCTTGCAATGGGGTTATTGTCTTGCTGATAGATCGCAATATTGACGATATGGACTTCTCTTTCCAAATGGCTTTGCGCATAAATGCTGTTTTGCGTTTTAATCAAATCTTCAAAGCGTTGCCACACTTTAGAACTGCTTTGCAAACGCACCAGTTCATAGCGCGATTTATCGTCAATGCGGTTAATGCTCTCTCGGTTTAACACATACGCCCCAATGAGCGAACGAGCCAACGCTTCATTACTGGAAATGCTTTTATCCGCTCTTTGGATAATGGCGTAATGCTTGTCCTGGTTTAAAAAATCCACGAAATGGTGTTCGGTTTTTTGTAAGGGCAGGATACTGATTAACACGATCGCTAAAACAAGGGCGATAAAGCTCATCAAACCTAAAAGCCTGTAAGCGATTTTCAAGCGGTTCCTTTCTAGCCGAAACACGCTTTGCATGTCCAAATCGTTCACCGAAAAACCAGAAAGCTTGTTTTCTAAATGCTTTTCTTGGTGGCTTAAAAGCTCTTCTAAATAGATCAACTGCTCGCTGTTGAAAGGCTTTTCTCTCATGCGAGATTTAACCTGTTTTCATACAAGGTGCAAGGGCTTTTTTTCATCTCATGCACCTTACTGGTGCAACCAAAAAACACAAGTCCCATGATAACAAAAAAAATTCTCATTAAATTCCCATTTATTTAAATTTCATTTTTTGTATTTATTGTATCCTTTTTAACCTTTTTTTGCTTGAAATTTGGAATTTTTACATCTAATTGAGTGGTTTCTACCTTAAATGTGGGGGAATGCGTTTCTTTTTCTTTAGAAACGCTACCGCTTGTAGAAGTAGAAACGCTAGAGGGAGCGGGCGAGGTCGTGATATATTGTAAGGAATTGAAAGCATTTTGGCTGAGGTTAGCGCTCAAATTGGTGGCGAGTTTGTAAGTTTCTTTAAGGCTGTTTTGCACCCTAAACAAAGCGTTGATGAAGAAAGGCACGCCTATGATAAAAACGCAACACAAAAATAACGCTACCACCAATAAAAGGCTTAAGTCTTGTTTTTCTTGCATGCTAGCGTTTATTAAAGCCTTAGTAACCGACACATTCAAAAACCCCACCAACAACAAAAAAGGCTTGTAAAACCCAAGAGCGAAGCATTTTTTTAGGCACATAACCACAACGCTCCTCCAGGTTTTGAAAAACCCAAACGCTAAAAACAGTACCCCTAAAGAGCACCACACATGCACTTCCAAATACACTAAAATGATGATCGCAAACAGCACGCTCAAAAAAAGCGCTTGCAAAATGCTTAAAAAAAGCCACACAGACATTTCGTTATGGCTCAAATCGCTGATGAAACTAAGGGCATAAAAACCATGATTGAAGATAAAATCTAAAGAAAGCGCATGGTTAGAAAAGTTACTCAAGCTTTGAGAAAGGCTTTGAGTGATCATGTTAGGCGCAATAAAAATAGCGTTTTGAAACAATTCATAAAAGCGCGAAGGGTTTTTCAAAGCGTAGTTAAACAGCGCAAAAAACCCCACAAACAATAACGCCTCTAAAAGCGCCCTAGCGCTGAAGAAATTCTGTTCTTTCAAACTTTTATAAGCAAAGAGCATGAACGCCAAAGCGACCACGCTATTAAACACCAATTGCGCATGCAAGGTGTAGAGGAAAAATTCAGCGAAACGCCCTAAAATCGCCGTGAGAGGCGTGATAAACCAAGAAAGAATGATTTCATAAGCGTCATTTTTCATCAATGTTTCAACGGACTTTAATGTAAAATTCAAAGCCTTTACGCCAGACTAATAATTCAATTTTAGGCGCGCTTAACGCTTCTCTTAAAGCCTTCGGGTTGAACGAAACGCTTTTATGATTCACCCATAAAATCCTATCCCCAAGCTTTAAAAAATCCAAGCCTTTGGGCAAATGAGCGCCTATTTTAGTGATGATAAAACGCTCGTCTAAAGCGATGCCATAGCGCTCTAAAAAAGTGTCTTTGAGTAAAAACCCCCCATAACGCTTATTGACTTTGAGCGTTACTTCTTTGATTTTGTGGTTTCGTTTGATTTTCACTTTGGCAAGGCTTTGGTATGAAAGATTGCTCACCACCCATTCAAACTCCGCTAACGAGTGGATCTTTTGATTATTGATCGCTAGGATTTCATCGTTTTTTAAAAAAGGGTTTTTAGGGAAAAAGGGATCAAATTGCGCCACCACTAAACGCTTATGATATTCTTCTAAACGCACCCCAATATCCCCATAATAAGGCTCTTTTTGGTTTAAAAAGCGCTTGATAAATTTCGTTTCTATAAAGCCATTCCCCCCTACCCCTAGCCCTAGCATTTGATAGCAAATATTGCTGATAACGCCATTTTTTTGAATCTTTTGTGAAATTTGAGCGTAGCGATCATAGCCTTTTTGCCCCACCAATAATCGTGCTTCTGTGGCTTCTTTATCCCCTATGCTAGCCATGGGTCTTATAAGGGCGTCTTTGTCCAAATCCCTTAATGTATAAACATACTCACTTGGTGCGCTTTGTAATAAATACAGCCCTACAAAAGGATCGGATTTGATGACTTTGGCGTGTTTAGGGTAGGTTTTGGAATAATATAAATACACGCCCTTAGGCAATTCCTTTAAAGCCACGCCCCCTTTTTGAAGGCTCGCTTTTTTAAAAAACGCCTGACAATGCTTGAAATCATAAGCCCCTAAGCCATTCAAAAAACCCAACAGAGCGATAAAGGCAATAAGGGTCTTATAAAGCATCACAATTTAGCGAAATTCCCCAACATGTTAAAGGCTAAATTTTTTCGGTTTTCTTCTACGGCTTTATACCCGTCATTCAAAGCGCTCATCAAATAGATTTGCATCGCTTCTTTATCTTCTAACAGGCTGTCATCAATTTGCAAATCCACTAATTCCCCCAACCCATTAAAACTCACACTCACCATTCCCCCACCGCTTTTGGAAGTGTGGATCGTGTCTTTATTCTTTTCTTCTAGTTGGGAAAACTCTTTTTTCATGCCGTCTAACAACCCGCTTAACCCACCCAATTGACTAAAATCCATCTCTAACCCTTTTCTAAAATTTCATTCTTTTCATCCACTAGCACGATGCTCGGCTTGTGCGCGTTGATTTCATCTTCATTCATGCTCGCATAAGCTAAAATGATCACCACATCGCCTATGGCCACTTTTCTGGCTGCTGCGCCATTGACGCAAATTTCGCCCTTTTTTTTCCCTAAAATCACATAGGTGCTGAAGCGTTCGCCGTTATTGACATCCACGATTTCCACTTTCATGCCCTCTCTGAGCTTAGCGAACTTGGCTAAATCCTCATCTATGGTGATCGAGCCTACATAATTGAGATTAGCGTCTGTGATAGTAGCCCTATGGATTTTACTATAAAGCATTTCAAAAGTCATTTTCTTTCACCTTTTGCGCGCGCTTGATTTCTTTTAGAACCAATTGGTTTTTTTCCAATAAGCAAGCGATCTTACAAGGTTTTTTAAGCGATTGCAAGAGCAGTATATCGCTTAATTTAGTTTTGATTTCATTATGAATGATTTTTTTGATTTCTCTCGCTCCTAAAGTCGTTTGGTAGCTTTTTTGCGCGATGAATTTCACAACTTCTTTATGGAATTTTAAGGTTATGTCTTGCTCTAGCGCTAGGGTTTTTAATTTGTCTAATTCCACAGAAACAATGCGTTCAAAATCCTCCAAACTGAGCGCATTAAACGGCACGATCGCATCAATCCTGGATCGTAATTCAGGGGTCAAAAGCTCTTTAACGGCTCTATCATACTTGGTGTTTTTAGCGTTAAAAAACCCTAGCGTGTCCTTATCCTTACTCCCCACATTTGAAGTCATAATCAGTATCACATGCTTAAAACTCGCCTGATTGCCTAAATTATCGCTCAAAGTAGCGTTATCCATCACTTGCAACAACAAATCATACACATTAGAATGGGCCTTTTCTATCTCATCTAAAAGCAGCAAACAATGCGGGTGCTTTTTAATCGCATTCACCAATAACCCCCCTTGCTCAAACCCTACATAACCGCTAGGGCTTCCGATGAGCTTTGCCACGCTATGGGCTTCTTTGTATTCGCTCATGTCAAAGCGTTCAAAATGCAAATTCAAATTCAAGGCCAATTCTTTAGCCAACTCCGTTTTCCCCACCCCACTAGGCCCCACGAATAAAAAGCTCCCCACAGGCTTATTTTTAGAAGAAAGCCCGCAATACTGGATTTTAATCGCATTGCTGACAAGATTAATCGCTTCGGTTTGGGCAAAAATCTTATTTTTTAGCGATTTTTCTAAATTCCTTAAAAGGGCTTTTTTATCGCTGCTCAAACGCATTTTAGGGATTTTAAGCTTGAGAGCGAGCGTTTCTTTCACATCATCAACGCCGATTTTTTTGCCCTTTTTGGGGTTGATTTTTTTCCTCGATCCCACCTCATCTAATAATTCAATCGCTTTATCCGGCAAGAATTTATCATGCATGTAATAACTCGTTAAATCCACGCATGCCTTAAACACGCTCTCATCATAACGCACCTGGTGGTGTTCTTCATAAAGAGGAGCGATCTTTTTCAAAATCAAGTAACACGCTTCTTTAGAAGGCTCTTCAACTTTTATTACTGAAAAGCGCCTATTAAAAGCCTTGTCTTTTTCAAACACGCTGCGGTATTCTTCAAAAGTGGTCGCTCCTAAACATTTCAAACCCCCATCCGTTAAAACCGGTTTTAATATGTTCGCCGCATCCAAGCTCCCAGCGTTACTGCTCCCTGCACCTAAAAGGGTGTGGATTTCATCAATGAATAAAATGATACGGCCGTTTTGTTGGATTTCTTTGAGCGTTTTTTTCAAGCGTTTTTCAAAATCCCCTCTGTATTTTGCCCCAGCCACCATTAAGGCTAAATCCAAAGAATAGACTTCATATTCTTGCAAAAACTCCGGCACTTCTTTTTGAGCGATTTTTAAAGCCAAAGCTTCAGCGATGGAGGTTTTCCCCACGCCCGCTTCGCCAATTAAAAGCGGGTTATTCTTTTTCCTGCGCCCTAAAATTTCTATCACTCTTAAAATCTCTTCTTCTCTGCCAATGACTGGATCTAAAGCGTTCTCTTGGGCTAAAGCGCTCAAGTTTTTAGCGTATTTTTTTAAGGGAGTGTTTTTGGGCGCTTCTTCCTTATTGGTATTATTAGGAATACCATGGTTATCCAGATCCAATAAAGCAGAACTAGAATACAAACGAGAGACGCCAAAACTATCCATGAGTTTTGAAGCGTAACAATCAGGGTGATCTAGCATTACAACAAGCAATTCTTCCACGCCCACGCTCTCAAAACAACTCGCATACATTCTTTTAAGCATTCTTAATAGCACAAAACTCCTGTCAGGCATTTTGACTGGATCATTCTTTAAAGGCACGTATTGCAACAAGTAGTCTTTAAGGATTTGCCTCATTTTATCATAATCATCTCTTTCTAAAGCGCCAATAATCTTTTCCCCGCTCTCATGTTCTAAAATGACTAGTAGCACATGCTCTGTGGTGCAAAGGGCGTGGTTAAGATCTAGGGCTAAATTTAAAGCTTGGTTTAGAACTTCATTGAGATCTTGATTGAATTTAGCCATTATTTTATCTCTTCTACCAATAATTTTAAGGGGAGATCTAGCTCTCTGGCCTTATCCCTAACCCATGCTGCCCTATGCCTGGCAATATCATAAGGATAGACGCCACAAACCCCACAGCCATCACGATGGATGCTTGATGTGAGGGCTTTGACCTCTTCTAAAGACTTGTCAAAAAAATCCCTCAAAGCAGAGATGACAAATTCCGCTGTCGTAATGGGGTCATCAACCATGATCACTTGCGCCATGGTGGGGGTGGGTATGTTATACATTTTCATGCCACTTATCCATGCTACTTGGCGATCACAACAGGGATACTGGATTGTTCAACCAAGCTATTTTGGTGTGAAATGAACAAACGATACAACAAATTGGATTCGCTCGCTCCGATCAATAACAAATCATAATCCTTAGCCATTTCTAAAACCACATCAATCAAATCACCGCTTTTTAGAACGCTCTCGCACTCTATATTTTCTTTTTTGAAAGCGTCTTCAAACTGCTTTAACAAAGCCTTAGCTTTTTCTTCTTCTAAGGCTTCTGTTTGGCCGTAATCCATCATCCCGCTTTCGCTATAAATAAACACTTCCATGCTCACATGCAACAAGGTGAAACGGACCTCTTTAAGCGAATGGGCTAATTTGACAGCGAATTTAATAGCGTTATAGCATTCCTGCGTGTCGCTAATCCCAAATAAAATATTCATAAGAACCAACCTTAAATGAAGTTTTGATATTATACCAAATAAACCCTAATGACCCGCTGAAAGCTCAAAGATAAAGCGTTACAATCTCGCTTAAAGAAAAGGACACGATAATGCTATTGAATTACGATTTTTTAGAATTGGTTGATGAGCCACAAAGAAACACTTCCTTGACAGCATCTATTGATAAGGCGTTAGCGGACAAGAAATTAGCTAGACAAAATAAACCTAGAGTGAGGATAAAAGGGGGCTTATCTTTAAGAGCCACACTAGATGCTTTTGGTGAGGAACTCTCACGACTTAAAAATCAACAAGAGACTAGTAGCAAACAAAACACGACTATTAAAGCTACTAGACTTGGAGGTATTGTCAATAAAATCAAAAGCGGACTACCTTTTGGGACTATCTCTGCGTTTAGAGTTTTTAAACCTTATTTTGAAGCTACATTCACTAATGACCAACAAGCCTTGTTAAAAAAAGCTTATAGTAGTGGATTAAGACCTAATGAAAAAGACAAAATATCAAAGCTTTATTTAGCTCAAATGAAAGAGAATAAGACTAAATTTAGAGAGGCAACTGATGACATTGACCCCACAAAATCTATTAAAGTTAAGGAGTTCTTTAAACCGACAGGTAAAGTTATCCCACAATATAAGATTTTAGTTAAAGGAATTTATGAGACATTGAGTAGGAAGTTAGGTAAAGACTATGTTGATAAGTTCATAAACAGCAATGCGACAATGAGAGACTTTATGTCTAGTGAGAAATTTGTCAAAAAATACCGCTTCACTCAAAAAGACAATATGAAAAGGACACAAGAGCTAAAATCTCTATTAGACCAAAAGAGACACTTTTTAGGTTATCTACAAGTAACAGGTTATTGGAAAGATAGGTTAGATGACCCATTATTACCAAGCAAAGAAGTTAGTTTCTTTGTGTTTCAAAACGAACCTAGTAACTCATTTGACTTGAAAGACCAATTATTAGATTTGGCAAAGTATTTCAATCAAGAGGCGATTTGTTATTGTCAAAACGCCGAGACTGGAAAAGTAGATTTAGTATTAGCGACAGAAAAGGATTTTGGTAAAGTGGATTGGACTTTTACAGGCATCACATTCTCTGCTCCTAATGAATTGCCACAATCTCTCACAAGATTACAAGACAAAGTCTATACTTTCTTTAAAAAAGAAGACAAAGACAATTATGGTGTGTATTTTAAAGACATCGTTAAGACACAAATAAAAGCGATAAGACTACCTAGAGATACAGAGGGGTTAGGAGTTATGGACTTTGTTAAATCTAGCATTATAGCAAGACAGAATAGTTCTAGGACTAATGGGTATCAACAATCATTCTCTATTGATGAGATAGAGGATTGGGAACGAAAAGCTGTCTTTGACAGAGAAAAACTAAAATGTCTCACAAGCAAAAGCTTTAGACAGAGCTACAACCACAATATTAAAATCCGCAAGGTTGCCAACGCTATGCGACAAGGCAAAAAAGTGAGTAGGACACTATTAGCTAAAGTGCTTGCTAACACCATAGACACTGATGCAGGGTATTGCTTTATCTCACCGACAGATTTAGCGACACAACTTGATAGCATCAGCCCTAGACTATCTAAAAGCATCGTAACCGCCATAGAGCAAGCAGAGGGAGTTAGACTAAATTATGCGTTAATTGACAAGATTACCTATAACTCGCTCCACAATATCTTAAGTTTCATTTTTGATATTGATAACCCTTTAAGCGACCAAGCGTTTGAGGAATTAGTGATTGAAGTCCCACGAGAAGCGTTAAAGAATGTGAAGTTACCACAAATTAAAAATGTATTGACTTCTCAAATCTTTGATGGGGCGTATCAGTTTAAAAGTTAAACCATGCTCTTTATCAGCGCGACTAACACGAATGCCGGAAAAACCACATGCGCTAGGCTATTAGCCCAGTATTGCAACGCTTGTGGCGTTAAAACGATCTTGTTAAAACCCATTGAAACAGGCGTTAATGACGCCATTAACCACTCTAGCGATGCGCATTTGTTCTTGCAAGATAACCGCCTTTTGGATCGCTCTTTAACCTTAAAAGACATTTCATTCTATCGTTATCATAAAGCTTCAGCCCCTCTCATCGCCCAACAAGAAGAAGATCCAAACACCCCCATTGATATAAATCATTTAATCCAACGCCTCCAAAATTTCACCAAAACTTACGATTTAGTCATCGTTGAAGGGGCTGGGGGGCTATGCGTGCCTATCACTTTAGAAGAAAACATGCTAAATTTTGCCCTAAAATTAAAAGCCAAAATGCTTTTGATTAGCCATGACAATTTGGGCTTGATTAATGATTGTTTGCTGAATGACTTTTTATTGAAGTCCCACCAACTAGACTATAAAATCGCTATCAATTTAAAAGGAAACAACACCGCTTTTCACAGCATCAGTTTGCCCTATATTGAGCTTTTTAATACACGCTCCAATAACCCCATTGTGATTTTCCAACAAAGCCTAAAAGATTTAATGAGCTTTGCTCTTAAATAAAGCGCAGACAGAACGCACGCTGATAAAAAAGCCCCCTAACAGCAAAGCGTATAAAATCCAGCTAAAAATGGGTTTTGAAATGTCAGCGCTCTCTTTTAAGGGCTTTAAAAAAATCACATTAGGGAACATGTTAAACAAATTGATCCGCCAGCCATAGTATTGCACTTCCACTTGCTGGTTGACTAAACTTTGAGCGAGAGCTGAAATATCAGCCGAATTAAACTTAAAATAAAAAGGGAAGCCAAAGCGCGTGTCTTCGTTACGATAAACGGTTACGCTTTTTTGATCCTTAGGGTCGTAAGTTTGCACAAAATAGACATCTCTAGCGAGGGTTTTTACTTCCTTATTATTGGGCGTGTTTTCATTTTCATTCATTCTTTTGACTTCCACCCCGCTAATGACAGCCGCGCTATAATGGGGCATGCAATAGCTCACCAAAAGCATGAGCACTAAAAAGATCGCCGTTAAAATGAACAAAACCACATTACGCACAAATTTTATCAACTTCATTCCTTATGATAGTATTAGCCTATAATCGCATTCAAACACCAGAGCTTAAAAAACGCTCTTTCACATGTTTTCAATCATCACGCTAGCGAATTCAGAGCATTTCACTTCTTTAGCCCCATCCATCAAACGAGCGAAATCATAAGTGACTTTCTTGCTCTTAATCGCTTTTTCCATAGCAGAAACGATCAAATCAGCCGCTTCCACCCAGCCCATATGCCTTAACATCATTTCCGCACTCAAAATAATAGACCCCGGATTGACTTTATCCAGCCCAGCGTATTTAGGAGCGGTGCCATGGGTGGCTTCAAACATGCCCACCGTGTCATTGAGATTAGCCCCAGGAGCGATACCAATGCCCCCCACCATCGCCGCTAACGCATCAGAGATATAATCCCCGTTCAAATTCATGGTCGCAATGACGCTGTATTCGCTAGGGCGCAATAAGATTTGTTGCAAGAACGCGTCAGCGATCATGTCTTTAATGATGATTTCTTTACCGGTTTTAGGGTTTTTCAAAGAACACCATGGGCCTTTATCAATGACTTGAGCGTTAAATTCTTTTTGAGCGAGTGCATAGCCCCACTTCATGAACGCCCCTTCGGTGTATTTCATGATGTTACCTTTATGCACAAAAGTTACGCTTGGCTTGTCGTTATCAATAGCGTATTCAATCGCTTTTCTCACCAGCCTCTCTGTGCCTTCTTTACTAATGGGTTTTACCCCTATGCCGCTGCTTTCAGGGAAGCGGACTTTTTTAACCTTTAGTTCATTTTGTAAAAAATGGATGAGTTTTTTCGCTTCCGTGCTGCCTTCTTGCCATTCAATGCCCGCATAAATGTCTTCAGAATTTTCTCTAAAAATCACCATATCCACTTTTTGTGGTTCTTTCACTGGGCTTGGACTCCCATACCACCGAACCGGTCTCAAGCACACATACAAATCCATTTTTTGGCGTAACGCCACATTCAAAGATCTAAACCCTTCACCAATAGGCGTGGTCAAAGGCCCTTTAATAGAGATTTTATAATGGTTAATCGCTTCAATAGTGTCCGGTAAGAGCCATTGCTCTTCGGGGCTTAGCTCTTTGTGATCTTTAAATTTTTGATAGCATTTTTCGCCCACAAACACTTCATACCATGCGATTTTTTTCTCGCCTTTATACGCTTTTTGAACCGCGCTATCCACGACTTTAATCATCGCAGGGGTAATATCTGATCCAATGCCATCGCCCTCAATGAAAGGGATAATGGGGTGGTTTGGCACATGCAATTTGTTGTCTTTAATCGTAATTTCTTCGCCCTCTTTAGGCTTTTGTAAAATTTTAGGGTTGTAAGCCATCTCTTAATCCTTTTTATAAAATTTAAGTAACTATACTAGCGCAAAAATACTATATAACCCCTAAAAATCTTTTTTTAAATGCGTGTTTAAAAGTAGCGGTTGGGAATAACTTGAAAAAACGGAATGTTTTTAAAAAGAAATCATTTAATTTTTTGGCTTATAATTAGGAGTTGGATACTATCAAAACTTAAGGAAATCACAATGTCTGTTACTTTAATCAATAATGAAAATAATGAACGCTATGAATTTGAGATGATTGAATGCACTCGTGGGCCTAAAGCGGTGGACTTTTCCAAGCTTTTTGAAACGACCGGGTTTTTTTCCTACGATCCAGGGTATTCTTCTACCGCTGGGTGCCAATCTAGGATCAGCTATATCAATGGCAAAAAAGGCGAATTGTATTACAGAGGGCATAGAATAGAAGATTTAGTCGCCAAATACAAATATGTAGATGTGTGCAGGCTATTACTCACAGGGGAATTACCCAAAAATCAAGATGAAAGCTTGGAATTTGAACTGGAATTGCGCCACAGAAGCTTTGTGCATGAGAGCTTATTGAACATGTTTTCAGCTTTCCCTAGCAACGCCCACCCTATGGCGAAACTCTCTAGCGGGGTGTCTATTTTATCCACCCTTTATTCCACGCACCAAAACATGCACACTGAAGAAGATTACCAAACGATGGCTAGAAGGATTGTCGCTAAAATCCCCACGCTTGCGGCCATTTGCTATCGTAATGAAGTGGGAGCACCCATTATTTATCCGGACATTGCACGCTCTTATGTGGAAAATATCCTTTTCATGCTGAGAGGGTATCCTTATAGCCGCTTGAAACACACCACTCAAGGCGAAGTAGAAATCACGCCCCTAGAAGTGGAAGCCTTTGATAAAATCCTAACCTTGCACGCTGACCATGGGCAAAACGCCTCTTCTACCACGGTAAGGAATGTCGCTAGCACCGGCGTGCATCCTTATGCCGCTATAAGCGCTGGTATTAGCGCTTTATGGGGGCATTTGCATGGCGGGGCGAATGAAAAAGTGCTTTTACAATTAGAAGAAATCGGCGATGTGAAAAATGTGGATAAATACATCGCGCGCGTGAAAGACAAAAACGATAATTTCAAACTCATGGGCTTTGGGCATAGGGTGTATAAAAGCTACGATCCGCGCGCCAAAATCTTAAAAGGCCTAAAAGACGAACTGCACCAAAAAGGCGTTAAAATGGACGAAAGATTGAGCGAAATCGCCGCGAAAGTGGAAGAAATCGCGCTAAAAGACGAGTATTTCATTGAAAGGAATCTCTACCCTAATGTGGATTTTTACTCCGGCACGATCTTAAGGGCTTTAAAAATCCCGGTGCGTTTCTTCACGCCGGTGTTTGTCATTGGCAGAACCGTAGGCTGGTGCGCTCAATTATTAGAGCATGTCAAAAGCCCGCAAGCTAGGATCACGCGCCCAAGACAAGTCTATGTAGGGGATTAATCTTAGGCTAGGCTTTGTTTTAATAAAGCGTTGATGATAGTTTTAAGGAACGCTCAAAGCCTTTTTAAAAGAGTGAGAATCTCGCATCAAGCTTTTTTAATAACCGCATGCAAACGCCCCAAAACTCAAGGATAACCCCGCTTTTACAAACAAACCCTTGAGTTTTTGGGGAAAATGATTGCAAAACCTTTCTATCTCCTTAAGAAAATCCTTTTTATAACAAATCTCAAGCAATCAAATCTCATTTTTTAGAAGAAATCCTTTTGACAACCACACCAAACAATCAAAGTTAAAACCCCCTTTTATATAGCTACACCCATTCAAACAACCTCATTTATTTTAAAACCGCTTTTGTTACAAACAAATCTCAAACAACCAAACAACCAAAGTTAAAACCCCTTTTTTATCACTACCCCCATTCAAACAACCTCATTTCTTTTAAAATGACCTTTATTGGTTTAATATTTGTTTAGAAACTCCACAAAAACCTTTTTTTGAAAGGGCAAAAACGCCTAATTAATCTCAAAATCCCATGAATTTATATTATATTAACGAAAGCTTGCGGTATGGTCTTACTTAAAGACACACTTCCGCAAGATCTGACGGATAAAATCAATCTTATTTTAAAAAGAAAAGGAGAAAACATGAAGAAAAGATTTCTGTCATTAATCTTAGGTTCGCTTTTAGTTTCCGCTTTAAGCGCTGAAGACAACGGCTTTTTTGTGAGCGCCGGCTATCAAATCGGCGAATCCGCTCAAATGGTGAAAAACACCAAAGGCATTCAAGAACTCTCAGACAGCTATGAAAGATTGAATAATCTTTTAACGAATTATAGCGTCCTAAACACTCTCATCAGGCAGTCCGCCGACCCCAACGCTATCAATAACGCAAGGGGCAATTTGAACGCGAGCGCGAAGAATTTAATCGATGATAAAAAGAATTCCCCGGCGTATCAAGCGGTGCTTTTAGCCTTAAACGCAGTGGTAGGGTTTTGGAATAGTATCGCTTGGAATGTGCAATGCGGAGGTTATACTGAAGCAAATGGAGTGGAAACAACAGGCAGTGAAACCTTTAACAACCAACCGGGACACAGTTCAGATCACATTACTTGTGGTGGTAGTGGTCTAGATCCGTATAAAGCCGGAATCAGTGGTCCTCTATCCATTGAAAACTTTAAAAAACTCAATGAAGCTTATCAAATCATTCAAACAGCTTTTAAGGGCAATCCTAAAGAAGGGCTTCCCGTTTTGAGTAACACAAATACAACAATGGAAGTCAAAATAATCACAAATCAAAATCTTAATGAGACTAAGAATGTTACTAATAATGCCCACAATCTTTTAACTCAAGCTCAAACGATAATGAATGTTCTCACGCAAAATTGCCCATGGGTCAATAACAGAAAGGGTGAATTAGGCGGTGCGTCGTGGAACATTAAAAAAGGTGGGAATGCGTGTGAAATCTTTGACACTGAAATCAGCGCGATTCAAGACATGATCAAAAACGCTACAATAGTCGTAGAGCAATCCAAAATCGTTGCTGCAAACGCGCAAAACCAGCACAACCTAGACACCGGGAAGACATTCAACCCCTATAAAGACGCCAACTTCGCCCAAAGCATGTTCGCTAACGCCAAAGCGCAAGCAGAGATTTTAAACCGCGCTCAACAAGTGGTGAAGGACCTTGAAACTATTTCTCAAACCTTTAGAGATGAATTTTTGGCATCATGCTATAAGCCCTATGAGGGTGGCACATACGGCACACCGCTAGGCACAGTAACTAAAGACACCTTCGCTACAGGCTGTGCGTATGTGGGAGAGACCTTAACGAGTCTAAAAGACAGCATCGCTCATTTTGGCACTCAAGCCGAGCAAATCCATAACGCGCGCAACCTCGCCTACACTTTAGCGAATTTCAGCAGTCAGTATCAAAAGCTAGGCGAACACTATGACAGCATCACAGCGGCCATTTCAAGCTTGCCTGACGCTCAATCTTTACAAAATGTGGTGAGCAAAAAGACTAACCCTAATAGCCCACAAGGCATACAGGATAACTACTACATTGACTCCAACATCCATTCTCAAGTGCAATCCAGGAGCCAAGAACTCGGCAGTAACCCTTTCAGGCGCGCCGGGCTAATCGCTGCTTCTACCACCAATAACGGCGCGATGAATGGGATCGGCTTTCAAGTGGGCTATAAGCAATTCTTTGGGAAAACAAAACGATGGGGCGCGAGATACTACGGCTTTGTGGATTACAACCACACCTATAACAAATCCCAATTTTTCAACTCCGATTCTGATGTTTGGACTTATGGCGTGGGGAGCGATTTGTTAGTGAATTTCATCAACGATAAAGCCACTAAACACAATAAAATTTCTTTTGGCGCGTTTGGCGGTATCCAACTAGCCGGGACTTCATGGCTTAATTCTCAGTATGTGAATTTGGCGAATGTGAACAATTACTATAAAGCTAAAATCAACACCTCTAACTTCCAATTCTTGTTCAATCTGGGCTTAAGGACCAATCTCGCTAGGAATAAGAGGAGAGGCGCTGATCATAGCGCGCAACATGGCATGGAATTAGGCGTGAAGATCCCCACGATCAACACGAATTACTATTCTTTGCTAGGCACTACCTTGCAATACAGAAGGCTTTATAGCGTGTATTTGAACTATGTGTTTGCTTACTAAAGCATTAAACCTCTTTTTAAACCCTCTTTTTAGGGGGTTTAATCTTTTTTCACTGACTTCCCACTCGCTTTTTAATCTTTTCATAAAGCTTTTATTTTTCTAAACTTTTTTAATTTTTTCCACCAAATAAAGTTTTTTGATTTTATTCTTAAGCATGCATGGCTGATTAAAAACGCTTTAAGTGTTTTTTAAAAGAGTAAGGATCTCACACCAAGCAAGCGATCCTTTTTATAACCCAATGGAAACGCCCCAAAGTCAAGGACAAACCCACTTCACATAAGGAAACCCCTAAGTTTTTAGGCTTAGGGAACGCTCTTAGAAATTAGCGTTTCATCAAAAACACTACCTTAAACCAAGAAAAAGAAATTTCAAGGTATAATAGTTTCCAAGAGCGTTTGCCACTTTTACGCTTCATGGCATGCTCCTTATTTGGATTTGCCCCATATCCTAACTATGGGGCGTGATGAAATCCTACAACAAACACGCTTTAAAGCTCTTAAATGCAACCACCCTAAAAAACGCACTTTCCACTTTAAAATAAACCATAAAATCCCCATACCTACGATATAATCCTAAGATTGATTGATTTTAAGGGGCGTGTTTGACATCATTATTCCATCTGAAGTTTTTAAAGCCCCTAAGTTGTCTGCAAGCCGGTTTGCTCTATAGCCTTATTTTTGGCGTTTTATACCATTTCCCTTTGTTCGCTTATGTTTATAAAGAAAGCAACCAGGTTAGTTTTATAGCCATGATGGTTGTGGTGCTTTTTTGCGTTAATGGCACTCTTTTTTTGGCGTTAGGCTTGATCTCTGCTTCTTTGATGCGCTTAAGTGCGGTTGTTTTTAGTTGGCTCAATTCTGTCGCTTTCTATTTCATTAGCGCTTATAAGGTGTTTTTAAATAAGAGCATGATGGGCAATGTCTTAAACACCAACACGCATGAAGTTTTAGGCTTTTTGAGCGTTAAATTATTCGTTTTTATCGTTGTTTTTGGGGTGTTACCCGGCTATATCATTTATAAAATCCCCATCAAAAATTCTTCTAAAAAAGCACCCTTTTTAGCGATCTTAGCGTTAGTGTTTATCTTTATCGCTAGCGCTTTAGCTAACGCTAAAAATTGGCTGTGGTTTGACAAGCATGCGAAATTCATAGGGGGCTTGATCCTGCCCTTTGCTTATAGCGTGAACGCTTTTAGAGTGAGTGCTCTTAAATTTTTCGCCCCCACTATCAAGCCGCTCCCTCTCTTTTCACCCAACCATTCTCATTCGTTTGTGGTGTTAGTCATTGGCGAAAGCGCCAGAAAGCACAATTACGCCCTTTATGGCTATCACAAACCAACCACCCCAAGATTAAGCAAACGCTTAGAAAATCATGAACTCACCCTTTTTAACGCCACTTCTTGCGCCACTTACACGACAGCGAGTTTGGAATGCATTTTAGATTCTTCTTTTAAAAACAGCTTGGGCGTTTATGAAAACTTGCCCACTTACTTGACTAAAGCGGGTGTCAAAGTCTTTTGGTATAGCGCGAATGACGGCGAAAAGAATGTTAAGGTTACAAGCTATCGTAAAAACTACGAATTGATTCAAAAATGCTCCAATTGCGAAGCGATCGCCCCTTATGATGAATCCTTACTCTATAATTTGCCTGACCTTTTAAAAGAACGCTCTAGTGAAAATGTCTTACTCATCTTACACCTTGCCGGCTCGCATGGCCCCAACTATGACAATAAAGTGCCTTTAAATTTTAGGGTGTTTAAGCCTTATTGCTCAAGCGCTGATCTGTCTTCTTGCTCCAAAGAAAGCCTGATTAACGCCTATGACAACACCATTTTTTATAACGACTATCTGTTAGACAAAATCATTAGCATGCTCAAAAAAGCCAAACAGCCCGCCTTAATGATTTATTTAAGCGATCATGGCGAAAGTTTGGGCGAAGGGGCGTATTATTTGCATGGCATTCCTAAAAGCATCGCCCCTAAAGAGCAATACGAGATCCCCTTTATCGTTTATGCCAACGATCTTTTTAAAGAGAAGCATTCCATTATCCAAACCCAAACCCCCATTAATCAAAATGTGATTTTCCATAGCGTTTTAGGGGTGTTTGAGGATTTTAAAACCCCTAGCACTGTTTATCGCCCTTCTTTAGATCTGATTAAACACAAAAAAGAGTAAAATAACACTCATGAAAAAATTCTTATTTAAACAAAAATTTTGTGAAAGCCTGCCCAAAAGCTTTTCTAAAACTTTGTTAGCGCTCAGTTTGGGCTTGATTTTATTGGGTGTTTTTATCCCTTTCCCTAAAGTCCCTAAACACCAAAGCGTGCCTTTGGTGTTTCATTTCACCGAGCATTACGCGCGCTTTATCCCTACGATTTTATCTGTGGCGATTCCCTTGATCCAAAGAGATGCGATAGGGCTTTTTCAAGTCGCTAACGCTTCTATCGCCACAACTTTTCTCACGCATGCCACCAAAAGAGCCTTAAACCATGTAACGATCAATGATCAGCGTTTGGGCGAGCGCCCTTATGGGGGTAATTTCAACATGCCAAGCGGGCATTCGTCTATGGTGGGTTTGGCGGTGGCGTTTTTAATGCGCCGTTATTCTTTTAAAAAATACTTGTGGCTCTTGCCTTTAATCCCATTAACCATGCTCGCTCGCATTTATTTAGACATGCACACCATTGGCGCGGTGTTGGCCGGGCTTGGCACTGGAATGTTGTGTGTAGGCCTTTTTACAAGCCCCAAAAAGTTTTAATCAAAAGCCTTAATCAAAAAACCTTGATTAATTAAAGCCTTAATTCCTGTTTTTATAATCTTCATAAGAAAAGTTTTTAAGGATTTTAAAACCTTGCGAGTCTATTTTAGCCAGGCTTGGGAGCGGCACGCCATTAAACGAGTTGTTTTTGACAATCGTATAATGGAGCATGTCCTGAAACACGATTTTATCACCCCTTTTTAAAGGCGTTTCAAAGCTAAAGCTCCCCATAAAATCCCCCGCTAAACAAGTAGGACCGCCTAAAAAATAAGAAAACGCCCCTTGATTTTCGCCCTTTTCAACTTCAATAAGTTCTTCATCATTTTCTACAGAAATTTTAAGGATACTAGGGCGATAAGGCATTTCTAAGCAATCGGGCATGTGAGCGCTAAAAGAAGCGTCTAAAATCGCAATTTCTTGATCGTTTTGAACGATGTCTATCACGCTTGCGATTAAAAACCCGCATTGCCACCCTATGGCTTCCCCAGGCTCTAAAATCACTTCTATATTATGATAACGCTCTTTGAAATCCTTAATCGTTTGGATGAGCAAATTCACATCATAATCGCTCTTAGTGATATGATGCCCCCCACCAAAATTCACCCACGCCATGTTTTCTAAATAGGGCTTGAAATGCCTTTCCACATGCTCTAAAGTCCGGCACAAAGCGTCAGCGTTTTGCTCGCAATGCGTATGGAAATGCAACCCACTCACCCCTTCTAACCCATGCTCTTTCACCCCCTTTTCAAATCCGCTAGGCGTAATCCCTAACCGGCTCATTTTAGAGCATGGGTTATAGATCGCTGGGGTTACTTCGCTATAAAGGGGGTTGATTCTTAAACCCATTTTAATGGGGCTTAAGCCCAAGTTTTCTAATTGCTTGTTTTTCTCTAAAATCCTGTCTTTATAGGTGGCGTATTGGTAAAAAGAGTTGAAAATGATGCTTGTCGCTAGGGGTAAAATCGCGCTCATTTCAGTTTCTTTAAAAGCCGGGCTATAAACGCAAATTTCCTTATGGCTCTCTCGCCCCCCAAATTCTTCAAAAGCGAGCTTAGCCTCATAAAGACCGCTCGTGCAACACCCGTTCAATTTTTGCCTCAAAATCCCAAACTCACGCCAAAACGCATACCCCTTTAAAGCGAGCAAAACCTTTGCCCCGCTTTGTTGGCGCACGATTTCTAAAATCTTGGCGTTTTTTTCTAAGCGTTCGCTCTCTAGCACATAGCAAGGGGTGGGGATAGCGCTGTATTTTTTCATGCTAATTCCAAAAATTGCTTAACCACCCGCTGGATGTCTTTAGGGTTAGACTTAGAGATGAAATCATCGGCCTTCAAACTCCTGGCCATGTCTTCATTAGAGCTGCCGCTCATAGAAGAATTGACCACGATAGGGATTTTTGAAGTCAAAGGATTGTTTTTAACCTGTTTGATCACTTCAAAACCGCTCGCTTCTGGCATTTCTAAATCGGTAATAATCAGGCCAATATTACTCACATCGGTTGTTGGGTTGAACAAATGCTCTAATAAGGTTTTACCATTGATAAAATCAATGTGCTTGACGCCTAGCTTGTCTAAAATCATTTGCATGGTTTTTAAAACGCTTGGGGAGTCATCAGCGAGCAAAACGCATTGGTTAGAATGGATTTTAGAAAGCGTTTCTAAATCGTTGTGTTTTTCATCTTCAATCCAAGGGAACACATCTATAAGCATTTTTTCAATATCCACCACTTGCACCAAGCGGCCGTCAAAATAGCGCGTGCGGCTCACGAGTTTGTTATTGCCTGTAGATCCCCCTAACCCAGCGCTTTGCTCCATTTCAGTCCATTTCTTGCTCAAAATCCTATCCGCTTCATAGATCCTAACCCCTATAGTCCAGCGAGAAAACTCACAAATCATGACAATATCGTCTTCGCCTTTTTCTTTTTCTATCCTGTAAGGGCGTAAATCCTTGTTTTTGTTTTGGCTGTCATAATAAAACCATTTTTTCATATCAATCAAGGGAATGGTGAGCTCTCTTATAATGATTAGCCCCTCAACAAGCGAATTGTTTTCGTGGCTAATGATAGTGAGATTGCCATGGTATTTCACCACTTCACGGATCTTAAAGACATTGACCGCATACAAATCCTTGTTTTTACCCAGCCTGAAACACAACAATTGCAACTCGTTATTTTTATGCAAACTCGTAACTTGATCAATGCCCGCTAAACTATCAGCCATGACTTCCCCTTAATTTAGGTTTTCGTATCGTTTTATAATTATATCGTGTTTGTGTTTAATGCCAACGACACTTAAAAACTAAAATTCCTTTGGGGTTTTGGAATCATTTTAAATGACTCAAAACAAACCCGTTTTTAAAACTGCGGATGTATAAAATATTATGGCGGTTAGAGCAAAAGATTTGTGGGGCTGTTACAAACCCTGAAAGCAATTCCCTAGCGTCAATGACTTTAGGGTTTTCAAGCGATCTTTTACAAGGCTTTAATGAAAACGAAAAAGCGTCAATAGAATCAGCTCGAACTTCATAATTTTCAAAAGCTTTGTTTTTGATACGCATAAGATAGATTTTATGGGCAAAAATGCTCGTGTTTCTGGTGTCTGCAAAGGTGCTCACACCCGAATACAACGAAGTTACTAGCCCTCCAACAAACCCCAAATAATAATTCGCTACCGCTTGCATGCCCACCTTAAAAGTAGCCGATAAAATGGCTCTGGTGATAATGTAGGGCAATTGCTTCCTAAATTCGCTAGCGACCACCGCATCTATTGAGGCTAAAGTGTCAAAGGGCGTTACTTTTTCTCCATCTTTGAGGGTGAAATTTTGATAAAACGCTTCCCCTTTTTCTAGCTTGGGCAAGGCTATACTCACATTATAAACCGAATCGATCATAAAAATAGGCACATCAATTTTAAATTCGCTTTTTTGCGGCTCTTTACCATCTTCAATGATGATCCAAGTGAAATAGCTCCTGTTAGGGTTTTTAAAAAAAACCAAGTCTTGGGCTACGAAAGGGCTTTGACTGATCCCATAGGCTTCATTAAGATAGCCTAGCCCCTTATTCTTATCTCCATTTAAAGCGTAAAACAACCCTGAAAGATACGAAACCGCCGGGTTAAGCAAGCCTTGATAAGCTTCGTATTTGTCTAAATTAGAATAGGTGTTGTTTAAAATCTCGCTCACTTCTACCCTAGAGCGTTCCATATTGATATTGTGCTTTTTGCTAGAATCGATCTCTTTAATGGCTTTTTGCACTTCCTCATAATAAAATTCTTTAGCCCTGCGCTGGCGTTCATTCGCACGGTTGAATTGCACCCTAGCTTTTGCACTATCGTTCAAAAGCATGTAATCTATCGCTTTGTAATAATTGATTAAAACGCCCTCATAAATATTCCCCCCATAGGCGCGCACGTTATCATTAATCATGGTAGCGCCCACATAACCAGCCCCTCTTGTGAAAGCGCTTTGGGTTTTATCAAAGCGTTGCTCGGCTTGATCTAACACCCCTAAAGAAGTCTGGTAATCCCTGGCGTATAAAGCGCTCAAGCCGTTTTGCAAGTCCCATAAAAGAGCGTTCTTTTTTTTCTTAGTGAATTGTTTGGAATATTCATAAGCTTGTTTAGGGCTTTCTTCATAATAGAGCGTGTTAAAATGTTCTAAGTCCATACGATAGCCTATGCAACCTGTTAATGATATTCCTAAAATTACCGACATCAACAGAACGAATATTTTCAATCTAACCCTTTTAATTTTTTTGCTTGTTTGCTTGACTAATTTGAGCGTATCATAACATTTTTAATGAAAACATAAGCTTTCTATGGTTAAAATGATCCCTAAGCTCTTATTTGGACCTATGCAATAGGACTTTAGGGTAACGCTTCAGGGTAGGAATACAGCAGAGTCCCTTAATTTCTTGTGTGCCTTAGCCATCTGAATAGGAGTGCTTCAAAATGATATTGACTTTTTTAAACTAGCTCTTCAAAAGTTTCTCACGCCACTCTGTAGGGTAGTCTTTTTGTAACGCTTTCACTTTGTTCACATGGCTAGAATCCGAATTAAAGATTTTCAAATAACGCCCCAAACCCTCCAAACTCACATCAATCATGTTAGAATTCCCATTACCCAGATTTTTGACTAAAACCTGCCTGGCATACAAAGGGGTGTTTTCTAAAAATGAAATTTCAGTCTCGCTCAAAGGCACATTGAAGTTGTGTTTCAACTCCCTAGCGTTTTTTTGCGGATACAAAATAAGAGTCCCCATGTTGCTTAAAAAACTATGGGCGTTTTTAACCCCGCTTAATTGGTAAATGTCTTGCAAAGCCAACACCACCACGCCATTAGCTTTTCTGGCTTGCGTGATTAAAGCGTTAATTTTAGTGTTCAACAAATCGTTTTCCACATAGGATTTAAACTCGTCTAAAAAAACCAAAAAACCGCTGTCGTTTTTCCTGGATTCTTCTAAGATTTTATAAAACAAGTAATAGGCTAAAAGCCCTAAGTCTTTAGGGTTTTGGGTGATGGTGTCTAGGTTTATCACATTTAAAAAAGCGTTGGAATTGAGTGCGTCATTCAAAGCGTTAAAAAGGGGGTTATTCAAATACGGCTCTAAACTCAAGCCCAATTGGTTAGATGAGGTTCTTTTAAGCGTTTCTTTAAAGTCTAGCAAACTAAAATCTTTGGGGTATAAAGTCTCATAAAGGCTCTTAATCGCGCTAGAAATCGCATTCATGTCTTCCAAGGCTTCTTTATCCCTTGAAGGGGCAAGATCAAACATGCTCAAAAAGAAGGATTGCAAAAATTCTAGATTCTGTAAATTGGGCTCTAAACAAAAGGGGTTGATGCTAAAAGATTGGCCATCATGGTAATGCCCTTTAAAAAATTCGGTGAAAGAATACAGCCCTTGCATCCTATCAAAGGCCAAAAGACGCATGTTTTGGTATTTCAAAGCGCTCATCATTAAAAAGCTAATCAGCGTGCTTTTACCGCTTCCGGTAGCCCCTATGATTAAAGTATGCCCATTCACTCTAGCGATTTCTTTAGCGTTGTTGTGGCTCACTTCTTGGTTGTGGAAATTGAATAAAAAAGGGGAATAATCCAAATTTTTAAACACGCTCAAAGGGCTATTCCCCCATGAATTAGCCTTAAAGCCTAAATTTTGCCTTTCAAACACCATTAAACACGCTAGGGCTTTAGAGGTTAAAAAACGCAAGCGGTGGTTCAAATGGATGCGTTCAGGAAAAAAGGAAAAATACCCCCCTTTCAAGCCAAAAGTTTCTATAACGCCCACTAAGTTTTCTTTAAATAAAAGCCCTAAAATTAAGCTGGTTTGAGCGTCTAAATCCTCTAAACTAGGGGCTTTGATAAGAATGTTTAGGGCGAATTTTTGCATGGATAGGCGTTTGGTTTTGACTAATTCTTGGTATTCTAGAAGCTCGTTTTTAACGAGATTGGACATGCTAAACTTGGCCCGTTCTTTTAAAAAACTCAGCGTTTTATGCACGCTCATAGGCTCTATAGAAAAGATAATATCTAGTGGCGTTTCTTGGTATAAAAGCGCTCCCACCGCTATAGAAGTGATGCGTTCGCTCTCATAAGCTTTAATGCCAATCAAGCGGTTGTAGGTTTTTTGATTAAAACTTTCTTGAATGAAATAATCTTTTTCAAAAGTGATAGAACTAGCGATATAGCTATCGCTCAAATACCCCCCTACTAAGGGCTTTAGGGGGAGATCAAACCCATTAATATATTCTGCATAAAAATTCAAAACCTCTTTAGAGCTTAAGAGTTTGGGGGCATAGTTTTTGAGCTGGATTTCTAGACTTTTTAAAGTTTCTTGCAAAAAATACGCTTTATAAGAGAGAATATCCTTAAAATTTTCCCTATTGGCATGCATGAGAGATTTTTTCTTATGTTCTAAAACGCCATGCAAAGAGTGCGTGCTTTCTAAAACTAAAAAATACTGATTCTCATACACTTCTTTATTTTCAAATTGATTCAAAATTGCTTGCAAGTATTGAGAGTCAGCTTGAATGTTTTGTTGGTGATCAATTTTACGCCTTTTAACCACTAGGCGTGCCACGACCTTTTCTAAAGAATCCAACGCCATTTGGCGCTCGGTGAAAAGATCTTGCAATTGCTCTGTGCTTAAATGGGTGTAACTCACCCCCTCTAAACGGAGGATGCCCACTAAGTTTTCGTTTTTAGTGAGTAAAAAATGCTCATCATACAAGCCTAAAATGTTGTTTTCTTCGCTCATAGAATAGCTTTTAGGCAAAGCCCCTAAAAAATAATTTGAAACTTTTTGTTTGATAGCGCCTAAAAACTTTTCTAACATCCTACGCTCTATAACATTTGGTTTTAGTCTTTATTTTGCTTTTAGCCACAATAATATCTGCAATGTCTTCATCAAAAAATTCTAGCACGCTAAAGAGCGCTAAAAACCCTAAATACAATAAAAAAGCGCTCAATAAATCAATCCAAGGGAGCAAGATAAAAGGCGCAAAGACAGAAATCAAATAAGATTTAGCGTTCAGCCATAAAAACTTTTCTTTAACCGAAATTTCACGCAAATTCTTCACGCTCGCTGAGAGGATAATCATTAAAAAATTCCCATAAACCAATTCGCCAAACTCGGGGCTTTAAAGAATAAAAAAATCCCAAACACCACGCCAAGGATCGTGAATAAGATCTCTTTCCACCGGTCTAAATTCCTCCACACATAAATAGCGATCCCTATGAAAATCACCATTAAAATCCCCTTAGCGATGGGGCTTTTGAGCTGGGCTTCTAGGGCGTTAAAAAACCCCTCTAAACCTTCAGCGAACAAACTTGAAACGCACATGCCTACTAAAAAAACGATTTTTAAAAAATGAGCGGACATCACAACCCTTTTGTTTAATTTTAATTAACTTTCTAAGGCTTTATTATCTCAAAAAAACCATAAAAATCCTCTAAAAGAGGGTTAAAAGGGGTGCATTTAATCTTTAAGGGGGTAAAAAAGCAAAGCCAAAGAGTGTAAAAGCCTTACTATTCTACGATTTGATAGACATAAGAAAGATTGGTGTGTTCTTTGGTTTGTAGGGTGTCTTCTTCTAAGAGGTTTTGAATCTTTTCAAAACTGTATTGTAAATGGTTGTAAGCAACAATCACCACCTCATCGCCTTTTTGTAAAAAATGCTCTTGCGCAAAAGGCATATAAGGGGTAGCCCCGATCGCAAAAATCATTTTAGTAGGGAAATTATGGCGCTCTAAAAAAGGTCTTAGAGCCTCTAAAGAATCACCATCTTGTTGGTGGTTCAATCTGTCTTTGATCCAGTCTAAGAGTTTTTGATAAAAAAATTCGTATTTGAGCAATTTGCTGTTTTCCCCATAAATGTGCCAAACATTATTGTATTTCAAAAAAGATGCGATAGAAAAATTGTTACACACCCCCCCATAAACAAACCTATCAATAGGCAATTTCTGCCCTATACCTTTAGAAGCTGGTGAAAAATTCTTTTTTTGGGAGAGCTTTGCGGCTTCTAAATTACGCACAGAAGCGTCATTAAACGCCATGAAAAAATTAGGTACAAGCTTGGTTACCAAATGTTTTTCATCGTATTTAACATCGCATTCTAAAGCGATTTCTGGCTCTGCTTGCACTTTCAAATTCAAATCATTAGGCAAAATAATCTTATGGTTATCAATGCAACAACGCCCCAAATAGCAATTCTCATACGGGATATAAAAAGGGAATAACCCCTTAGGGGCGTCCTTTTCTTCGCTTTTCATGTTAATAAAACTATGACTCTCTCCTGCTTGCTCCAAATGCCCTGCAAAATTCCCCACCACACCAAAACCTAAAAACTCTTGCATGCAAACCTCCTAGCAAATAGCTTAATCATTAGAGCTTTTTTCATTATAGCATAAAAGAAAACCCCTAAAACCCTCAAAAATTCCCCTTTTAAGCGAATAAATACTCTCTAGCGCTCTCTTTATCCAAAGGGTAAAGCTCGCGTTTTTCATTCCCTATTTGAATGAGGTAAGCTTGATTTTTTAAAGTCTTAGCATAGCCTAGAGCGATACGACCGGCCAATTCTTTATCTTCTTTGCTGGCATTTTTATCCACCAAACTCAAAGGGCCTTTACAGCTTAGCAATTCAATCTTATCCATTAATGGGTGTTGAATATCCAATTTATGGTTTTCTTCTTCATTCCTTGCCACCACCAAACGAGCGTTATGGGGTAAGACAAAATAACGCCCAATTTTAACGATCACGCTGTCTTCAAACACCATTTCTCTGTATTCTTTCAGATTCTTAATCTTATTACTCACTTGAATGTCCGTAAGCAAGCACCCCCCACCTGGCTTTTCATAATATTTCAAGCCGTAATCCTTAACCATCTGTAATTGCCTAGTGCGCCCCCTACCACTCACATCTAAAAGCTTTTCTCTATCAACAAAACCCTTTTTTTCCATAAAAGTAGGCTCTAAGAGTTTAGCGCTCATGGGCCTTAAGAGCAATTCATCTAAAAACTGCGGTTTTTCACCGCCTGCTTGCGTTCGGTCTAAAATAGGATCAAAACGAGCCTCTTCGCCCACTTCTCTGACTAATTTCCTCACCTGATTGAGCGCTTCTTTCCTTTGGGATTTAGGGCGTTGCCCTAGCACTTCCCCGCTCAAAACAAAATCCGCGTTCAATTCAAGCATTTTATAAAAAGCGTTCCTAAACATGTTGGCATGGCAGTCAATACAAGGGTTGAAATATTTCCCATAGCCGTATTTGGGCTTGAATAACACATCGTTAAAAAATTGCTCTCTAATATCGCACACCAAGAGCTTAGCCCCGATTTGCGCGGTAGCGTTTTCAAAATACTCTCTTTTATCTTTATTCCCCCCAAACCCTATATTGAAATGTAAGGCGGTTACCTCAATGCCTTGATCAATGAGTAATTTCATGGACAACAAACTATCCAACCCCCCACTAAATAAGGCTAAAGCTTTTATTTTTTTCATATGGCGACTAATTCTCCTTGTTTTAATTTCATAATGGCCTGACGAGCCTTTTTCAAACAGATCATTTTTTCGCTAAAAGAAAGTGGGCTTTTAGGGATTTCTTTGAGTTGGCGCTCAAAATAGCGCAAAATCAACAAACGCAATTCCTTTTCAAAACCCCCTTTTTTTAGGGGTAAATTCGCATCTAATAATAACGCAACTAATTTAGGGTCGTCTAATTTTTCTTGACACAAAGCGTCAAATTCTTGTTTTTTATGCAAGAATACCCCACTATGGATATAGCCCACCGCCAAATCTAACAGGCTTCTGTCTTCTAAAAGATAGCGGATCACTAATTTTTCTAAAAATTCCAAACTGAGCGTGTTAGGAACATGAGCAAACTTTTGAACATGATTAGGTTTTTCTGTTTTGGGGTAAAAAGGCTGAAAAGAGATTGGCTCTCTAATCCCTAAAACATGCAAAGGCACTTGTAAAAGCGTAGCGATTAAGGGCTTGTATTCGCTTTGTAAAAGCAAAGAGAAATTTTTTAAAAACCCTAACATTTCTTTAAGAGCCTTATCTTTTTCTAAAGGATCGTCTAAAACATAAGAACCCGCCATGTGCCTTAAAACAAATTCAATAAAAGCCATGGGGCGCGATAGCCAATTTTTTAAGGTTTCAATCTGATGATTAGCGATCATATCCGCTGGATCAAGATTGTTTTCAAACAAAATCACCCCCCCTTTCCTTTGCTCTTTAGCCAACATCAAGCTCGCTTTATAAGCCGCATTCCGCCCTGCCTTATCCCCATCATAGCTTAAGAGGATTTCTGGATCGCCTTTTTTAAGCAAGGGCAAATGCGATGGCGTTAAAGCTGTCCCAAGCGTGGCTATGGCGTTTTTAAAACCCGCCTGGTGCAATAAGATCACATCTAAATACCCTTCTGTTACAATGACTTGCTTTTGTTTATAGATGTGTTCTTTAGCCAAATGATAGCCATAGAGCAAACTGGATTTATCAAAAAGCTTATTTTGGGGCGAATTGATATACTTGGCCGCTTTTTCTTTTAAGGTGCGCCCTCCAAAACCCACCACTTGAGCGCTAGGGCTATAAATAGGGAACATGATGCGATCCAAAAAGCGCAAATAGGTTTTCTGATCGTTATCGTTTTTGCCTAGCACGCCTAATTCAATCAATTTGTCCTTATTCAAGCCTTTATTTTCAATGCCGTAATCAATTTTATTCGTGCATAAGCCTAACTTAAACGCTCTTATACTCTCCATGCTAAGCCCTCTTTTTTGCAAATAATTCAAAAAAAATGGGGCGTTAAAAAGCTCTTCTTGATACAACGAGCTCACCATTTCTAAAAGGTGGTAATCTTCTTTATAATCGCAATAAGCGCCTTTGTCATACTCTAAAGCTATATTGAATCGGTGGGCTAATTTCTCAAGCGCTTCCACAAACGAAAGTTTTTCAAACGCCATCACAAATTTAATGCTATCCCCACTCGCCCCACACCCAAAGCAATGGTAAAACCCTTTGATTTGATTGACGCTAAAACTCGCGCTCCTTTCTTCATGAAACGGGCAACAAGCCATGTAGCTAGAACCTGATTTCCTCAAATCCACATAAGAGCTAATGACTTCTACAATGTCTATCGTTTGTAAAAGGCGATCAATGGAACTTTTAAGAATCATTTTTCATGCTTTCTTCATCGTGCTTTCTTGTTTTAACTCGCTTAAATGAATTATACTCAATAAATAAAATCTTCAAAAAGGTTTGTTGATAACGCCCCTTTTTCTAATCCTTATATTTTTAAACTAATAAAACTTGATATAAATAGACTTAATAATCCTTATAGTTATAGTCTTATATTTGTTTTTATAGCTTGACTTATCCCTAAAAATGCGCTATAGTTGTGTCGCTTAAGAATACTAAGCGCTAAATTTCTATTTTATTTATCAAAACTTAGGAGAACTGAAATGAAGTTTCAACCATTAGGAGAAAGGGTCTTAGTAGAAAGACTTGAAGAAGAGAACAAAACCAGTTCAGGCATCATCATCCCTGATAACGCTAAAGAAAAGCCTTTAATGGGCGTAATCAAAGCGGTTAGCCATAAAATCAGTGAGGGTTGCAAATGCGTTAAAGAAGGCGATGTGATCGCTTTTGGCAAATACAAAGGCACAGAAATCGTTTTAGACGGCACTGAATACATGGTGCTAGAACTAGAAGACATTCTAGGCATTGTGGGCTCAGGCTCTTGTTGTCATACAGGTAATCATGACCATAAACATGCTAAAGAGCATGAAGCTTGCTGTCATGATCACAAAAAACACTAAAAAACATTATTATTAAGGATACAAAATGGCAAAAGAAATTAAATTTTCAGATAGTGCAAGAAACCTTCTATTTGAAGGCGTGAGACAACTCCATGACGCTGTTAAAGTTACCATGGGGCCAAGAGGCAGGAATGTGTTGATTCAAAAAAGCTATGGCGCTCCAAGCATCACCAAAGATGGCGTGAGCGTGGCTAAAGAGATTGAATTAAGTTGCCCGGTGGCTAACATGGGCGCTCAACTCGTTAAAGAAGTAGCGAGCAAAACCGCTGATGCTGCCGGCGATGGCACGACCACCGCAACCGTGCTGGCTTATAGCATTTTTAAAGAAGGTTTGAGGAATATCACGGCTGGGGCTAACCCTATTGAAGTGAAACGAGGCATGGATAAAGCCGCTGAAGCGATCATCAATGAGCTTAAAAAAGCGAGCAAAAAAGTGGGCGGTAAAGAAGAAATCACCCAAGTAGCGACCATTTCTGCCAACTCCGATCACAATATCGGGAAACTCATCGCTGACGCTATGGAAAAAGTGGGTAAAGACGGCGTGATCACCGTTGAAGAAGCTAAGGGCATTGAAGATGAATTAGATGTCGTAGAGGGCATGCAATTTGATAGAGGCTACCTCTCCCCTTATTTTGTAACGAACGCTGAGAAAATGACCGCTCAATTGGATAACGCTTACATCCTTTTAACGGATAAAAAAATCTCTAGCATGAAAGACATTCTCCCGCTATTGGAAAAAACCATGAAAGAGGGCAAACCGCTTTTAATCATCGCTGAAGACATTGAGGGCGAAGCTTTAACGACTCTAGTGGTGAATAAATTAAGAGGCGTGTTGAATATCGCAGCGGTTAAAGCTCCAGGCTTTGGGGACAGGAGAAAAGAAATGCTCAAAGACATCGCTATTTTAACCGGCGGTCAAGTCATTAGCGAAGAATTGGGCTTGAGTCTAGAAAACGCTGAAGTGGAGTTTTTGGGCAAAGCCGGAAGGATTGTGATTGACAAAGACAACACCACGATCGTAGATGGCAAAGGCCATAGCGATGACGTTAAAGACAGAGTCGCGCAAATCAAAACCCAAATTGCAAGCACGACAAGCGATTATGACAAAGAAAAATTGCAAGAAAGGTTGGCTAAACTCTCTGGCGGTGTGGCTGTGATTAAAGTGGGCGCTGCGAGTGAAGTGGAAATGAAAGAGAAAAAAGACCGAGTGGATGACGCGTTGAGCGCGACTAAAGCGGCGGTTGAAGAAGGCATTGTGATTGGCGGCGGTGCGGCTCTTATTCGCGCGGCTCAAAAAGTGCATTTGAATTTACACGATGATGAAAAAGTGGGCTATGAAATCATCATGCGCGCCATTAAAGCCCCATTAGCTCAAATCGCTATCAACGCTGGTTATGATGGCGGTGTGGTCGTGAATGAAGTAGAAAAACACGAAGGGCATTTTGGTTTTAACGCCAGCAATGGCAAGTATGTGGACATGTTTAAAGAAGGCATTATTGACCCCTTAAAGGTAGAAAGGATCGCTTTACAAAATGCGGTTTCGGTTTCAAGCCTGCTTTTAACCACAGAGGCCACCGTGCATGAAATCAAAGAGGAAAAAGCGGCCCCAGCAATGCCTGATATGGGTGGCATGGGCGGTATGGGAGGCATGGGTGGCATGATGTAAGCCCCCTTGCTTTTTAATACCATTTTTTATAAAAGCCCTCTTCTTGGGGGGCTTTTATCTCACAAAACCGCTCGCTTTGAAAAACGCGCAACAAAAAATCCCCATTAAAATCAAGCTTTTATCATTAGTGCTCCATTAAAATAAAACCTAAAAACCCTTTCCAATACCACCCAAACAAACGCGCAAGAAATGCAAAAATTCTAAAATTTCTCCAAATGACAAAAAAAAAAAAACGATTTTGCGCTACAATGCTTTAAATACATTCTTAATGTATAAAATTCCAACCACTCAATTTAATTTCAAGGATTTCAAGGAGAATATTTATGAAAAAAACCTTATTACTCTCTCTCTCTCTCGCTGCATCGCTTTTAAACGCTGAAGACAACGGCTTTTTTATCAGCGCAGGCTATCAGATCGGTGAAGCCGCTCAAATGGTGAAAAACACCGGCGAATTGAAAAAACTCTCAG
>NZ_MVYP01000019.1:0-27189 GCF_003638305.1 Helicobacter pylori | reverse complement strand
AGGTTTTAAAATCCCTACGATCAACACAAGCTACTATTCTTTCATGGGCGCTAAACTAGAATACCGAAGGATGTATAGCCTTTTCCTCAATTATGTGTTTGCTTACTAGGTGGCGCAAATTCTCTTTAAAAAAGGGGGCTTGTTTAAAAACGCTTAAAAGCATTTTTAAAATTAAGCAGTAAAGAGCCTAGATAATCTCTTGCAACCGCTCCCAAGCGATAAAATTAAAGTAGTCAAAACCCTATTTTTGTAATCATTAAAGAAAATTTTTTAAAGATTATCACTCTTTTTTGATAAAGTAATAATTTAGAATTTAGGGAGTTTTTCATGGAAGAATCAACAGCGTTTATTTTGGCTCTTGTGGGGCTATTCACCGGCATCACCGCCGGGTTTTTTGGTATTGGTGGGGGGGAGATTGTCGTCCCTAGTGCGATTTTTGCCCATTTTAGCTATAGCCATGCGGTGGGCATTTCGCTCATGCAAATGCTTTTTTCTTCAGTGGTCGGCTCTATCATCAATTACAAAAAGGGCTTGTTGGATTTGAAAGAAGGCTCATTTGCCGCGCTTGGAGGGCTAATGGGAGCGGTTTTAGGGAGCTTTATCTTAAAGATCATTGACGATAAGATTTTAATGGGTGTGTTTGTGGTGGTGGTGTGCTACACCTTTATCAAATACGCTTTTTCTAACAACAAGAAGCCAGAGCATTTTGAAGAAATGCATTTTGATTTGCATGCGAATAGCAAAACGCCCGAAAAAAAGCGCGCAATCCCTTTTGTGTCTATGGACAGAACGCATGGGATTTTGATGCTCGCCGGTTTTGTTACTGGCATCTTTTCTATCCCGCTAGGCATGGGTGGGGGGATTTTAATGGTGCCGTTTTTGGGCTATTTTTTGAAATACGATTCTAAAAAAATCGTGCCTTTGGGGCTATTTTTTGTGGTGTTCGCTTCTTTATCTGGGGTCATCTCTCTTTATAATGGGAAGGTTCTTGATGATATAAGCGTTCAAGCGGGGGTGATTACCGGTATTGGAGCGTTTTTAGGAGTGGGCATTGGCATTAAGCTCATTGCTTTGGCTAATGAAAAGGTGCATAAAATCCTGTTGCTCCTCATTTATGCTTTAAGCATTTTAGCGACTTTACACAAGCTCATTATGGGGTAAAAATCTAAAAATGCTCAAGGGCATTTTTAAAATTAATATCAAAAAGCTTTCTAAGAGCAAGCGATAATCTCTAAAAAAGCGCTTCTTTAGGGTTAGGGGGGTTTAGTTTAGGGGTTGTAATGGGATAACCCCCTACCCCCTTAAAAAATGAGTTTGAAACAAAAAATAAAATTAAAAACCCCATTTTTAAAAAAATAAAAAGTTTTAGTTATCTTTATTTGATGAGAACAAAACCATAAAACTTAAAAAAGAATGTCTTCAAAGTAAGGGTAATTAAAAAATGAATTATTTAGGGCGGATTTTAGCGTTTTTTAAAATAACCCATAAGACAACCCAAACGCTTAAACCCCCCATTTTAACCCCCCATTAGGGGGCTTAGTCATTACCTCTTAATGCGTTTTTTTATCTTGGATGTATTTTTTCAATTCACCCTTTTTGATATAAGGGATAAACTCGCCATAGCCCTCTTTTTCCATGTCTTTTAAGGGGATAAACCTTAAAGCAGCGCTGTTGATGCAATACCTTAAGCCTCCCAATTCTTTAGGCCCATCGTTAAACACATGCCCTAAATGTGCCTTACCAATACGGCTCAACACTTCAATGCGTTTCCTATTAAGGCTCTCATCGTCTTCGTATTTCACCACATCTTTATTGATGGGCTTAGAAAAGCTTGGCCACCCGCAACCGGAGTCGTATTTATCCGCTGAAGAAAATAACGGCTCGCCTGTGGTAATATCCACATAAATGCCCTCTTCTTCTTTGTTGTAATACTCATTTTCAAAAGGTTTCTCAGTGTGTTTGTTTTGAGTCACCTCATACTGGAGTTTGGTGAGTTTTTTCTTTAAAACTTCATCGCTTGGTTTGGTGTATTTATCGCTATCTACAATCACTTCATCCGCCTTTTTCAAATCAATATGGCAATAGCCACCGGGGTGTTTTTTCAAATAATCCTGGTGGTATTCTTCAGCCCTCACATAATTTTTTAACGGCTCTACCTCAATGGCGATTTTGCCTTTCACCTCTTTTTGTAACGCTTTTAAGGCGTTGTCTATCACTTCTTTATCCGCGCTATTGACATAGTAAATCCCTGTGCGATACTGCCTGCCCACATCATTACCCTGCTTGTTCACGCTCACCGGATCAATCACCTTAAAATAATAGCGCAACAACTTGTCCAAACTGATTTTTTTAGGATCATAGATCACTTTCACGCTTTCAGCATGATCGCTCTCATGCAACTTTTCATAATTCGTGCTTGAAGTCTTGCCGTTAGCGTAACCAGAGCTTGCGTCTATAACGCCATAAATCCTCTCCATATACGCCTCTAGCCCCCAAAAGCACCCCCCAGCCAAGTAAATCACTCTTTCATCGGTTTTTGGGTGTTTAGCCCCCATGTTTTCATTCGCTTGCATGATCGCTCCTATTAGTAAAAAAAGATAAAAATTTTTCAAGTAAGATAATACTTTCATTGACAACCTTTGTTTTAATTTTAATGGTGTCCGCCATTATAACTAAAAAAGATGATAATTGTTCTTTAAATTGAGTTTAAATTTCAATAAGGCTTTGTTCTACTAGGTAACAAAAGTTCATCACATCCACTCAACAATCTTACCCACCACATTGGCCTCATAGCATTTGATAGAGGTTTTTTGACTGGGTTTTTTGGGCAAAATGGCTTTTAAAAAGCCGTAATTTTCCATTTCTTTCAATCTGGCGTTCAAATTAGGGGCTTCTAAAATCCTGCCATTCAAACTCACTTCGCCCAAAAACGCCGTTTTATTGTCAATTTTTCTGTTTTTAAAGCTTGAAAGGATACTGGCAATGACCGCTAAATCGCAAGCCGGCTCACTAATTTTAATGCCTCCGCTCACATTAATGAACACATCATGGCGGTTTTAGGGGGTTTTTAGCTTTTTTTTTAATAAAACGATGAGCATGTTAAGGCGGTTGGTGTCAAACCCGTTCGCTAATCGTTTGGGCGCTCCAAAACTGCACTCGCTCACCAACGCCTGGATTTCTAAAATCAACGCCCTTGATCCTTCTAAAGTGATGGTAATGGCACTCCCCTCCATAGGCTCTTCTTTAGAAAAAAACAAGCTTGAAGCTTCTTTAGCGCTCACCAAACCATGCTCTTTCATTTCAAACAAGCCGATTTCACTCGTAGGGCCAAAGCGGTTTTTAAAACTCCTTAAAATCCTTAATTCCCTACTGGGATCGCCCTCAAAATACAGCACGCTATCTACCATATGCTCTAGCACCCTAGGCCCTGCGATGCTCCCTTCTTTAGTGATATGACCGATGATAAAAATAGCAATATCTCTTGTTTTTGCCAAACGCATGAGCTCAAAAGTGATCTCTCGCACTTGCGAAATAGAGCCGGGCGCTGAAGAAATCTCTGGCGAATAAAGCGTTTGAATGGAATCAATCACGCAAGCAAAATAATTTTCGCTTTCCATATTAGCCTTAATCACAGGCCAATTGATTTCATTGAGCAGATACAATTCTTTTTCTATGCAATCTAATCTGGTGGCGCGCATTTTAATCTGGCTCAAGCTCTCTTCCCCGCTCACATACAAAACCTTTTGCTGGTTTTTGGCTAAGCCAGAAGCCACTTTTAAAAGCAGAGTGGATTTCCCCACCCCAGGACTCCCCCCTACTAAATACAACCCTCCTTTAGCGAACCCCCCACCTAAGACAATATCCAACTCGCTTTGAGTGGAAGAAAATTTCACCACTTCTTCATGCTCAATTTCAGCGATAGAAACGCTTTTTTGCGCTTGTAGGAGCGGTTTTTTAAACGCGTTTAAAACTTCCTTTTGGGTTTGGTTCAATTCTATAAAACTCTCCCATGCGTTGCACTGAACGCACTTTCCTAGCCATTTAGGGCTTGTAAAACCGCAATGCTGACACTCAAATAAAGAAGTTTTTTTAGCCAAAATACCACCCTTTTTTAAAATCACACAGCTAAAGACCAGATAAAAATGGGGTTTTGGTTTTATTCTATAGCAAAACCCATAAAGCTAAACTAAAAACAAGTTAAAAAGTTATCAAGCGCCATTTTGCTCTATTTTTCTTAAAGCCTTCAAAATATAGCGTTTGATATAAGATCCCACGCTTTCTTCTTCTTCGTTAGCCATTTTCTCTAGTTTTTGGTATTGCTCATCAGAAAAATACAAGCTTACAGCACGAGTTTTTTTATTAGCGTCTGCTTTTGGTTTGCGTCCTAGTTTATTTTTAGTTCCCCTTAAGTGAGTTTCATCTGTGTTTTCTGTCTTTTCCATCAAGTTCCTTCAATCATCATCGCAAATCGCTTCAAAATAGCATATTAGCATAAAAGTAGCGTATAATGAATAATGCCGCAAGCGCTAATCGTTCCTCATTTTAAGTTTATTAGTGCTCGCTCAAAAAGGCATTGACCCCCTAAAAATATCAAAATAAATTAAATCGGTAACACCCTGATACTGCGATCCAATAATTCCTGCAAGGCGTTTTCAATGGCAAATAAAGTCCCGGTAGTCGCGCTCATGCACCCATCGCATGCCCCCATGTAGCGGATATACACATCAATGTAATCATCGCTTTCTTTAATGTCTAAAATCTCTAAATCCCCCCCATCCATCATAAGCATAGCACGGATATTTTCATCAATGACTTTATCCACCGCTTTAATCTTTTGAACCATAGTCATTTCCCTGAAAGCCAATTCCCCATTTTGGGATTTATTCGCAGCGGCTTTAAGTTTTTCAGCTTCCATTTCTTCGCGCACTTCTTTAAGAATATCCACCAAGTAATAATCCCTTTTTTCATGCCCTCCGGGTCTCACACAGCTTTTACAAAACGCACCGGCTTTGGTGTAGTTAGTGATTTCTTCAACGCTTTTTAAATCATTGAGCTTAATCACTTCTTTAATCGTGCCTAAACTCACCCTAGCGCACTCGCACACGATGATTTCTTCTTCAAAATCTTCAGCGTTTTTCCCCAAATACATGCCGGCAGCTTTTTTGATCACATCATACGCCATCACGGAGCAGTGCATTTTTTGCCCAGGCACCGCCGGTGTGTCCGGATCGTCTCTTAAGCCTCTTTCCACGTCTAAATTCGTGATTTTTACCGCATCTTGGACTCTTTTATTCAAACACAATTCTACCATCATGTCTGAGCTTGCGATCGCTGTCCCGCAGCCAAAGCTTTTAAATTTCGCGTCAATAATCGTGTCCGTGCTTTCATCTACAAGCCAATACAACCTCACCGCATCACCACATGCTTCTGCGCCGTAATCCGCCACAATGAGCTTAGCGTTTTTGGCTTTAGCCTGCTCTTCGGTGATGACCCCTAAATGCGTAGGGTTATCCATGCGCCTTTGAACTTCTTTAGAATACGCGTCCCAAAGAGCCGATCCCACTAAATCATGTTTTGCCATTTTGATTCCTTTATATTCTTTTTAATAAGAGCTTGAAATATTTCTCAATCTTACAGCCGCTTGAGAGAAAACTTCAATCGTTTTATCAATTTCAGCTTCCGTGTTAAAACGGCTCAATGAAAGCCTGATAGCGGTATGAGCCAATTCCTTACTCGCTCCAATCGCTACCATTACAGGATTAGCCTCTAAATCCTCACTCGCGCACGCGCTCCCTGTGGAAGCGGCGATATTAGAGCGGTTTAAATCCCACAGCATGGCCTCTCCTTCAATCCCTCTCACGCTGATTAAAGTCGTGTTAGGCACACGATGGACTCGATCCCCTACCACCATCACATCAGGGATTTTCAAAAGCGCTTCTTCTAATTTGTCGCGCAATTTCCCTACCACTTCTTTTTCATAGTCTAAATGCTCTACGGCTAATCTCATCGCTTCGCCCATGCCCACAATATAAGGCACATTCAAAGTCCCGCTGCGCCTGCCATTCATATGCTCCCCACCATGAAAAAGAGGGGTCAACCCCACCCCACTTCTAATATACAACCCCCCAATGCCTTTAGGCCCATGGAATTTGTGCGCGCTAAAAGAAAGGAAATCTACATTCGCCTTCAACACATCTACAGGGATTTTACCAATCGCTTGCACCGCATCGGTATGGAACAACACGCCTTTTTCTTTACAAATAGCCCCAATTTCTTCAATGGGGAAAATGAGACCGGTTTCATTATTCGCCCACATCACGCTCACTAAAGCGGTTTTTTCCGTGATCGCTTCTTTGACTTGATCGGCGGTGATGCTCCCATGCTCATTAATAGGCAAGTAAGTAACCTCCACCCCCAAGCTTTCTAAAAAATTACAAGTGGATCGCACCGCCGGATGCTCTGCAACCGTGGTTATAATATGGTTTTTGCCCTTTTTCAAGCATTCATCAAAATACACGCCCTTTAAAACCCAATTATTGCTTTCTGTCGCGCAAGAAGTGATGATCACATCGTCTATATCCCTAGCGTTAATGCCTTTATAAAGCTTATCTAGCGCTTCTGCAATGGCTGGGTGGGTTTCTGTGCCAAATTGGTGCAACGAGCTAGGATTCCCGTAATGATCCCTTAAAAAAGGATCCATGATCTCCTTGACTTTAGGGTCAATCCTAGTTGTAGCGTTATTGTCTAAATAAATTCGTTGTAACAAATGAGTGTTCTCCTTAAAAATTTTACATAGATTTCTTATCTAGGTCTAAATTATGATTAAATACAAGATATTTTCTTAATTTTAACTTAAAATAAGATGAATTTTTGAAAACATTTTGAGAAATGCGAATACCCTCTCTGTCAAAAACCAACAACAGCCGCTACCAAGTCGCTTAAGGTTTTTTAAGGGGTCTCCCGCGCCTGTCCTTTAAAGCGTCTATCCCCCCTTGTTGGTAACGCTTCTCCCACACATAAAGTTTTTGCAATTGTTTCGCTACTTCTTTTTTAGTGGGCTTAATGCCCCTAAGGTTATAAAGAGCGGTAATGATAATGGGCTTTGGGACATCAAACCTTTGGATAAATTCCAAACAATCTTTTTTGATCTGGGAGTCTTGCTTGTTTTTAGTGATATCCACATGGCTTAAATATTGCAACACATAAAGGCGTTTTTCTTCATCTTCTTGCGCGATTTCTGGGGCTAACTCCATCCCTTGACTAACGCTTTTAAAAAACTTATTTGAAGCCTCTTGAGTAGGATAAACGCTCAAATAAGTTTCTAGTAAAGAAATCACTCTTTTTTGCTGTTCCAATAGTGCGTCTATTTTGGCACTCAAACGATTTATTTTACTTTCCATGCACTCAATGGTAACCACCAAAAATAAATAGCTATACAATCATTAAAAATAATTATTCTAATATCATGCTCTAAAGTAAGATGTATTTTTATGATCATGCTACAATAAAAAAACACAAAACGATTTCAAAGAAAAAGGGCTTAAAATGAAAACTTTTGAAGTGATGATTCAAACCGATTCAGAAGGGTATTTGGACGCTAAATTTGGCGGCAACGCCCCTAGAGGGTTTCTTAACCCAAACGGCTTACCCACTTATTCGCCTAAAATCTCATGGCAAAAAGTGGAAGGCGCTCAAAGCTATGCGTTAGAACTCATCGATCATGACGCGCAAAAAGTATGCGGCATGCCGTTTGTCCATTGGGTCGTGGGCAATATTTCTTACAATGTTTTAGAAGAAAACGCTTCCATGATGGATAAAAGGATTGTTCAAGGGGTCAATTCGCTCACTCAAGGCTTTATCCGTTCACCGCTCAATGAAAGCGAAAAACAACGCTCCAATCTCATTAACAGCGTCTATATCGGTCCCATGCCCCCTAATGGTGATCACCATTACTTGATTCAAGTGTATGCCCTAGACATCCCTAAACTGGAATTAAAAGTCCCTTTTTTCTTAGGTGATTTGCATGACAAAATGCGCAACCATATCATCGCCATAGGGAGAAAGGAATTTTTATACAAGCAGTTTGTAAGGAAATAGGCTACATGCTTGTAGCTTTAATTCAATGAACCTATAAATAGAGCATGGGAGCAAAAAACGATGATTGATTTAAAGCAAGCGGAATTTTTGATATACCTCTAAAATCCTCTTTTCATCTAGCATGCTTTCTTCAATCCTTGTGCCTATCAAATCGGCATGGCGTTTTTTAAATTCTTTTAAAGGGATCAAATCGTCATAAACGATAGCGTTTCGCCTCTTTTTAGCCAAAGGGAAGTGCCATTGCACCATTTCCTTATCTTTAATGTGGTGTTTATCTTTAAGCTTTAGGACTTCATAACTTTCATCATTGTAGCGCCAAATTTCAAAAGGCTCGCAATCGTTATACAATAACCAATGATCCCCCCATGCGTCTAAAAACCCAAAATCCCCATCATTACGAACAAACACTTCAAAGTCTCGCACCACAAAATTCATGCGCGAATACATCACAACCTCTTTAATGCTCTTAGGGATATAAAAACTTTCATAAAGCTTTTTAGCGTCATAGATATGATCGCAATCAATTTTGACTACCCACTCGTTTTTAGGGATAAAAGAAAGCGTATAATTATAGTAATGATAAAGTTGGTGCCACAAACTCGGGCAATCCTTTAGTATGACTTCATAAGGATAGCTGATAGGGATAAATGAGGGGAACTTTTTGCAAAACTCTAAAACCACTTCTTTAGAGCCATCATCGCAATCATTAAAACCAATGACCCCCCTTTGAACGGCAGGAAGCATAGAAAACAAACTCTCTTCTAAAGTAACGATTTCGTTTTTGACTCTAATAAAAGCCCATGGGTTTAGAGGGCTTTTAGGGTTTTGACTTTTTTTATCATAGTCAAAATAACCCGAATGCGTGGGATTGGGTAAAGTTAAAGTGGGATGGATAACCCTATCTTCTAAATGCCCCCCCCCCATAATTATAATTAAGAGAACTATTTTTATAAATACTCCTATTGCGTTCCATGAAACTTTCATTATTTAAAGAAGCGATAGCTAAAAACACGCTTTCTTGATAATCATGGTTGAATAAAGCTTTTTCTTGAATAGAACGAAGTTTTTTAGCCTCTAACATTTCCTTAATTTCATGATTGATCCCACAATAAGCGTCCCTATCATGGGCGTTTTCATGGGTGTTTTTTGCCCCTTTTAAACTACGAACGCATCTCATTACAAAAGGCATTCTCTCTTTAACAAAACCCTTGATTTTATTCTTTAACCCCATAAAAACTCCTAATTGAAATAAAAACGCTATTAAAAGCAAAACCTTATTATACTACGCTCTCGCTACACTTCCAAAACGCTCCCTAACTTCTTTGTCTAATTCCAGCACTTCATCTAAATTAGAGAGCTTGAAAGATTTTTTAGCATACAATTCTAAGGCTTGAGAAATAATTTGAATAAAGCCTCCAAAAGCGATTTCTTGATTTAAAAACTTCTTCATCGCCACTTCATTGCTCGCATTCAGCACCACGCCAAGCTTGGGGTTTTCCAACAACAAGTCTTTATAACGCCACAAAGTGTAGCGCTCCATGCTAATGGGTTCGAATTTAATCGCACTTAAAGCGTATAAATCTAAGGACTTAATGGAAGCACTCAAGGAAGCTAATTTGGGGTTAATGGCGTAGCTTATGGGTAATTTCATGTCCGCGCTCGCTAAATGCGCGATGACAGAGTTGTCTTCAAACTCCACCAAAGCATGCACGATAGAGCTTCTTTCAATCAGCGCATCAATCTTTAAAGACGCCCCAAAAAGCCAATAAGTTTCTAAAATTTCAAAAAGCTTATTGACCATGCTCGCTGAATCAATGGTGATTTTAGATCCCATGCTCCAATTAGGGTGCTTGAGCGCGTTTTGTGCATTTTGAATAGCGATAAGTTCTAAAGGCGTGTCCCTAAAAGCCCCCCCACTCGCGCTAATGATTAAGGATTTAGGCTTTAAAGTCTTGTTTTGTAACAACGCCCACAAACCAAAATGCTCGCTATCAACGGGCGTGATTTGTGAAATGTCTAATAAATGCCCCGCGCTCACCAAACTCTCTTTATTCGCTAGGGCTAGTTTTTTGTTCCTTTGTAAGCTTTTAAAGCTCGCTTTCAATCCTGCCACGCCCACAATAGCGTTAAGGACTAAATTGGAAACGCACTCTTCTATCATCGCATCAATGCCGTCTAGCCCTACAAACACTTCCGCGCCCAAAGGCTCTAAAAAATCCAAATCGCTAGGATCTAAAATCGCCACTTTTTTGGGTTTGAAAATTTGGATTTGCTCATTGATTAAAGCGATATTTTTCCCACAGCTTAAGGCTTCTATTTCTACCTTGAATTTTTTTGCGATTTTTAGGGCGTTTTTCCCAATAGAGCCGGTGCTTCCTAAAACAACCATTCAATCCCCTAAAAACACCGCCGTCTCTTTCCAAACTTCCAAAAAATACAACAACACATGCAAGCTTAAAGCCCCAAAAAGCATGGAATCCAATCGGTCTAAAACGCCCCCATGCCCGGGTAAAATCTTACCGCTATCTTTGATCCCGACCTTTCTTTTCAAATAGCTTTCATACAAATCCCCAAACACCGCCGCAAAAGCGATTAAAAAACTAAATAGAAGCGCCATAAGAAAGCCTCCGCTCAATTTCCCCATGCCCACAAACGATCCTAAAACGCTCGCCAAAACAACGCCAATCAACGCGCCCTCTAAGGTTTTATTCGGTGAAGTGGGTGTGAAAGGGGTTTTGCCTAAAAGCTTGCCTCCAAAAAACGCCCCCACATCGCTTGCCACCACCACAACTAAAAGCCAAATGATCGCTACTGCGCCAAAATCCTTATAAATCCCAAAAAGCGCAAAAAACCCAACGCCCGGGTATAAAAAGGGTAAAATGGCTTCGCTATGGTGTGCTTTTTGATAAGCGATGATGCTAGCCACGACCATGGTGCTGATAAGAGCGCATTCTATGGGGTGCCCGTTAAAATACGCCGCTACCCATGACAACACTAAAATGAGATACAGACTGAAGCTCGCTTTAACCTGGAACAACCTTAACGCTTCAGAAAACCCTACCGCATAAATCCCCCCTAAAACCGCCCAAAACAACAACAAATTGTCCGCATACAAAATCAAGCCCGCCACAACGATTAAAACAACCCCTGTAATGTAACGAGACTTTTCTTTAAATAACTCTTCTTTCACTTTTTTCCTTGATCAATTAAATATTAACGAAACCAAAAAATAGCTAAACGCGCTAATCAAAACGACTCCCACCAAATTAAGCCACAAACCGGCTTTAATCATGTCCGTTATTTTAACATACCCAGAGCCATAAGCTATCGCATTCGGTGGGGTGGCCACAGGGAGCATGAACGCACAAGTCGCGCTCAAGGCTACAGGAATGGTCAATAACAAGCTCTGATGGTTTTCATAACCCATGCCCATCGCCACTCCTCCAATCACCGGCAAAAATGCGGCAGCAGTGGCGGTGTTAGAAGTGATTTCAGTTAAAAAAATGACCATTAAAGTAACCATGACAATAATGAATAAAATCGGTAAATGCGAAAAGCCAGAAACCAAATGCCCGATCCACAAACTCAACCCGGTTTTAGAAAATTGCGCGCTCAAAGCCAACCCACCGCCAAATAAAAGCAACACATCCCAAGGGAGTTTTTTAGCAACACCCCAATCAATGAGCCTATCGCCCTGATTGTTAGCGGGCAAAATAAACAAAAGCACAGAAACCCCCATAGCGATCACGGAATCAATTTTATCTATCTTAATGCCCCAAGATTTTAAAATCGTATCTAAGAAAATCCACCCTAAAGACGCTAGGATAAAAATAATCCCCACCGAGATTTCCGCCTGACTCAAACGGCCTAATTTGTTTAACTCTAATCTAACGACTTCCTTACCCCCTGGGATTTCTTTAATCTTTAAAGGGAAAATCACATAAGTGAGCAAGAGCCACGATAAAATGAGCATGATAAAGGCTAATGGTGTCCCAAACACCATCCACTGAGCGAAATCAATTTCAATATTGAAAGCGGTTTTCATATAGCCGGCTAATAAAGCGTTAGGCGGCGTGCCAATCAAAGTGCCTAAAGAACCAATAGAGGCGGAATAAGCGATGCCAAGCATCAAGCAAATGCTAAAATTCGTGCGATAAATGGTGGTCTTTTCTTGAATCACTTGAGCGATGTTCTTTCCCTTATGCACGATATTACCCATAATACCCCCATGCGCTTTGGTGATTTCTTCTTTTTGATAGAATGCATTAGAGGCGTTTTCTTTACCCACAAGTTTAGCGACTAATTGCAAAACGCTCATGCCAACAGGAAACATCATCACCGCCGTTGCGGTATTGCTCACCCACATAGACAGAAATCCTGTGGCTATCATGAAACCCAAAATCAACCTCCTAGGGCTTGTGCCTACTAATAAAATAATGCTTAAAGCGATGCGCGTGTGCAAGTTCCATTTTTGCATGCTTAAAGCTAAAATAAACCCTCCCATAAAAAGAAAGATAATCGGCGATGCGTAAGAAGAGCTGACGCTAGAGAATTGATCCACGCTAAAGACACTAAAAAGCACCAAAGGTAAAAGCGCGGTTACAGGCAAGTCAATGGCTTCAGTCATCCACCATATCCCCATTAAAACAGCCACCCCCGCCACAACAGGCATCGCCTTATAATTCAAAGAACTGAGCTTGGGGATTTCTTCTACAATATGAGACATTTGAGCGTCTAAAGCGTAATAGATAATAAGCGCGATTAACGCCCCTCCTATGAGACCAAACAAACGAACGATCTTGGTGCTTTTGTCATCAGCGTTCGTATCGGTATGCGAATGATTTTCCATTTTATTTTACCCTTTAAAATTACTAACCTACATGCTACAATAAAACTTTTTTAAAACTAGGGTTTTAGAAAAATAAAATCAAAACAGGAAAAAGAGTGGTAAAAGAAAGTGATATTTTAGTGGTTGGTGGGGGGCATGCGGGCATTGAAGCGAGCTTGATTGCGGCTAAAATGGGGGCTAGAGTGCATTTAATCACCATGCTCATAGACACAATCGGTTTAGCGAGCTGTAATCCGGCCATTGGAGGCTTGGGTAAAGGGCATTTGACTAAAGAAGTGGATGTGTTAGGGGGGGCTATGGGGATTATTACGGATCATAGCGGTTTGCAATATCGTGTGTTAAACGCTTCTAAAGGGCCAGCGGTTAGGGGGACTAGGGCGCAAATTGATATGGATACTTACCGCATTTTGGCAAGAAATCTCGTTTTAAATACCCCTAATTTGAGCGTCTCTCAAGAAATGACCGAAAGTTTAATCCTTGAAAACGATGAGGTAGTGGGCGTAACCACAAACATTAACAACACTTATAAAGCTAAAAAAGTGATCATCACCACAGGCACTTTTTTAAAAGGGGTGGTGCATATTGGCGAGCACCAAAACCAAAACGGGCGCTTTGGGGAAAACGCTTCTAATTCTTTAGCCTTGAATTTAAGGGAGCTTGGCTTTAAGGTGGAAAGGTTAAAAACCGGCACTTGCCCAAGAGTGGCCGGCAATAGCATTGATTTTGAAGGCTTAGAAGAGCATTTTGGGGATGCAAACCCTCCCTATTTCAGCTATAAAACCAAAGATTTTAACCCCACCCAACTCTCTTGCTTCATCACTTACACTAACCCTATTACCCACCAAATCATTAGGGATAATTTCCATCGAGCCCCCCTATTTAGCGGTCAAATTGAAGGCATAGGCCCCAGGTATTGCCCTAGCATTGAAGATAAAATCAACCGCTTCAGCGAAAAAGAACGCCACCAGCTGTTTTTAGAGCCTCAAACCATTCACAAAAGCGAATATTATATCAATGGCTTAAGCACTTCTTTGCCCCTAGATGTGCAAGAAAAGGTCATTCATTCTATCAAAGGCTTAGAAAACGCCCTCATCACGCGTTATGGCTATGCGATAGAATATGATTTTATCCAGCCTACGGAATTGACCCACACTTTAGAAACCAAAAAAATCAAAGGGCTTTATTTGGCCGGGCAAATCAATGGGACTACCGGCTATGAAGAAGCAGCGGCTCAAGGGCTTATGGCTGGGATTAATGCGGTATTGGCCCTAAAGAATCGAGCCCCCTTTATTTTAAAGCGCAATGAAGCCTATATCGGCGTTTTGATTGATGATTTGGTTACTAAAGGCACGAATGAGCCTTACAGAATGTTTACTAGCCGGGCCGAATACCGCTTGCTTTTAAGAGAAGACAACACGCTTTTTAGGTTAGGCGAACATGCCTATAATTTAGGGCTTATGGAACAAGATTTCTATAAGGAATTGAAAAAAGACAAACAAGCAATACAAGACAATCTCAAACGCCTTAAAGAATGTATCCTTACCCCTAGCAAAGAAGTATTAAAACGCTTGAATGAATTAGGTGAAAACCCTATCAATGACAAAATGGATGGCGTTAGCCTTTTAGTGCGCGATAGTTTTAATTTAGAAAAAATGCGCTCCTTTTTTAGCTTTTTAGCCCCCTTGAATGATCGGGTTTTAGAGCAGATTAAAATTGAATGCAAGTATAATATTTATATTGAAAAACAACACGAAAATATCGCTAAAATGGATAGCATGCTCAAAGTGTCTATCCCTAAAGATTTTGTGTTTAAAGGCATTCCAGGCCTTAGCTTAGAAGCGGTAGAAAAGTTAGAAAAATTCCGCCCCAAAAGTCTTTTTGAAGCCTCAGAAATCAGCGGGATCACTCCAGCGAATTTAGATGTTTTGCATTTATATATCCATTTGCGAAAAAACTCTTAAAGGATTTTTAATGAACGCTTTAGAAATCACCCAAAAGCTCATCAGCTACCCCACCATTACACCCAAAGAATGCGGTATTTTTGAATACATTAAATCGCTTTTTCCTGCTTTTAAAACCCTAGAATGTGGGGAAAATGGCGTGAAAAACCTTTTTTTATACCGCATTTTTAACCCCCAAAAAGAGCATGTAAAAGAAAAGCATGCAAAAGAAAATGTTAAGCCCTTGCATTTTTGCTTTGCAGGGCATATTGATGTCGTGCCTCCTGGAGATAATTGGCAAAGCGATCCCTTTAAACCCATCATTAAAGAGGGGTTTTTATACGGCCGTGGGGCGCAAGACATGAAGGGGGGCGTGGGGGCGTTTTTGAGCGCGAGTTTAAATTTTAACCCTAAAACCCCTTTCATGCTTTCTATTTTACTCACGAGCGATGAAGAAGGGCCGGGGATTTTTGGCACTAGGCTCATGCTAGAAAAACTCAAAGAAAAGGATTTGCTGCCTCATATGGCGATTGTGGCTGAACCCACTTGCGAAAAAGTCTTAGGCGATAGCATCAAAATTGGCCGAAGAGGTTCCATTAATGGCAAACTCATTTTAAAAGGCGTTCAAGGGCATGTGGCTTACCCGCAAAAATGCCAAAACCCTATTGATACGCTCGCTTCGGTTTTGCCCTTAATTTCAGGAGTTCATTTAGACAATGGCGATGAGTGTTTTGACCCTTCAAAATTAGTCATCACCAACTTGCACGCAGGGTTAGGGGCTAATAATGTTACACCAGGGAGCGTAGAAATTACCTTTAATGCGCGCCATTCTTTAAAAACCACTAAAGAGAGTTTGAAAGAATATTTAGAAAAGGTTTTAAAAGATTTGCCTTATACTTTAGAATTAGAGTCAAGCAGTTCGCCTTTCATCACGGCTTCTTATTCAAAACTTACCAGCGTTTTACAAGAAAATATTTTAAAAACATGCCACACCACCCCCCTTTTAAACACCAAAGGCGGCACGAGCGATGCGCGATTTTTTAGCGCTCACGGCATAGAAGTGGTGGAATTTGGCGCGATTAATGACAGGATCCATGCCGTTGATGAAAGGGTGAGCTTAAAAGAATTAGAGCTTTTAGAAAAAGTGTTTTTGGGGGTTTTAGAGAATTTAAGCGAGAAATGAATGGGGAGTTTTGGCGTAAGGGTTTTATTTTTAATACCAACGCTTTTTTCGCTGATAAAAACCACCAAACCAACTCAAGCTTTAGCATGCCAGTATCCATTTATCATGGTCTATAAGAGTGTGGAATGCTTGACAAAGTAACCAAAGCTTTATAATGTTCTTCTCCTTTTTTTAGATTACTTTAATTACTTTAATTACTTTAAAGCTCTTACCAAGCCACTCTTAAAGGGGTGGCTCAACCAACTTTTTAAGACAAACTCTTTTAAGCCCTATCTTTAGAAGTATCCCTTTCAGCATAGCAATTAAGCTCAAGCAACACGCAGTTAAAATAAAAATAATTTTTTTCTTTATCTCATCAATAAAGGTTCAATAAAGCTTTAATCGTCAATATTTGGTTACAATTATAAAGGATCGCATTTTTTTATAGGAGATTATCATGCTAGGAAGTGTTCAAAAAACCCTTTTTGGGGTCTTGTGTTTGGGCGTGTTGTGTTTGAGAGAGTTAATGGCAGAGCCAGACGCTAAAGAACTTGTTAATTCAGGTATAGAAAGCGTGAAGAAACAAGATTTCGCTCAAGCTAAAGCGCATTTTGAAAAAGCGTGTGAGTTAAAAGAAGGTTTTGGGTGTGTTTTTTTAGGGGCGTTTTATGAAGAAGGGAAAGGAGTGGGAAAAGACTTGAAAAAAGCCATTCAATTTTACACTAAAGGTTGTGAATTAAATGATGGTTATGGGTGTCGCCTACTAGGAAATTTATACTATAACGGACAAGGCGTTTCTAAAGACGCCAAAAAAGCCTCACAATATTACTCTAAATCTTGTGAATTGAACCATGCTGAAGGGTGTACGGTATTAGGAAGCCTACACCATTATGGCGTAGGCACGCCTAAGGATTTAAGAAAGGCTCTTGATTTGTATGAAAAAGCTTGCGATTTAAAAGACAGCCCAGGGTGTATTAATGCAGGATACATGTATGGTGTGGCAAAGAATTTTAAGGAGGCTATCGTTCGTTATTCTAAAGCATGCGAATTAAAAGATGGTAGGGGGTGTTATAATTTAGGGGTTATGCAATACAACGCCCAAGGCACAGCAAAGGACGAAAAGCAAGCGGTAGAAAACTTTAAAAAAGGCTGCAAATCAAGCGTTAAAGAAGCATGCGACGCTCTCAAGGAATTAAAAATAGAACTTTAATTTCAATGAAGTTAGCTAAACGCTGCGTTTAGCTAACTTTTACGCTTTTTATATTTTAAGGAAAACATAAACCCTACGAACCAATCTTTTTAATTATAAAGAAGCTTTTATCGAACCCGTTCATTCCAAGTGCCGTTTTGAGATTGGTGTTTGAAGGGTTTAAAGCAGTTTTATTCAAACCCTTAAAAGGGTTTTACCCCTACAACGCCTTTAATAGCACGCTATTTAAACGCTCATTAAAGCTTTTAGCGTCTTTTAAAGCCCCTTTTTCTATTAGTGTTTGAAAGATTTAAGCATTTTTATTCAAACCCTTAAAAAGGGTTTTTCCTACAACGCTTTCAACAGCACGCTATTTAAACGCTCATTAAAACTTTTAGCGTCTTTTAAAGCCCCTTTTTCTAAAAGCTTCGCCCCATCATAAAGCAACCAAATAAAAGCGCTCAACTGCTCTTTATCTTCGCATTTTAAGAGTTTTTGTAAAATCGCATGGTTAGGGTTTAATTCTAAAGTTTTCTTGCTTTCAGGCACGCTTTGCCCCATTTGACGCATCCAATTAGCCATCATCGCATTTGGTTCATCGCCTATTAAAGCCACCGCTGAAGTGAGATGATTAGAAAGCTCTACGCCTTTAATCTCATCTTTAAGATTTTCTTCAAACGCTTTGATTAAATCTTTAAACTGATCTTTCACCTCATCATGGATTTCTTCCAAACCAAGCTCTTTCAAGCTCTCGCTATGGCTAGCGTCTCTAAAGGGCGTTTTATCGTATTCATTCACGCCTGGCATCACAAACGCATCAATTTCATCGCTCAACAACAAAACATCATAGCCTTTTTGAGCGTATTTTTCCAAAATGGGGGACGCTTTTAATAAGTCTAAATTTTCGCCTAAAAGGTAGTAAATGCTTTTTTGATTTTCTTTTAAATTTTCTTTGTATTCTTTTAAAGAAATCCATTTTCCTTGGTCTTTAGAATAGAATCTCAACAATTCTAAAAGCTTTTCTTTGTTTTCAAAATCCCCATACAAGCCTTCTTTTAACACTTTCCCGAAAGGCTCATAGAATTTATGGTAATTCTTATTATCCTTGCTCAAGCGTTCAATCTCGCTTAAAATCTTTTTCACTGAAGCCGAACGGATATTGGCTAAAATCTTATTCTGCTGTAAGATTTCACGACTCACATTCAAGGGCAAATCTTCGCTGTCAATCACGCCCTTAATAAACCTCAAATAAGACGGCAACAATTCTTTGTCATCATCAGTGATAAACACCCTTTTAACATAAAGTTTGACCCCGCTTTTATAATCCACCCTAAACAAATCAAAGGGCGCTTTGCTAGGAATATAAAAAAGCGTTGTGTATTCTAAAGAGCCTTCCACTTTATTATGGATATAGCTCAAAGGCTCGCTGTTGTCATGTGCAAACGATTGGTAAAAGTCTTTGTAATCCTTTTCTTTTAACTCGCTCTTATTCATTTTCCATAAAGCGCTCGCTTGATTGATTTGCTCGCATTTTTCTTCTTTAATTTCTTTTTTATTATCCCCTTCGCCTTCAAACTTCGTATCGGTGTAAGTTAAGAAAATAGGGAAAGGGATATGCTCAGAATACTTTTTAACAACGCTATCAATCTCCCAACGGCTCGCAAAATGAGAATCTTCTTCTTTTAAAAAGAGGGTGATTTCTGTGCCTTGCTCCTCTTTGACGCATTCGCTGATTTCAAACTTGCCCTTACCATCGCTCACCCATGCATAAGCTTGCTCGCTGGTTACTTTTTTGGTTTGAACGACAATCTTACTCGCTACCATGAACGCCGAATAAAAGCCCACGCCAAACTGACCAATTAAAGCGCTATCTTTTTTCTTATCCCCACTCAAAGCGCTCAAAAAACTCTTCGTGCCTGATTTAGCGATCGTGCCTAAATGCTCGATGAGATCGCTTTTATCCATGCCTATACCATTATCTTTAATCGTTAAGGTCTTTTTCTGGCTATCAAAACTCAAATGAATGCTAGGCGTGGTATTGAGCCCTTTTAATTTCTCATCGGTTAGCATCAAATAATTCAGCTTGTCCAAAGCGTCGCTCGCGTTAGAAATCAACTCCCTTAAAAAAATCTCTTTATTAGAATACAAAGAGTGGATCATCAAATCCAAAAGCTGGTTGATTTCAGTTTGAAAGGTGTATTCTTGGTTAGACATTGAACTTTTTCCTTTAATAAAATTTTTAAGATTATACAATAAAAGCGCACTTAAAAGGGGTATGCTATGACTTAAAAAAATAACATGAAAGAACGTTTAATTCCTTAAAAATGATAACTCATATAGCTCATCAAATAGCTTCTATTTTGAATGGTTTGAGCGAAATCAGGGTTGTAACCGCTTGTAAAAAACCCTACCTTATAACCCTTATGCATCGTGATTTGATAGCCATTAACCATTAGCATGAAATAGATATGTTTTTTAAGGTTATATTTAAAAGTAACCCCTAAGCTTTGCGCATCAGCCCTTGGGGAATAGGTCAATTTCCCATACAATTGCACCAAAAGATTCTTAATACTCTTCCCTACAAAAGCGTTAATGGTCATGGAATTAGCGTTGTAAAAATTGGAATAAGCGTCTTCATAAGGGGTGTCATCTTTAGTGTCGTAAAAAGGATCAATGGGCGAGCCATTCCAGCCTAATTGAACGCTCGCGTTCCCAAAATTCTTATACACGCTCCAGCCAAAACGATAAGATCGGAAATTCACTCTTTGAAACACAAACAAACTCGCGCTTTTTTTACCCACTAAAGCGGCCCTATAATAATCTTTAGACAAATAATCGCTATAGAGAGGAAACCATGCGTAAAAAGTCGTTTGGATACGCCAAAGAGATTTCCAATAAGACTTTGTATCATGGGTGATTTCAAATCCAGGAGCGTTAAAATTCTTAGGGTAAAACCAAATAAAAGGCGCGATCCTAATGTATTTATTTTCGTAAATGAGATTGAAATTGTGCATGCCGTAGTTGATTTTTTGTTTGTAATTGACAGGAGCGTAAAAATCCCTAATGTATTGTTCATTGGCTAAAGCCCTTCCAAAGGTGCTAAACCACTCTATCTTAAACTTTTTCCACCGGTAAAAAAGCTCAAACCCTTGATTAAACCCGCTCAAAAACAAAGCTTTAGAGGGGTAACGCCCTAATTTAATCCCAAAAATGTCCTTACACTGATAATCTAAATACAAATTATATAACACATAAGGCCTGGCGTTTTGAGCCTTTTGCTCTCTGGTCCAATTTTGGCTGTGTTGCATCAAATAGCCCTCCCATCGCCCCATGTAATACCAGTTCGCCGGCTGAAACCCTGCCTTAGGATTGGCTTCATCAATCAAAAACTTCGTGGAATCATAAGCTAACGCTCCTATTTCGCCCCCTACCCCAAAACCCAATTTGTGGTTTTCAATCCCTTTAGGGAGCAAACTAGAATCAATTTGTAAAGCCCCGGTAGTGGTTACATAACTCCCTGTAGGGTAAATCCCTTTTTTGGAATTGATGACTGACTGGTTGAAAGCGATGCGCGAAAACGATCCCACTCTCGCGCTGATTTGATACTCAAAAGCGTTGAGAAAAACCCCATGCAAAGCTAAAAACCCTAGCCAAACTTTTTGATTAAGCACCCTTTTATCAAACACCTTTTTTATTGAAGTTTAATATTATGCCATAAAACAAACTCACCATTTTGGTTTTGAAAAAAAAAAAAAAAACGATAAGATTACAAATCACCCCCTTTTTTAGCGGGTCAATTTGAAGATTTAAGGACTGCGCATGCAAGAGATTATCCCTATTGTGGTGGCTTTTGATAATAATTATTGTATCCCTGCTGGCGTGAGTTTGTATTCCATGCTAGCGCACGCCAAACGAGAGAGAGAGAGAGAGTAAAACTCTTTTATCAAATCCATTGTTTGGTAGAAAATTTAAGCCTAGAAAATATAGCCAAATTAGAAGAAACGATCGCTCCTTTTAGCGCTTTTTCCAGTATAGAGTTTTTGGATATTTCTAATGAAGAATTAGAACCACGCCACAATTATTATAAGCTTGATGCTTTAATAGCTAATGAAATTAAAAAATTGTATTTAAAACTCAATGCTTTTTCGCAAAAACGCTTTTCTAAAATGATCATGTGCCGTTTCTTTTTCGCTTCCCTTTTCCCCCAATACGACAAGATCATCATGTTTGATGTGGACACTTTGTTTGTGGATGATATGAGCGAGAGCTTTTTTATCCCCCTTGAAACGCATTATTTTGGGGCTGTGAGGGAAAAAGATTTGATCGCTATGGACAGGAATTCGGCTAAGGATTTATACGAATTACGCCAAATGCGTGCAAAAACTATCGGCGTTGCTGATGCTTTCCCTAATTTAGAAGAAGCGCAAATCCTTTTTGACAACTACTTTAACGCAGGGTTTTTAGCCTTAAATTTAAAATTATGGCGTGAAGAAAATCTGGAAAACCAATTGATTGGATTTTTCCTTTTGAAAAACGAAAAACTTTTATTTCCCGAGCAAGACGCTTTGTGTTTTGTGTGCCGTGGTAGGATTTTGGAACTGCCTTATTCATACAATGCCCACCCCAGTTTCCTTGATACGCCCCTATTCCCTAGCCTTAAAGAAGCACGCATGCTGCATTTTTGGGGCGATAAACCCTGGAAACTCTTAAGCGTCATTGGCGCGAAAAAATGGCATGAAGCGTTGATCCAAACGCCTTTTAAAGACGCCTATTTTAACTCCCCCTTTTTAGATCACCTCTTTGAATCCCTTCAAAATAGGGATAAAGAAATCCAAGAAATCCACGCTTTCAATAAAGCCCTATCTTTTTCAGACAAGCGGTATTCTTTTGAATTCCTTCTGCCCAGGCTTTCTTCTAAACTCCTTATAGAATTTTTGCTTTTTAAAATCAAACAAAAAGTGAAACGATTGATTAAAAGGGTTTTTTAAACCCCCTTTCAAAACTAATGCGAGCAAGCATGCGTTTGCACAGGCTGAATGTCCTTATTATCGGCTAATTTTTCCTTTTCTACCTTGTCTAAAAAAGCGCTTAAATCTTGTGCCATTTTTTCAAAAATCTTAGTGCTCACGCTAGTGGGGTAAGAAATCACAATCGGTTCACCCTTATCCCCCCCTAAACGCACTTTAGGCTCTAAAGGGAGCTTGGCTAAAATTTGCGTGTGATAAGCCTCTAATAATCCACTCATGGAGTTTGAGCCAAAAATCTCACTCTCTTTCTTGCAATGCTCACACACAAAACTCCCCATATTTTCCACAATGCCCGCAATAGGAATGTGTAGTTTCTTAAACATGTCCAAACTCCGTTTAGCGTCATCTAAACTCACGATTTGGGGCGTAGTAACGGTGATTCCTGCGCTCAAAGGCACGGCTTGAGCTAGCGTGAGCTGCGCATCGCCTGTTCCTGGGGGCATATCCACCACTAGCACATCTAAATCCCCCCAAATAATATCGCTTAGCATCTGTTCAATCGCTCGCATAAGCATGGGCCCTCTCCAAATGAGACTCTGCCCCTCATCATACAAAAGCCCCATGCTCATCACAGAAACGCCAAAAGCCTTTAAAGGAATGAGTTTTTTACCGCTAGGATCCATGATCACATCAGCGTTTTGCAAGCCCATCATTCTAGGGATATTAGGGCCATACACATCAGCGTCCAACAACCCCACTTTTTGGTTTAAATTCGCTAAAGCGATGCTTAAATTCACGCTAGTGGTGCTTTTACCCACACCGCCCTTGCCTGAGCTTATCATGACCACATGCTTGATGTTTTTAGCCAAATTTTTAGTGGCGGGCTTTGGGGCTTGCGGTTTAGGCGGGGTTTTAATATCCAAATTCAAAGCCTTCACGCCTTTTTCTTGCATCGCTTTGGAGATATTTTCCCTTAAAATCGCGCTCGTTTCTTCAGAGCTTGAGGGGATTTCTATTAAAAGCCCTAACTGGTTGTCATGCAAGGTGATGTTTTTAACAAAACCAAAGCTGACAATATCCTTTTCAAAATTAGGGTAGATGATCGTTTTTAACGCGTTTAAGACATCTTCTTGGGTGAGCATTTTAATCCTTAAAATGATAGTATTTGAATTTTCTTTATAGCATGTTTTGTTTAATTTTGCATCATCAATTAAGTTTGCGTTTTGAAAGGATAAGGCATGGAATTTTATAAGCGTGTTTTGAAATTGCACCATTTTAGGAATTTGGGTAGAAAATCGCCTACAGAATTGCTTTTAAATTCAAGTTTTGAAAAACATGGGGGATTGGTGGTTTTAGTAGGGGAAAATAATGTCGGTAAAAGCAATGTTTTAGAAGCTTTGAAAATCTTTAATGATGCGGATATTAAACTTTGTAGTGAGGAATATTATTTCAAAAACCATGAACCTAGAGATACTATTCTAAGTTTAGAAGAAGAAACAAACCTTGATCACAAAATCACAGGTTTTTCTTGCGTGGATTTGAGGATCCAATCTAAAGAGATCAGTTGTAATTTAAAGGAATTATCAAAAATATTAATCAGCTACCCTTTTGAAAAACATGTAGAAGCTTTAGGGGAACAATGTAGCAACAGCGTTTATATTCCCACTAACAATAACGACTATTCAAATATTTGCACTCTTGTGAGTAATTTTATAAATCTTATAACTTCTTACAATTCACTAGGATTATTTTTACATTTTTACAAAGAAAAATTAAAATTGGGCGAGCTTGTAACCAAATATGCCGATGCAACCAACAATCTGTTTTTCAAAGAATTAATCAAATATGTAAGCGGTAATAGCGAAGGGATTAAAACTTTTTGTCAGTGCATCAAAGAAATCATAAAGCGCAATACGCCTGATAAAAAATACAACTCAGATGAATTTTTTGTCATGGGGCAACACAAACAAAACCAATTAGCAAAAATTTATTCTTGTTTTAAAAAACTTAGTGAAAAAGAAATCAAACCAAAAGATGTGGAATATATCTTAAAAAAGCTAGAAGCTTTAGATGAAATTTTTAAGACTACTGACTCTAATACAAGATCCACACCAAAAACTGAAGCTCTATTAAATGAACAATCTCAAGAAAAATTATCAGAGTTTGTCAAAGAGATGATTGAAAAAATAGATGAAAAATACCCTATCAATGAAAATTTTAAACGGCAATTTAGAACATTCCGATTAAATATAGGCAACCTTAAAAAGAAAGTTAAAAATTCTTTAAAATACCTTGAAAAAACAAGAGAGGATTTTGAGCGAAAAAAAGAATCATGGATAAAAGAAATTGGAAATGACTGCAAAAATCAAAAAACGCTAAAGTTTAATTATGATGTTTTGTTGGATAATATCCAACAAATATGCGAAAAATATATAGCAAGCCATGTTGTTAGCGACGAGTCTAAAGATATGAAATCCATGATGTGTCAGTTTTATTTGGAAAAAATGGAATTGTTATCAAATTCAAAAATTAGGCGATACCAATACGATGATCTTTTGAAATCAGCAAGAAAATTTCTGTGGGAAGACATAAAAACTTTAGATGAAAAGAGTGGCGTTCATTTGTTCCCTAAAAATATTGGTGAAATCAAGGATAAATTTGAAGCAAACAAGGAAAAATTCAAACAAAGCAAAAACTATTTTGAGTTTGCAGAGCATTGCCGAGAGTGTAACCCTTATACAGCGTTTCAAAACTTAAAAAATAAAGTTCAATTCCCTTTAAGCGGTGGTTTATCTTATAAGTCTTACAAACTCGTGCCAACCATGAAAGAATACAAAGAGTCAAAAATCACAGATAATGACCTTAAGACTGCATTATTCACTCTCTTTGGTTATTCTTCCCCTTCTGAATTTAACCAATCGGATTGGTTCTTTAGAAATTCATTGTTTAGAAAAATGGACTTTCACCCTAATACAATTTGGAATTTTTTTTTGAGCATTTTAAAAGATGGTCAAGCGTTACAAATAATAATATTTGATAAAAATAATGATTTAGTAATCTATGATTCTGAAAAATCGTTCAATATCCCTGAAAAATACTTACAAGAAAGAGATCAAAAAGAGATCAAACAATCAAAATATCTTTCAACTGAAGTAAAAGGCGAATGCGATAACAATGTATGTCAATTTGAATTTTTTAAAAAGGACACAAGCCACCTTTTATTTAAAGTAAGTTTTACAGAAATCTTAGAAAATCTTGCAGAAATTTTAGAATACAACATGCAATTAAAAATAGATTCTTTAATCGCAAAAGAATTTAACAGGCTTTTAGCGATCGTTCAAGATAGCCCTCAAGATAGTTACCAATTAAAAATTCATGTCCGACACAACAATAAATTTTATGATTATTCAAAGAAATCTACGGCATATGAAATAAAACTTGAAATTCATGATTGCAGAAAATCTGATAATCAAAATAAGCCAATCATCTTAAGCCAGCAAAGCACCGGCTTCCAATGGGCGTTTAATTTCATGTTTGGTTTTCTTTATAATGTGGGATCACATTTTAGCCTTAACAAGAATATTATCTATGTCATGGACGAGCCAGCCACTCATTTGAGCGTGCCAGCCAGAAAGGAATTCAGGAAATTTTTAAAAGAATACGCTCATAAAAATCATGTTACTTTTGTTTTAGCCACCCATGACCCCTTTTTAGTGGATACGGATCATTTAGATGAAATAAGGATTGTAGAAAAAGAAACAGAAGGCTCTGCGATTAAGAATCACTTTAACTATCCCCTAAATAATGCGGGCAAAGACTCCGACGCTCTTGATAAAATCAAGCGTTCTTTAGGGGTGGGTCAGCATGTTTTCCACAACCCCCAAAAACACCGAATCATTTTTGTAGAAGGCATCACGGATTATTGTTATTTGAGCGCTTTTAAATTGTATTTCAATGAGCGAGAATACAAAGACAACCCCATTCCTTTCACTTTCTTACCCATTTCAGGGCTTAAAAACAATCCAAACGATATGAAAGAAACCATTAAAAAACTTTGCGAGTTAGACAATCACCCTATTGTTTTGACAGATGATGACAGAAAATGCGTTTTTAACCAACAAGCAACGAGCGAACGATTTAAAAAAGCTAATGAATATTTGGGTAATCCCATCACCATCTTACAACTCTCAGACTGCGATAGGCATTTCAAACAAATTGAAGATTGTTTCAGCGCAAACGATAGAAACAAATACGCTAAAAATAAGCAAATGGAATTGGCCATGGCGTTCAAAACAAGGCTTTTGTATGGCGGAAAAGATGCAATAGAAAAACAAACAAAAAGAAATTTTTTAAAATTATTCAAATGGATTGCATGGGCTACAAATTTGATCAAAAACTAAACGCAACAAACGATTAAAAAAGAATATATCAAATTTGATTATAATACCCCACAAATATTATTAGTGAAAGGATTTTGATGTTTAAAAAAATGTGTTTGAGCTTGCTAATGATAAGCGGTGTTTGTGTGGGGGCAAAGGATTTGGATTTCAAGCTGGATTATCGCGCGACTGGGGGGAAATTCATGGGGAAAATGACGGACTCTAGTCTTTTAAGCATCACTTCTATGAACGATGAACCGGTGGTGATTAAAAATCTGATTGTCAATAGGGGAAATTCATGCGGAGCGACTAAAAAAGTAGAACCCAAATTTGGCGATAAGTTTAAAAAAGAAAAACTCTTTGATCATGAGTTAAAATACTCGCAACAGATATTTTACCGCCTGGATTGCAAGCCTAACCAATTGTTAGAAGTTAAAATCATCACAGACAAGGGCGAGTATTACCATAAATTTTCCAAATAAAATTTGGTTTTTGTTCTAATGGGGTGTTGGTAATGAAGTTTAAAAACGCTAAAAACTTTTTTAATATCAAAAAGTTTGTTTAGCAAACGATAGCTTCTTGTAATGCGGTATTAGGGGGTTAGGG
>NZ_MVYP01000018.1:0-29057 GCF_003638305.1 Helicobacter pylori | reverse complement strand
ATTTTTTATTATTCTCTCTTTTATTTCTCTTTTCATTAACCCGCACCACCTTTTCAAACCATTTGATTCCATAAGCCCCATTTTTAAATCAGTGGGGCTTACAGAGTTAAATTCAATACAAGGAGAAGACGATGGCTCAGTTAGAAGATTTAAAAGCGCATGAAAAATACAATTTGTTGTTGTGCATGGTTTCAGGTGCGTATAAAGGGACTATTCCAGGAAATGAGGATTTTAAAGAGTTGTGCGATGAATGCACTTTGAGTTATTTCCGCTCACGAAGAGACAAAGCGGCTCAGCACAAGCATTTTGAGCTCATGCGTAAAGCGGATTACATCATTGGTATTGTGAATGAGGATTCAACGACTAGAGGGGCTGAAGTCCAACGGAGCGTTTTTGCCCTAAAATTGACCATGACACTATCGGGACTGATGAAGAGGGAGCGCTAAAGGTTGAGGGCGTTTGCACTCAAAAAGGGAGCCAAGAATACGAAGAATTGGTCAATAAAAACACTTGGCATTTCACGCACAGCACAAGACTTGGACAACCAAAATTGATTGAGCGAAAAAATGAAGGGTTATGGGTTTTTACCCATAAACCCATTCATTATTAAGAAAGGATTTTAATGGAATTATTGACTTTAGACGGCGTGATTGAAAAAGGCGTGTTTGAAATCCCCAGCTATCAAAGGGGGTATGCATGGCAGAAAAGGCAATGGAAGGATTTTTGGAACGATTTAGAGCATGTCTCTAAACTGGGAGATAAATTCCATTACATGCACAGCTTAACCTTAAGAGGGTTTGAAAATGAGCTTGAAGATAGCACTTTTGAAATCATAGACGGCCAGCAACGATTGGCTACAAGCCTGATTTTACTAGGCCTTTTAGCCAAGATCACTAAACATAAAGACCCAAAGTATTATTCAATGAACCTCGAACCCATTCTGTCCTATAAGTATCATGGTTTAAATGAAGCTTTTGGGGTGATCATGGAAGAAGAAAAAGATTTAGAAAGGTTTCAAACTTCTTTTTACGCTAAAAATCTTATTGAGGCTTACGAATTTTTTCAAAAAAAATCAGCGATACGCCTATGGAAACGCTTGAAAGAATGTTTGATGCCCTCACTAAAAAAATGCTTTTTAGCGTGGTGGAATTGAACGATAACCGAATCGATCCCTTCAGCTCTTTTGAAACGATCAACAATCGTGGCAAGGATCTATCCACTTACACCAGGATTTATCACGATTTAAGATCCTTTGAAGATGATGATTTAGAGAGGTTTTTAAAGCATTTCGTGGCGTATTACTATGGCGAGAAAGGGGATTTTAAAAAGGTTATTGGAAATGGAGTTTAACGCTCATAAAAGATATACCCATAACACACCCTTTAGCGATGAATATGACAAAATAGACGAGTTGTTATTTTATCTTTCTTATTCTTCTAAAGTTTGGAATTTCTTGCACACGCTTGATGATGAAGAGCTTAGGATTGAAATCACGCCTAAAACGCGCATCTTGTTAGAAAAAATGCGGCGCTTAAACGCTTTGAGCGATAACGCTTTTCTGCCCTTATTGCTCTCTCTTTTAACCATACAGCTTGCTGTAAGAAGTGGCAGTGAACGGCATTACACCACCAAAGAATTAGAGGGCTTGTTAGAATATTTAGAGCGTTTCGGGTTCTTAGTCTATGGGGTTGATGGCAAGAATACGGCTAAAAATGAATGGATTGAATTGGCTTTTATGGTGTTCAAAGCGTATAGAGAAGGAGAAGGGAATATTACTATTGAAGATCTCCCGCCATTAGAAAAGCATTTTTTCAAGGGAGAGCATAGCGGTTTAGAATTGCTTGAAGAGAATATCCATTCCAAAAAGAATACTGAGAAGTGGTATAAGTGGGACAAAGCACTGAATTACTTGCTTTATGAATACGAGCTATACCATAACCCTGAAACGACTTTGAATTTTGATAGCAGTTTAGAAAGCATTGAGCATATTTTGCCTCAAAAACCCGATCAAGGCTACAACTCTAAAGAAAAAAGTTGGGCTAAAAACCCCCATATTGCGCATGCTTTAGGGAACTTGCTCTTAATTCCTAAAAACGCCAACAGCTCTTTAAGCAACAAACCTTTTGAGGAAAAAAGAAAAGAATACCTAAAAGGCTCTTATAGCGAAAAAGAAGTGGCTAAAAACGCTTCTTTTGGGGTTGCGCAAATCAAAGAAAGGAGCGAAAAATTATTAGACTTTTTAATCGCGCGTTATCGTATCGCTGAATTAGTGGGTGAAAGCGCCATTAAAGCTTTTAAAAACGCTCTTTTGAAAGACATTAAATGAAGCGGTTATTCAAAAAGGGCGTTTGAAACGCCCACCCCACAACAAGGAGGAACAAGCCATGCCAAAAAGATAAAGAACATTAAAAAACATTGAACGACCGATTATAGCGGGATTTAAAACAAATTTTTATTGAGGAGTATTTTATGGGTTTTCAAAATGAAAATAAATTAAAAGTAGGCGCGTCAGTCAAAGCCACGATCAACAACAAAGTGGTGGAGGCTAAAGTCATTAATATTGGGTTTAATCGTGTAACCTTAAGGAGTCAAAAAGACAACGAAGCCACATACGCTTTCAATAGCGAAAAATTCTTAAAATGGTTCAATAAAGTTCCATTGACCGAGCATATGAAACTTCACGCTGAAAACAAAAAAGCGGATATTTTAGATGGCGTTAAAGTGGTAACTAGCGGACCAAGTGTTAAGGACAGGACTTCAACTCCTAAAGAGCCTAAAGAAAGCAAATTCAAGTTGGACTTTGATTTTGATGATAAAACAACTTCTTCCTTTGCGGTTATGATGGAGGCTTATGCTAATGAGGAGCGTAAGAAAAGACTTGGTGTGTTATTCGCTCCGATGAGTTATGAGGGAAGAGGGTTTCAATTTAGTTTAATCGTTATTCACGCTCTGTCTTTTATGGCGGATTTAAAGCACCATAGCGACCTTGAGTGGAATACTATGATTGAAAATCGTAATGTTGAAGAGGCGTTCTTTGACACTTTTGATGATATGCTTATGGGTGATGTTACTTTATTCTGTAAAGTGATTGAAACTTATGCGAAAAAAATGACACGACCCGATGGTAGTGTTGGTGTTACTTTGGAAGAGTGGGCGAGATTTTTACCTAAAAATCAAAAAGAGGCGAAATTTGTAGCGCAACTCTTATGCGATGGCGGTATCAATAGGTATGATTTAACATGCGCAGGCTTAACTGCTAACTTACTCGCTGATAATCTTTGGTCTTATGGATTTAGAGATGAGGACTATGATGATGAGGGTAATGTGATTAAGGAGAGGGATATTATCACAGGCGAGGAGTTAAGTAAAGAGGCGGAGGCTGAAAATTTAGAAAACTAACCGCCCCCCCCCTTACTCTCTTGTGAGGGGGTCTCCTTTTTTATCTCTCTTTTATTCTTTTATTTTCTTTTTTCATTCCCTCCCTAATCTGTCCATTTAATTGGAACGGCTTCAATCTTAAAATCCCTCTTGCGCGTTATTTCGCATTCAAAAGGCGTTTTTCTTTAAAGTCCTGGTACTCTTTGATCGCGTAATTCACAAAGGGCTTGATCGCAATCCCGCCCCTAGAGGCAAAATCCCCATACACTTCCAAATACTTTGGCTCTAGCAGTTTGACTAAATCTAATAAAATCGTATTGATGCAGCTCTCATGGAAACTCCCATGGTTTCTGTAACTGAATAAATAGAGTTTTAAAGACTTGCTTTCTACCATTTTATCTTTAGGGATGTAGCGGATAAAAATCACGCCAAAATCCGGCTGAGAAGTGATCGGGCAAAGGCTTGTAAATTCCTTGCATTCTAGAGTGATTAAGGGGTCTAAATTGGGGTTTGGGTTAGGGAAAGCTTCTAGTAAATCGCTGTTGTATTCAAAAATATAGGGCGTTTTAGCGCCTAAGGATTTGAGGTTTGATTCAGGGGTCATTAATCTTCCTTGATTTAAGTTATAATAAGGCTATTTTAACCCATTTTTTAGGAAACTCATGAACCAACGCATAGAAATGATTACGGCTTTATTAGATGAAAAAAAGGCTTTTGATATTACGCACATTGATTTGTCTAAAACCCCCTATTTGGTAGAAGATGTCATTATCGCCACCACGCTAGCGAATAAGCATGCCCTTTCTTTATTAGACGCGCTAAAAAACACCCTTAAGCCGTTAGGCGAAGTCTTTTACCAGATAGATGAGTCTAATGAAGAGTGGATCATTTTGGATTTAGGGGATTTGATGATCCATCTTTTCACAGAAGAATGCCGTAAAAAATTTGATTTAGAAGGGTTTTTGAACGCTTATAAAAGAGGGCTTCCTTATCAAAACGCCTAAGAAACTCATCGCGCTTTTAGGGCCTAGCGGGAGCGGGAAAAGCGCTCTTTCTATTGAATTAGCCCAAGAATTAGACGCTGAAATCTTTTCTTTGGATTCTTTGAGTATTTATAAAGACATTAATATCGCTTCGGCTAAACCGAGCCTAAAAGAGCGAAAAAATATCAAGCATTACGCCCTAGATTACCTTAACATTGATGAAAAAAATAACGCCCCCCTTTTTAAAACCCTTTTAGAGGACGCCATGAGAGTATCCTCTAAAGAGATTTTACTCATTGTGGGAGGGAGCAGTTTTTACTTAAAATCCATTTTAGAAGGTTTGAGCGATACGCCAAAAATTAGCGGTGAGGAGGTTGTAAAAATAGAGCGAGAAATTGCCACTCTTTCTAACCCTTATATATTTTTAAAATCCATTGACCCTAACATGGCTTTTAAACTCCATCCAAACGACACTTACCGCATCCATAAGGCTTTAGAAATCTTTTATGCCACCCACACGCCCCCAAGCGAGTATTTTAAGGCTAACCCTAAAAAACCCTTTGAGCATGCTATCTCGTTATTCGCTCTGTCTATTGAAAAAAGCGTGCTCCATAATAACATCAAACAGCGCACCAAAAGCATGCTTGATTGCGGTCTTATTGAAGAAATCAAAGCCCTTTATACTCAATACCCTAAAGATTCGCAGCCTTTTAAAGCCATAGGCGTTAAAGAGAGCATTTTTTTTTTAGAAAAACGACTCACTTTAAAGGAGCTAGAAGAAGCGATTATCTCTAACACCATGAAATTAGCCAAGCGCCAAAACACTTTCAATAAAACCCAATTCCATAACCTTTATATGGGGGGCGTTGAAGAAGTTAGGCATGCGATTTTAAAACACTCAAAAAACGATACAAAAGAGCGATAAATGGATACGCAAAACTTACCGGATCAAATTATCCCTATTTTTATGAGTTTTGATAAGAATTACGCGCTAGGGGCAGGAGTTTGCCTTTATTCTTTACTCTCACATGCGAGCAGGCACACAAGCGCAATAGACTTTAGCCCCTTAAATCAAAATAACAAACTTTTAGGCGCTAACATCGTGTATAAAATCCATTGTTTGGTTAAAGGGGTTACTTTAGAGTAGCAAAACAAACTTTTAAAAACCCTTGAGCCTTTTAAAAAATTCGCTTCATTAGAGTTTATAGACATCAATTCGCTAAATCATTCCATAGAAAGCTATCTCAATGAGTCTTGCTCCAAGCGTTATGGCGGGCTTCTTGTTTTGTGCCGGCTTTTGCTCGCTTCGCTCTTCCCTAATTATTCTAAAATCATTTCCATAGATGTGGATACGGTGTTTTTAGGCGATGTTGCAAGCGCTTATTTTGCACTGGATAACGACCCCACTAAATTGCTTGGCATGGTGAGAGACACTTTTTCCCACCTTTCTTTTGAAGCCTTTTGTGATTTTATTGAGCGGGCATGCAAGAATTTTAAGATTGATCTTTCACGCTTTAGCCAAAACGAATTAAAACGCATCCATCAAGGCTTTAACATGGGCTTTTTGGTGGCGAATTTAGATTTGTGGCGCGAAAATGGGTTTAAAAAGATCGCTTTAGAGTTTTTGAAAACTAGGGGGAAAGACCTTTTCTACCCTAAGCAGTGTTTAATCAATATGGTGTTTTTAGAGCGCGTTTTAGAATTGCCTATTTATTATAATTGCTATTCTGATTCTTTCAAAGAGCACTACCCTAAAAATATCATCATGCTCCATTTCATCAAATACAAGCCCTGGCATTCTGTCAGTTCTTTAAACGGGCGTTTGATTTGCTATGAAGCTGAAGCGAGTTTTTGGCTCGCCAACCTTTTTTGCACCCCTTTTAAAAACGATTTTTTTAAAGAACGCCTTGAAATGGCTAAAGACCAACAAATGCAATCTTTTAAAACCCACATAAGATCAAAAACGATTAGGGATTATTTTTATTTTAGGATAAAAAATATTTTGAAAAAAGTTTTCAAACTTTCTTAAAGGACATTCATGGAAAAATTATTGAAGTTTTTAAAATTCTTTGCCAATAGCGTAACTTTAGATGAAAAATTTTTAATATTCCTTCTTTGCAACGCTCTTTCTAACGCTTACAAAAATAACGATTTGTTTTCTTTCTCTAAAGGCTTTTTAGGCGCTTTTTTAATCGGGTTTGTGGTGTATTATGGTTGCGCGCTAATCCCTAAAAAGTGCTTGCGGTATTCATTGGAATGGCTGTTTATAGGAAGCGGTATTATTTTTAGCGTGGCTGAAATTTTTACGCTCTTTATGTTTAAAATGCCTTTTTCCAAAGGCTTGATTGACACGCTTTTAGCCACAAACAGCTCTGAAACGATGGCGTTTATAAAAAGCTATAAAAATTATTTGCTTTACTACGCTTTTATTTTGATCGCTTTGTTGATTACGATTAAAATCATTCGCTTTAGAGCGCTTGTGCCTGGTGTGATAGCGGGCGTTTTAGGGCTTTCTGTCCTTACAATAGGGAGCGTTCGTAACGTTAAACCCCTTACAAATAACGACGCCATTTTAAAAAGATCACTCTTTTCTCTTTCTTTAGCTAGGGGGTTTTATTCCGCCTATTTGAGCTTAACCAATCGCCAACAAGCCATAAAATTTTATAGCTTTTTAAATAACCTTTATTTACCAAGCGATTATCTTTCCAGCACGGGCGATGTTAAAAATGTCGTCTTAGTCATCGGCGAAAGCGCGAGCAGAAATTTCATGCAACTCTATGGCTATAGCGTTCCTAATAACCCCTTATTGAGCCAACTCACCAACGAGAGAGAGAGAGAGAGTAACAACCTGTTCGTGTTTTCTGACACGATAAGTAAAGAAGCCCACACCTCTGATGTCTTTGAAAGCCTGCTCAATTACAGCAACGCCGAAACGAATAAGCCTTGGTATCATTACCACAACATGATAGATATTTTCAAGCGATCCCATTATGAAACTTTTTGGTTAGAAAAACAAATCGTCGATGAATGGGGGATCACACAAAATCTAGTCTCTAATCGTTCTAAAAACCGCTACTATATTTTGGGAAACTATGGTGCATACGATGAAGAGCTGGTGAAATTTTATTCTAAAAATGTCCAACCCCAATTAAAAAGCAAGAATTTTATCGTGTTCCATTTGATTGGCTCTCATTCTTGGTATGCCGATCGTTTCCCTAAAAGCTTTGCCAAATTCAAACCAAGCGATTTGTCTTTTTCTAATTTGCACGCAAGCAGCGATAGAGACAAACAAATCGTTGCCGATTATGTCAATTCGCTTTATTATAACGATGCTGTTTTGAATGGGATTTTTAACCTCTTTAAAGATAAAGACGCTATTGTGTTTTATTTGAGCGACCATGCACAAGATATTTTTGAAAGCGGCCCTACTTATGGGCATAGATGCTCTAAAGCGGGCTTAGAAATCCCTTTTATGATTTATATAAGCGATATTTTTAAAGAAAAACACCCCGAGAAAGTGAAGTTGATTAAAAACGCTTTAAACAAACCTTTCATGAGCGATGATTTAATCCATTCTCTTTTGCCTTTGGTGGGCATTCACACTAAAGATGAAATAGAGAGTAAAAACCTTTTTAGTCCACAATTTGACGCCCAAAGAAAAAGGGCTGTTTGTTATGGCAACATGGATTATGATAAGGTTGCAAAATAAGGCTCTGCTCTCATCAATAGGGAATTTTAAAAAAGCTTTTCAACCCTACCTTAAAATTTTCACTTCTTCTTCTAAATGGATGCCGTATTCTTGTAACACTCTGGTTTTGGCGAGTTCTATCAAATCCAGGGCTTCTTCAAATTCTGCACCCCCCAAATTCACCAAAAAATTCGCATGCTCTTTGGCAAATCCCACTCTTTTTAGACAATAACCCCTTAAGCCCGCACCCTCTAAAAGCCTGCCCGCATGATCGTTAGGCGGGTTTTTGAAACAGCTCCCAAAATTAGGCAATTTGGGGTGGCTTTTGCGCATGCTTTGACACGCTTTTAAAACTTCTTGTCTAAAGCCATGCGTTTTTTTAAACCTCGCTCTTAAAACAACGCCATTGAATTTGCTATTGCGATAACTCAACCCCAAAGCTTCACTCCCTAGCCATTCATTGTTAATACAAGCGCTTTCTAAAACGTTTTTGATTTCAAATTCTTTCATGCCAGCGTTCATTTTAACTAACGCCCCTAAAGTGCCAGGCAATTGCCCTAAAAACTCCAAACCCCCTAAATCATTCGCCCTAAAATAATTAAAAATTTTAGACGAGTTGGCCGCCCCCCCTATTTCAACGCATTCGCCCTTATCGCAAATATAATCGTAGTTTGGGCCTAAAAGGGCGAGATTTTTCGCGCTAGGAGCGATTAAAAGGTTGTTCGCTAAACCGATGATCTGGTGTTCTTGAGAGATTTCATCATCGTTTTCTAAAACGCTCACTTTTAAAGGCACGCCGATTTTCACGCTGCTGTAACGGGAAAAATCAATGGTTTTTTCTAGCATTTGCTAGCCTATGATTTTAGGAATGAGCTTGATTAAGGTTTTGGTGTAGTCTAAAAGCATGTTAGTCATCCACGGCATGGTTAAAATCAGCACCCCAATCACGGCTAAAATCTTAGGCACAAAAGACAAAGTCATTTCATTGATTTGAGTAGTCGCTTGAAAAATACTGACTAATAGCCCCACCACTAAGCCCGCTAGTAATACCGGTAAAGAAATCATCAAAGTGATTTTATAAGTCTCAATGGCGAGTTTCATGAGTTGTGATTCCATAACATTCCTTTTATCTTAAGATTTCTTCTAATTGCTGAAAGCTTGTTTCAAAAGGCTGTAAAGCGTTTTCATCTTGCGCTAAAAATTGCTCCATTAAAGCCTTTTTCTTAATCGCTTCATCAAGCTCTTTATCGTTCCCCATTTGATAAGAGCCGATGCGAATGAGCATTTCATTTTCTTTCAACAACGCATACAAACGGCGGAATTTTCTCGCGCAAAGGTTTTGAGACTCACTGATGATGTCTTTAGCCACCCTTGATGCGGAGTTTAAAATATTGATAGGCGGGTAGATCCCATAATCGGTTAATTCCCTGCTTAAGACAATATGCCCGTCTAAAATACTCCTGGCTTGATCGGCTATGGGATCGCTCAAATCATCGCCCTCTACTAGCACGCTAAAAAAAGCCGTGATGCTCCCCTTATTTTCTTCCTTGCCCGCCCTCTCCATTAATTGAGGCAATAAGGAAAGCGCGGATGGGGGGTAGCCTTTGGAAGTGGGCGGTTCGCCTAAGGCTAAACCGATTTCTCTTTGAGCCATAGCGAAACGAGTCACTGAATCCATGATAAACAACACGTCTAGCCCTTGGTTTTTAAAATACTCCGCCACGCTCATCGCGCAAAAGGCCCCGTATTTGCGCATCAAAGGGCTATCATCGCTCGTGGCGACCACCAACACGCAAGAGCTTAAATCCCCTTTTAAGTTTTTCTCTATAAATTCAGGGATTTCTCTGCCCCTTTCCCCAATCAAAGCGATCACTTTAATCGGCGCTAAGCAACCCCTAGTGATCATGCCCATTAGCGTGGATTTACCCACCCCAGAGCCGGCAAAAATGCCCAGTTTTTGCCCCTTACCGCAAGTCAAAAGCCCATCAATGCTCTTCACCCCCACGCTAAAAACCTCATCAATCAAGCCTCTTTTTAAAGGGGCTATAGGCGTTGTAATGACAGGCACTAATCGTTCATAATCTAGCACCCCCTTATTGTCAATGACTTGCCCTAAAGGGTTAAGCACCCTCCCTAAAAGATTACGGCCCACAGGGAAATTCAACCCCTCTTTTAAGAACAGCACCTTATCGCCAGCCCTAGATCCCTCTATAAAATTAAAGGGCGTGAAACCAAACTGCTCTTTTTCTGCCACCACCACCATTCCTACGCATTCGCTGCCATCGCTTTTTTCAATCTTCACCACATCGCCCACAGACGGGTTAAAACCATCTGCATAAACGATATTGGGCATGATTTTTTTCACGCTCCCATAGCGAGGCGATAGTTCAAAATGCTGATTCAAGCGGTTTTTTAAGGATTTTAGGGGCATTTAAAGCTCTTTAGTCCATAAGACTTCAGCGATTTGGCGCTCATTATTGATCCTATTCACATGCACGATCACATCAATCGCGCTCTTAAAATACGCTCGCATCAAATCCTTATCTAAAGAATGCGTATAACGCATGCTTAAATTCAGTGAAAGGGCTTCTAAAGTGTTTTGAGCGCTATTAGCATGAATGGTTGAGAGCATGCCCTTATGCCCGGTGTTTCCTAAACGCAAAAAGAGCGCTGCATTCCTAGTGTCAATCTCGCCCACAATAAGCCTGTCTGGGTTTAAGCGCATGGCCATATTGAGAGCGTCTTCATAATTAAAGCACCCGTTTTCTTGCTTGCCCACTAAAAGCCCAACGCAATTATTAAACGCTTTTAAATCCAGTTCTTGGCTGTCTTCAACGCTCACCACCCTTTCATCTTTATTGACGCAGTCTAAAAGAGCGTTTAATAAGCTTGTTTTACCACTTGAAGTCTCCCCGCTAATGAGAATGTTATGCCCTTTTAGCGCTAAATTTTTCAAACTTTTTGGATCGCTTGCTTTGAAAGTGAAATCCTCTAAACTTAAGGGCTTAAGCCTAGGCACACGGATGTTGAGCGTGATTTGATTGTTCGTAGTGATGCTAAAATGATTCGCACTCACCCTATAGCGCGTGAAAGGGATAGAGCAATTTAAGGTTGGGTGCTCTTCATCAAAAAACAACCCCCTAAAACTGGCCAATTGCTCGCAAAACCTCAGCAAAAACGCCTTATCAAAAAGCGCATGCCCTCTTTTTTCTCGGGTATTATTGACTTTATAAAGCCAAAGTTCCTGCTCGGTATTGATGATTAGCTCGGTGATCCCGCTTTCTAAAAAAGGGGTAAAATGGCCAATTAGGGCTTGTAAAACTCTATGGGTTTGTAAAGTTTCCAAAAGCCCTATCCTTTTATCATCGCTCTTTTAAAACATGTTCGCAACGCTTGCAAGGGGTGTTTTCTAGCTCGCTTTTGAAACGCCAACACCTGGGGCATTTATAAAAGGGGGCTTTAAAGAGCGTGAATATTGGCGTTTCGCTTATTTTTTCTTTTGCAACCCCTACAAAGCTTACCATCAGCAATTCTTCTACTAAATTTTCACGCAACGCTTTTTCTTTCACTTCAATAGCACATTCCAACGAATTTTTGATCACGCCTTCTTTTTTCAAGCGGTCTAACTCTTCATTAAAGGCAGAACGCAAGGCTAAAACGGCTTCAAAATTTTCTGGTTTTTTACATTCTTTAAGGTGGAGTTTTTCTAAAATATTAATGCCTTTTAAATCAAACACATCTTTGGCTTGTAAAAACGCACGCAACGCTTCGCTATGCTCTAAAACTTCTTCAATCGTGTGCGTTAAAATCGGGGCTAAAAAGTAGCACAATTGACTAGCCACAGCGAGTAAGACCATTTGAATGGCTTGGCGTTTTTTATTATTTTTGCTATCGCAATACAAGCTATCCTTACAAGCGTCTAAATAAATCCCGCTCAATTCATTGGTAACAAACGCCATTAGAATATTCAAGCCCTTCACCAAATCATGCTCTTCAAACGCGCTATTGACTCCAACGCTTATCGTTTCTAAAGCCTCTAATATAAAATGATCTAAAGGGCTGAAGTCATGGGAGCGTTCTAAATTCTTGAGATCCATATCGCTAAAATTGGCGAGTAAGAATTTTAGGGTGTTGCGGAATTTTTTATAATGCTGTTCTGTTTGAATGAAAAAGGTTTGAGAGACCCTCAAATCGTTTTGATAGTCATTAAACGCCACCCACAAGCGCACCACATCGCTCCCATGCTTTTTGAGTAAATTATCCAAAGACACCACATTGCCCTTAGATTTACTCATTTTTTCGCCCTTTTCATCGACGATAAAGCCATGCGTAATGACCTTTTTAAAAGGGGCTTGGTTGTTTAAAACACAACCGATTAAAAGCGAGCTTTGAAACCACCCCCTATGCTGATCGCTCCCTTCTAAGATCACATCGCTAGGGCTTTGCCCCTTTTCTCCATGGTAGTCTTCTAAAACCGCCTTAAAGGTACTAGCGCTATCAAACCACACATCTAAAATATGCATGACTTTTTCATAATGTGTGGCGTCCTCTTGATAATTAGGGGGCAATAAATCTTTCACGCTATATTCCCACCACACATCACAGCCTTTTTTTTCAAAAAGATGGGCTGCATGCTCTAAAACTTCGCTTTCAAAACAAGGCTTATTCGTGCGTTTGTCTATGAAAAAAGCTAGTGGCACGCCCCATTTTCTTTGCCGGCTCAAGCACCAATCAGGGCGGTTTTCTATCATGGTTTTTAGGCGGTTTTTCCCGCTATTTGGCACAAATTCCACCTTTTCAATCGCATTCAAAGCCACTTCTCTTAAGGTTTTTTGAGAACCATCATTTTGGGTAAAAGGCTCATCCATTAAAATAAACCATTGCGTGGTCGCTCTGTAAATCACAGGCTTGTGCGTCCTCCAGCAATGCGGGTAGGAATGCTCAATCTCTTGCTCTAGCAATAAAGAATCGCCCAATTGCTCTATAATGCGTTTTTGAGCCTTAAAAACATGCTCGCCCAAATAGCTTTCATCTAATAATTTCTTATGGATAATGCCCTCATCATAGCAACCCTTTTCATCTACAGACATTAACACTTCTAAATTGTATTTTAAGCCTAAATAATAGTCCTCTTCACCATGCCCAGGCGCGGTATGCACGGCTCCTGTGCCGTCTTCTAAGCTCACATGATCCCCTAAAACCACGAGCGAATCTCTTTGATTGAGCGGGTTTGTAGCCACTAAATACTCTAAATCATTGGAATTAAATTCATGCGTGATCGCATTATCCACCACCCCTAAAGCGGCTAATTTTTCATGCAAGGCTTTAGCGACTAAATAGCCTTTTTGGGTGAGCATATAAACAGCGTCTTTTTTCAAAGCGATCGCCACATTCGCATACAAAGTCCAGGGCGTGGTCGTCCAAATCACCAAGCTCGCTTTTTTGACTTTTAATTTTTCTAAACTCTCCTTTTTCAAATCAAACGCCACGAAAATGGAGGGCGATTTTTTCATCTTGTATTCCACTTCAGCTTCCGCTAAAGCGCTCTCGCATGCATAACTCCAATAAATAGGCTTATGGCGCTCTTTCAAAAGCCCTTTTTTAGCCACTTCCACTAAAGCCCTATAAATGCTCGCTTCAAATTTAAAATCCATGGTTTTATAAGGATCTTCAAAATCCCCCAAAACGCCTAATTGCAAAAATTCATTCTTTTGGATTTCTAAAAATTTCTTCGCATGATCTCGACACTTTTCTCTAAACAGCGTGGGGTTTTCTAGGCTCGTTTTTTCTTTTTCTAATCGCTCTAAAATTTGCTGCTCAATGGGCAAGCCATGGCAATCCCAACCGGGCGTGTAATAGATTTTCTTCCCCTTAAAATATTCTCTTTTAATAACAATGTCTTTTAAAATCTTATTTAAGGCATGCCCTAAATGCAAATGCCCGTTCGCATAAGGCGGCCCGTCATGCAAAGTGAAATCCCCATGGTTATCTTTCCTATTCTGCATGCGTTTGAACGCTTGCTGTTCTTGCCATTTGGCGTAAGTTTTAGGCTCATTAACGCTCAAATTCCCTTTCATAGAAAAGGTGGTTGTGTTTAAGTTTAGGGTGTCTTTGTATTCTTTCATGGATTGTTCCTTAATCTTTTATCTTTATTCTTTTGTTTTAGGAGCGATATAAAGGTGCGTGTCTTTTCGTGGCACATTTTTTAAAGTAGGGATTTGTAAAATCGTGTATTCTTCTATCCCTTTTAAATAATGCAAGCTAATCACATCGCCAATTTTCACTTCTTTACTAGCCTTAGCGCAACTCCCATTGAGCCACACCGCCCCCACATTACACATATCTGTCGCTAAAATGCGCCGTTTCACTAAACCCACTGATTGTAAAAATTTGTCTATTCGCATGCGTTTATTTTACCCTATTCTTTAAGTTTTTATCCATAACTTATAAGGGTTTTAGTTTTAGCATGTTAGCATTCAGCCACCACTCTTTTTAAGGAATTTGTTTGAAGTTTCAAATCGTGAGTTTGTTAGCCACTCTTTTATTAGCCTCTTGCTTGCCCCCTAAAGGCCATCATTCTGGTTTGGTGAATCTTTATATCGCTCATCAAGGTCAAAGCGTGCGCACTTATTGGCGCAAAGTGGATAGAGAAGTTGTCGCCAAACACAATGAAACGCTTGAAAAAAACCCTAAAGCAAAGCTCAAAGACCCTAGAGGGCCTTTATTCATGCTAGGGAGTAATCGTTTCATGCTTTTATGGAAAAACCGCTACGCTTTAGCCAAAGTCCAATCGTTCAGGCTAGAGCCTGGTTTTTATTACTTGGATTCTTTTAGCGTGGAAACTCAAAAAGGCATCTTGCAGAGCGCTCCTGGCTATTCATACACCAAAAACGGCTATGATTTCAAAAACAACCGCCCCTTTTTCCTAGCCTTTGAAGTCAAACCTGACAGCCAAATCATTCTTCCTAGCGTGGAATTGAGCCTGATTAAAACCCCTAGAGGCTTTTTAGGGGTGTTTTTATTTGACAACAACGAAAAGGGGGCTAATACCCAATGGATTGAAGGGAGCTTGAATTTAAAGCTTAAAAACGCTTCTTTTAAAGACGCATGGGGGTTGGAACAATAAAGCATGAAGTGATCGCTTGCTTTTCGTAAGCTCTTTATGATTAGATTGTAAAAAACGCTTAAAGCATTTTTTAGATTTTATTACCCCTATTCAATTGGAACAAAGCCATTAAATTTTTAAAAACTTTTAAAACCGATAAACATAATCCGCGCTCCAAGTAACATAGCTTTCAAAAATACCCCTAGGGATTTTTGCTTGTAAAACCCTAGCACTTTCGCAACTCTTTAGCTTTTTTAAAGAACAACTAGGAGCGTCGCCATGGATGCTCGCGCTCAATTCTAGCGTGTGGCGCTTATCGCCCATCCTTAGCCCTAGTGAGCCATAGCCCTGAAATTGCGCTAATTGCACTAATATATTACCAAAATCTTTAAGAACCTTGGCTGTTACGCTCTCACCCCCTAGCCCAGCCCCTATAAAATAACCGATGAAAAACTTCTCATTTTCATACACATTGTGTAAAAAATCTAACAAAAAGCCGTAAGTTGACATTGTTATCATACCACCATTAAAAAAAGAAACAGGACTTATTGTGTCTATAGGCACTCCAAATAAGTATTGTTGGTATTTATCTTTTTCCATGTAATTGCCCGCTTTATAGGAATATTGGAACCCTCCCCTAACGCCAAAACCCATTTTTTTAATCTTAACAGGAGCGATATACTGATACCCCACCTTAAAATTAAAGCCGTTTAAGATTGTGCTGGGATCTTTTCTTTCTAAGAGTCTTCCACCAAAATTGAAGTGAGAGTGAGGCAGCAAAACAAAACTATCTTTATAAGCTAAAATCCATGAAAACATCCCGCTATAGCCAAGACCGGCAAAAAAAGCGCTTTTATCCACTCTTTGATGTTTAGCCTTAGCTTTTTCTTTCGCTAAAGCTTCTTGAACTTTCTTTCCAACGAGTTCATTAAGCCCGCTCTCATCTATAGCGTGGCTAAAATGAAACCCTAGCACAGAATACAGAGCCAAAAATAAAAATTTCTTATTGGGTTTTAAAAAATGGGGGGGTAACTTGCATACCCTTTCCTTGATTGAAAAATTGTTTTAATATTTTGAATATTGTAAAACATTGAAGCTTAAATTAAAAGTCTTAACAATATTATTGGATAAAAAATTACTTTTTATAGGCATTGATGAGTATTTTTAACATTAATGAGCGTTTGTAAAAATAAAAATCAAGCGTGTTGGTTGGATTGGATTTAATGGGATTGATTAAAATGGGTTAGATTTGAATGATTGTATCTTAAAGTCAAAACCAGAGACAACCCTAGTCAAGTTGCCCCTAGCCACACCGATATTACTCGTGATGCCCGTGGCAACAACCTTCTTCTTGATGATGACTATCGCTAGTGCTGCAACAACCTTCTTCATGATGAGAGCTGTGGTGGTGATGGTGGTGTTCACCGCCATGATAGTGGTGGTGGTGTGTGTGGTGATGGTGGTGGTGATGACCGCCGTGTTGTTCTTCATGGTGTGCCATGATGACTCCTTTGATTAAAAATTTAAATTCTAGCTCACTAGCTAGAATTTCATTCTACAATATAAAATCTAATTAATTGTTAATGAAAGAAAATTTAGCGCTAATTTTTAATCCATAAATTTTGAAAAATCAACACCCCCCATTAGAAAAAAGACAAAACCTCACAAAAAAGAGTTTTCAAATTTGCTGAGAGAGTTTTTTCTCCCTCAATTGCCCGCAAGCCGCTTCAATATCCAAGGCTTTAGACTCTCTAATGGTGCATAATAAGCCTTTGGCGTTTAAAAAATCCGCAAACATTCTGGCGCTCTCTAAGCTAGGGCGTTCAAACTTAGAGCCTTCATGCGGGTTGAATAAGATCAAATTCACTTTGGATTTAATGCCGTTTAAAAGTTTTAAAAGTTTTTTAGCGCAATCCAAGCTGTCGTTTAGATCTTTAATTAAAAGGTATTCAAACATCACTCTTTTGCGCTGCTCTAAAGGCCATTTCCTCACTTCATTCAAAACGCATTCAATATTGTATTTTTTATTCAAGGGCATTAAAGATGAGCGCGTTTTGTCATCTACGGCGTGTAAGGATATGGCTAATTGCACGCCTAAGTTTTTGCCCACTAAAATGGGGATTTTATCGGCCACGCCGCTCGTGGAAATGGTGATTCTTTTAGGTGAAATTTGCATGCCGGTATTAAAAATTTCAATCGCTTTACACACCTCATCTAAATTGTTCAAAGGCTCGCCCATTCCCATAAAAACAATGTTGAGCGCTTTTTCAATGGGGAGGTTATTGTCTTCTTTAATGAGTAGGGCTTGCTGGATGATCTCGCTCGCTTTGAGATCCCTAACAAAACCGCCTTTTTGAGTGAAACAAAACGTGCAACCCACTTGACAGCCGATTTGACAAGACACGCATACGGTGTATTTTTCCCCCTCTAAAATAGCGTTCGTCTCTGCATCAATCTTTTTGTCTTTCATTTTCAACAACACCGCTTCAAAAGTGTGGTTGTCCCTTAAAGATTTAAAAAGGTATTTTTTAGAGCCATCAACGCTCTCCCTCACATGCGTGATTTCTATCGTGCGCAAAGTAAATTCTTGCTCTAAATAAGCGATAAAATCTTTTGAAAAATTATTTTGCATGTCTTTAAAGCTTGTTTTATACTTCGCATAGAGCCACAAATAAAGCTGTTTAGCCCTAAAACTTGGTTTTAAAAGTTGGCTCAATTCATCTAAAGTGAAATCATAAATACTAGCTTTCATGCTTTAAGCCCTAATTCTAAAAGTTGGTGCAAGTGCAAGACCCCTAAAACCTTATTGCAATCATCCACGCACACCAAAAGCTGGATCTTATGGCACTCTAAAAATTCTAACGCTTCTAAAAGAAGAGCGTCTAAATTCTTAAAGCTTTTAGGTTTTAAAGTGGCAAAATGCTTCACTTCGCTCTCCAAACTAAGCCCTTTTAATAGCGCCCTACGGACATCGCCATCGCTTAATACCCCCACAAGCTCGTTAGCTTCATTGACTAAAATCGCGCTGCCCAGGCGTTTTTCACTCATTTCTATGAGCGCGTCTTTAAAGCTTGTGTTAGGGGCGATTAGGGGGAGGTTCGTGGTTTGCAATAAGTCTTTAACCTTGACAAAAAGTTTTTTGCCTAAAAGCCCGCCCGGATGAAAGGAGGCAAAATCTTCTTGGCTGAAGTTTTTCGCTCGCATCAAGCATGCCATTAAAACATCGCCTAACGCTAGAGTTAGGGTGGTAGAAGTTGTTGGAGCGGTGTTGATTGGGCAAGCTTCTTTTTTAATCTTCAAGCTCAAATAATAATCGCCGAGTTTGGAGAGCGAGCTATTAGGGCTTTTAGTGAAAGTGATGATTTTATGGCTTAGGCGTTTTAAATGGCTCACTAGATTCAATAATTCCAAAGACTCGCCCCCATAGCTAATCATTAAAATCACATCGTTTTTTTCCACCATGCCCAAATCCCCATGCATGGCTTCTGTGGGGTGTAAAAACGCGCTCCTGTTACCGGTGCTTAGCATGGAAGCAGCGATTTTTTGCGCCACTAAAGCGCTCTTACCCACGCCCACTATCACAAGCTTACCCCCTTTTTCTTGGCTTTTTAAAATGAGCTTGACAATCGCTTCCAAATCGTTGGGTTTTTGGAATTGTCCAACGCTTTCTAAAAGTGCGCTCGCTTCATCTTTTAAGACTTGTATGGCGGTAGCGTTACAATCAAAAAGCATGGGCATGACAAATGATAGCCGGGTATTTTCTAAACTTTTTAAAGAGCGCTTTTCTGATGAAATTACGAGTGTGATCTTCTAATTTTTTAGGGTTATTCAAAATTTCGGCGTTGCTGGATTTTAATAACACCTCTAAGCCCCCTTGAATTTCTTTCATCAAAGGCTTTTCATCTTTAAAGCCCACAAGCCCTAAACTGGAAAATTGAGAGCTTTCTAAAAGCGCTTGCTTGTTTTTATTCACAAAAATCGTAGCCACAAACACCCCTAAGCTAGCGACTTCTTCTCTTTGTTGCACGATGCTTGTGTCAATACTCAAATTGCTTTGGTTATCCACATAGCTTTTCCCGCTTTTAATCGTGCCGACTTTTTTAATGAACGCAGGGCCAACTTCCACCTGATCGCCATCTTCCATTAAATAGATATTTTTTTCAGGCACCCCGCAAGAAATAGCGGTTTGCTTGTGGCGCGCGACATGGTTATATTCCCCATGCACGGGTAAGAAAAACTTAGGCTTAATGAGTCTTAACATGAGCTTTTGCTCTTCTTGGGCGGCATGCCCGCTCACATGGATATTATCAAATTCTTGATAAGCCACTTTAGCTTCTTTTTTGATCAAAAAATTCAATACCGCTGAAACGCTCGCTTCATTGCCAGGAATGGCTTTAGCGGAGATGATGACTAAATCGTTGGGTTTGATAGAAATGTGGCGGTGCTCATCAGTCGCCATGCGATAAAGCGCACTCATGGTTTCGCCTTGTGAGCCGGTCGTTACGATTAAGACTTCATTATCCGGATATTTAGCGACTTCATTGGCCTCAATAAAAGATTGATAAGGCAAATGGATATAGCCTAATTCTCTGGCGATGTCTAGGTTTTTTTCCATAGAGCGCCCGATCACAGCGATCTTGCGGTTGTATTTAATGCCGTATTGTATGGCTTGATAGACCCGGTGGATATTGCTAGAGAAGGTGCTCATAATCACCCTCCCTTGCGCTTCTTTAAAAAGCGTATCAAAAGCCGGCGCTATGGTGCTTTCACTCGGTGTAGTCCCGGATTTATGGGAGTTGGTGGAATCGCTTAAAAGAAGCATCACGCCCTTTTCGCCATAATGCGCCAAACGATACAAATCCGTGGGCAAATTATCCACCGGGGTGTGATCGATTTTAAAATCGCCGGTGTGGATGATCGTTCCGGCTTTAGTTTGGATCGCTAAAGCGCTGCTGTCAATGATAGAATGCGTGATGTGGATCCATTCAATGATAAATTCGCCCACGCTAATGGGGCAGCGCTTTTCTACGATTTTAAAATACGAGCGGTATTTTTTCAAACCATGTTCATCAAACTTGCTCCCAATCAGCCCCAAACTCAAAGGCGTGCCATAAAGGGGGAATTGCAACTCTTTAAACAAATAAGGCGTGGCCCCTATGTGATCTTCATGGGCATGGGTGATGATAATACCGGCGATTTTGTCCTTGATTTGGTGCAAGTAGGAAAAATCCGGGATTAAAATATCCACGCCAAAGAGCCCCTCTTTAGGGAAGCTCATGCCCGCATCAATCACGATCGCGCTTTTTGGGGTTTCAATGACCATCATGTTCCCCCCAATCTCGCCCAAGCCCCCTAAAGGCGTGATTTTAACGCTCGCTTTAGAGTTTAGATTCATCTTATAATGCGGGTTTAAATGCTCCACTTGGATCTTGTTATTCGCTTCAACGCCCTTTTTTAACTCCTTATGAAAGCCTAAAGTCCCTCTCTCATTCACATGCAAAATTTCCGTAACGCCCTCTACTTTGTTGTTATCCAATTCTTCTTTGGCGTAATTTCGTGTTTTTTGGGGGGCATGTTTAGGTTTGTGGTGGTTGTTTAGCTTTTTGTTGGGGCGATGCTCTTTTTTATGGTGCGAAGGTGCTTCATGGTTTGAAGACTCTGTGTTTTTTTGCGCGTTTTCTCTGAAACGCTTTTTGCGGTTGGTGAAGCGCTCAAACGCTCCGGCTCGCACCTCATGGTGATCTTTTGAGTTTTCACTGCTGTTTTCATGGTTTTCATTATTTTGGTTGTTATCAGTCATAACGATTATTCCTTTATCTCAATTTTTTAAAAAGGCATTAGCCTTTTAAAAGGTATTCTAAGAGCTTGAGATAATCTTTTATCTCAGATGCCCTCACGCTTGTTAGTTGGTTTTCTAACGCTAAAAAATCTAACACCTTATCAAGCTTTTCTCTATAAGAAACGCTTTTTTTAAGATTGTTTGAAAGCGTCTTCCTAGGAGATGAGAAACAAGCTTTCAAAAAATCTTCCAATGTTTCAAACCCTTTTTGTAGGGCTTCTTCAAAAAATGGCGCTGGGGCCAATGAAGCCAACGCCTTTTCTTTCAGCGGCTCTTTGATCACTTCAAACACGCTAGAAAACACCTTTGGAGGCGGGCTAAACGCGCTAGGCGGCACATCAAACAAAAGGGTAATATTCCCTATTGTGTGAGCCAAAACGCTTAACGCATTCTGTGAATCTTTAGCGCAAAATTTGAGCGCCACTTCCTTTTGCGTCATCACTAATAAGCCCCTGCATTTAGGGTCTTTGAGCGCGTTTAAAACAAGCCTAGTAGCGATATAATAAGGCAAATTAGAGATCAAAAAATAAGGCTCTTCTTCTTTTAAAAAAAGAGCGTCTTTTTCTACCAATTCTAATTGAAAAGGCTTTTTTTCTGCCTTTAACCTCGCTCGCATTTTCTCGCACAAATTGCTATCTATCTCATAAGTCTTTAAAGGATAGCGATCCAACAACTTGAGAGTCAAATCCCCTAGCCCCACGCCGATTTCAATCAATTTTAACGGGTTTAAGGGGGGCAAAGCATTAACGATCCTGTCTAAAAACGACTCGTCCGTTAAAAAATGCTGTCCTAAAGACTTTTTAGCTACTACCATAAGAAGTGCTTCTAAAATTCCTCATATTATACCTTAAAAAGGGGATTTGTCTTTCCTTTTTAATGCAACTTCCTTATTATAGCTTTTTTCATTCAAAGATGTTGGTAGTTTTGACAACAGGAGCGCTTGAATTGGCGCTCGTGTTAAAAATTAGTATTAAAATCTTTTTCGTTAATAATTGGTTAGATTTTGCATTATAGAATGAAATCCTAGCCAGTGAGCTAGAATTAAATTTCAATTAAAGGAGTCATCATGGCACACCATGAACAACAACACCAAGCGCAACAACAGCAACAACAACAGGCTAACAGCCAACACCACCACCATCACCATGCACACCACCACCATTACTATGGCGGCGAACACCATCACCATAACGCGCAACAACAAGCCGAACAACAAGCAGAGCAACAAGCTCAACAACAGCAACAACAACAAGCACACCAACAACAACAACAAAAAGCGCAACAACAAAACCAACAATATTGATTGGGGCGTTTGTGGGGGCGGCCTTAGGGCTACTCCTGGCTTTTAGCTCTTTTGATCCAATAAATCTATCAATTCAAACCAACCCTTTTAAATCCATTAGATTTTTAAACTTTTAAAATCCCTCTTTTTGATGCTTGACAAATGGCTCTGTTTTTTATCCAATAAAGATAAGCTTATTCATTGAGTGGTCATAATGGGGCGTAAAACTTCATGGTTTGGCATGTGCATTGGATGCGATCTAGGGGTATTTTAAGGGGGTTTGCTGTAAAATCTCATCACGCCCCATAGTTGCGATATGGGGCAGACCAACATTGTAAGGAGCATGCCATGAAACACAAAAGTGGCAAACGCTCTTCTCAAAACATTATACTTTGAGTTTGCTTTTTTAGGGCTTAAAGTGATCGTTTCTGTGAAACGCTGATTTTTTCAAGAGCGTTCCCTTAAGTTTAAAAGCTTAGGGGTTTCCTTTAAAAAGCGGGTTTGCCCTTGACTTTTGGGGCGTTTTATTTTTTATCTTTTCATTCAATTTTTTAATCTTGTTTTAGCACTTGTAAAATTAAAAGTTTTAAGGGGGTTTGTTGTAGGATTTCATCACGCCCCATAGTTACGATATGGGGCAAATTCCAACTTAAGAAGGGTTTATCATGCGAAGAAGACATGATAAAAACTCTTGGCTAGTATTATACATTAAAATCTCTTTTAAGGGGTTTAAAGTGGTCTTTTCTATAGAAAAGTAATGTATTAGCCAAAGTTCCCCTGAGTTTAAAAGCTTAGGGGTTTCCTTTAAAAAGCGGGTTTGTCCTTGACTTTTGGGGCGTTTATTTTTTTAAAACCCTGATTTTAGCGCTCATTAAATCGTGGTTTAAAGCTTTTTTGATGTTTTCAAATTGGCGTTTTTTGTTTTTAAGGCTGATGATTTCATGATCCAAACCGCTTAAAATGTTAGCGATAGCGGCTTGTTCGTTTAGAGGGGGTAAAAGGATTTCAAAATCTTTTAAGGCTTTTAATTGAATATTCTTTAATCCAGACCCAACCCCTAATTTCATAATATCCTTTTCATAACTTTTTAAAATGTGGTATAAACATAAATTATTTACCTTATTGCTAATTTTTTGTAAGGAATAGTTATGCCCTCCTGACCAAAAATCGCTTGTCATAAACCTAACATACCCACATGTGCCACCCTCACTAATTGCTATTGTGTTCTTTGAAACATTAAATTTATTTGTGTAGCCCAAAAAATCAATGCCACCATTTATAACGGGGTATTTATCTGTGTTATTTAAGCTAATTTTATTTATTTGTTGCCCTTTAACAATTTCGCATATATCCCCAAGCCTCACTCTTTGCCAAGCTTGAGTGAAGCCTTTCAAGCGTTTTCTTTGGCTCAATAGTTCAAAGCTTAAAGCTTTTTTAACGCTTTCTTTTTTAAGAATGAGGGCGTCTAAAGAATAAAGATAACGATCCACATCGCTTAAAACGTTAGCGATAGCGATTTGTTCGTTTAGAGGGGGTAGGGGGATTTCAATGTTTGAAATTGTCATTTTAGTTAAACTAGGAACACCGGTCGCTTCGTTATAGTTTGACCATTTTATGATAGAAAAAGCATAAAATATAAATTTTGGAATGGATTTTTTAAATGAATAGCTATAAAATAGTGTATCTACTACCCAAAATTTACCATTTAGATAAATAGGCTTATCAATAGTCCCTTTTCTTCCTATGCAAACACTTTCGCCATTATGAAGGAAATTATTAATTGATAGCATATAGCCACCGCTTCCATAAACAGGAATATTTCCTAATTTAAATTTTTTGTAATCTCTACCATGCTTTAATGTTAATATATCCCCAAGCTTCACTCTTTGCCAATTTAAGGGCGTTGTTAATGCGTCCATGCGTTTATCCTAATAATCCTAAAGTGTGCTAATGGAAGCATTCAAAACACCACCGTTTTATTTTCATGCACAAACACCCTGTCTTCTAAAACGAGTTTTAACGCCCTAGCCAAAACCAGTTTTTCTATATCCTTACCCGCTAGGCGCATTTTTTCCACGCTGTAATTGTGGTTAATGGGCAGAGTGTCTTGTATAATAATTGGCCCAGCATCAAGGCTTTCATTCACAAAATGCGCCGTGGCCCCGATGACTTTCACGCCCCTTTCAAACGCTTGCTGGTAAGGGTTAGCCCCAATGAATGCGGGCAAGAAACTATGATGGATATTTAAGATCTGGTTTTCATAGCGCTTCGTAAAATCATGGCTTAAGATGCGCATGTATTTGGCTAAAACGAGCAAATCCGCACTCACTTTGTGTTTTAATTCCAGGTTTTTAATGATCGCTAAAACTTCTTTTTCATGCAAAATTTGATTATCGCAAGGCGCGTAAAAATAAGGGATGTCAAATTTTTCCACTAAAGGGCGTAAAACCTCGTGATTAGAAATAACGCCTAAAATTTGAGCGTTCAATTCCCCACCATACACCCTTAAAAGCAAATCCCCCAAGCAATGGCTCTCTTTAGTAGCGAGTAAAATAATGTTTTTTTTATGCGTTAAAATGACTTCAATGGATAGTTCGTTAAAGTTTTCTAAGGCTTTAAAAAGAGCGGTTTTTAAGGATCGTTCTTCTTGCTCTTTAATTTCAACATTCAAGGGCTTCATTTCTTTTTGGATTTTTAGCCGCATGAAAAAGCGCTGTTTTAAGGGATCAACAAATTCATCGTTTTTAACGATGTTATAGCCCTTGTTGGCGATAGTGGTGCTAATGGCGCTCACTAGGCCTTTAGAGTCTTTGGCTTGAATTTTTAAAATAAATTCTAACATCTTCATCTCATCAATAATTGATAACCAAGCGCTTGCGTGATGATGCTTGTAACCGATTGCGTGGCCTTTTCAATGAAGCGCTCCATGGGGCTTTTTTCTAGCCAATAAGCTTTTTTAACCTTACTCAATTCCATTAAGCGGTTTTGGGCTTGCTTAATCGTGCTGATTTTATCAATGAGTTTTAATTTTAAGGCCTTTTGAGCGCTAAAGACCTTCCCTTCAGCAAAATCCTTATAATCCTTAGCGTCTAATTTCCTAGCTTTTGCGACATCATCCACAAACATTTGGTATTGCTCATTGACTAAATTTTGCAAAAATTCTTTTTCGTTAGGTTTCCATGCTCTGGTGAAAGTGCCTATTTCTTTATATTCGCCCGCATGCACGCCTTGAGTGGCTACGCCGACTTTATGGAGCAAATTTTCCACATTCGCGCTAGAAAAAATCACCCCAATCGATCCGATCAGGCTCGCTTTAGAGGCATAAACTTCGCTCGCTTGCATGCCAGCATAATAGCTCCCGCTCGCCATAACCCCCCTAGCATACGCTAAAACGGGCATTTTTTGCTTCAAATCAGCGATTTTTTCGCTCAATTCCACGCTCGCTGACACCGCCCCACCAGGAGAGTCAATCAACAATAAAACGCCCTTAATGCTAGGGGTTTTTAGGATTTTATCCACTTCTTTGTCAAAATCCTCGGTGCTAAAAATCGCCCCATTTAAATAGAGTTTAGCGAGATTGGGCGGTTCGCTTGGTGCGCTTTCTTTAGCGCTAAAAAAGACTAACACAATCAACAACAGCACAAACGACTTGAAATACTTCGTGATAAAATCTAAAGGCGCGATCACTAAAGCCTTAAAGATTTTTTGAATGAAACTCCACATGTAGCTTTTCCTAAATTTAATATTTGACCATAAGAGTGTATTATACTTCAAATGTTTTAAGGATTAAATCATGGCGTGTAAATTTTGCCCCAAGATCAGAAAAACAGATTGGATTTTTATTTTAATCGCCGCTTTAGGCTTTTATTTAGTTAATAAGCTAGGATATGCGCCCCAATTCACCCCCACTTCAAAGCCTTCACGCCCCATTGAAAAGCCTAACAATACGACTGAAGAAGAAAGGAAAAAGCGTTTTATAGAATTGCAAAAAGCATGCTTACTCCATAAAGACAAAAAGGCGTGCGAAGAGGTTTTTTAGATCGCCTTTGTTGTTTTTGCGCTTTTTAGGGTTATTGCAAATTTTATACGCTCTTTTTGTTTGTAAAAAGGCTTTTTTTAGCGGTGGTTTTTTTAGTGATCTAACAGCCCCCAACGCCCCAAAATTCAAGCACTCTTAAGCTAAGTCTAAGTCTACTATAATCAAAGGATTTTAAAGGGAACTTAAATTGTATTTATATTTGAGAATTTGATAAAAATATTAAAGGAAAATATATCATGAAAGCCTTTGTGGTTGATTTAGATCGTAGTGAAAATCAAAGTGTTTTAAAACCCATCGCACGCCCTTTTAACAACCAAGCCCATCAAGTTAATGAAGCGGCTAAAAAGATTGACAAACTCATTAAAAACGCCCCATATTCTAACGACAACATCGTTTTAAAACGCAATGAAATCAAAGAAGCCTTTTTTAGCCCGTTCAAACCGCAGCTAAAAAGCGTTCAAGTGTTCCTATCGCATTCGCATGCAGACAGAAATAAGGCTTTAGAAGTTAAAAACTGTTTAGAAAACCAAACAAAACGCAAAGTGTTTATCGATTCGCTCTTTTGGGATTATAAAGACGATGTCTTAAACAAATTGGCAAAATACGATGATATAAGCAAGATTAAAGACGCTTTCACGCTCATTCTCAGAGAGTCTTTACAAGACATGATTGAAAAATGCCCCTATTTTGTGTTTTTACAGAGTAAGAATAGCGTTTCCAATCAAGGGCTATCACGCAATCAAGATCTATTAAAAATCACTTATTCAGAATGGATTTATGAAGAATTAAGAATCGCTCATTCTATTAGCAGCGAGAGTCGCTTAACTATAGTGATGGAGAGCTTTCAAATTAGTCATGACATATCGCTATTTTTAGAACATCTAGAGACTATAACCCTTAAAAAACTATCGCAACAAATCAATTCATAAGAACAAGCATGTTTTTTAAAACTTATCAAAAATTACTGGGTGCGAGCTGTTTGGCGTTGTGTTTAGTGGGCTGTGGGGGCGATAGTGGCGAACCACTAGTTGGGATTGAAAAAAACAGCTTCAATTCTACCATAAAAATCATTTCTAAAGCCGATAATATAGAAATCCAAGACTTGAAGCTCAATCGTGGGAATTGCGAACATGATCAAAATTTCTTGGTAAAGTTAATACAAGATACAGCCAATACATACCTATTTGCATCAGAAAAAGAAAAAGCGATTAAAAACCACCAAGCAAAAATCGCAAGACTTCAAAAAGATTTAGAAGAACTCACGCAGTATGTGCAACAATTCAACAATCTTGATAAATTCTTAGAAAGTATTTATAATGCTATCGCTCAAATGGATCACTTTAAACGAGCTAAAGAATATGGTAATGCAGAAGATTTTGATAAAGCTCCTAGAAAATTCAAGCTTCTTTACCAAACAGTTGGTTCTAGTGCAACTTCATATTTTAATGACTCTGTTTTAGCTAACTTATCATCATTAAATTATAACCCAATATATGCTGTTAAGAGGATACTTGATAACCTTGATAGCTATAAATATGAATCAGAGACGCCAGATGGGAATCTATGGACTATTCTAAACGATATAAGAAGCATTATTAAATACACAAAAAACCCCAAAGACTACCCCTATATCAACCTTAAAGAACTCAAAAAATTAATAGATAGTATTGTTGATAAATATGGCAATATGGCCAATGACTTTTTGATTTTGAATGAATATCCTAATAGGGTATCAAAAAAAGGTCTTCAAAGCCTTGCTAAACTAAAATCCATGTGGCCTAGCGTAGGGAAATTTTATTTCGCCTATTTGAAAGAGGTTATCCCTAGACAGGCCAAAGAAGATACTGAAAAGCAGATTAGTTCTGAATAAAAGTCTATCAAAGCCAATCAAGTCAAACTAACTGAAGCGACGCAAAATATTGACAAAATGGAAAAACTCATTAAAGATCTAGAAAGCAAGAAAAACACAATGGCAGTGGATTTAAAATTTGGAGAAACTTTCACAGCACATTATAATTATAAATGTCAAAATCTCATAGAAGTTGAAGTCAAAACCAACAAAGGCGCTTGGACTTTTAACTTTAAGAGATAAATATCAAACATGGACAATAGCACAGACAGAGCAAAAATCCTTATAGAAGAGCTTAAAATCTTGCAAGGCGTTATCAACAGAATGGCGCAAAATTCTTTAGAGTGCAAAAAATGGACTCTCGCTCTCGCTGTGGGTGTCTTATCCCTCAAAATAGAGGCAATCTCTCATCTTTATGGGTTATGCGTTTTGGGGGTGTTGTTAGCATGTTTTTATCTTTTAGACGCTTATTATCTTGCGCAAGAAAAATTATTCAGGGAGCAATACCAATGGCTGATAGAAAACCGACTTAAAACCGATGCAAGGTTGTTTGAAGTCTTCCCTATTCATCAAACTTGCCAATCAACGCAATTCTTATCTGCCATGCGTTCGCCTAGCCTTCTCCCCTATTGGGTGTTAGCTCTGTGTTTGGTGGGCTATGGTTTGTTTTTAATTCTGTTTCAATGAAGCACTGGCTATAAAACAGCTTGACTCCAATCAAACGATAACTTTTGAAGCGTTTTAAGATTTAGAGTATCGCAAAATAACCCCACCCCCTTATGAGTTTCACTATAAAATAAAACTTCAAACTATAAAAATAAGGCTTTAAACATCAATACTTGATGGGAACGGAGTTTTCAAATCCAAACGCATTCATAATCAGCTCAGACCCAC
>NZ_MVYP01000017.1:0-36453 GCF_003638305.1 Helicobacter pylori | reverse complement strand
GGGTTAAAAGAGGTATTAAAGCGCAAAATATCCCCCTATCCCCTTAAGAGTTTGCCATAAAATAAAGCAACCAAAACCCCCTTTTTAAAAAAAACAGACTAAAAAATATTAATTTCTATATTGGGTTCTCAATTGGTTGTTGGTTGAGTTTTTGGTTGAGACACTACTAGTCATTGGAAGAATTGGGTTCAAAAAAAATATAAAAAATAATAGTCAGTTATTTATCTTATAAAGTTAAAGAAAGTTATATAACCTAATTAGATAAGATAAATATTAAAGCGATAACTGGTCCAATTATATAAGGAAAAAATATTATTATAGTAACTAGAGTATAGCCGAGATATTCAACGAATTATATTTTACTAAAAACCCATCACTCTCAACTTCATCGTCATCAGTATCGCCTCTAAATGCCATTATAGTAGCTCTAATAGCTGTTAATACTAACCCAATAATAATAGCTATTAATACTAACCCAATAAGAACAATAGGTATTAAAAAAACTAGAATGCCTTTAGACATTATTTGTCTTTTATTTTAAAAATAATTTCTGCTATAAGAAATAAAATCCCTAAAGAAACCCCCTTTTATGGAGTCCCTTTTTGAGCTTGCTCTAAAGCCATTTGCGCATGCTTGCAATCCTTTTTAAAAGACTTCGTAATAAAATTAACCTTAAGCGTCGAATCAAAGGCTTTGTGGCATTTTTCAAGCTTGTGATCGCGCTCTTGCGGATCTTGCAAGTAATATTTCACTGAATGCACAAAACTGAAATGAAACCCCATAGGAGGGATACGGCTATCTGGCGTGCCTTCGCAATGATCACTACAATAATCACTTTGTGCTTCTAAACCCCCTAGCATGACTAACAATAAAAAAACAACCTTTTTCATCAAAATATTCCTTCAATCTTTTTCTAATTTCCTCCAAAATACACCAACGCTGAACCCCAAGTCAATCCCCCACCAAAAGCGTCTAAAAGCATTAAATCGCCCTTTTTCAAACGCCCCTCTTCATAAGCTTCACACATGGCCATAGGGATACTGGCTGCTGAAGTGTTGCCGTATTTATGCACGGTTAAAACCACTTGCTCATCTTTAAAATCCAAATGCTCCCGCACCGCTTGAATGATCCTAAAATTAGCTTGATGCGGGATAAACAAACGCACATCTTCAGGTTTGAGAGCGTTTTTTTCTAAGATCATTTCCACATCTTTTAAAAGCGTTTTTACCGCTAGTTTAAACACTTCATTGCCTTTCATACGCAAAAAAGGCTCTAAAGCTTCTTCTTTAGCGTTAAAGGGCGTGGGTTTTAGAGTCCTTGGCGTATAAAGATAATTAGAAAAATTCCCATTCGCTGAAATCTGCACATCTAAAATGCTTTCTTTTAAACGCTTGGTTCTGCCTATCACGCACGCCCCAGCCCCATCGCCAAATAAAATACAAGTCCCCCTATCCTTAAAATCTAACACGCTGCTCGTTTTTTCTGCCCCCACAATCAGCACATTTTCATACATCCCGCTTTCCACATAAGCCTTAGCCACCGATAATAAATAAATAAAACCCGTGCAAGCGGCTGAAATATCAAACGCCGGTTTGTTTTCAATGCCTAATTTCGTGCTCAACACGCAAGCGGTTGAAGGCATAGCCAAAAAATCAGGGCTTAAAGTCGCCACGACCACCAAATCAATGTCTTGTGGGGTTAAATGCGCTCTCTCTATGGCCTGCTTAGCCGCTATTACCCCTAAATCGCTGCTTTTTTCTTCATCGTTAGCGAAACGGCGCTCTTTGATACCGGTCCTTTTTTCTATCCATTCATCGCTGGTATCCAAAAATTGCTGGAACTCTGCATTTTTCACACGCTCGCTTGGAACATGCATCGCAATGGATTTAAGAGAGGCGTAAAATTCCATTCAATCCCTTTACATAGTTATTTTTAGGCGTCTTGTTGATCGCTTTGGCTCTCAAAAGATTGAGATTTCAAGCTCTCAAACGCTTGAGTAATCCTCAAACAAACCTGACTTTCAACAGCGCTAATAGCCTGATAAATCGCACATTCAACCGCTCTAGCGTTGCTCTTGCCATGGCTGATGATCACGCTTTTATTCACGCCCAAAAGCGGTGCTCCCCCATATTCAGCGTAATCGGTTTTTTGTTTTAAAATACCAAACGCGTTCTTAAGCATCAAAGCCCCCATTTTAGATTTAAAAGAGCTTTTAATTTCATCTTTAAAAATAGAGACTATCGCGCTAGCGACCCCTTCAGTTGTCTTTAAGACCACATTCCCCATAAAGCCATCGCAAACCACCACATCCACAACCCCTTTGAAAATATCGCTCCCCTCCACATTGCCATAAAAGAAGTCATAAGCTTTCAGCATTTTATGCGTTTCTTTAACGAGCATGTTCCCTTTAATATCTTCTTCGCCATTACTCAAAAGACCCACCTTAGGGCTGTCATAATGCAACACGCTTTTAGCGTATTCATACCCCATAAGAGCAAAATCAATCAAATATTCAGGCTTGCAATCCGTGTTCGCTCCTGCGTCTAATAGCACGCTAGGGCGTTTGCCAACGCTAGGCATCAAAGTGCAAATAGCAGGCCTTTCAACCCCCTTGATGCGCCCTAAACGCAAGGTCGCTAAACCCATAGTCGCTCCGCTATGCCCCGCTGAAATCAAAGCGTCAGCCCCATTTTTCAAAATATCCATACCCAAGTAAATGGAAGATTCCTTACGCTTAATCGCCTCAGTGGCGGCTTCTTCCATCTTGATGTAGTCTTGCGTGTGGATCATTTCCACTTTGCTGGCTAACTCTTTAGAAATAAAAGGGGTCGCTTTGTCTTTATCCCCCACTAAAACCGCACTAAAACTCTTATTCTCTAAAGCCCTTGAGACTCCCTCAATAATGGGTAAAACCCCATGGTCAGCCCCCATTAAGTCTATTACAATTTTCATCATGCGTCCTTAAAAGGCTTGTTGCAATCCTTTAAAATACTTTCTATCACTAAAGATAGCTTTTATATTAGTATTCTTTAGTAAATTTGTTAATATGGTGGGGAAGCTTCCAAGTGCCATCTTTGGCTTTCACAGGTTTAGCCAACTTAACGCTATAATGCGTACGCCTTTTTGCCGCTCTTGTCTTACTCACTCTTCTATCAGGTACTGCCATAAATTCTCCTTCATTTCAATCTGCATAATGGTAGTCTAATTTAATAGACTCCACTTCAGAGCGTAAAATTTCGCTCAAATCAATAAAACCATTGAAAGATTCAATAACATCTAAATTATCAAAATCCAAACTTTGGCTTTGCGTATCCCACAACCCGTCTGAAATATGCAAAACCAACGACTCATCAAGGCTTTTTTTAAACTCTTTACCGCTTGTATCGCAAATAAGCATCAATTCACCCTTAAGGCACGCTTTCAAGCGAAACAATTTCGCCCCTACCCGCACAACTTCGCCCTCTAAAACCACTCCCTCATGCTCTAAAGAAAACGCTTTAGGCGCATTAAAAGCGATTTTACGCATTTCAAATTGCATGCTTACTTAAAAACGCCCTTAAATTTTAAAGATCTCTAGCGGCAAAAAAGAAAGCGATTTCATTGTGCGCGTTTTCCAAGCTATCGCTCCCATGCACCGCATTAGCGTCAATGCTTTCAGCAAAATCCGCTCTGATAGTGCCTTTTTGAGCGAGTTTGGGATCAGTCGCTCCCATAAGATCTCTGTTTTTAGCCACGGCATCTTTGCCCTCTAAAACCATAACCACCACCGGACCACTGACCATAAATTCTATCAAATCTTTAAAAAAGGGTCTCTCTCTGTGGATCGCATAAAAGTTTTCAGCGTCTTTAACGCTCAAATGCAAGCGTTTCATAGCAATCACTTCCAAGCCGTTACTCTCAAAGCGATCAATGATCTTGCCTACCACTTTTTTCTTAAGTGCATCCGGTTTAATAATAGACAGCGTTCTTTGTTTCAATTTAAACTCCTTGTGAATTGTTGATTATACAAAAATTTTTTAAAATATTACCCTTAAAATATTTTTTTAACGCTTAAAGAACGCTTTAATCTCCTCAGCTTTGTTGGTTTTTTCCCAAGTGAATTCCTCTAATTCGCGCCCAAAATGCCCATAAACTGAAGTGAGCGAATAAATGGGTCTTAATAAATCCAGGCTTTCAATAATGCCTTTTGGCGTGAGTTTGAAAACCGATTTCACGCATTTTTCCAACTCCGTGCTTGAATACTTGCTCGTGTTATGCGTGTTCACATAAATAGACACTGGCTCTATCACCCCAATCGCATAAGCAAGCTGCACGGTCGCCTTATCGCAAACCCCACTCGCTACCAAATTTTTAGCCACATAGCGGGCCGCATAAGCCGCGCTCCTATCCACTTTGCTAGGGTCTTTCCCGCTAAACGCTCCCCCGCCATGCGGGCAACTCCCCCCATAAGTGTCCACGATGATTTTTCTGCCCGTCAAGCCCGCATCGCCTTGCGGCCCACCGATAACGAATTTTCCTGTGGGATTGACAAAAAACTTGATATTGTCATGCAAATATTCTTTAGGTAAAACCTTATACACGATCTCTTCAATCACGGCTTCTTTTAAATGTTTTTGCGAAACTTCTGGGGAATGTTGGGTGGAAATGACAATCGTATCAATGCTTACAGGCTTGTTGTTTTCATAACGCACGCTCACTTGAGACTTGCCATCAGGCCTTAAAAAAGGCAGAGTGTTGTCTTTTCTTTTTTGAGCCAGAGCGAAAGTGAGTTGGTGCGCTAAATGGATGGGTAAGGGCATGAGCGTTTCAGTCTCTTTGCACGCATAGCCAAACATAAGCCCTTGATCCCCTGCCCCAATCTCGCCATCTTCTCTATCCACGCCTTGATTAATATCAGGGCTTTGCTCGCCAACGCCATTCAAAACCGCCGCGCTCCTGTAATCAAAGCCATAAAGAGCGTCTGTATAGCCAATCTTTTTAACCACTTCTCTTGCAATCTCTTGCATAGGGGCATAAACAGAAGTTTTTAACTCGCCAGTGATCATGCAAAAACCATTAGAAACTAAAGTCTCGCATGCGACTTTGGCTTTTTGATCCCGCTCAATAATGTAATCTAAAACCGCATCGCTGATTTGATCAGCCATTTTATCAGGATGCCCCTCGGTTACTGATTCAGAAGTGAAAAGAAAACTATCTTTCATTGATTGTCCTTATTAAAATAATCATTCGTGTTCAAAATGGGCTTATTATAGCTTATTTCATTCTTTAAGACTTAAAAAACCCTTTGGCTTTTTGCAACAAACTCGTTTTTTGCTGTTTCCTGAAATTCGTTCGTAAATGAGCCAGGAAATGGTGCCATTCATGGATTTCCATAGCAGGGATCGCTCCGGCAAAATTAGTGTTAGGGGGCAAGTCTTTGCCCACCGCGCTTTTACCCCCAATTTGAGTGAATTCACCCACATGCAAATGCCCTCCAATGCCCACTTGACCGCCAAAAACCACATTACGACCGGTGGTTGTAGAGCCGCTCAAGCCCACTTGAGAGACGACGATGCTGTGTTCGCCTAAAACACAATTATGCCCAATTTGAACCAGGTTATCAATCTTAACGCCCTCTTTAATCAAAGTCTCGCCAAACACCGCCCTATCAATCGCCGTGTTAGCGCCAATTTCTACATTTTTTTGGATCCTAACAATCCCCACATGCTCAATTTTGACATGCTCTCCTAAAGCAGTGTGCGCATAACCAAAGCCATCGCCTCCGATCACACTGCCTGCATGGATAGTAACATTGTCTTCTAAAATCGTGTTTTGATACAAGATCACACGAGGATACAAAACGCAATTTTTACCGATTTTGACCCCATCAGCGATCACCACGCCCGGATAAATCAAAGAGTTTTCGCCAATTTCTACGCCCTCTCCAATCATCACATTAGGCATGATCGTTACTTTTTCAAAATGTTTAGGCTCGCTAACGCTTTGTGGGTTTTTAAAAAAAGGGATTTTAAAGGCATGCGAAGCTTTGGCAAAGGCTAAATGCGGGTTATCCACGATTAAAGCTTGCATGCGTTTTGGCACTTTAGAAGATTCTTTTTTACGGATAAACACCGCCCCGGCTTTGGAATCTTTTAAAAGTTTAAGGTAACGCGCTTGGTCAATATAGCTAATATCATTAGGCGTAGCCTTATCCAATTCCGCTAAGGCATGCACTTCAAAATCGTTTGAAAATTCCGTTTCAATAGAATAGACACTCAACAATTCGCTTAATTTCATCAATACCCCTTATTGTTCTGAAAATCCCACAACAGCGTAGCTTTATTATCTTTTTCTTCCACAGCCCCCATGCCCATGACATGATAGCCGGCATCCACAAAATGCACTTCCCCACTCACGCCACTAGACAAGCTAGAGAGCAAATACATCCCGGCATTGCCCACTTCTTCTAAACTCACATTTTTTCTTAAAGGGGCGTTGATTTCATTCCATTTTAAAATCATCCTAAAATCAGCGATCCCGCTAGAAGCGAGAGTCCTGATAGGCCCAGCCGATAGGGCATTCACCCTTATATGGTGTTTGCCTAAATCCACCGCTAAATAACGCACCGCGCTCTCTAGGGCCGCTTTAGCCAACCCCATCACATTGTAATGCGCCATGTATTTGGTGCTGCCCAAATAGCTTAAAGTCAAAACAGACGCCCCGTTATTCAATAAAGGTTTTAGAGTGTTTGTCAGCTCTATTAAAGAATAAACAGAAATTTCCATAGCGGTGTTAAACGCGCTTTTAGAAGTTTCCAACAAGCTCCCCTCTAAAGCCTCTTTAGGGGCAAAGGCCACGCTATGAACGATAAAATCCAATGAGCCTAAATCTTGCTTAATATTATTGTATAGCGACTTGAAATGCTCTTCTTTGCTCACATCCAATTCATACACATAGGGGCTATTCAATTCCTGCGCGATAGGCCTCACGCGCTTTTCTAAGCTCTCATTCAAATAAGTGAAAGCCAAAGTAGCCCCTTGATTGAAGCAAGATTGAGCGATCCCATAAGCGATGGATTTATTGTTTGCCACCCCTACAATAAGCCCTTTTTTACCTTTTAAAAATCCCATGATTTTCCTTTATAAAAATGAAATGATTGTTTTAAAATTTTCTAATTCCAAAGACGCGCTCCCGATCAACAAGCCATCCACGCTATCAATCCCTAAAATTTCTTTAGCGTTTTGTATATTCACGCTCCCCCCATACAATAAGGGCGTTTTTTGATTTAAAATTTGTTTTAAAAAACCATGCGTGAGATAAATATCTTCTAAAGAAGCGCTTTTTTTGGTGCCAATCGCCCAAATAGGCTCATACGCCACAATTAAATTGGAATAATTAAGATCAATATTTTCTAATTGCTCATTTAAAAATTCCTTTACAGCCTTAAAACCCTTTTCTCTGGTCGTTAAATCTTCGCCAATACAATAGACAATTTTAAAATTTTTATCTTTAAAAAAATCAAACTTTTCTTTCAAAAAGCTAGGGCTTTCTTTTAAAAGCGTTCGCCTCTCGCTATGCCCTATTAAAAGCGTGTGGATTTTGAGTTCTTCTAAATGCTTTGAAGTGATTTCACCGGTAAAAGCCCCACAATCTCTAGGGTAAGCATTTTGCGCTCCTAAAGTGAAATGCAAAAACGCATTAGGCAATAACCCCAAAAAATCAGGGAATACAAACACCCTGTCAAAATGCTGCGGTTTTAAAGTTTTTTCTAATTCTTTTAAATACGCATGGCTTTTAAAAATAGGCATAGCGGATTTAAAATTAGCCATGGCAATTTTTGTCATTGAACGATCCTTATTTTATAGGTGGTCTATCCCTTATTATAGCATTCAAAAAATGTAAATTTTAAACAATAGCCCCCTTGAATTGAATTTTTTCTCAATTTAGGTTTTGTTTATAAGAAAAATTATTTCAAATGTAGTAAAATTAAGGCAGTGTTTTTGCGTCAAGCGATTTTAGGTTAATTTTGAGTTTTTAGGAGCAGTTTTTATGCAACAAGAAGAGATTATAGAGGGTTATTATGGCGCTAGCAAAGGGCTTAAAAAGAGCGGTATTTATGCTAAGCTGGATTTTTTACAGAGCGCTACGGGCTTGATTTTAGCGCTCTTTATGATAGCACACATGTTTTTAGTCTCAAGCATCTTGATTAGCGATGAAGCCATGTATAAAGTGGCGAAATTTTTTGAAGGAAGCTTATTTTTAAAAGCAGGCGAGCCGGCTATTGTGAGCGTGGTTGCAGCAGGAGTTATTCTTATTTTAGTCGCGCATGCTTTTTTGGCGTTAAGGAAATTCCCTATCAATTATCAGCAATACAAGGTTTTTAAAACCCACAAGCATTTGATGAAACATGGCGATACGAGTTTGTGGTTTATTCAAGCCCTCACTGGGTTTGCGATGTTTTTCTTAGCGAGTATCCACTTATTTGTCATGCTCACAGAGCCTGAAAGCATTGGGCCTCATGGCTCAAGCTATCGTTTTGTAACGCAAAACTTTTGGCTTTTGTATATTTTCTTATTGTTTGCCGTAGAATTGCATGGTTCTATTGGGTTGTATCGCTTAGCGATTAAATGGGGGTGGTTTAAGAATGTGAGCATTCAAGGCTTGAGAAAAGTCAAATGGGCGATGAGCGTGTTTTTTATTGTTTTAGGGCTTTGCACCTATGGGGCTTACATTAAAAAAGGTTTAGAAAATAAGGACAATGGCATTAAAACCATGCAAGAAGCCATAGAGGCTGATGGGAAATTCCACAAAGAATAAAGGTAGAAAATGAAAATAACATATTGTGATGCGCTAATTATTGGAGGCGGACTAGCTGGGTTAAGGGCTAGTATCGCATGCAAACAAAAGGGTTTAAACACCATCGTTTTAAGCCTAGTGCCTGTCAGGCGTTCGCATTCTGCGGCCGCTCAAGGGGGCATGCAAGCGAGCCTTGCGAACGCTAAAAAAAGCGAGGGCGATAATGAAGATTTGCACTTTTTAGACACGGTTAAAGGGAGTGATTGGGGGTGCGATCAGCAAGTGGCTAGGATGTTTGTAACCACTGCCCCTAAAGCCATTAGGGAATTGGCCAGTTGGGGGGTGCCTTGGACTAGGATTAAAAAGGGCGACAGGCCTGCGGTCGTCAATGGTGAGCATGTAACTATCACTGAAAGAGACGATAGGCATGGTTATATCTTAAGCCGTGATTTTGGCGGCACTAAAAAATGGCGCACATGCTTTACGGCTGATGCCACAGGGCATACCATGCTTTATGCGGTCGCTAATGAAGCCTTACACCACAAAGTGGATATTCAAGACAGAAAGGACATGCTCGCTTTCATCCATCATAATAATAAATGCTACGGAGCAGTGGTAAGGGATTTGATCACAGGCGAAATTTCAGCGTATGTTTCTAAAGGCACGCTTTTAGCTACCGGAGGTTATGGGCGCGTGTATAAACACACCACTAACGCCGTGATTTGCGATGGAGCCGGGGCTGCAAGCGCGTTAGAAACCGGCGTGGCTAAATTAGGCAACATGGAAGCGGTGCAATTCCACCCTACCGCTTTAGTGCCAAGCGGGATTTTAATGACCGAAGGTTGTAGGGGCGATGGCGGGGTTTTAAGAGACAAGTTTGGCAGACGCTTCATGCCCGCTTATGAGCCGGAGAAAAAAGAGCTTGCGAGTAGGGATGTGGTCTCAAGGCGGATTTTAGAGCATATCCAAAAAGGCTATGGAGCCAAATCGCCTTATGGGGATCATGTGTGGTTGGATATTGCTATTTTAGGGCGTAACCATGTGGAAAAAAACTTAAGAGATGTGCGCGATATTGCCATGACTTTTGCCGGCATTGATCCGGCCGATAGCGAAGAGCAAACCAAAGACAACATGCAAGGAGCGCCCATTAATGAGCCTGAATACGGGCAAGCGATGGCTAAGCAAAAAGGCTGGATCCCCATAAAGCCCATGCAACACTATTCTATGGGTGGGGTTAGGACAAACCCTAAAGGCGAAACCCATTTAAAAGGCTTGTTTTGCGCGGGTGAAGCGGCATGCTGGGATTTGCATGGGTTTAACCGCTTGGGGGGAAATTCTGTGAGTGAAGCGGTGGTCGCTGGCATGATCATAGGGGATTATTTCGCCTCGCATTGTTTGGAAGTGCAAATTGAAATCAACACGCAAAAGGTTGAAGCCTTCATTAAAGAAAGCCAGGATTATATGCATTTTTTATTGCATAATGAAGGCAAGGAAGACGTGTATGAAATCAGAGAACGCATGAAAGAAGTCATGGATGAAAAAGTGGGCGTTTTTAGAGAAGGCAAAAGGCTAGAAGAAGCCCTTAAAGAATTGCAAGAGCTTTATGCGCGCTCCAAAAACATTTGCGTGAAAAACAAGGTTTTGCACAATAACCCTGAATTAGAAGACGCTTACCGCACCAAAAAAATGCTCAAACTCGCGCTTTGCATCACTCAAGGAGCGTTACTGCGCACTGAAAGCAGAGGGGCTCACACAAGGATTGACTACCCTAAAAGAGACGATGAAAAATGGCTTAATCGGACTCTAGCGAGCTGGCCTAGCGCTGAGCAAGACATGCCCACGATTGAATACGAAGAATTAGATGTGATGAAAATGGAAATCAGCCCTGATTTTAGGGGCTATGGCAAAAAGGGCAATTTCATTCCCCACCCCAAAAAAGAAGAGCGCGACGCTGAGATTTTAAAAACGATTTTAGAACTAGAAAAGCTTGGAAAAGACAGGATAGAAGTCCAGCATGCGCTCATGCCTTTTGAATTGCAAGAAAAATACAAAGCCAAGAACATGCGTTTAGAAGATGAAGAAGTCAGGGCTAGGGGGGAACATTTGTATTCTTTCAATGTCCATGATTTATTAGACCAACACAATGCTAATTTAAAAGGAGAACACCATGAGTGATAATGAACGAACAATTGTAGTTAGAGTGCTAAAATTTGACCCTCAAAGCGCGGTGAGCAAGCCGCATTTTAAAGAGTATCAATTGAAAGAAACGCCATCCATGACGCTCTTTATCGCTTTAAACCTCATCAGAGAGCATCAAGATCCAGATTTGAGCTTTGATTTTGTGTGCCGCGCTGGGATTTGCGGCTCTTGCGCGATGATGGTTAATGGGAGACCAAGGCTAGCTTGTAAAACCCTAACTTCCAGTTTTGAAAGCGGGGTGATTACGCTGATGCCCATGCCCAGTTTTACGCTCATTAAAGATTTGAGCGTGAATACCGGCGATTGGTTTTTGGACATGACTAAAAGGGTGGAGAGTTGGGCGCATTCTAAAGAAGAAGTGGATATTACTAAGCCGGAAAAAAGGATTGAGCCTGATGAAGCCCAAGAAGTCTTTGAATTAGACAGATGTATTGAATGCGGGTGCTGTATCGCTTCTTGCGGGACCAAACTCATGCGCCCTAATTTCATTGGAGCTGCTGGCATGAACAGAGCCATGCGTTTTATGATTGACAGCCACGATGAAAGAAGCGATGACGATTTTTATGAATTAGTCGGCGATGATGATGGCGTTTTTGGGTGCATGAGCTTGATCGCTTGCCATGACACTTGCCCTAAAGAATTACCCTTACAAAGCAGTATCGCCACTTTGCGTAATCGAATGTTGAAAGTGGGTAAAAGCCGCTAATTTCTTTGGGTCGTTTTTGAAAATCTTTTTAGTTTTTTTAAGCGTCTTTTTTTTTAATGGGTGTTTTGGGTTAGTCTATAAGACTCCCATTTCAAGCCCCCCTATCTCTTATGACCCCTACACTACCACCATTGGGAGTTTGTATGCTAAAAATTTAAAAGAAAACCCTAACCATAGCGCGGCCATTCTTTTAGAAGACGGCTTTGACGCCTTGTTGCACAGAGTGGGTCTTATTAGAATGAGCCAAAAAAGCATTGACATGCAAACTTATATCTATAAAAACGACCTTTCTTCTCAAGTGATCGCTAAAGAACTTTTAAATGCGGCCAATCGTGGGGTAAAAGTGCGCATCCTTTTAGATGACAACGGGTTAGATTCAGATTTTTCAGACATCATGCTTTTAAATTTCCATAAAAACATTGAAGTGAAAATCTTTAACCCCTACTATATCCGCAATAAAGGCTTGCGTTATTTTGAAATGCTTGCGGATTATGAACGCATTAAAAAACGCATGCACAACAAGCTTTTTATTGTGGATAATTTCGCTGTCATTATAGGGGGGCGCAACATTGGGGACAATTATTTTGATAACGATTTAGACACGAATTTTTTAGATTTAGACGCTTTGTTTTTTGGGGGGGTTGCCTCAAAGGCCAAAGAAAGCTTTGAACGCTATTGGAGATTCCATCGCTCTATCCCTGTTTCATTACTAAGAACCCATAAAAGACTCAAAAACAACGCTAAAGAAATCGCCAAGCTCCATGAAAAAATCCCTATCAGTGCTGAAGACGCAAACGAATTTGAAAAAAAAGTCAATGATTTTATAGAACGCTTCCAAAAATACCAATACCCCATTTATTATGGGAATGCCATTTTTCTAGCCGATTCACCCCAAAAAATTGACACGCCCTTGTATTCGCCCATCAAAATCGCTTTTGAAAAAGCCCTTAAAAACGCTAAGGACTCCGTTTTTATCGCTTCATCGTATTTTATTCCAGGTAAAAAGATAATGAAAATCTTTAAAAATCAAATTTCTAAGGGGATTGAATTGAATATTCTTACCAATTCCCTTTCATCTACGGACGCTATCGTGGTCTATGGAGCGTGGGAAAGGTATCGCAATAAATTAGTGCGAATGGGCGCGAATGTCTATGAAATACGAAACGATTTTTTCAACCGCCAGATTAAAGGGCGCTTTAGCACCAAACATTCCTTACACGGCAAGACAATTGTTTTTGACGATGCCCTAACGCTTCTAGGGAGTTTTAATATTGATCCGCGCTCTGCATATATTAACACTGAAAGCGCGGTCTTGTTTGACAACCCATCTTTTGCCAAAAGGGTGCGTTTGTCGCTTAAAGATCATGCCCAACAATCATGGCATTTGGTGGTGTATCGGCATAGAGTGATTTGGGAAGCGGTGGAAGAAGGGATTTTAATCCATGAAAAAACTTCGCCTGACACTTCCTTCTTTTTGTGCTTGATTAAAGAATGGTCTAAAGTCCTTCCTGAAAGAGAGCTTTAAGACTTTTAATGCCCTTTATTTTGTGAAAAAGCAATGTTATTGGTAACGGCGGCTAAAAGCGCTGAACACACAAACACTAAATGGATCACCACTTGCCAAAAAATGGGGTTATGCGATAGGGGCGTGTCCTTAGGAATGCTGGATAAAACATCTTCTAAACTCATGTAGCGTTTGAGCAAGAAAATCGCCGAAATGGCTACAATGGAGAGCGAAACCTTTAATTTTAAAGCGTTAAAATCCGTGTGTTTTAGCCAAGTGATTTCACTAGCATCCACCTTGTCTAATTTAGAAACAAAGCTTTCATAACTAGCGAGCAACACCATCAAAACAAGCCCAGCCATAAACAACAAATCCACTAAACCTAAGGCTGATAAAACCAAATCCGTTTCACTAATGGTGTCTAAATGGCTGAGCATGTGCCACAACTCTTTCATGAACACATAGCCTAAAACCACCAGCACTAACGACATGGCAATGCATAAAGGGGCTAGCAACCAACGAGTGGCAAACAACACTCTTTCAATCAATTTTTCTAACATCTCAACTCTTTTAATTATGGCTTTTTGAAGCCTTGATTATAGCTAATAAAACGCCCCGAGTGGCTAACAGAACGCCTTGATGGAGTGAAATCTCAAGCCATTCTTATGGTATTTATGGTATAAATCTGACTACTGCATGCAACAAAGGAGAACTGAGTGAAAACCACTATAAAAGAGATCTTTTTAGAGGAAGGATACAGCATCCCCAACTATCAGAGGGATTACGCTTGGAAGGACAAGAATTTTTGGGATCTGTGGGAAGATCTAGAAGAAGCGATAGAATACAACAAAAAGGGTCATAGGCATTTTATAGGCACCATGGTTGTCGCTAAGAATGAAGACAACAAAAAATTGTATGACATCATTGACGGCCAGCAACGAACGACTACCATCTTCATGCTCTTGCATGTCTTGGCAAGCAAACAAAATGAGGAAGACAAGCGAGAGACAAGAAAATATCTATACCAAAAGGGGGAATTAAAATTAGAAGTCGCCCCTCAAAACCAAAGCTTCTTCAAAACGCTCTTGGAAGTATCAGAAAAGGGGAATATCAGCCATTGCGAAAAAGATGCAGACACCGAGGGCAAGCAAAATCTTTTTGAAGTTTTGAAGGTCATCTTGGACAAAGTCAGCAAATTGAGCGAAGAAGAAGTGAATGAGCGTTTGGAGGTGCTGTTGGAAATGGTTTTGATGCGACTTGAAGAGCCCGATCCTGGAAGGGCCATCAGAACCTTTCAAAGCGTGAATGACAGAGGCGTGCCTCTCCTCTTGCTGGACAAACTAAAATCCCTTCTCATCTATTATTCCAACACTTTTTGCGATGGGAAAAGGGGACTAGACCAATTCATCAACGATCATTTTGGGGAGATCTTTAAGATCTTTGCCAAGATCAAAAAGAGCGACCATATCTCTAGCGTTGGAGGCTTTGATGAAGGTGATATCTTCCGCTACCACGCAGGGAGCCAAAGATTTGATGAGATCCCTTTTTTAGGACACTACGAAACAAGCACGGACAACACCTACGAGAAACTCAAAGCTGAACTAAAAAAATCAAAAGCACCAAAAGCACATTGGAAAGTTTCATCCAATCCTATGTCAGCGATTTGAAAAATTTCTATCAGGCTTTCCTTGATTTATTGAGCGAGATTGACACCAACCCAACCACCCTTAAGGTCATGCTCATCAACAGAATCAACCCGCTTTTTTTCAATTCGCTCATCCGCCTGAAAATCAACAACGAACTAGACGATGAAACGCTGAGACTCTTTGCCAAAACCGATATTGTGCTTTTCAAAGTTGGTAGAAATATGAAATCAGCAGCCTACAACCTGATTAATGCGTATCTTAAAAAGGGCAAAGAGGGATTGAAGAGCGAGATGATTGCTCAATGCAGAAATGATATAGAGCGGGCTTCTCGGGAGCTTGTAAACAACGCATACAACGCATCCAACTCATCATGCTTCCACTTTGTATTCTTTGAAAAGAACTGCCAGGAGATGGGTCTTGCCGATCTCAAAAAATTGATCCCTAGGAAGCAATTCTCCCAAGAAAAAGAGCACATCATCCCCATCAATTTATTAGAATTGGATAATGAAATTGAGATCCAAAAACTTGGTTTTGAAGACAGGAAAGATCTTGAAGCTTATATTTACACATACGGCAACCTCATCTCCCTAGAAAAACCGCTCAATTCTAAAGCAAGCGATAAGGATCTGTATGGAAAAGATGAAATCTATAAGGAGAGTAGAATCCCTTTCAACAGGCGCTTTAATGTAAAAGGTTTCAACAAAAAGGTTTTGATAGAAAGGAATAATGAAATGGAAAAATGGCTGATCAACACCTTCTTTAAGGATTTCGTCGCCCACTAAAGAGAGTTAAGCTTAAAAGAGCGTGAGTGCACCTACTCTCTTGCTTCTAGCCCCACCATCGCACCCATAAGCTAGTTCCAAACCGCTCTCTTCTTTGAAGAGTTAGGGGTTATCAAACAGCAAGCAATAACTTCATAAAATTTAAATGCACCGTAGTTTTCAAACAACAAACAAATACTTTTAACAAATGAATGCTCTTTAAGGCTGAATTCAAACGCAAGAATTATCTGAATTCCTCAAAGACCAAAAATAGGTATATTGATCAAAAAAATCTGCTTATCTTGATTCTCTGTTAAAATTATCCGAGCCGATGGAGTAAGCTACCCCATCGTTTTAGTGCTTGGGCGATCTGCTAAAAACACCCAAGAAAAAATAAGAATTTTTAGCCCAAACCCCTACCGCACTTCTATGACAACCGGTTTAGTCATCTTTTTGCTGACTTCATCGGCATGCATTAAGGCTTCTTGCTTGCTCTTATAAGGGCCTATGAGGTAGCGTTTAGTAGCCCCCCTATCTTCAATCTTATGGGGGAATTGATTAAACTCTTGTAAAAAGGCTTTGTTGGGCGTGTGCGCAAAAACCCCCACTTGCAAATAATGCCCTTTAGTAAGATTGGTTTTAGAATTAGCTTTCTTAGAAACTTCTTTATGGGCTTCTTTTTTAACTTTAGGCTCTTTTTTAGCCGCATGCGTAGCTTTACCTTTATGCGCTTCTTTATCTTTTGGCGCTACTTTAGGCTTTTTGTGGGGGGTTTCTTTTTTAGCCACAGCCTGAGATTCTTTTTGAGCGCTCATGGGAATAGGCTCAACAGCTTTTAATTCTTTTTGAGATTCTTGTTTTTCTTCTGTTGTTTTCATCTCCATTTGAGCTTGATCGGTTTGAATGGGCATAGAATTTTCACTCTCTTGTTTTTTAATATTATCCACCACTTTGTCTAACTTGTCTTCTTGTTTGGGAGAATCCATATTCAAGCTTTCAAACTCATCGTCTTTTTTCTCATCTTTAGTGTTGCCTATTTTTTGCATGCCACTATCGGTTTGTAAAAAAGTCTCTTTAGGAGCGACTCTCGTGCTTTTCCAAAACACCATTAAAAGCACCGCTAAAATGATAATGGCTATAGCCACGATCAAAAACACCTTTTTAGTGCCGCCCCCATTATTTTCTTCTTCTAAAATCACTTCATTCAGTCTTTCTTTTTCTGACATCAAAAATCCTTTCAAAAATGGTTATAAATGCTTCGCCCAAGAGCTCCCGCGCTCTTTTGCAAACACTTCATAAGGTAAGGCTAAAATATTAAATTCCTTGGGCCATTCATTGCTAGGGAAAACCCTCCATTCTTTAGGCAACCCTTGCGCTAATTTCATGGACAAAGTTTTAACCAACCTTTCACCCTCACCTAATTCCGTATGCCCCTTATGCACATACAAATGCAAATGCCCTGGCGTTTTGGTGTTATAAGCGGTAAAATTCATAAAACCTTCCTCACGAAGCAATAACTGCGCCTTATGATAAAAACGCTCCGGGTTCCTCCCGTTATAATCAAACACAATGTTTTCCACCTTATCGTTACGCAAGATGAGATTGTGCGCGATTTCTATTTCCCTTTTCAAATGCTTTTGAATGAGCGAGCTTGTGAGCATGGCATTCACTCTTTGGAATTTATTATAGTAGCAACGACCCGCATAATCCACCCTCTCCCCCAAGCCTGGTTTTTTTTCAAAATAATGGCTTGTGTCTATCTTAATGAGCTTTAATTCCATTTCTGTCATCATGCTTCCTTAAAAAATAGGTTGGTGGTACACAGGGAATTGACTGGCCATGGCCTTCAATTCTTCTTTCACATGCAATTGCAAACTAACATTATTAATATCATTCAAAATATCTGATATTTTATTCCCTATGATTTCAAATTCTTTAGCTCCCATGCCTCTTGCGCTCAATGCCGCTGAGCCAATCCTTATCCCGCTCGTTACAAAAGGGCTGCGCGTTTCGCCAGGAATGGTGTTTTTATTCACGGTGATCCCGGCATTCCCTAAGGCAATATCAGCGTCTTTCCCGCTATAAGGCTTATCCAAGAAATCCATTAAAAGCAAATGGTTAGAAGTGCCACCGCTCACTAACTTATGGTTTTTTTCTTTTAATGTTTTAGCGAGAACTTGCATGTTAGATTTCACCAACTTTGCATAAGCTTTAAATTCTGGTTTTAAATTCTCTTTAAACCCCACCGCTTTAGCAGCGATTGCATGCATCAAAGGCCCGCCTTGAGTCCCTGGAAAAATCGCTTTGTCAATCTTAGCCGCTATCTCTTCATCATTAGTTAAAATAAGCCCCCCTCTAGGCCCTCTTAAAGTCTTATGAGTGGTGCTTGAAACCACATGGCAATACGGGAAAGGATGGGCATGCTCATCAGCGACCACAAGCCCTGCCACATGGGCTATATCGCCTAATAGTAACGCTCCCACTTTATCAGCGATTTCTCTAAATTTCTTAAAATCAATCTCCCTTGGATAGGCTGAAAACCCGCACACAATGATTTGTGGCTTAACGCTCTGAGCGATTTTTAGCGCCTCTTCATAATCAATATAGCCATCCAAATTCACGCCATAAGAAAAGCTCTGATAATGCTTGCCGGTCAAACTCACTTTAGCGCCATGCGTTAAATGCCCTCCACAGCTTAAATCCATGCCTAAAATCTTATCATAAGGCTTTAAAAGGGCGTGATAGACAGCGTTATTGGCTTGTGAGCCTGAATGCGCTTGCACGTTAGCGAACTGGCAATTGAAAAGCTTTTTAGCCCTTTCTATGGCCAAGCTTTCTATTTTATCCACCACTTCACAGCCTCCATAGTAGCGCTTGTTAGGATAGCCCTCAGCGTATTTATTCGTTAAAATACTCCCCATAGCCTCCATGACACTAGGAAAAGTGTAATTCTCGCTCGCTATCATTTCTAAATGCTCATTTTGGCGTTTAAATTCCTCAACAATAAACTCAAAGATTTCACTATCCGTTTGTTCTAAAAAATACGACATTATTCTTCACCCTCAACATTAAAATCGTTTTTAACAGGACGCATCGCTGGAAATAAAATCACATCTTTAATGCTTTTAGCTCCAGTGAGTAGCATCACTAGCCTGTCAATGCCTATGCCTTGCCCTGCAGTGGGGGGCATTCCATGGGCTAGAGCCCACACATAATCTTCATCCATGTATTGGGCTTCTTCATCGCCTTTTTCTTTTTCAGCCACTTGATTTTTAAAGCGCTCTAGTTGATCTAATGGGTCATTCAACTCGCTAAAGCCATTAGCGATTTCTTTACCTGCAATAAACAATTCAAACCTGTCAGCAATATTAGGGTTACTATCGTTGCGTCTGGCTAAGGGGCTAATCTCAATGGGATATTCGGTTACAAAAGTGGGGTGAATGAGCTTATGCTCTACAAAATGATCAAACGCTTCAGCGAGCAATTTGCCATGAGTGAGGTTTGGCTCTACTTTAATGCCCTGCTCTAACAAATAAGCCAAAAGCCTGTCTTCTTTTTCTAAAATGCCCTTACTAATGCCCCCTATTGTTTCCAAAGCGTCCAAATAAGAAATCACGCTCGTTTGGTTGAAATCCACTTCCATATCGTTATAGATGATTTTTGAATCTAAATTTAAAGTCTTTAGCAAGTAGTCAAACAGCCTCTTACTGAGTTCAATCAAATCTTCATAAGTGTGATACGCCCAGTAAAATTCAATCATCGTAAATTCGGGGTTATGGCTGTGATCCATGCCCTCATTCCTGAAATTACGATTGATTTCAAACACCGCTTCAAAACCTCCCACAATCAAGCGTTTAAGGTATAATTCTGGGGCGATTCTCAAATACCTTTCAACTTCTAAAGCGTTATGATAAGTGATAAAAGGCCTTGCGTTCGCCCCGCCAGGAATGGGGTGCATCATGGGGGTTTCCACTTCTAAAAACCCTTCCATTTCAAAGAATTTCCGCACGCTAGAGACAATCAAACTGCGCTTTTTAAACACATCTTTAACGCTAGGATTGACGATCAAATCCAAGTAGCGCTGGCGGTAGCGCAATTCTATATCGCTTAATCCATGAAACTTTTCAGGTAAAGGCACAATGGTTTTGCTTAAAATGTGAAATTCTAGGGCATGAATGCTTAATTCACCGGTTTTGGTAGCAAAAGGGAAACCTTTCACCAACACAATATCGCCCACTTCTAAATGCTTTTTCAAGCTTTTAAATTCATCATTCAATTCATTTTGCGAAACATAAGCTTGCAAAATCGCGCTTTCATCTTCAACTTTAATAAAACATGCCTTACCCATTAAACGCAAAAGCTTGACTCTCCCTACAACGCTCTCGCATTTTTCTTTGTCTTTAGGCTCTTCTAAACCCTTAACATAAGCGTATTTTTCTAAAAAAGCGGCGTTTGTTAGGCTTCGTTTCAAGCCATTTTTATAAGGGTTTTTCCCTTCTTCTCTCAAGCTATTGGCTTTATGGATGCGTTGTTGGATGTATTGGTTAGAAAACATGTGATGCCTTTATAGGGGTTCTTTATTAGATGGGGTGTGGTTTGGTGGGGTTTGGTTAGCTTTTGGATCTAACATGTTTTTAGGCAAATCTTTAGCCTTTTCTTTTAAAGCTTCCACGCCCTTATCCATCGCTTTATTAAAAGACTCTTTATTTTTATTGAAAGATTCTTTATTTTTGACTTCATCGCTCATTTCTTCAAGATTGCCTTTAAGGTTTTGCTCCACATGTTTGACGCCATCAAGGCGCATGATCTTACTGGCGATGCTTTTCATGGTAGAAAAAAAAGCACTCTTTTCTTGCAAATAGGCGTTAGCGTCTTTCATGACTTCCATTTTAGAGAGTGCATAAAGGATGAAAGAAAGCACTAAAAAAGTCTTTAAACATGAAAAAATAAACCCTAACGCTTTGTCTATAATGCCTAACCCACTAAAGACTAACACCTTGCCTAGCAACACTCCAAAAGCTAAAAAAAACACCCAAATAGACGCTAACACCAATAAAAAACCGATGAGATTCGTCATGGTTTCATTTCTTAAATCATACAAATGCTCTGAAAATAAATTCCCAACAGCCACAGAATAGCGAGACGCTAAATACACGCCAAGCACAATCCCTAAAGTCCCCGCCACTTCACTCACGAAGCCATGATAAAATCCTCTAATCCCAAAGGCTACCACCACCACAAGTAACGCCAAATCAATATAGTTCAAACCCTAAACCCAAACCTTTCTCTCATTATCTCTATCTCATATAAGGATAGTCGTAGCGTTTTAAAACAAACACCCATCACTCTTAAATCATGCCAATCCACACTCTTTAGACTTGAAATTTGAAAATAATAACACAACTTAAAAAAAACTACCCTTAAAAAAATCAATCTAAAATTCTTAAATTAAAATATAGCTATAATACACTAAAACAATCTCAAGGTTTCAAAATTTAGCCATGCGTCTTCTCCTATTCAATCAAAACGCCTTTTTATTAGCGTGCATGTTTGTTTCAAGCGTGTATATGAACGCTGTTTTAGACGCTTATGCGGTTGAAAACCCCTATATCACTATCACACTCACAAGCCTATTAGCCCCTTTAAGCATGCTGGTGTTTTTAAAAACCCCTAGAAATAGCGCTTTTGCTTTGGGGTTTTTCGTGGGGGCGTTATTGTTTTATTGGTGTGCTTTAAGCTTTCGCTACTCGGATTTCACTTATTTATTGCCCTTAATCATTATTTTAATAGCGTTAGTTTATGGGGTTTTATTTTATTTGTTGCTCTATTTTGAAAACCCCTATTTCAGGCTTTTGAGTTTTTTAGGCTCTAGTTTTATCCACCCTTTTGGATTTGATTGGTTAGTCCCAGATAGCTTTTTTTCTTATAGCGTGTTTAGAGTGGATAAGTTATCGCTAGGGCTTGTTTTTTTGGCTTGCGTTTTTTTGAGCGCTCAAAATCTTAAAAAATACAGAATGATAGGGGTTTTATTGCTGCTTGGCGCGTTGGATTTTAATTTTTTCAAAACAAGCGATTTAAAAAAGGTTGGAAATATTGAATTAGTCTCTACAAAAACGCCCCAAGATTTGAAATTTGACTCAAACTACCTTAATGATATTGAAAACAACATTCTTAAAGAAATCAAGCTCGCTCAAAGCAAGCAAAAAACCTTGATTGTTTTTCCAGAGACCGCCTACCCCATCGCTTTAGAGAACTCCCCTTTTAAAGATAAGCTAGAAGATTTAAGCGATAATATTGCTATTTTAATAGGGACATTGCGCACCCAAGGCTATAGCCTTTATAACAGCTCATTTTTATTTTCTAAAAAAAGCGTTCAGATCGCTGATAAAGTGATCTTAGCCCCCTTTGGCGAGATAATGCCTTTACCTAAGTTTCTTCAAAAACCCCTTGAAAAACTCTTTTTTGGCGAGAGCGCTTATTTATACCGCAACGCTTCCCATTTCAGCGATTTTACATTAGACGATTTTACTTTCCGCCCCCTGATCTGCTATGAAGGCACTTCCAAAGCCGCTTATTCAAACAGCCTTTCAAAAATTTTTATCGTGATGAGCAATAACGCATGGTTTAGCCCAAGCATTGAACCCACCTTACAAAGAACGCTTTTAAAATACTACGCAAGGCGTTATGATAAAATCATCTTGCACAGTGCGAATTTTTCAACTTCTTACATCTTAAGCCCTAGTTTATTAAGCGATATTCTTTTTAGGAAACGATCATGATTAAAGCGATTAATATTTCTCATGCTTTTGAAAAACCTCTTTATAGTGGCGTGAATTTGCACATTAAACCCAAAGAAAGCCTAGCGATTTTAGGCGTGAGCGGGAGCGGTAAAAGCACGCTTTTAAGCCATCTAGCCACCATGCTAAAACCGGATAGCGGAACAGTCAGTTTGTTAGAACACCAGGATATTTATGCCTTAAACTCCAAAAAGCTTTTGGAATTACGGCGCTTAAAAGTGGGCATCGTTTTTCAATCGCATTACCTTTTTAAGGGTTTTAGTGCTTTAGAAAATTTGCAAGTCGCTTCAATCCTAGCCAAGCAAGAAATAAATCATTCCCTTTTAGAACAATTAGGCATAGCCCACACCCTAAAACAAGGCGTGGGTGAATTGAGCGGCGGCCAGCAACAACGCTTAAGCATCGCCAGAGTGCTTTCTAAAAAACCCCAAATCATTATCGCTGATGAACCCACCGGGAATTTAGACACCATTAGCGCTAATCAAGTCATCAGCATGCTGCAAAATTACATTACAGAAAACGAAGGGGCGTTAGTTTTAGCCACGCATGATGAGCATTTAGCCTTCACTTGCTCTCAAGTCTATCGCCTAGAAAAAGAAGTTTTGATTAAGGAAAAATAAGAAATGTTGCAACGCCCTAAAATTGTCGCTGAATTGAGTGCTAACCATAACCAGGATTTAAATCTCGCTAAAGAAAGCCTTCATGCCATTAAGGAAAGCGGCGCGGATTTTGTCAAGCTCCAAACCTACACGCCAAGCTGCATGACTTTAAACTCTAAAGAAGATCCTTTCATCATTCAAGGCACTTTATGGGATAAAGAAAATCTGTATGGATTGTATCAAAAGGCTTCTACCCCCCTAGAGTGGCATGCTGAATTGTTTGAGTTGGCTAAAAAGCTTGATTTAGGCATTTTTAGCTCGCCTTTTAGTTCACAAGCTTTAGAGCTTTTAGAGAGCCTGAATTGCCCCATGTATAAAATCGCTAGTTTTGAAATCGTTGATTTAGACTTGATTGAAAAGGCCGCTCGCACACAAAAGCCCATTATCCTTTCTAGCGGTATCGCTACAAGCACTGAATTGCAAGACGCTATTTCTTTGTGCAAAGGCGTGAATAATTTTGACATCACCCTTTTAAAATGCGTGAGCGCTTATCCCAGTAAAATAGAAGACGCTAACTTATTGAGCATGGTTAAATTAGGCGAAACCTTTGGCGTTAAATTTGGCTTGAGCGATCACACGATTGGCTCTCTTTGCCCCATTTTAGCCACCACTTTAGGGGCGAGCATGATAGAAAAGCATTTCATCTTAAACAAATCCTTACAAACCCCAGACAGCGCTTTTAGCATGGATTTTAACGAATTTAAAAGCATGGTTGAAGCCATCAAGCAAAGCGTTTTAGCCTTAGGCGAAGAAGAGCCAAAAATCAATCCAAAAACTTTAGAAAAGCGAAGATTCTTCGCGCGCTCTTTATTCGTCATTAAGGACATTCAAAAAGGCGAAGCATTGACTAGTGATAATATCAAAGCCTTACGCCCCAACCTTGGCTTACACCCTAAATTTTATAAAGAAATTTTGGGCCAAAAGGCATCAAAATTCTTAAAAGCCAACACCCCTTTAAACGCTGATGATATAGAACGCTCATTGTAGGTTTGTTTTGACTAAAAAATGGGATTTTTAAATTTTGTTTTATGGTTTTAGATTTGATTTTAAACTCATTTTCTATTTTAAATCTTAAGGGAATAGGGGCATCGCTCTCATCAAATGTTGCAACTAGAACCTTATTTGAATCTCAATTAACTTTAATTTTTAATAAAAAACAGGATTACTTTGTTGCTATCGTTTTAAACTTTATCATAAAACCCATTTTTTAAGGGGATATTTTGCGTTTAATCCCTAACCTCCAATCAAATCCCCTAACCCCCAAAGACTGCTTTTTTAAGAGATTATCCGCTTGATTAAATCAATCTCTTATGTTTAATCTTAAAAAATGCCTTTGAATATTTTTATTGATGATCAATAAAAAAGTCAATCCATTTTAAATAATTTTTAAACACAGATTTCACACGCATTTTAGAAAAAGCTCAAATAAGGGGGCTGATAATACCCCTTATGACAAAAAGGCTGTGTCTAAAGCACTAGATCAATAAAAGATAATCTCATTTCACCTTTTCAAGATACTCTTCTGTTTCCGTATTGACTTTAATCACCTCACCCTCTAAAACATGGAAAGGCACTTGCACGACCGCACCAGTTTCTAAAGTCGCTGGTTTTTTGCTCGCGCTGGAAGTATCGCCCTTAAAATTAGGAGTTGTTTCTACAATCTTTAAAGCCACAACTTGTGGCACATCCACTGAAATCGCCTTGTCATTATGCAATAAAACCTGCACTTGCATGCCGTCTAGCATCCATTTAGAAGCCTCACCCACTTGAGAGTCGTTCAAAGCGATTTGCTCATAGCTCTCTATATCCATGAATTGGTATGTGTCGCCATCGTGATAAAGGTATTGCATCGTTTTTTCAACCAGATTAGGCTCTTCGCACTTATCCCCCGCATGGAAAGTCTTCTCAATCACCTTACCATCTAAAAACGACTTGATTTTCGCGCGCACAAAAGCCGCACCCTTGCCGGGCTTGACATGTTGGTATTCTACGATCCTATAAGGCACACCACCCAATTCAATTTTTAAGCCCTTTTTGAGCTCGCTCATCCCAATTGCCATGTTACACTCTTTCCTTATTGATTAAATTTTATTAGCGCTGCCCAAAAGTTTCATGCGCTCTTTGACCACATTTTTAAGCGCTAATTGGGCCGGAGAAAAAAACTTCCTCAAATCAAATTGGCTCTTATCTTCATTAGCCACCTTGCGCACTTCTGCGATGAAAGCGATCCTTAAGTCCGTGTCGGTATTGACCTTATTGATCCCCCCTTTTACGGATTCTTGTAAAAATTCAAAAGGCACGCCCTTAGAGCCTTTCAGATCGCCTCCAGCGTCCAAATAAGATTTCCTCACATTATCCGGTATCGCGCTCGCTCCATGCAAAACTAAAGGGATATTAGTGAGCCTTTTGACTTCTTGCAAGCGTTCAAAATCCAATTTTGGCTCGCCCTTAAACTTAAACGCTCCATGGCTTGTCCCAATGGCTGGGGCTAAGTAATCCACTTGAGATTCTTTGACAAACTGCTCCGCTTCTTTAGGATTCACTAACACCGCGTCTTTTTCATCCACTGAAATATTGTCTTCAATCCCCATTAAACGCCCCAACTCCGCTTCCACGCTCACTCCAGCGCTATGCGCCATTTTGACCACTTTAGAAGTCAATTCCAAATTTTCTTCAAAAGCATGATGAGACGCGTCAATCATCACAGAAGTGAAACCCGCTTTCACGGCTTTTTCGCAGCTTTCAAAAGTCGTGCCATGATCTAGGTGTAAGGCTACAGGAATGTGGGGATAGCGTTCGCACATGATTTTCACCATGCCCACCGCCATATCAATCCCCATGTATTTGATCGCTCCTTCACTCGCTTGAATGAAAAGTGGGGAATTTTCCTCGTTTCCTGCTTCAAAAATAGCGTTTAGCATTTCAAAATTCACGAAATTAAACGCCCCCACCCCATAACCTTCTTTATGGGCTTTCAATAAGATTTCATTGCCTTTAACTAACATGATAACACCTCATCCATTACTTGTTGATAACAATTTTAGCGTGCTTCCTTAGTTCCTCAATCCGTTGATTCATGCGTTCTTGGAAAAGCTTTTCTTGTAACATCCCCTTAATGGTGGGTTTAGCTTGCTCATAAGTATAAGTTACAGGGCTATCTTTTGAAATCAAATAGATAATATGATAACCAAACTCTGTTTTAACAGGGGTTTTAGTGTAATCCCCAGGAGTTAAAGCGAAAGCGGCTTTAGAAAAATCCGGAGCCATTTGGTTCTTTTGGAATTTCCCCAAATCACCGCCATTTTGCGCGTTCTTGCTGTTAGGATCAATCGTATCACGATTGGCTAACTCAATGAATTTGGCTTCTTTTTTAGCCTTTGGCTGTTTGTCAATCTCAGAAATAATCCGTTTAGCCTCATCTTCGGTTTTCACTAAAATATGCCTAGCATGGGCTTCTTGCTTGACAAAAAGCTGATCTTTATTAGCGTTGTAAAAATCTTGCATTTCTTTTTCTGGGATTTGGATTTTTTTCACTTCTTCAGCCTGTTTTTTAGCCCAAAATTCCACTAAAGCCTGTTTTTTAACCGCTTCCATCATCGCTTTAAATTCTGGAGTCTGATTAAGCTTTTCTGCCTTAGCCTCATTTTCTACAAGTGCGGTGCGGATAGCTTGCTCAATCAAGGCTTCTTTTTCTTTCTCTTTAAGCTTGTCAAAATCAAAATTAGGATTTCGTTGCTTAATCATGTCAAAATCGCTTTTGGTAATAGGCTTGCCATCCACTGTCGCTAACACGCCTGCTGAAGCATCAGTCGTTTCTTTCGTGTTATGCGTAGCGTTATTCGCATTATGAGCCGGCTTAGCCATCAAAAACGACGCGCTCAACGCGCCCACTAACGCTAAATTTAAGATATTTTTTTTCATTGTGTGTTCTCCACTCTAAACTAATTTTCATCATTAAATTCACATTATAGCAAATTTAAAACAAAATCAGCTATCATGATTATAGAAAACTCACATTGAGGGGTAAGAAATGCTTAAAGTTATTCATTCCGTTCAAAGCGGGTAAAAATGTTCGCCGCAGATATTGCAATAATATTTGTTGTATTTATTGGTGTTAGTTTTATTCTTTTTGGAAAGGAAAAGAATGTTAAAAAGGATTCAAAAATTCTCGATACAATTATGAATATAATATTCGTAATTATTGTTGCATGTATTTTCTTTCCTTGGTTACTAGGGTTATTATTCTATATATTTGATATTTGGTTTTTCAGCATTGCATGTTATTCCATATTAAGTAATTTCTATACCTTTAGTCAATCTCATATTGATAAGCTTACTATGTAGGATTAAGGGACTTTGCGCTTAAATACCCCTTAAAAAGTGAGTTTAAAAAAGGCTTATGGTTTTGTTTCTATCCATTTTTAAAAAAAGTTTTAATGATTTTTTAAGCGCTAGAATGATTTTAATCAATCTTGGCCCTATCCTTTTGAGTTTGGCGTTTTTTGGAGCTATCTTTTATTACAATGGCGAAAACATTGTGAATTATTGCCAAGCTTTATTACCGCAATCTTTAAGCGATTACTCTCATTCTCAAGGCTTTTTTTCTAGTGTGTTTGTTTGGGTTTTTAAAGCGTTAGTGTATTTTCTTATTTTTTGGATTGTGATTCTTTTGAGTTTAGTCATCAATATTTTTGCGTCTATTTTTTACACCCCTTTAGTGGTCTCTTATTTGCACCAAAAATATTATCCCCATGTCGTTTTAGAAGAATTTGGCTCTATTCTTTTTTCTATTAAATATTTTTTAAAAGTGCTCATTTTTATGCTTTTATTCTTAGCGGTTTTAACGCCCTTTTATTTCATTCCCTTTATAGGGGTCTTTGGGGTCTTTTTTTCCATAATCCCGCATTTTCTTTTTTTCAAAAACACCATGAGTTTAGATATAGCCAGTGTAATTTTTAATCATCAAAGCTATCAAAACCTACTCAAACAGCACCGATTGAAGCATTATCGTTTCTCGTTTTTTTGCTATCTTTTTTCCTTAATCCCTTTTTTTAATTTTTTTGCCACCTTGTTGCAAACTCTCATGCTAGCACACTACTTTTTATCCTTAAAGAAAAAGAATGTTAGATTTTCTCCAAGAGCTTAGCACCCCCCATGTCAGGGATTTTTTCTTGTTGTTTTTAAGGGTTAGCGGGGTGCTGTCTTTTTTCCCTTTTTTTGAAAACCATTTAGTGCCTTTGTCGGTGCGTGGGGCTTTGAGCTTGTATGTGAGCGCAATTTTTTACCCCACTTTAGAATTTTCAAACGCTGCTTACACGCCAGAGGGTTTTATCATCGCTTGTTTATGCGAGCTGTTTTTAGGGGTGTGCGCGTCTGTCTTTTTACAAATCGTTTTTGCGAGCTTAGTGTTTGCCACTGACAGCATCAGCTTTTCTATGGGGCTTACGATGGCGAGCGCATATGATCCCATTTCAGGATCGCAAAAACCCATTGTGGGGCAAGCCCTTTTATTGTTAGCGATTTTAATTTTATTGGATTTATCGTTCCACCATCAAATCATTTTGTTTGTGGATCACAGCTTAAGAGCCGTCCCTTTAGGGCAATTTGTCTTTGAGCCAGAATTAGCTAAAAACATTGTCAAAGCCTTTTCGCACTTGTTTGTCATAGGGTTTTCTATGGCGTTCCCTATTTTATGCTTGGTGTTATTGAGCGATATTATTTTTGGCATGATCATGAAAACCCACCCTCAATTCAACCTGCTCGCTATTGGGTTTCCGGTTAAAATTGCGATCGGGTTTGTGGGCATTATTTTAATCGCTTCGGCTATCATGGGGCGTTTTAAAGAAGAAATCAGCCTGGCCTTTAGCGCCATTAGCAAAATCTTTTAAAGGATAAACATGATTAGTTTTAAAGAAGCCCTAAAAATCCATTCTAGCATTCCCTTAAAACCCTTAGAAGTAGAGGTTGTCTCTTTGTTTGAAAGCACAGGGCGCATTTTAGCAGAGGATATTATTTGCACTCACGCCTTGCCTAAATTCAATCAAAGCGCTATGGACGGCTATGGGTTTAAAATGCAAGATTTAGGTCAAAAAACTCAAGTCATCCAGCACATTTTTGCCGGAGATGATGTGAGCGCTTTAGAAGTTAAAGAAAATGAATGCGTTAAAATCATGACTGGAGCGATGGTGCCAAAGGGAATAGAAACGATCGTTCCCATAGAATGCATGCTAGAAAGCCATAAAAATTCCGCCCTAGCTCCTAAAGATTTTAAAATAAACGCCAATATCCGTCAAAAGGGCGAGAACGCTTCTTTAAACAGCGTATTAGTCCCTAAAAATACCCGTTTGAATTACGGGCATATCGTGCTCATTGTCTCTCAAGGGTTCAAAGAAATCAAAGCGTTTAGGAAATTAAAAATCGCTCTCTTTAGTAGCGGCGATGAATTAGTGCCTTTAGGGCAGAACGCCCTAGAATGCCAGGTTTATGATGTGAATTCAGTGGGTGTTTTTAACATGCTTAAAAACTACAACACGCATTTTCTAGGGGTTTTAAAAGACGATAAAGATTTACAGCTTAAAATACTTGAATTGCAAGATTATGATGTCATCCTTTCAAGTGCAGGGGTGAGTGTGGGGGATAAAGACTTTTTTAAAGACGCTTTGAAAGAAAAAAACGCCCTTTTTTATTATGAAAAAGTCAATCTCAAACCGGGAAAACCGGTAACTTTAGCCCGACTCAATCAAAGTATCATTATAGGCTTACCGGGCAATCCTTTAAGTTGTTTATTGGTTTTACGGGTTTTGATTCTACCCTTATTGGAGCGCTTATCTTTAAATAAAGACTTTGAATTAAAGCCCTTTAAGGCTCAAATCAATGCCCCTTTAAAGCTTAAAGGCGAACGCGCGTATTTAATTTTAGGCAACTATTCAAACCACCAATTCATTCCTTACAACAACAACCGCTATGAATCAGGAGCGATTCAAGCCCTTGCGCGAGTGGATTCTATCGCTTTAATTGATGAAGGAGTGGAATGGGTTCAAGGCGAAATTGAAATTTTAAGGTTTGAAAATTAAAATGGCTTTTAACAATGCTATAATGGCAAGTTCAAAACCCCACTCATAAAGGTTCTGTTTGTGGATAACTACACCTATAGCGAATTGTTAAAAAGCTTGCAAAACAAATGCGATAATATCGCTTTAATCATCAAGCCTGAAAAGATCAAACAAGAATTAGAACGCATTGAAAAAGAGCAAGAAGACCCTAATTTTTGGCAAGATGTCTTAAAGGCTAGAGACACCAATAAAGAAAAAGTGCACTTGAACCGCTTGCTAGAAACCTATCAAAAAACGAAAAATTCTTTAGATGAAAGCGTGGAATTGTTTGAACTCGCTCAAAACGATAACGATGAGGTTACTTTATCCTTACTCTATGAAGAGGCTCCTACTTTAGAACACAGCGTCCAAAAAGTGGAAATTGAAATCATGTTAAGCGGTGAAAATGACGCTTCAAACGCTATTATCACCATTCAGCCTGGAGCGGGGGGGACTGAAAGCCAGGATTGGGCGAGTATTTTGTATCGCATGTATTTGAGGTGGGCAGAAAGAAGAGGCTTTAAAAGCGAGATTTTAGATTATCAAGATGGCGAAGAAGCAGGCATTAAAGGGGTCGCCTTTATCATTAAGGGCGAAAACGCTTATGGCTATTTGAAAAATGAAAATGGGGTGCATAGGCTTGTAAGGATTTCACCCTTTGATGCGAACGCCAAACGGCACACGAGTTTTGCGAGCGTGCAAATTAGCCCTGAATTAGACGATGATATTGATATAGAAATTGATGAAAAAGATGTCCGTTACGATTATTATAGAGCCAGTGGGGCAGGCGGTCAGCATGTCAATAAAACAGAAAGCGCGGTTAGGATCACGCATTTCCCTACCGGCATTGTGGTGCAATGCCAAAACGACAGGAGCCAGCATAAAAACAAGGCGAGCGCGTTAAAAATGCTTAAATCCAAGCTTTATGAATTGGAATTAGAAAAGCAGCAAAGCAGCGCCAAAAATGAAGAAAAAAGCGAGATCGGCTGGGGGCATCAAATAAGAAGCTATGTTCTAGCCCCCTACCAGCAAGTCAAAGACGCGCGCTCCAATATTGCTTATAGCAATGTGGAAGCGATATTAGACGGCGATATTGATGCGATTTTAGAGGGCGTTTTGATTGCTAAAGCTTAAGTGCGCTAAAATGACAGCTAGGAATTATGGTTAAAAACGCTTTTTAAAACCAATTAGCAAGGAACAACAATGACACAAGAAGAATTAGACGCTTTGATGAGTGGTGGCGATTTAGAAAACTTGGAAGCCCTAGAGGCTAAAGAAAAGGCCAAAGAGGGGGCTAAAGAAGGAACTAAAGAAGAGCCTAAAGAGGGTAAAGAAAATTCCAGTTATAATGAAAAAATGACCGTCAAAAAAGAAGACGCTGAAAAATACGGCAAGATTAGCCCCAATGAATGGCCTCCCCCTCCCCCCACTGAAGAGCATAAAGTCGTGCATCAATTAGACGATGTTACAAGAGATTCTGAAGTGAAAGCCACGCAGATTTTTGATCAATTGGATTTGATCGGGGCTAGTGCTGAAAAAATCGCTAAAATGGTTAAAAAAATCCAAGAACCTTTGCAAAAACACCAAGAAATTTTTGACAATTTGCATGCGCATTTCCCTAATGTTGAATCTTTTAAAACCGCACTCAACGAGCAACAAGAAATCCTAAACGCCCTTAAGAGCATTGAAGAAGAAGCCGCTAATTGCTCAGATAGCTCCATGCAAGCGATGGATATTATGCAGTTTCAAGACATCCACCGCCAAAAAATTGAACGAGTGGTTAATGTCATGCGAGCGCTCAGCCAATACATGAATTCTCTTTTTGAAGGCAAAATTGATGATTCTAAGCGCGTGAGTTCAGCGACTTTTATCACCGGCGATGACGATAAAGATTTAGCCAGCGCTGATGATATTGAAGCCTTGATCGCTTCTTTTGGAGCCAAGTAGTTTTGAACCAAGTTGAATTACTTTCTCCAGCCGGTAATTTAAAAAAACTTAAAATCGCTCTCAACTATGGGGCTGATGCGGTTTATGGGGGAGTGAGCCATTTTTCTTTACGCAATCGTGCAGGCAAGGAATTCACTTTAGAGACCTTTAAAGAAGGGATTGACTACGCCCATGCGCTGAATAAAAAAGTCTATGCCACAATCAATGGTTTCCCTTTCAATTCACAGCTCAAACTTTTAGAAGAGCATCTTTATAAAATGGCAGAATTAGAGCCAGACGCTTTCATTATCGCTGCGCCTGGTGTCATCAAGCTCGCTTCAAAAATCGCCCCACATATTCCCATCCATTTATCCACGCAAGCGAATGTTTTAAACACGCTAGATGCGCAAGTGTTTTATGATTTAGGGGTTAAACGCATCGTGTGCGCTAGGGAATTGAGCCTGAATGATGCGATTGAGATTAAAAAAGCCTTACCCGATTTGGAATTAGAAATCTTTGTGCATGGGAGCATGTGCTTTGCCTTTTCAGGGCGTTGCTTGATTTCGGCCTTACAAAAGGGGCGCGTGCCTAATAGAGGGAGTTGCGCAAACGATTGCCGGTTTGATTATGAATATTATGTGAAAAACCCTGATAACGGCGTGATGATGAGGTTGGTTGAAGAAGAGGGCGTAGGCACGCATATTTTTAACGCTAAAGATTTGAATCTCTCTAGTCATATCGCTGAAATTTTAAGCTCCAACGCCATTAGCGCACTTAAGATTGAAGGGCGCACCAAGTCCAGTTACTACGCCGCGCAAACCACGCGAATCTATCGTTTAGCGGTTGATGATTTTTACCATAACACCCTTAAGCCGAGTTTTTATGCTAGCGAATTGAACACGCTTAAAAACAGGGGTTTTACGGATGGCTATTTGATGCGAAGGCCTTTTGAAAGGCTAGACACTCAAAACCACCAGACAGCCATTAGCGAAGGGGATTTTCAAGTCAATGGCGAAATAACAGAAGACGGGCGTTTTTTTGCATGCAAATTCACCACTACCACTAACATGGCTTATGAAATCATCGCCCCCAAAAATGCGGCTATCACGCCCGTAGTCAATGAAATTGGCAAGATTTATACCTTTGAAAAACGCTCTTATTTAGTGCTGTATAAAATCCTTTTAGAAAATAACACCGAGTTAGAAACTATCCATAGCGGGAATGTGAATTTGGTGCGGCTGCCCGCACCCTTACCGGCTTTTAGCTTTTTGCGCACTCAAGTAGAGTCTAAAAATGGCGTTTAGAGATTAGGTATTACAAACGATTAAGAGAAACGCATGCCATTAGAAACCATCACGCTCGCTCGCATTTATGAAGAACAAGGGTTTTTTGAAGAAGCGTTGCAAATTTATACTAATATTTTAAAAAAAACCCCTGACCATGCAGAGGCGTTAAAACAAATAGAACGCTTGGAAAAAATCCAAAAAAATGGCGCTCCTTTCAAGCACGACGTGCTATTAGAGCGGCACTATTTGAATTTTATCAAAGGGGATTTTTTGAGCGTTGAAAATTTAGAACAATGGCTGGTAGAATGGAATTGAAAAACATTATTTCAGAAACCCTTAATGAAATTGAAAAAATGGCTAAAACCATTGATGATGGCTTTGATGCGGCGCAAAAAACGCCCTCTTTTTTTAAAACGCCCCCTTATTTGCAAAACACCCCAAACCCTCAAAGCACCCCTTTAGAGCCAAAAAACGCTGCTAAAATAGAAACCCAAGAAAAAATCACAGAAGAAAATACAGAAGAAAAAGAAGAAGCACAAGGAATCATTACAGAAGAAATCACGCCCAAAAACCCCACGCAAGCACCGGTTTCAAACGAGCGGGTTTTTTTAAAAAGCTTATTAGAGAGAACCTTAGTGTTATTGAAAGGCATGCAAGCTTTAGAAGAAAAAGACGCGCTGAAGCGTTTGGATTTAGTGGCGCGTTTCTTGCAATACCAATTGAGCGTGCTTGAAAAACGATTAGAATCTTTGGAGCGAGAAAACACAGAGTGAAAAACGATCAAAGGAATTTTTTAAAAACATTAAAAAATAAGATTTTAATTTTTAATATTCCATGAAAACAAAGCCTTAAATTCCCATTAATAACTATGATAATGTTTTGAATTTTTATTTTTAAGACATCTTTAAGGTATCTTTAGTAATAAAATGCTAAAATCAAGCCCTTAAAACATTAACAGAGTTAATCGTTTTTGAAGTTGTAAAAATCATTGAAGGAGTTAATTGAAGTATGATAGAAGTTTTAATGATAGAAGATGATATAGAATTAGCCAAGTTTTTGAGCGAGTTTTTGCTCCAACATGGCATTCATGTAACCAATTACGATGAGCCATATACCGGCATTAGTGCGGCTAACACACAAAATTATGATTTGTTGTTATTGGATTTGACTTTGCCTAATTTAGACGGGCTTGAAGTGTGTAGGCGCATTTCCAAACAAAAACATATCCCTATTATTATTTCTTCAGCGAGAAGTGATGTGGAAGATAAGATTAAAGCGCTGGATTATGGGGCTGATGACTACCTCCCTAAACCCTATGATCCTAAGGAATTATTGGCTCGTATCCAATCCTTGCTTAGGCGTTCTCATAAAAAAGAAGAAGTGAGTGAGCCAGGCGATGCGAATATCTTTAGGGTAGATAAGGATAGCCGAGAAGTGTATATGCATGAAAAAAAGCTAGACTTAACCAGGGCTGAATATGAAATCCTTTCGCTCCTCATTAGCAAAAAAGGTTATGTGTTTAGCCGTGAAAGCATTGCGATTGAAAGCGAGAGCATCAACCCTGAAAGCTCTAATAAAAGCATTGATGTGATCATTGGCCGTTTGCGATCTAAGATTGAAAAAAATCCTAAGCAACCGCAATACATCATCTCTGTTAGAGGGATCGGTTACAAATTAGAATACTGATTCTAATAAGGAGTTAAGGGGTTTTGCGTTTCTCTATCTTTTTTAAAGTTGTCGCTTTGTTTATGGTAACGCTCTTTAGTTTTGGAGCGTTCGCTTATTATTTCGTGTCTTCTCAAATCAGCCATGAAAACTATCAAAACGAAATGCGCCATTATCAGTTTGTTACCACTATCAATGAAATTTTAAATAACTACTCCGATTATAGAGCCATAGAAGATTACCTCTATAAAATTGGCTTTAGAGAAACCACGATAGAAAATTTAGAAAAGGTTTTAGCCAAAAGACGCCACCAGTTGCACCACAGAAATATTGGGTATGCGGAAGTGTTTAAATTCAGCGATATGGTTTTTATCCTTTTAAAAAAAGATGAGCATTTTGTGCTTTATAAAGATTTGCATTCGGTTTCTTACAGGAATTATTTCTTAGCGATTACGGTGGGTTTGTTATTGATTTTATTCCTCTTTTTATTTGTTTTACAGAGTTTATTGCCCTTAAGAGAGTTGAGATCTCAAGTGAAGCGCTTCGCTCAAGGGGATAAAAGCGTGAGTTGTAAAAGCAAGCAAAAAGATGAAATAGGGGATCTGGCTAACGAATTTGACAATTGTATTCTAAAAATCAATGCGATGAATGAATCTCGGGTTTTATTTTTGCGCTCTATCATGCATGAATTACGCACCCCTATCACTAAGGGCAAGATACTAAGCTCTATGCTCAAAGAAGAATTGCCACGAAAACGCTTCATTTCCATTTTTGATCACCTAAACACGCTGATTGAGCAATTTGCCCGCATTGAGCAACTCGCTTCCAAAAACTATGGGAGCAATAAAGAAAAATTTCTAATGAGCGATTTGATAGACAGGATTGAAAAAATGCTTTTGATTGATGAGGATAAAAAAAGCCCTATCCATGTGTCCTCTTCCAATTACATTATTGAAGCGGATTTTGAATTGTTTGCTATAGCGTTAAAAAACATGGTAGATAATGCGATCAAATACAGCGATGACAAACAGGTGTTTTTGGATTTTATAGGGAATAATTTAGTGGTGTCTAATAAAAGCAAACCTTTAAAAGAAGATTTTGAAAAGTATTTGCAACCTTATTTTAAATCTTCTAACCCCAGCCAAGCCCATGGTTTTGGGTTAGGCATGTATATCATTAAAAACGCTTTAGAGGCTATGGGATTGAATTTGAGCTATCATTATGGCAATGGAAGAATCTGTTTCACTATCCATGATTGCGTTTTTAATAGTTTTTACGATTTAGAAGAGGATAATGAAGAGCTATCCCCCCCCCCCCCCCACCATTAGAGGAGGATGGGGAGCGTGGAGGGGCGCAAAAGGACATGGTAGGGGGCCGAAGGGAGACTAAAAAGAGAAAAAGAAGAGAAAAAGAAAAAAAGGAAAAAAGAAAGCAAAAA